>CAJTUC010000005.1 GCA_910579395.1 uncultured Lachnospiraceae bacterium | reverse complement strand
GCGAGCCGGTCCATTCCCGACCGCAGGTCCGTGTATCCGCAGACGATATAAACGGCCTTGAAACATGTGGCGTCATTCAGCATGCCGCACCGCCTTTAGAACTTCTGCCAGAAGGGGCATGGATGTGGATTCTGTTACATGGATGGAGAACCCTTTTATGGAAATATCCAGCCCGGACTGTGGGGTTCTGCTTTCCTGTTCCCGGCACTGTAAAAGTTCCGGCTCTACAGGAACCACCTGCTGTGCGGGCATTTTCCCCTGGATGGTTTTCAGGCAGGCCTCCCTTACGCGGCGCAGCCGGTAATAATAATTCGCTTTTGTGATGCCATGATGGGCACACCAGGTGACAACGCTCATGCCGGCTGGACGGCTCTGGCAGTCCCGGATCTGAGCAGCCCATTCCTGGAGACGGCACTGCTCAGCCACTATGGTTGTTTCTGAACTCATAGACTTACCTCCTGATATCGGTGTCAAAAGTTGAGGCTTAACTTTTGATACTCATGATAGAAATATAGTCTATTGTCACATATTTATCCTTTACAGTCGAGGTACGCACTATCTACCGTTTACTGGAAGCCGGTCATATTGAAGCTGCTTACAACGATACAAGTCAATAGCATTTGCAGGAAAAGATAAATGAACATAAAACAGAGGGGATATAGAAGATTATGAAACAAAATCATGACCGCAGACCGGAAATGCTGCAATTTTTACAGCCATATATGGAAGAGAAGTTTCAAAAATCCTGTGGGCAGATACAGGTAGAAATCGAGAAAAACGGACATGCCATCTGGGATGAGTTAAAAGGAACGATAAGCGAACTTTTATTGTATGTTGATGATACGCAGAAGCAGCATAAGAAAGGTGAAATAAAATATTTTGTATGCAGCTTTCTTCGTTCTGGCATTTATCTTGGAAGACTGGAATTTTATATACAGGTCATGGACGAAGGATTTTATCTGGACGAGCAGGAAACTGGAATTTATTATTGTCCGCATTTCTTACAGGAGCCATATCTGGAGGATTTGGATTATCTGCATAAGAAAGCAGCAGAAAAATTTATAAGGATACAGGATTATGAGCTTTTGGATATTTATGAAGAATACATCAAATTCTATTATTCCGTTATGTATAAGATGATGGACAGTGTGAGCGGATTGATCATGGAAACGATAGAAAAGAACGACGTCCGCATAGCGGAGGATTTCAAGATCATTTATGGAGAATATATGGATAGTGCAACAGTTCTATATACGAAGGAGAGGAATGAAGATGAAATACTTTCTGATAGAAACGGATGAAAAAAACAGAATTCCATATAGCATCAACAAAAATCATGTAATTGACGTTCGGATACTGACCAAAAAAGATTTTGACAGATTGCCAATGTGGAATATGGTAGAAATGGATTTCCCGAGGGAAGGATTTTTCCCGGATATGATATGCACGCCGTTTTTATTATCATCTGAAACTTATTTGAAAACAGTCATGATGTATCAGCCGGATATTCTTTTTAAGGGAATCAAGCTATGGAATAAAGAGAGCGGTATTAATGCGACGTATATGCTGACGATTCTGGAAGAACCGGATTGCCTGTCAAATAAAACGCAGTTCAATTCTGTCGGGAACAGGATATTAAACCTGGTGCTGGATAAAGAAAAAGTTTTTTCAAAAGCAGTTTTCAGGTTTAAGAAGTATGATAAAAACGGCATGATCGGGAGGATGGATTTCGTGGAGAGTATTTTAAGAAGGGGGATAAAGGGAATCAAACTGACGGAGATAGAAGTTGCATAGAAATTTTCAGGAGCATTGAGAGTATTATTTGGAGGATGCCGATGAGTGAATATGAATTATATCATATAGATGATAGTGGGCGTAAGGTAAATTGTTCAGACAAACAAAAAGAATTGGCTAATGAGGCGAAAAATCGGTCCGCTGAAAAAATAGCTCAAAAAGCAGAAGAAGATTCTGAAATAACAGAAGATAAATACATGGCAGAACTCTATTCAAAAGATCATGATGAGTATTTAGTGAATGGTGCAATACTACAGTGCAATATGGCAACAACGGATTTTAAGCTGTTGCAGGGTAAGGGGTATAACGCACCATCTCCCAGTCGAACAACGATTCTGAATGTAACAGAGAATCCGAAAGCAAAATGTTGCGGATATCGGTATCATGCAACCGTAAAAGACCGAAAGGCAGGAGATAATATTCCCCCTTTTCGAGGCGCTTATTGATTTATGTGATGAATGGGATAACCTTCCAACAGAAACATCTTATATGATGTTTTGGAATGAGGACAGGCGTGGAATGGTTCCAGGTATTATGATGTCTTCTATGTTATTCTGTAGACATGGTGGGATTATTACCCCGGTTACGTCAGGGCAGACGACATTGTTATATGCTGCTAATTTGGATATGGATTGGTACAAGTATAATGAAGAAATGATTGGAAAAATTTATGCCATTGATTCTAAATACAATGAAACAATAAAACACTTTAAAGAAGCATACGAGAGAAATAAAAGTAGATATATGAGATTAGCAAAGCAGATGGGGATACCACCGGAGATGCTTGCAGTGATTCATTATCGTGAAAACAATGGCGACTATATGCAGGGAGGATTCAATGTATATTTGCACAACGGACAATCCCTGGGGCAGGTAACTACAAAAGAACCAAGAGGCAAATTATTTTACAATTTTGATGAGGCGGCGTTGGATGCTATAGCCGAAAAGTCGTATGAAATCAGTAAATTGGATATAACATATGATACGCAGGATATGACAGCGATGCTTTGTTTATTAGAGACATATAATGGATTAGGATATTATAAAAATGGTTATGTAAATCCGTATCTATATAGCGGAACGAATGTCTATGTTTCGGGTAAATATATAGCAGATCATGTTTACAATCCGAAAGCAGTTGATGCTCAAGTTGGAAGCTATATTCTTTAAGATGCGCTATTAAGTAAATGAGAGGAAAGTTGCATGAAAAAAATATTATTTATCCTATTGTTAATACATGCATTATATGTTATGGAGGGATGTGGACAAAGGAATAATAAGGATACATATGATTCAATGGTTGATACAGAAGGCACCGCTGAAAAAAACGCAGACATTATTGAAAAGGAGAAAGAGGATATAAACATTATTACAGTGGGAAAAGAGGATGCAGTAGTAAATGAAAAACCAGAAGATGAGGGGGGGCGGAACTGGTATGAAAGATAGTCTGCAAATAGAGAAAACGGTGAATGATATTGAAGAGAAAGAAGATGCTGATACGATGATTGGACAGGATGGGTATTACCCTATGCACAACTGGAACCGGGAGGCAAGACAATTAATTTCTATAATGATGATGACTTGTTGATAAAAACGTTAGATACTAGTGAAAAACTAATAAACAAGGGTGTGCTCAAGCTTATTTGCCAGGAGGAGGAGCTGCAGGAGGAATCTTTTTCCATTATAAAGGAAGAAAATAAAATAAAATATTATTACTCTGAGATAAAAGTAAATGGAGAACCGGGTGGAGAAGATTTATTTGTATGGGAAAAGGGAAAAGGTTTGGTTGAGTTTGGGACAGGATTTGGTTCTGGACCGCTAGATGTGCATATCGATGAAATATGTGAAGTTACAGAGAGTGATTAAGGGTATATTCATTCTTTGTAATGAGATATATCAAGAACTAGTGAGGGGGGAGGGAATCAAACTGACGGAGATAAAAGTTGCATAAAAATTTGTAATACAGGCATATCGATAAAATGCCAGAAAAGGGGTAAATATGAGAGATTATCAGATCAAAATAGAACCATTTGAGTACATAGCTTTACAGGAACTTACAATCAACCGAACAATCAACAAACATGCCACAGCCACTGTCACCATGCGGATAAAAGATGAATGGAAAGAGAAATATATGGGTGTCTTGGCGGGAGAAACATGGGTGCGCATGACCGGGATAGACAAAGCGGATGCGGGAGAGATCAATACGATTTTATTCCACGGGATCGTAACCGGATATTCTTTTCATCAGGACGGCTATGAGACGCTCATGAAGTTCGATATTACAAGCGGGACAATACTGATGGATTTACAGCAGCATTTCAGAGTATTTCAGAGGGAAGAGACGTTGTGTGCGGATATCCATCAGAAGATAACGGCGGCATATCCGGACAGCAGGGTTCTCTGTGCGGAAGGCGGACAGGACAGAACGGAGGGCGTACTTGTCCAATTTCAGGAAACAGACTGGGAGTTCCTAAAGCGTCTGACAGGAAGGACAGGCTTATATCTTGTGCCTGATGCCCTGCGAAAAGGAGTCAGATATACGATCGGCCTGCCGACGGGTACGAAAAGAATGATAGAAACAGATAAGATACAGACAAAACTGGATGTCGGTGAATACATGGAAAAATCCCGTAACGGGATGACTTCCCTGCAAATCGCCGATATGGTGGAACTGGTAATTGAAAGCAGAGAGATCTTCCAATTAGGAGATGTAATTTCTTATCATGGAAAAGAATATTTTATCTGTAAAATACTGACTTCGTATCAGGGAGCTGAATGCAGTCATGCTTATTTCCTGCGGACAAAAGAGGCATTGAAGGTATTGCCGATAGAGAACAGAACTCTGCAGGGATGTTCTTTCGATGCAGTGATTACGGATGTGCAGAAAGATAAAGTACAGGTAGAGATCATGCAGGATGAATGGAAGGCAGCAGACGGAAAGAAATGGTTTTTGTATGCTACCGTGTACTCGTCTGCAGATGGAACAGGCTGGTACTGTATGCCGGAGATTGGTGACAGTGTTCGTTTTTATGTTCCAGATAAGTCAGAGAACAGCTTTATCCTCAGTGCAGTGCATAAAGAAACTGACAGTGCAAGACAAAACCCTGCCTATAAATCTCTAAAGACGAAATATGGAAAAGAGATCTTATTTACACCGGACTCTATTCTGATGACGAACAATAATGGCATGATGGTCGAACTCAACGACAGTGAAGGTATCACGATCACGAGCGATAAGGATATTGTCATACAGGCAGATGAGAATCTGACCATATCAAGTTCTTCGGCCTCCCTGTTGATTGCGGCAGATGATAAAGTCCAGGTAAAGCAGGGTGGAACGACCATGACTTTGAGCGATGATATTTACTTTACGGGTGGGGAGTTCAGGATACAGTAGAGAATCTTAAAGCGAAATGTTGCGTATATTTGTATCATGTAATCGTAAAAAAGAAAGATGAGGGAAAACATTCAACCGACAAACTTTGGGATGTCGTGATAAAAGAAGGAGAGAAAGTGTCTGGTTTAAAGGGGAGCATGCAAGAGCGGAGATTGCCGGTATTGTAAAGGGGGAATCTGCCAGGGTGAAGCTTTCTGATATCTCGGATGAAAAGTTAGAGATATTCGTTTTTAATGCGGATGGCAGTAAAAGAAAGATGTGGCGGAGCATATCGCAGCAGAATACGGAGCGGATATCAGGTGGAATATTGCGGACAGAAAATTGCAATATCCTCTAATTCAATATCAGGAAACAGACTACAAATTTTTGAAGCGGATATTGAGTCGTTTACAAGGGAAGATTACACCGGAGAGTTCTGTTTTCGGAGGTGGAATATGCTTTTATGCGGGAGTGAGAGAAGGAAACGGAATAGGAAATATTGATTTGAATCAATATATTCATACGATACTCCCTTTCAGGGATAGGAACAGAATGGATATAAGCCGGAAGAAACAACAGATTGGGTATGAGATTTTTGATATGGACTTTATGGAGATAGGGGATATTTTACAGGTTCAGGGCAGAAATCTGTATATCATGGAATCCCAATCGGTTTTGGCAGATAACATGTTAAATTGTACCTGTAA
This sequence comes from uncultured Lachnospiraceae bacterium, assembly GCA_910579395.1. Lineage (GTDB taxonomy): Bacteria > Bacillota > Clostridia > Lachnospirales > Lachnospiraceae > UBA3282. Next base: position 151,572 of record CAJTUC010000005.1, on the reverse strand, counting down.
GGTATTTCCAAAAGAGTGTTTTGAAGCGGAGAAATTACCTGCGGATACATTACGGGGAACTGTCATAACAGGAACGGTTCTGGAAACCGGACAGGAGAAAGTCAAACTGCATCTGGATATAGATAAAGAACAGGCAAAGGATGAGGCTTATCCGTTTTCATGGAAACCGATTACCGGGAATCTGTTTTATTGTATGCCGGAGACAGGTACGAAAGCAGCGCTGTATTTTGATAAAAATGATGAAGACGACACAAGGGTCATATATAGTATCCGGACAAATGGGGAGGAATGCGGAGAACTTGCAGATTATAATGACCGTTACTTTACAACGGATGATCGTAAGAGAATGTGTTTGAAGCCATCTGAGATGGGATTGCTGAACATGGAAGAGCAAAACGCGGAAATAGCGATAAAGGATGCTTCTCTTTTGAATATGAAGACAAACAATCAGATATCAATCCTGGCAGAAGGGCAGGTGGAACTGAAGGGAAAAGAAGTGATATGTACTGCACCAAAGGAGGCTACGCTGGTACGGAAAAATCTTCTTTCGCCTACAGTTATCAATTTATGCAATGATTTTGACATTATTGGCGAAATGGGAAACTTTACCGATACAGGAGAGGTTATTGCCAGAAAAAAGAAGGCAAAGAAATCAGTTACCAGTGGACCATATAATCTGTCCGGGGTTTATGAGGGAATATTGTCATGCATTCCGGCAGAATACACAGGGGATGAAGTAACGGATACGGTAATAGGAGGACTTCCGATTATCATGAATGGAGGGAAAAGGAGATGAGCAGACATGTAAAGATTGGTGGGATAGGGATAAATCCAATAATCGATAAGATCAATGCAGTGGATAAAGCCCATAGTAGGGCATTGGCGGCTAACAGGATGGAACAATTCAATAGAACTATATGATGGCTTATTACAGATGAAGATTCCTGATGATATCGGTTTTATAACAGAAGAATTGTGCAGAGATAAATTTCCATATAGAAAAAGACCGGACTATATTGGAGTTAACAGTCAAAGTAATGTTTTTTTAACCGCAAGCCGGTATCCCAAAGAATTGCATAAAGAAAATATTTTTAATGCTTTATTGGAGATCAAGGGAATATCTGAGCAGGCTGTACCCTGAATGTATGAATCAGGATATCATTCTCTTAAAAGGAATAAATACAGAAACAGGCTGGTTTTCTTTTCATAGCAATAGCATAAATGGAGAAAAAGTACATTTTATGGCTGTCAGTTCGCTTCAAAATAAATTCCTGTTGTGCAGTATGCACACAGAAGCTGCAGAAAAGGATTTATGGCTGGATAATCTGATTGAAATTGTCAGCAGTTTTTATGAAAGGAACTAAGATGATTGAGAAGAGGAATAGTTTTGATAAGGAAATTATCGCATTAATTAGAAAATGCAAAAGTGAAGAAGAAAATGAGGGAATCGGGATTCCATTGGAAGAGATAAATATGTGGGGTTTTTCTATGAAATTACCGGCAGGACTCAAAGAAATGAGAGAGGAAATTAAGAAGGTAATATTCCCGTCAAATGCGCGCCCGCCCATAGTAAGAATGGACGAAAATATGGAATACAGGTTCCTGTTTTCCCGGATTGCTGATAAGGAAACCGTGGGAAAAAGCAGATTATCAGATAAAATCAGCCAGACGCTTCATGAATGCGGGAAACAGATAGTCATCTATGAAAAAGGTGTATTGCAGGCGGTAAATATACAGGTTGAATGGAGCAATCATAAAATGCTCTGCGGGGGCTTTACGGGTTAATTTATTTTTTAATACAAATACGGAATATATCATTGGAACATTTCAATGCAGATTCGATCTGTATGATAAGTGGAAACCCATGGTCTTAGAATTGCTGAAATACATACAGATAACAGGGAAGGCTTAGTGTACTTTGCTGGTGAAAAGGATATCGGGCAGTAAAATAACAGGCAAATGAAGAGGAGAAGGAAGAACATGGATGAGATGGAGTGGGGGCAGGCAAAAAAAATTGCCCTGGATATTTATGGAAATACCAATCTCTATGGGAACATGGGGAAAGATGGGGACACCAAAAATGATAGAGATAAAGAGAATAATGGCGGATTAAAGCCTGACGTAAATACAATAGGAGAAATGATAGAAACGGAAGATGACGCATTGGATGGCATTATAGATAATATGCTGGCTATCCTGCCGAGAGTGGAAGAAGAATATCTTGTTTCCGGGGCGTGTTTAAAATGCAGTCTGGCATCTAAGGAACCAAAATGTATAGATGGTTTGCTTTTTAATACATTTAGAGATGGAACCTCTTTATTAGAGGTGGAAAATAACGATAAGATAGACAATGCGTCAAAGGCAAATATAAATGATTATAGAGAGCACAAGAGTATTTTTCCTTTTGGCAATTGTAATGCAGTTTTGAGCGAAGAAGAAAAACAGGATTTGAAAGCAGGGAGCGTTAGAGCGCGGATAGAGGGAATATGTTATAGATTGATAAAAATAAGCGGACGGTGGGAGAATGAGCCGGCAAGAGTAGGAATGGAATATTTCAAATATAATGGGTATCCGGGAATTAATGGGATGTCCAAGCTTTTCTGTTATAAAGGGGGAAAGATTATGGCAGTGACCTCTGGGCAGGAAAACAGGAACATAAGTGTGGATCCGAGAGCAGTAACAAAAGAGGACCTGCGGTTTGCAATCCAAAATGGGATAAGTGGAACAAAGATCTATGCGCTGGCGGATATCAGGGATTATTTTGCCCAATATCCGAAACTGATGAATAAAACAACGATATTTGCTTTCGAAGGGCTGGCAGATGAGCGCCCACATGGTAGAGATAGCAGGTGGAACGGAGAAAATGCTAGTCATCCAAATGGACAATTTGGTGCAATCATGATTGTAGCCAAAGAAGGGAAGCTTACTTATTACGAAGGGCATGCCTCGACACTGCCGGATAATATGAAATCCTATCCTACGGTGTGCGAAGGGGTGTATGAAACAGGGGCTATAAGACATCAAATGAATCTAAAATATGTTGATCCATATGCAGCACTCCGGCTTTATCCGTTTGATGATGATGATAATAATGATAGTAATAGTAACCGTAATGATACAATAGGTGCTTATAATTCTAAATACAGTAATGATATTGCCAATGGAGTCAATCTGCATATGGCAGGAAAAATATCGGATAGTTCTCATTATTCGGAAGGATGCATTACAGTTCCGGTGCGTTGTTGGATACGTTTGGTGCAGAAAGTTTGGATACAAGGAAGAATACTTGCCGGATGATGATGGACCAAAGCGTATCTGGAATCATATTGGCTTGTGATGTGGAAACTGAAAACGTGAAAGGTGGTTGATAATACGTTTCAGTTTGAAAATGAGTAATCGATGGTGTTATGGAGAACGAACCTTAAAGACAAATAAGATGCAAAATAAACATAATGGAGGAAAAAGCATGACGGAACACATCTACCCCGCCTTTGAGCGCGGAAGGATTATGAAAAAAGAACTACTATGGGCATTGCGGGACTATTCGTATACAGCCCTGCAGCTGCAGTATGCCGGATATCCGGATGGTATTTTGGCCGGATGCCATATTCGGACGGATGAACAGTGTCTGTACATAGCGCCGGGACTCATCAAATGCCAGGATTTTCTTTTCCTGATCGCGGAAGAAGAAAAACTGCCGTATTTTTCGGCGGATTATTATGTCAGTCTGAAATTTTGTTTGTTAAAAAAAGAAGCGCTGCCGGATTATATCAGCTATATAACGGAGTTCAGATTGGATAAGGAGCTGGAGCAGGAACAGAATGAACTGGAACTGTGCAGATTTAAGTTAAAGAAAGGTGCGAGACTACGAACAGATTACAATGATTTCTTCGATATTCAGACGGAATATGACACCGTAAACCTTGCGGATGCTGCATGGTCTGCGGCAGGAGGAAATACATTGTCGAAGGAGATCACGGATTATTTTGCAAGAAAAGTTCTGGAATGTGAGCGGGCAGAGACAGGGGATATTCAATTTGCATATTTTCTTCTTCAAAGCAAAGAGGCGGTGAATTATGAAATCCTGATGGATTATATCCGCAGAAAGACGGGCTTTTCCGGTGAAAGGTTTCTTTTAGAGAAGGAAGAGGCCTTTCGGCAGTTGACGGATATTCTGGAAGGAATCAGACAGGGAAGAAGCGGGAAAGGAAAGAACAGCGCATTTTCCGGCGGTAAGATGATTGTTCTGGACTGATTGAACCGCTATTTAAGGGCGGATGCAGGCTTTATTGCTTTCCACGTCGGCCCAAAGTTCGCAGGTTGAGAGAAAGGCATGGTTATTAGCATGATGTATCAACACAAATTACGAAAAAAACTATTGCAGTCATGTATATTGATATCAATAACAGCCGCTATTTTATCATGCCGTGCACAAAAAGAGGAAGCTATAGATGCGTATCTGTCAGAATTAGGAATTGAGCATATGAGAGTAAATGCGTTTTGTGTCGAGACGGAAGGCGGAATGGCCTGCACTCCAGAAGAAACCGAAAGCCAGGAAGAGAAATCAGCAGGTGAATATCCATATATAGATTATGATTACATAGAGCAGTACCATGAAATATTGTTTCACAATATTACGACTGCGCCGAAAGGCGATTATGATGATACCGTTTTGGCAGAATATTTAAAAGAAGATATAGAAAAAGATAAGGAATTGCTGAAATATGGTTCTGGAGAAGAGCGTCCGCTTACGATAACGTATCATGAGTTTGATTTTAATAACGACGGATTGGAAGACTATCTGGTATGTCTGGAAGGGACATTCTGGCGATACGATGATAAAAATACGGTCAGGATATACATGCAGGAGCAAAACGGTACACTGAGGGAAGCTTTTACGGGTTATGTATACTGTTATCACGGAAGCGGCTGGAGTGGAACCGCTGGAAATCATGTTTGCATCTATATACAGAAAAGTGATGGTACACTAAGCAGCGTGTTTAGCATAACGATGCGTCTTTACGACTATGTGTCACGGTACGATCATTCCCCAATGGCAATATTGGATGAAAAAGATGATGGGTATTATGCGTTCGTATTGGTGGGAAATAACCGCATCATAAGATACAACAAAGAAGAGAAGAAATATCAGTTTGAGGACGAAAATTGATGGATATCGTGACCTCTTTTTCGTGGGACATAATGACCTCATGGGATACTGTAACCGTTGTATCGGTTTCTTATGGAATGAGAAGGAACAGAAGTATGAATGGAATGCCGCCGTACCGAAATATTTTGATGGGATTGATACCGAAAGAAAAAGAATCTTATATGTCGGCGGCCTTTCCGCTTTTGATGAGTTCCAACAAAGAGTTAGGATTGGAATATTTTCCGGAATTAAAGTCCATGCAGAATATATTGAGCAAGTGATACCGGAAACGGCAATTGCTATAGAGAATCGATATATTGGGAAAAAAGAAAAAAGTAATCCGGATGTGCGTCCGGAAATGAACAGAAATATTCCCTTGGAAGAAATCGCGGAGAAGATAGAATATTTGTATACCTACGAAAAGATGCTCTGTGAAGTGTCGGCATCATCCCAGTATGAAGAACTGGAACCTTTACCGGAAGGCACCGTTATAAGTGCTGCGGTGCCTTATTATCCGCTGTCTGAGCAGGAATATGAGTCAGGAAAATATTATTTTACAGGCGGTGAATGGCTGCCTGTTGCGAATCAGGAAGAACGTATTCAGAAGATTAAGGAAATGGAGAGGGTGGCAATCCTGTTTACGGTTATCGAAAGAGAAGACTATGAGCTTGCTATTCCGTCATGGAAAAGTCTGTTCACAGAACATGGAAAAGCTAAAGGGCAGCTTTCCCACATTCTGCAAACAGACTTTCCCACAACTTCATAAGACAGCAAGTTATGCACATTACATACAGTGCCGACTACTACAACTTTAGTAAAAATGCTATCGAAGAAAGGATTACAGCGATTATGAAGATATGAGTGTTTCGGAATTTCAAAATAAAGTATGGGAATTAACGGACACGGAAGAATATCGTAATTTGTTGGAGAAATTCTCTCAAAATACTACTCTATATGAACAAAAGGACAGTAATGAGATTAACATTAACAGTTGCCAGCTAACAATATCAATTTGCCCTATGTGGGAGGGGGAAATTTCCATGACTGCCACAGCAGAACACAAGGAACATATCATTTACACATTCCATGCCTTCTGTAAAGTTGTCATACGCTATGCGTCCATAACGGCATGGCGTGACCGCAGCCGGAAAAACAAAAGAGAAATATCCCTTGAATACCTCACAGAAGAAAAGTTCTGCCCTTTAGGACAGTGTGACCGGGCGCATATCGAACGAGCGTTTCACGGAGCTTTCGGCAGACTATGAAACCCTGTTGCGGGAGTTTGTGGAGAAAATCGTTATCCACGAATCGGAAGCCCTTGACGGGAAACGCCGGGGGAAGCTCCGCAGACAGGAAATCGAAATCTATTACTCTTTTGTCGGCAAGGTAGAATTGCCCGACTAAAGCCCGACCCGTCCGGCAGTCAGCCGGACAGGGAACGGCAAAATTTTTTACACTTCTTTTACTTCTTTATTTCACATGAGCAAAGGTGAACGAGGTGTTTGTCTGTGAAGATGGAAGAGAATATCTTATCTACATAAATGAAGAGGGCAATGCAGAATTTTACAGCATAAAATGGAATCCGGCGGCAGTCAGCGGGGACGGCGGCGAGGAATATTATGTCAGATATCTGATCGTAAAGTCACAGCAGGGAAAGTATTATTTCTGGCCGGCCGGTTTTGGGCTGAATGGAAGTCTGGAGGAATGCAGTGCCGAAAGACATCATATGAATGCGGTGTGCATTGAGAGGACAAAACAGCTGGAACGGAGAGAAAGTGTGTTAAGTATCACGCCGTGGCGGAAAAGGGGAGGCAAGCGTTACTGGTCCTGCCAGTATTTCCCTTGCGACATACAGACTCATATCCGGCCTGGTTTCCAAAGCCCATTTTATCAGCCTGATGTGCATATGTTCTATCTCAAGGCAGGTAATGCTGTAAGGGTGTACGCAGCTCCCGCTGTTGTAATAATACGGATCGCTCTCAGAAAGGGTGGGGCGGTGTGTATGCCCTGTGATCAGGATGTGGTATTCCTGCTCTGCCCAGTGGTGCAGGCGCTGCTCCGCTTTATCTCTTCTTGTATAATTTTTGGCAGCGCTGGTAGGGTCTAAAACGCCGTAGCGTTCTAAAGGCTTCCACAGATATCTGACCAGAAAACGAGAAATGCGCCAAAGCGTTGAATTGAATAAATCTGTTTGATGGCCGTGGGTGAGGTAAACATCCATAGAGCCAGAAACGGCTGTGTTTTGCAAAATGATTCCTTCGTAAAACTGGATATTAGGAAGGAGCGGTTGATTGTCTAAACGTGGATTGACATAGCAGCAGGGATAGGCGCTGCAGTTTTTTCCTATGTAGCGTTGGTTTTTTTTGACCATATCATGATTGCCGTAGAGCATATAAAGCCGTCCCTGCGCATAAAAGCGGGAAAGTAGAGAGAATACGTCACCATGGGCTTCTATAATCTGTTTCATGCTGCGGTTTTCCCATAATTCATCGCCGTCACCCAGTTCAATATAGGTAAATCCCATTTTGTAATAATACTGAAGGGCTGCAAAATATAAATTCTGGTTTTTCAGGAAGTTATCATTGGCGCTTCCAGTTCCCCTGTGACAGTCACTGATCAGGACATATTTTGTGCAGTTATTGAGAGGGAGCTTTAAAGCTCCCTCAAAGGATTGATTCAGACGGGAATAATAACTCATACGAATCCTCCGTTCCTGCGCGGATTTTTCTTTCTCTTATATTTTTTGATACGCAGCATTTTACGGAATGCAAAAGGAAGGTAATAGTATAAATATAAAATTCTGTCTATCGACAAGTGGAAAGGTCTGGTAACAAACAGAAAGACTCTGCACCAGAAATGATTGCTCCACTGGGCAATGCGTATCCGCAGTCTTTTGAAAATACCATGGGATTGCACAGAGGCCGAAAAGATAAAGGATACTCTGTTACAGCAATGCTGGATTTCTTCCGGGCGGTATCCGGCACGCATCAGACCGTTTGTAAATGCAGCGGCCATTTCATTCGTTGGAAAAACGATGCTGGCCTGCAGGGACAGTTCACGGGGATTAGAAAAATTCCCCATGCTGAAAGCTGTAAGCCACCAGTGTTTTTCGCAGAGAGAAGCAATGATGCCATCGTTTTTCAGAAGCGTTAAGGACATTTTCAGCATATCCCTGTCATCCGCACATTGGAAGAGTGTTTGTTCCAGTTCCTCTTCGGTCAGTATGCGGTCGGCATGGTAAACACCGATTTCACAGCCGGTATTAATGCCGTACTGCCCCTTCCAGAATTCGATCATCCATGTTTTGTTCCGATAGGGAAAGTAAACGGGCAGACAGTCAAAGACCATATTGAAGTGAAGGGCTGCTTTATCAAAAAGGGCACAATATCCGAAGTCACGCTGCCAGGCGTCGATGCGCGAGGTAAAAATATCCTGTGAAAGAACATAGGAATAACCAAAGGGTTTGATCAGTTCATCCAGAAGATGGCATTTTTCCTTCATACACATCGAACAGATCTTTTTGATGATCTTTTTTCTGCGCCAGAAGTTAAAACATACAAAGAAAAGCAGAAATACAAAGAAAATTGTGAAAAAAAGATACATAGATATTTCCTTGAAAGTTATTTTAGTATATTTTATGAAATTTGTCGAAAAAGGGTGATTGACAGTGGATTAGTTAGCGTAAACCAGAACAATATAATTCCTTTTTTTATATGCAGGAAAGTGCAAGTAGAAAATTACTGCAAGAGTTTGGCGGTTAATCATATGTGGATAGACAATATAGATGGTATAATTTCAGAAGCGCGAAGTAAAGTCACTGGATTATATGAGAACATAGAACAGGCAAAAGTTGGATTAAATGAATGGTTTATGAAAGTTCCTAATAATGGCTGTGAGATTACTGAATATACTAATGAGCAGTATTCTTTTATAAGTCCTGATGGAAAAACAAGGGGTTTTGTAGAAATTCAGGAAATAGAAAAGTAATGGCAAATGCGCTAATCTAAGGTTAGTGCATTTTTCGTATAAAGTCATTGACAATGTATATACTATTGTATATACTATGCAATAAGGAAGGAGATGATTTTATGCAAGCAACAATTCAGAAGTGGGGTAATTCACAGGGAATAAGAATCCCCAAGGCATTTCTTGATGCGTTGGGAATGATGGAGAATGATCTTGTGGAACTTAACAGGGTTGATGATAATATCGTGATTACAAAAGTTAAAGAGAAAAAGGATGTTACGTTAGAAGATATATTCAAAGATTATGACGGAGAATATAAAGCTGAGGAATTTGATTGGGGTTCTCCTGTTGGAAAGGAAGTGTGGTAATGTATAATCCGAAACAAGGTGATATTGTATTCTTGGATTTCAGCCTACAGTCTGGACATGAGCAGGCAGGAAGAAGGCCAGGGGTGGTTATTAGCAATGAACAGTTTTTTGTGAGGACTAAATTTGCAGTGGTGTGTCCGATTACGAACACAAGTAACAAATTTCCGTTGCATATTCCATTGGATAATAGAACAAAAACAACTGGTGTGATATTGACAGAACATATGAAGTGTTTGGATGTAATTAGTAGGAATATTCAGTTTGTGGAGAAGATGCCAGAGGATTTATTGGATAAGACATTAGCATATGTGAAAGCATTTTTCTAATAGAATGAAATAATAGATTTATGGAGGATGAATTAATAGAAGCATATTTAGCAAATTCATATCAAGAAATATATCACAGTAAGCAACACAGGAAGGACATTCAGAAATGGGCGTCCTTTTTCTGTTCCTGCGGTGTTCTATCTGGATGCCCGGTATCCAATTCCGGAAGATAAATGTATAAGCTGGATTAATTTGAATGCGCAAATCATAGAAACGATTGCAAAGAGAAGTCAATATATCGACTTTTTGGATGTTCAGATATTGGGTTGTACAAAATAATGATACCATATATAATAATAATCAGGAAATAAAAAGAAATAAAGAGGTATGACTTATGGGAATCTACTTGAATCCGGGAAATGATGGTTTCTGGGAAGCCGTCAACTCTAAAATATATGTAGATAAAACAAATCTGATAGCGTGTACAAATGAGTTGATCAGTACAGAGCAAAAATTTATCTGTGTCAGCAGACCTCGACGTTTTGGAAAATCTATGGCATTAAAAATGCTTGCCGCTTATTACAGCCGTGGTTGTGATTCGGCTAACTTATTTAGGGATTGCAGGATAGAAGGCGAAGAAACTTTTAGAAAACATCTAAATCAATATGATGTTATTTACTTGAATATGCAGCAGTTTTTAATTGAAGCGGGAAATCGGGAACTGACAAAATATCTGGAACAGGAAGTACTCGAGGAGTTTCAGGAAGAATATGGGGAACTTTTAAGGCGGCAGGATATGGGGCTTGCCGCGTCGCTTCGAAAAATTTATGCAAAAACAAAGAAAAAGTTTATTATCCTGATAGATGAATGGGACTGTGTGATGCGTGAACGGCAGGATTCGGAGGCTTTGCAGAAACAGTATCTTGATTTTCTGAGAAATCTTTTAAAGGATCAACCTTATGTGGCGCTTGCTTATATGACAGGGATACTGCCGGTAAAAAAATATGGTGAACATTCAGCACTGAATATGTTTACGGAATATTCGATGACCGATCAGGATGTATTTGAAGAGTACACAGGATTTACAGAGATTGAGGTAAAAGAGCTGTGTGAGCGGTTCAATATGGATTTTATCGAAACGAGCAGTTGGTATGACGGATATATGTTCACGAAGTTTAAACATATATATAATCCCAAATCCGTAGTCGAGGCAATGAGCCGTCATAGATTTTCAAATTACTGGGCATCCACAGAGGTTTATGATGCACTGAAAAACTATATTACGATGGACTTTGATGGGCTTCGTGCGGATATTGCACGGATGCTTGGCGGTGGACGTGTCAGGGTAAATACACGCAGTTTTCGGAATGATATGCTTAACTTTGAGATGAAGGATGATGTACTTACGCTGCTTGTACATTTGGGATACCTTGCGTATGATTCCAAAGAAAAGGAAGCTTTTATTCCAAATAAGGAAATCGTGGAAGAATTTGAGACAGCGATGAGTGTGAAGGGCTGGTCCGAAGTCATGCGTGTTGTCAAGGCATCTGAAAAACTTCTTGAAGATACATTGTCATGCAATGAAAAAAGTGTTGCCGATGGACTTGACAGAGCACATACGGAAATATCGTCCATACTGACTTACAATGACGAGAATGCACTCGGCGCGGCTATTGGACTTGCATATTACAGTGCGAGAAAAGATTATATGCTCATAAGAGAATTTCCTGCCGGAAAGGGATTTGCGGATATCGTGTTTCTGCCATTACCGCATACCGGCAAGCCGGCGCTTGTGGTTGAACTGAAATATGACAAGAACGCCGCGGCTGCTATACAGCAGATTAAGGACAGGCGTTACACACAGGCACTTGAGAGATATCTTGGCGAGATTTTACTTGTTTGGATAGACTATGATCGAAATAATGCAGATAAGCCGCACAGCTGTATAATAGAAAAGGTAGAAAAGAAAATGTCGTAGAGCGTTTTTTTGTAGAGCATCCTGCACGGATGCTCGCTTCTAAAAAGTTTCCCCATCTGCCGGCAGCGTCAGATAATTGAGCGTTCCCTGCGGTACGCCCGTACCTTTTTCGAGCAAGGCTACGAGTCCGCGGATTGTTTCTTCCGAGTCCTCTGCAGTAGCGGACAGGAACGTGTGATTCAGCTTGACGGCCAATACGATGAGCACGATTTCGGCAAGTGCCGCCGGATACTCAAAATCGATATCCCCAGAAGTGATTCCCTGTTTTATGATTTCCGTCAGATTAGGCTTTAACTCGGCAATCAGGTGATTCATATATTTTTGGTGCAGAAAAGCAATATCCTGAACGCTTGCTCCTGTGCTGTCGGCTTCTTTGTTCTGGTTTAAAAAAGCGTCCGACGAGTTGCGGCAGGCCTGAAAGATCATGGCCATGCGCATGAAAGGCGAGATGTCTGTCTGAACAGCAAGATTTTTTGCTGTTTTCAATGGTTTTTCATAATTTCTTTTGATCAGAGCATCGAGAATCGCTTCCTTTGACGGAAAGTAATAATAGATGCTTCCTTTGCCGATTCCGGCCGCTTTCGCAATATCGCTTACGGAAATGTTCTGTAGTGTCTGGTTCTCCAGAAGCTGCTGGAGCGCATCCAAAATTCTGTCATATTTCTTCATATCCGGCATAGTAATCCTCCACATCAAAGTAATCGTTCAAAATTTTCCTTTTATAAAAAATGATAACACAAACAGGTTTTGCAGACAATTATGAATAATGCTACAAAAACGGTGAAAATTTTCGGCTGAATTATGTGAAAAATGTAGTTGACCAACGGTCGAAAAGTGTGTTAATGTCTATTTATAAAGATTAGACCGACGGTCGAAAAAGGAGGATAACCGTGAGTTACGCAGATTTATTTTATGAAATGAAGGGAAAATTTATGGGAGTCGATGTGAGCGATATCCATGAGCATCTGGCATTTCAGTTCAACATCGAGGATGAGGCAGCAGGCGGGATTTTTTATGTAGAGGTAAAGGACGGCGTGCTTCATGTAGAGCCGTATGAATATCATGACAGGGATGCGATGTTTACCTGCGCACCTGATGTACTTCTGAAAATAGCAGAAGGAGAGTTGGATCCGGTAGAGGCTTTTACGGAGCAGAAACTCCGGGTCGAAGGAGATATTGAAAAGGCGCTGCGGTTGAAAGAAATTATTGAGCTGAAACGAAAGGCTTTGAAGAAGGCATAATATAGAAAGAAGATGATAACACAATGGGAGTATTAAAGAATATTGTCGCTGCGGCAGGGGTTCTTGCTGCGGCGGGCATAGGTGAAACGGTATATTTTTATAACAGGACGATGAAACGCGGGAATGCGAAAACAGACCGGACGATTAAGATGTCCGGGACGGACTGGGAGAAGTATTTTCCGCTCATAGAGAAAAGAAAAGAATTTGTGCTGGCGAAAGAACACAGAGATGTTTATGTAACATCTTTTGACGGATTAAGACTTCATGCTGTTTATTTTCCGGCGCTTGAGGAGTATCAGGATAAAAATAAAAGCAAAAAGGCCGTCATTTGTTTTCATGGTTATACGGGAGAAGGGCTCAGCAATTATGCGTCATTCGCTGATTACTTTTTGAAACACGGGTATGCCATGCTGATGCCGGATGCGCGGGCACATGGCGAGAGCGAGGGCGAATATGTCGGATTCGGCTGTCTGGACAGAAAGGACGCGCTCGTCTGGATTGACTGGATGATACAGGAGTGCGGAGAAGATATTCAAATCATGCTTCACGGTACATCCATGGGCGGCGCCACGGTACTGATGACAAGCGGCCTGAAACTGCCGTTAAATGTTAAGGGAATCGTATCCGACTGCGGATTTACCTCTCCCAAAGAGGTGTTCACGCATGTGTTAAACAATATGTATCATCTGCCTGCTTTTCCGGCGATACAGGGCGCCGACCTGCTCAACAAAAAGTTTGCCGGTTATGGGATGGATGAATGTAACGCCAGGAATGAAGTACAGAAAGCGGAAGTGCCGATTCTTTTTATCCACGGTTCGGCGGATACTTTTGTACCATGCAGCATGTGCGACGAGATTTATGATAACTGCCGCTCTCCAAAGCGAAAGCTGATCGTGGAAGGCGCAGCCCACGCAGAGAGCTATTACAAGGAAACGGAGCGTTATGAAAAAGAACTGGATACTTTTGCAGAACAGATTTTTTGCAATTAAAAAGCGCACTTGAGAGGTGGAAAACAGAATGAAAACAAGAAAAGGCTATAAAGCATATCCGTTGACGGCGGCACAAAAATTTCATAATTTTTATGCACCGTATTCTCCGGGAAAAGAAATACTGAATGTCGGGACAAGTCTGACAATAGAGTTCGAGCTGAATCTGGACGAGTTAAGAAAGGCCATCTACAAAGCGTATGAGAGATGCGAATCCATGCGGGCGCGGCTGGCGTATGATGCAAAAGAGAAGCAATGGTATCAGTATATTGTCGAGAAAGAAGAGCGGGAAATAGAGTTTGTGGACTTCACGGGAAGGACCATGGAAGAGGCGGAAGCCGAGATGACGGTATGGACGCGTGTCCCTTTTGATAAAGAAGATATGCCGATGAATAAAATCGTCATCATTAAGATGCCGGATGGTTTTGAAGGCATGTTTATCGTGGGCGACCACAGGTTCCTCGATGCACAGTCCCTGATCGGATTTATGAAAGACGTTATTGAACTGTACTGTAATGCGAACTTTGAGAATATTCCATATCCGGCACAGATGCGTTCCTATGTCGAGCAGGTCGAGAAGGATTTGGCTTATGAAAACGGAAGTAAGGCACAGGCGCGGGACAGAGCCTATTTTAGAAAACTCATAGAAGAATCCGAACCGATTTATAACGGTTTAGACGGAAGAAAGAAACTGGAAGAGGCAAGAGCGGCAACAGGGAATCCGAATCTCAGGGCAGCCCCTACCGTTTCGGACAGCATGGAGGCGGCAATCGATGTTTTCCATTTGGAGGAAGAACCGACGAAGAGACTCATGACATTTTGTGAACAGCAGCATATTTCGCTGCAATGCCTGCTCCTCATGGGAATACGCACTTATCTGCAGAAAGTCAATCAGTGCGACGATGTATCGATACAGGTCGCTTATGCGCGCCGGGCGACGCTTCAAGAGAAAAAATCAGGCGGTACCCGTATCCACAGTTTTCCGTTCCGGACCATCATTCCGGAGGAAAAGACCTTTTTAGAAGGAATCTGGGAGATTAGGGACAGGCAGAATGAGGTTTTCCGCTATGTGAATTTTGATCCGGTAGAATATATGTCTTATCGAAGACAATACTACAATCCGCCGCAGGGCATGAATTATGAGATTATGTCGCTCACTTACCAGCCGGCGACACTGAAGGAAAAGGGACTGACGGATTTGGGAAATATCAGATACAAGACGAAAAGATACTGCAATGGCTATTATTCGGGCGGCCTGTACCTTACTGTCATGCACAGACCGGAAGACAATGGCCTCGATTTCAGTTTCGAGCACCAGATAAAGGCATACAGCAGGGAGCAGCTTGAGTATTTCTATTATTATATATGCAAGATCATGTTCAAGGGAACGGAAAGGCCGAACCTCAAGATTGGGGAGATTATTAAATTAGTTTAAAAAAGAAGAATAGAAGAGAGGGAAAAGACGATGTTTGATCAGTTAGCGGAGATTATTACGAACTATGTGGAAGTAAAAAAGGAGGATATCAAACCGGAGTCGCGTTTTATCGAAGATTTGGGTTTTACTTCTTTTGATTTTATGAGTATGCTCGGAGAAGTTGAGGATACGCTTGATGTTGAGATAGAGCAGCAGGAAGCGGCGAATATTCGGACAGTACAGGAAGCGGTCGATTATTTGTCTAAACTGGTTGACTGATAACAGACCGGGCATATGGTGGAAAGGGTATGGTATAGACGATGAACGAATTGCGCAGTACGATCTATGAGCTGCTTGTAAAGGCGGAAGAAGCCTATGGCACACAGGATGCCATTCGGTATAAGGTAAAGAGCGCCGGCGAAAGCGGCAAAAAAGAAACGAAAGTAGAAGCCAGGACATATACACAGTTGAGACAGGACAGCGAACGTTTTTCGGCGGCGTTGTCCGGGCTTGGAGAACAGGGAAAACATATTGCTCTCGTAGGGGCCACATCCTATTCGTGGATCACAGCATATTACGGCATCGTGAACGGCGGCAGCGTGGCGGTTCCGTTAGATGCAAACCTTTCTGACGAGGACTTGTGTGAACTGATTGACAGAGCGGATGTTACAACGCTCATTTATGATGGCTCGAAAGAAAGTACAGCGGTCATGGCGGCGGAGAAATGTCCTAAGCTGGTTCATATTATTGCGATGGAAGCGGCGGGAAGCGGGAACCCGGATATTTTACCTATGTGGGATTTGATCGGAAAAGAGCAGAAGGGAACAGGATATGAACCGAAGCCGGAAGACTTGGCTACGATCATGTTCACTTCGGGTACCACAGGAAAAAGCAAAGGCGTCATGCTCACCCATCGGAATCTCGCAGAAAATGCGACCGCGCTCGATATGGGATATGAGCCGGGAATGGTCGTTATGAGCGTGCTTCCCATTCATCATGCGTACTGCCTGAGCATGGATATTCTCAAAGGAACATCCATAGGCGCAATCATCTGTATCAACGATTCGCTCCTGCGGGTTGCCAAAAACATCAAACTCTTTGAGCCAAATATGATTTTGATGGTGCCGCTCATGGTGGAAACGCTCGCGAAGAAAATGGAAGAGGCTTCCTTCATTCCGGCGCCCCTCGTCAAAGGGAAAGTATTCGGAAAACAGTTCCATACGATATGCAGCGGCGGAGCTTATCTAAATCCGGCTTACATCGATTTCTTCAAAAAATACGGAATCACGATTTTACAGGGCTATGGTATGACGGAGTGTGCGCCGGTCATCAGCACGAACTGTAACGGCGCTTTTAAGGCGGGTTCGATTGGAAAGTGTATGCCGAACTGCGAAGTGAAGATCGTAGACGAGGAACTCTGGGTAAAAGGAAGCAGCGTTATGCAGGGATACTATAAAATGCCGGAAGAGACAGCGCAGACATTGGAAGACGGCTGGCTGAAAACAGGCGACCTCGGTTACATAGACGAGGAGGGCTACCTGTTCCTGACCGGGCGCAAAAAGAACCTGATCATCACGCCGAACGGTGAGAACGTATCTCCCGAGGAGATTGAAAATAAGCTCAGCGAGAAACGGCTGGTACAGGAAGTGCTGGTGCGCGAGAGCGATAGCGTCATCGAGGCGGAAATCTTCCCCGATTATGAATACGCGGCTAAGAAGAAAATCAAGGATATCCAGGCAAAGTTACAGGAAATCATCGATTCCTATAATAAGACGGCGCCGCTTTATAAGCGTATTTTCAAACTGAAAGTGCGCGATGTGGAGTTTGAAAAGAATACGACAAAGAAGATTAAAAGATTTTAGGAAACAGAATATACAGAATACGAAGGAAGCAGACAAAAAGCCGGCTTCCTTTTTTCTGGTAAGGCCAGCAGAAAAGTGGTAGAATTTAGGTAAAGGCATTACAATTATGCCTGCTCAGGAGGTACTGCAATGAAATTTAAAATACTGATCGTCGAAGACGATCCCGTCATACAGACACAGTTAAAAAATCTTCTGGCTGGAAACGGATATGAAGCGGAAACCATAACGGATTTTCAGAATGTTATGGAACAGGTAAAATCTTTTGCACCGCATCTGCTCCTTCTGGACATAAAACTCCCCGGCAATGATGGTTTTATGATCTGTTCGCAGATTCGGGCAGTCTCCGATATGCCGGTTATTTTCGTGACGAGCAGCAATACTGATATGGACGAGCTGAACAGTATTATGCTGGGCGGAGACGCATTTATGACAAAGCCCTACAATACGGCGATTCTGCTTGCCAAAATAGATGCGCTCCTGAAGCGTGTATATGGTGCCGGACAGAAAGAAATCCTTACATGGAACGGCGCCACGCTGCATTTGGAGAGCGGTTTTATTGAGCATGACGGCAGGAAGGCGGAACTGACCAAGAACGAAATGAAGATTCTCTATTATCTGTTCAGGCACGCAGGGGAAATCTGCTCCAGAAATGATATCATCGATTTTCTGTGGGACAGCCAGCTTTATATCGATGACAATGCGCTCAGCGTGAACATGACCCGCATTCGGGAGAAACTGGCGGGAATCGGACTGATGGATTTCATTCAAACGAAACACCGGCAGGGCTATCGGTTGAAAAATTAGAATTTTTCACATGAGTAAGAATGGGAGGATACATGTGAACGGAAAACAATATTTGAAGAACCAGCTGCCCGTCATTTCCCTGAATCTGTTCGGAATGCTGGTGCTGACCCTGTTTCTGCTTGCCAGCGGAAACAATATCCAGAGCGTTCTTTTCATTGCATTTGTCTGGTTTTTTACAGTCATTTGTTATCTGACGTCGGCCTTTTTCCTGCGAAAAAGGCGTTTGGATAAACTGCTTCGCATGACGGAACAGTTAGAGGAACGGTACCTGATAGCCGAAATCATGGAAGTGCCGGAGCGGGCTGATGAACAGGTCTTTTACCGGGTCATGAAAATGGCAGAGAAATCCATGCTGGAAAAAATAGGTGAAATACAACGGGAACGGAAAGAATATAAAGAGTATATCGAACAATGGGTGCATGAGGCCAAAACACCGATTACGGCGATGAAGCTGCTCTGTGAAAATGCTCATTTTGATATCGCTCATTCGGATATTCATCGTTCTGATTTTACGAGGAATATGCTGACAGAACTGGAACATATGAACCGTTATGCGGAACAGGCTCTTTATTATGCGCGCAGTGAACATGCGGAAAAGGATTATTCTATTCGGGAAACCGCCCTTGCTGACGTGATACGTGACGCAATCGCGGATAATAAATACATGCTGCGCCAGAATCATGTAAATATATCGATAGATACGATGGAAAGCAATGTTTATACAGATGATAAATGGCTCCGGTTCATTCTGGACCAGCTCATCAGCAATGCGGTAAAATACCGGACGGAGCAGCCGGCCCTGCATTTTTTTACGGTGGAAAAGTGTGAAGATAGAGGAAATCTCAAACATAGGATTGTACTTGATGGATCAAACCTGCAGGCTGTGGAAAAGCATGGTCATAAAGGAAATCAGTTATTTCTGGGTATCGAAGATAACGGTATCGGCATATCGTCTGCCGATCTGCCCCGCATTTTTGAAAAAGGCTTTACCGGAGAGAACGGGCGGATTATACAAAGTTCCACCGGAATCGGACTGTATCTTTGTAAAAGGCTCTGTGATAAACTCGGAATCGGATTGTCGGCCTCTTCTGAGGGAAAGGGGACGACAATCTGGCTTTCTTTTCAAATCAATGATTTTATTGCCGAAGTGCAGGGAGAATGAACTCTGCACTTCTTACATTTCTGTAAGAACTTTGTAAGAAAAACTGATACAAAAGGCTGTACGGATTCTTTTATAATAAGGCATAACAAAAAATTCCTGATGCGGGTCTGATGCCGGAACATTTTCCGGGCCGGTGAAAAATCTGCAGTTTCGGAAGAAAGGCATGGTAATTTTTTATGAATACGATTTTGCAGCTGGAGCATATCCAGAAATACTATGGCAATGAGGGGGCTATAACAAAGGCAATTAAAGATATCGGTTTTTCCGTAAAAGAAGGGGAGTTCCTTGGAATCATGGGGGCTTCCGGTTCCGGGAAAACGACGCTGCTCAATTGCATTTCCACGATTGATACCGTGAGTGCAGGGCATATCTATTTAGAGGGGAATGATATCACGGAAATAAAGCCGAAAGCGCTTGCACGGTTCCGCAGAGAAAATCTGGGATTTGTATTTCAGGATTTTAATCTTCTGGACACGTTGACCGTTTCCGAGAATATCGCTTTGGCGCTGGCAATTAACAAAGTGCCTGTTAAGGAGGTGGAGCCGCGCGTTCTGGAAATGGCGGAGAAGCTGAATATCAGTGATATTCTGGACAAATATCCTTACCAGATTTCAGGAGGGCAGAAACAACGCTGCGCCTGTGCGAGAGCATTGATAGGCGGACCCAAACTGCTTCTGATGGATGAGCCGACCGGTGCGCTTGACAGTCATTCTTCCCAAATGCTGCTCTCAACGATACAGCGCATTCATGAACAGCTCGGCGCGACGATTTTGATGGTAACACATGATGCGTTTACCGCCAGTTATGCCGAACGCATTTTGTTTTTGCAGGACGGTGAGATTTTTATGGAGTTATATAAAGGGAATGACGAAAGAAATGTTTTTTTCAAGAAGATACTGGATGTCCTTACGATGATCGGAGGTGGGAAAAGTCATGTATGCGAAGCTTGTTCTTAAAAATGCAAAGCGCTCTGCAAAAGATTACCTGATCTATATTGTGACAATGACAATCTGCGTCGCGCTGTTTTATTCCTTTTTGTCGATTTCCAGCAGATACTATCAGCCGGACATAGGCTCCGAATATAAGTTCAGAATATTGGGTGACGGTATGAAATTGGCGATTAGTGCGGTCACATTACTGTTGTTGTTCTTAATACATTATGTCAACCAATATATGCTCCGCCGCAGGCAGAAGGAATTTGCGGTTCAATCCATTATGGGAATGGAGCAGAAGATCATCGGCAGGATATTTTTTGCGGAAACATTTGTCATGGGGCTGGCCGCGATCATGATCGGGATTTTCTTCGGCGTGTTCGGTTCCCAGTTCATTACTGCAATGCTGCTTACTTCTTATGGAAAAAGTTATCAGATAACCTGGACGTTGTTTCCGGATACTGTCTTTTTCACAATCGGCTTTTTTGTATTGAGTTATTTGGCAGTAGGAATATTTAATCTTCGTACAATCAGAAAAATCAAGATTATCGACATGCTTTCTGCGGACAAGGAAAATGAGCCTTCCCTAAAGAAAAGCCGCCAGATGCCGATCGTTGTGATTTTGTTTGAAGTGATGGTATTCTGGATGCTTGTTGCAGGAATTCAGAAAATGTATTTTTATTTTGACAGCCGGTTCGCAGCACCCGTTCATGTCATGTTCTGGGGAAATATCCTGTTTCCGGCAGTCACGCTGTTATGGCCTGTAGTATGGCGGTTAAAGTATGGCAGGCGGATGCGGATGGAAAAACAGCAAAGCGGCGGACGCATGACGGGTGGTCACGCATCAATGGATGTCGAAGCAGGTCGAAGCCATAAAGACGGTCTTCCGGCGCTTGTCTCTGGCTTACTGATATGCGCTGTCTGCTGTGCGTTTATGACGGCAAGTGTACCGGTCATGCAGAATCAATACTATCTGGTACTCGGCGTGGGAGAGAGCGCAATCGATGAATATATGATGTTCATCCTTGCGGACCTGCTTTTCTTTATCTGTGCAGTTATTTATCTTGCAAACAGATTTCTGACCGCATGGAAGGAAAAAGCGCCGGAGCACCGCTATCGCGGTCAGAATCTTTTTTTCTGGGGGCAGATTACGACGAAGCTGTCCACGACGAATAAGACGATGACTCTGATTTGTATCACGCTGGTCATGGCAGTCTTTCTGTTCATGGCGGCGCCGATACTGGTTGGATGGGCATTCGGCTTTTTGGAGATACGTTCAAAGTATGACGTACAGATTTTTACCGGCTATCGTACTGTTTATGAGGAAAAAGATCTTCCTCACGATGATTACGCATTCGTAACGGATTTTTTTGCGGAACATAATCTGCAATTGAAAGATGATTGTACTTTTAATCTATATCTGCCAAGATGGGAAGACTTTCATAACCGCGTGAAATGGGATTTTCCTGTTGTAGCGATTGCCTTGAGCGATTATAACAGGATAAGGCAGATGCTCGGATATGAAATGATTACACTGGGAGAAGATGAATTTGCGACGCAGTGGCAGACCATTGCAAGTGAAGCGGAGCGAGACCAGTTCCTTCAGACCCATACGGTAATCACGACGGATGCAGGAAGTCTGCGCCTTTCTGAACAGGCTTGTTATATCGATGCTCTTGGAGAAACGCTCTATAATCCCTATACGGACGTCCTGCTTGTATTTCCGGACAGCGTTTGTCAGGAACTGCTTTCCGTAATGCGGAATCGCTATATCACGACGACGGAACCGATTCCCTATACGACAGCGGAAGAACTTGAGGCACTCTTTTTGTCGGTATATCCGGAGGAAACAGAAGAGGGTGCCGATTACGGGATTCGTATGCGTACGCTGCAGGTCAACAGCACAAAAGCGGGGATGTTTGTTCTGCAGGCCGTCATGATTTACGGCGGCATTGTTTTAATGGTCATTTGTCTGACGATACTTTCCCTGCAGCAGCTTTTGGATGCCGGGCATTACCGGTACCGCTTTCTGGTCCTGCGTCATCTGGGCGTTGAGGAAAGGGACATCAGGAACCTGATTTTAAAACAGTTGGGGGTATGGTTCGGGCTGCCCGTTATGGTTGCGCTTCTTTCCGCGGCCGTGGTCGTAACATATTTCATTCAGTCGGTATCTGCGGAAATCACGGCTTATATCGGCTTCGGCACTTTGTTCAAACAAATCCTGATGACCGGCGGAATCCTTGCTTTACTGTTGATCTGTTATTTTATCAGCACGTGGGAGCTCTTCAAACATTCCGTCGGCCCGACTGGCGCCTCTGTGTAAAGATTGATTTCAAAAAAGGGCAGTTCATGCAATCGCATGGCTGCCCCTTTATCTTTATGTTATTTGAGGAAATGCGGCATTTGCTTTTTAAATCTGCGAAACAATTTCTGCCGTTGTCTTCGGCCAGTTCATCGTATACAGATGAATGCCGTCCACACCGTGCTCTTTCAGATCGCGAATCTGGCGGACCGCATAATCGATGCCGGCTTTGCGCATATCTTCTTTGCTTTCTCCATAATTGGCGATTAGATCGGAGAGTTCTTTTGGAACGGAAGAGCCGGATAAGGTAACGCTCGTCCCAATCTGTTTTGCGCTGATGACCGGCATGATGCCTGCGCAGATGGGCACCGTGATGCCTGCAGCCGCTGCGCGTTCTTTAAAGCGGTAGAAAAAATCGTTACTGAAGAAAAGCTGTGTGATTAAGAAGCTTGCTCCGGCGTCTACTTTTTCTTTCAGATGTGTTAAGTCGCTTTCAATGCTTTCCGCTTCATAATGCTTCTCCGGATAGCAGGCTCCTGCAATCCGCAGGGAAGTATTCGCTTTCAGGTAGCGGACCATGTCAGTTGCATAGAAAAATTCCCGATTGCTAAACTGTTCATCGGTCATGGCCTGCGGCCTGTCGCCGCGAAGCGCCATAACGTAGCGGATGCCTTCTCTTTGCAGTGCCTCGCAGTTTGTCTGAAGGTCTGCCTGTTTGAATCCGACACAGGTCATATGGGCGATGGCGTCGATATGTAACTGATTCTGGATATAAGAAACGATTTCTACGGTCTTTCCGGCTCTGGAGCCGCCAGCACCATAAGTGCAGCTGATAAAGTCCGGTTTCAGCGCCGCGAATGATTCCAATTTGCCAAAAACCGCCTGAAATTCTTCTTCTGTTTTCGGAGGAGAGACTTCAAAAGAAAGCGAGGTTTTCGTTCTGTTCAATAAATTTTCTATCATTGTTATAACTCCCTTTCTGAATATTTCTTGCTTTTGCAACTAAAATATCGTAACATAAATTTAAGCATATAGCAACAAAAAGACAACTCGCAGACTGCGGAAAGGGCATGGTTATAATAATGAGTGATAAGAAAACAACATTTACGAGTACTTCTCAATATGTAGCATCGAAAGAACTTCTCGCGAGCGTAAACGTGGCGGTTGCATTGCAGAAACCGCTGCTGATCAAAGGCGAGCCGGGTACGGGCAAGACGATGCTCGCACAGGCGGTCGCGGAATCACTCGGCAAAAAACTGGTTATCTGGAACATCAAATCCACGACGAAGGCACAGGAAGGCCTGTATGTTTATGATACGATACAGCGGCTTTATGACGGCCAGTTCGGGGAAGAGGGCGTAGATGATATTGCCAGATATATTAAACTGGGCAAGCTCGGTGAGGCTTTTGACTCCGATGAGCAGGTCGTTCTTCTGATTGACGAAATCGATAAGGCAGATTTGGAATTTCCCAATGACCTGCTGTGGGAATTGGACCAGATGGAATTTTATATTCATGAGACAAAGCGGACCGTGAAGGCTAAACACAGGCCGATTGTTATCATCACTTCCAATGCGGAAAAAGAGCTGCCTGACGCGTTTCTGAGAAGATGTATTTTCCACTATATCGACTTCCCGAATGCGGAACTGATGGAAGAAATCGTGAAAACGCATTACCCGGATGTGGAAGAGAAGCTGTTAAAAGATGCAATGGATGTTTTCTACTGGATACGTTCCATTAAGGATATCCGTAAGAAACCGAGCACATCGGAGCTCATTGATTGGATTAATGCTCTGCAGATCGGCGGCATTCCGACGGACAGGCTGCGGGAAGAACTTCCATTCATCGGTGTTGTTGTGAAAAAGGATGAAGACCTCGAAACGCTGAAGCACAGGACAGACTGAAAAGTTCAGGCTTATAGAAAGGCAAGGGTACGGGATGTTTGGTAAATTCTTTTATACGTTGAAGGCAAAAGGGCTTCACGTTACATTGACGGAGTGGCTGACATTGCAGGAAGCGTTGTCACAGGGATTATGCAACAGCAGCCTGACGGATTTCTATTATGTTGCAAGAATGATACTCGTGAAGTCAGAAACCGAATTCGATAAGTTCGATATGGCTTTTGATGAAGTATTCAAAGGCATCCAGTCCGAGAATGAGATCAGCAAAAACATGCTGAGATGGCTGGATAAATCGGATATGATTGACGAGCAGCATGAAGAAATGCGTCATGTCATGAATGAAGAACAGGTACAGATCGATAAAGAAGACGTAGAGCAGAAGTTCAAAGACCGTCTGCGGGACCAGGATTCCGAACACAACGGCGGAAGCTTCTGGATTGGCACAATGGGAAAAACTTCGTTCGGCAATACGGGCGGAAATATGGGCGGTATCCGGGTGGGCGGTTCTACCGGATATCAGTCGGCTTTTCAGGTCATCGGTGCGCGAAAATACCGGGATTTCCGCGACGACAGGATTCTGGATAACAGACAGTTTCAGGTGGCGCTTCGAAAACTGCGGCAGTTTTCGACAAAGCTGGATATCCCGAAAACGGAGCTGGATATCGACGGAACAATCGATAAGACCTGCAACAACGGCGGCTGTCTTCAGATTGTAATGGAGCGGCCCAGAAAAAATGCGGTCAAATTACTGCTTTTAATGGATTCCGGCGGCACAATGATTCCATACAGCAGTCTGTTGAACGAGCTTTTCCAATCGGTGCATAAGTCGAATCATTATAAAGACGTAAAGACCTATTATTTTCATAACTGTATTTATTCCAAGCTGTATAAGACGCCGGAGTGCGAGAACGGCGACTGGATTGATACGGAATGGATGTTTCGGAATCTGGACAGCGATTATAAGGTCATCATTGTCGGAGATGCGGCGATGGCCCCGGAAGAACTGTATTCCACCACCGGCAATTACAGAGGGCCGAACGGCGGTCTTTCCGGTATGGAGTGGCTGCAGTTAATGAAGCGGCACTATAAGCGCATCGTCTGGCTAAATCCGAAGATGGCGCCCGGCCATGCACCCTGGCGGGAAGCGGAGACCGCGATCAAAGGAATGTTCCCGATGTATAAGCTGACAGTGAACGGGTTAAATCAGGCGATGGTCAAGTTGATGACGAATAAATAGGCGGCAAAAGTTCAACCGGCGGCCGGGGCAGCATATCGTTCCTTTGGAGGCACGCTCTCGCTCCGCGAAAAGCAGCAGCGGTACTAAGTTCAAAAGCAGCTTTTTCACTAAGTACCGGCGCTTTTCAAGGGCCTCCGCAGGAACGATATGCTGCCCCGGCCGCTGGTTGAATTGTTTTCAGGCCAAATAAATCAAGCCAAATAAATAGAAATTTCATCTTGACAAAGCCGAGTTTTTCGGATACGATACAAAATAGTTAAATACAACAGGCGTTGATAAGAACAAGTAGCGAATGACGGAACGAACAGAAAGCAGCCGGGTGATGAGAGGCGTACGGGAAGTTTTTCGTGAATACATCTTGGAGCTTCATGACAGAAAATCCAAATTGAAAATCATAGATTTTCAATTATCAGTTTGGATTAGTATCCAAACTGATAGGCTAAGCAGGAGGTAGTAGGTCATGACGGAGGAATGCACGTTATAGCAGGAGAGTATCATCGCAGGATAGGGAAGCGCGCGATAAGTATCAGGCGGTCGTACTTAGTGAGATAGGCAGCGTGAGCTGTTTATGAAGTTAGGTGGTAACACGGGCATTCGACCTCGTCCTTTCAGTGGACGGGGTCTTTTTTGCGTTTAACGAACACAAATTTCGAAGTAGGAAAGGAAGAATGAACATGAAAATTTATGAAGAATTACAGGCAAGGGGATTGCTTGCACAGCTGACGGATGCTGATGAAATCCGGGAACTGATCAACGACGGAAAGGCGACTTTTTATATCGGTTTCGACCCGACGGCGGACAGCTTGCATGTAGGACATTTTATGGCCCTGTGTCTGATGAAAAGATTACAGGAAGCAGGGAATAAACCGATTGCCCTGATCGGCGGCGGTACGGGAATGATTGGCGACCCTTCGGGCAGGAGCGATCTGCGCACGATGATGAC
This sequence comes from uncultured Lachnospiraceae bacterium, assembly GCA_910579395.1. Classification (GTDB taxonomy): domain Bacteria; phylum Bacillota; class Clostridia; order Lachnospirales; family Lachnospiraceae; genus UBA3282. Next base: position 125,061 of record CAJTUC010000005.1, on the reverse strand, counting down.
AAAAGAAACGATAGAGCATAACTGCGAGTGTTTTAAGAAACAGATGAGCCGTTTTATTGATTTTTCCGAGGGAAAGGCGCTGATGGTCAACAACGCGGACTGGCTGACTGATTTGAATTATATCGAATTTATCCGCGATATCGGCGTACATTTCAGCGTGAATCGTATGTTGACGGCGGAGTGCTATAAGCAGAGAATGGAAAAGGGACTGAGTTTCCTGGAATTTAATTATATGATCATGCAGAGTTATGATTTTCTGGAACTGTATAAGCGTTACGGCTGTAATATGCAGTTTGGCGGTGATGACCAGTGGAGCAATATGCTTGGCGGTACGGAACTGATCCGCAGGAAACTGGGTAAGGATGCTTATGCGATGACAATCACGCTTTTGCTTAATTCGGAAGGAAAGAAGATGGGCAAGACCCAGAAGGGTGCCGTATGGCTTGACCCGAACAAGACTTCTCCGTTTGAGTTTTACCAGTACTGGCGCAACGTGGCGGATGCGGATGTCCTGAAATGTCTGCGTATGCTGACGTTCCTGCCGTTAGAACAGATTGACGAGATGGACAAATGGGAAGGCAGTCAGTTGAATCAGGCCAAAGAGATTCTTGCTTATGAACTGACCAATCTGGTGCATGGAGAAGCGGAAGCGGAGAAGGCCAAAGAGGCGGCGAAAGCGCTTTTTGCAGGCGGCGGAAATTCCGAGAATATACCGGTGGCCGTTTTGGCAGATGACCAATTTGCGGATGGAAATATCGATATTCTGGCAATTTTAGTCGCTTCCGGTCTGGCGGCATCCCGTTCCGAGGCCCGCCGTGCCGTAGAACAGGGCGGCGTTACCGTGAAAGGTGAAAAGGTGACGGATGTAAAGAAGGTTTACAGCAAAGAGGAAATTGCCGCAGAGGAATTTATGGTAAAAAAGGGCAAGAAGAGCTTTAAGAAAATTACCGTTGAATAGGTTGGAACAATAGATTCCAGGACAAAAGGAGAGAGAAGTTATGGGCAAAAAAGAAAGAACACTGATGTCATACACCCCGGAGATCAAAGTTATGGATTGTACGCTTAGGGACGGCGGGCTGGTAAATGACTTCTTTTTTACGGATGAATTCGTGAAAGATTTGTATGAGGCAAATCTCAAATCCGGTGTGGATTATATGGAATTTGGTTACAGGGCATCAAAGGAAATGTTTGACGTAAAGAAATTCGGAAAGTGGAAATTCTGCGATGATAAAGATATTCGGGCCGTTGTAGGCGACAACAAAACGGATATGAAGATTTCCGTTATGGCGGATGTGGGACGCTGTGATTTTAAGAAAGACATTCTCAATAAAAAGGACAGTCCGGTAGATTTAATCAGGGTCGCTACCTATATTAATACGATTCCGGCGGCGGTCGAAATGATTGAGGACTGTACCAAAAAGGGATATGAGACAACCGTCAATATCATGGCGATTTCCAAGTCGAACGAGCTGGATATCGATGCGGCGCTGGAACTGCTCTGTCAGAGCAGCGTCGGCTGTATTTACCTGGTAGACAGCTATGGTTCTCTTTACCCGGAGCAGGTCAGCAGACTGTCGGACAAATATCTGGAAATAGCGGATAAGCATGATAAAAAAGTGGGCATTCATGCCCATAATAACCAACAGCTCGCGTTCGCGAATACGATAGAGGCATTGCGAAGGGGCGTAAGTTATCTGGATGCTACGGTAAGCAGTCTCGGACGGGGCTGTGGCAACTGTCCGAGTGAACTGCTGTTAGGTTTTTTGAAAAATCCGAAATACCGCATTAATCCGCTTTTAAAATTCATCGAAAAGCATATTGTGCCGATGAGGGAATCCGGTGTTGTCTGGGGATATGATGTGCCGTATTTATTAACGGGTATTTTAAACCAGCATCCGAAGACTGCGATTCATTTCACCAAAGAGGGACGGAAAGATTATAACGATTTCTATCTGGAACTGCTGGATAATTTTTAAATACAAAAGAAACCCGATAAAGACTGCCCGGAGTAAACGAATCTTTTTAGCGAAAGAAGCCGTTTACGCCGGGCAGTTACATTTATTTTCCATAGATTTTATGAAGATTCTCTATACGGGCTCCCATATTTACCAGCATAGCATCCAACAGGGCAATGGCGGCCATCGATTCCACAACAACAACGGCTCTCGGCACAATGACCGGGTCGTGTCGTCCTTTGATTGCAATTTCAATATCTTCCCCCTGGTTATTGACAGTCTGCTGTTTGCTGAAAATAGATGGTGTCGGCTTCACATGGGCGCGGAGAAGAATCGCGGAGCCGTCGCTGATGCCGCCCAGGATGCCGCCGGCATGATTGGTGGCCTTAGTGACTCTGCCATTCTGCATTCGGAAAGCATCATTGTTTTCAGAACCCCTGTGAAGCGAGGTTCGTATACCGTCACCGATTTCAACGGCTTTGACGGCGCCGATGGACATGATGGCTTTGGATAGTTCCGCATCCAGTTTGTCAAAGACCGGTTCCCCGATGCCGGCCGGACAGCCTTCTATCTTACATTCGATGATACCGCCTGCGGAGTCAAAGGATTTCATGCAATCCGCCAGATAGGCTTCCGCCTTTTTGGAAGCTTCGCGGTCGGGCATACAGGTGGGGGTATCCAGGATGGCCTGTACATCGAAATTCTTTTCTTCTATCGTAATAGGGCCGATGGAACGGGTATAGGCTGTCAGGCGGATGCCGAATGTACTCAATAATTTGGAAGCAATCGCTCCGGCGGCAACGCGTCCAATCGTTTCTCGTCCGGAAGAGCGGCCGCCACCGCGGTAATCCCGGAAACCGTATTTTTGATCAAAGGTATAGTCGGCATGACCGGGACGGTAGTAGTTCGCAATTTCGCCGTAGTCCGTGGAGCGCTGTGACATATTGGCGACAATCAGGGAAATCGGCGTTCCGGTCGTCCGGCCTTCAAAAACACCGGATAAGATTTCCGCTTTATCGTCTTCTTTTCTCGGGGTTGATATTTTCGTCCTGCCCGGTTTGCGGCGGTCTAAAAATGCCTGTATATCGTCTTCCGAAAGCGGCAGCCCGGCCGGACAGCCATCAATAACGACTCCAAGAGCTTTGCCGTGGGATTCTCCCCAAGTTGTGATCTGAAAAAGTTTACCATAAGATGAACCTGCCATAATTAAATCCTCATGTTCCTTTCTGAAATTTGATACCTCAATGTGTCAGATATTCTCTACTATACTACATATAGACAATTAATACAATTTTACCACAAGAAAAAATAAAAAATTTTCGATTTACATAATAAAATGGTGTACAAATAAAAAATATGTGTTATTATACAAAATAGAGATAACTTACTTTACATAATAGAATGGGTGCAAAATGAAAAGAACATTTCGGGAAAAGGTCATGTTCAGATGTCTGAACAGGGCAAAGAAAAACAGACTGTTAAAATATCCCTGTTTGCTTGAACTGACGGTAATATTGAGCATTTATTATTTATGGAGGCATATTGCATCGAACGGCAGGCGTTATGTCGGTATTGCGTTTGCATTTATGTTTTTTATGTCGAGCTGCAGTTTTTCATTCGCGGTATTTACGAGGCAGACAAGCTTTATCAGCACACAGGAGCCTTATAATGCCATTGTGGAGAATTCCGATATAGAGTTTGCCGTCGAAAAGGAGATAATGCCGAGCGAGGATATATTTCTGGCATCGGAAGAAGCTGCAAAGGAGTATAGCGATATAGAAGATATTGAAAATGCGGATTTTTATACGCTGGATGATATTCTGGAGGAAACGGACTATAAAGCGGCGGAAGGGGAGACAGTCGTAACGGAAACCGAGTCAAAGGCCACGCTTGAAATGGTATTTGACAGCAGTGACTGGAGGCTTCTGCTTGTCAATAAACAGCATCCGATACCGGAAGATTACAGCTTTAATCTCGGGGTAATCAAAGGAAGTATGCAGTGTGATGAACGGATCATAGCCGATCTGCTTGCAATGATGCAGGCGGCAAAAGACGACGGCATTAATCTGGAAGTCTGTTCTCCTTACAGAACGGACGGCAGGCAGGAATGGCTTTTCGAAAAGAAAATCAAAAAATATATGAATCAGGGATATTCTTATATGGAGGCATATAAAACCGCTTCCCAGACAGTGACGATACCGGGTTCGAGCGAGCATCAGGTCGGGCTTGCGCTGGATATTTATTCGGATACCTACAAGCTGCTCGACGAAGCTTTTGGCGATACGGAAGCGGGGAAATGGCTTGCTATGCACAGCTATGAGTATGGATTTGTGCTTCGGTATCCGGAGGGAAAAGAATATATCACCAGTATCGAGTATGAACCGTGGCATTTCCGATATGTGGGCAGAGAGGCTGCTGCTGTTATGCACGAGGAAGATTTGTGTCTCGAAGAATTCTGGGATAAGTATCTCTGAGTTAGGGGTTTGTTAGAATGTATAGAATTTTAAAACAAGAAGGCAGAGCAAAACGGGCGGAATTTACGACTGTGCATGGCGTCATACAGACGCCTGTCTTTATGAATGTTGGAACTGCTGCAGCAATCAAAGGCGCAGTATCCACGGAGGATTTGGAACAGATTGGCACGCAGGTGGAATTGTCAAATACTTATCATTTGCATGTCAGACCGGGTGATAAACTGATCAGGCAGCTTGGCGGTTTACATAAATTTATGTCATGGAATAAGCCGATTTTAACGGATTCCGGCGGTTTTCAGGTTTTTTCACTGGCGAGTCTTCGCAAGATTAAAGAAGAAGGCGTCTATTTTCATTCTCATATCGACGGCAGGAAAATTTTCATGGGTCCGGAGGAAAGTATGCAGATACAATCCAATCTGGGATCTACGATTGCGATGGCGTTTGATGAATGTCCGTCCAGCGTGGCGGACAGAAGTTATGTTCAGAACTCTGTGGAACGCACGACGCGGTGGCTGGAACGCTGTAAAAAAGAGATGAGCAGATTGAACGGGCTGGTAGATACGATCAATCCACATCAGATGCTGTTCGGTATCAATCAGGGGGCTGTTTTCGACGATATCAGAATAGCACATGCGAAGCGGATTGCCGAACTTGATCTGGACGGATATGCGCTGGGCGGCCTTGCGGTAGGAGAGAGCCATGAGCAGATGTATCATGTGATTGAAGAAACGGTACCTTATCTGCCCGTAGAAAAACCAGTTTATCTGATGGGGGTCGGTACGCCGGCCAATATTCTGGAAGCGGTAGAGCGCGGCGTTGATTTTTTTGACTGTGTATATCCGACCAGAAACGGAAGACATGGACATCTTTATACAAATCATGGTAAAATAAATTTATTCAATGCGAAGTATGAACTGGATGAGCGGCCGATCGAGGAAGGCTGCGGCTGCCCGGTCTGCAAAAGAGGATATTCCAGAGCTTACATCAGGCATCTTTTAAAGGCAAAAGAGATGCTCGGTATGCGGTTCTGCGTACTCCATAACCTGTACTTTTACAATACGATGATGACTGAAATCAGGGATGCGCTGGATGCCGGAGAATTCGCGGCTTATAAGAAAAAGAAACTGGAAGGATTATAAAAGACTTGTTTTCTTTTCCTGTTTTGTGTATAGTTATAAGAAGTGAAAAAAATTTTTCGTTTAGATGAAAGGAGTAAACAGGCTCATTATGGGTATTTTATTGACTGAGGAGGCCGCAATGGCGGCGGGCGGCAACGTTTTGATGATTGGATATATTGTTGTTCTGGTCGTGATATTCTATTTTATTATGATTCGTCCGCAGAAGAAAGAACAGAAAAGGATGGCGGCCATGCTTTCAGAACTTTCGGTCGGGGATGCGGTTCTGACGAACAGTGGTTTTTATGGAACGATCATTGATATTACAGATGATACCGTTATCATAGAATTCGGAAATAACAAGAACTGTCGTATTCCGATGCAGAAATCAGCGATCGCACAGGTCGAGAAACCGGATGCTGAATAAGAGAAGTTTAGAATAAGATGCATTTCGGTGCATCTTTTTCTATAAGGAAAGGTTGAAAATTAGAAATTTTCAACCGCGAGTTTGTGACCGATGTTCGTAAACTCGCAGGTTGAGAAAGGAGCATGATAATAAAAATGGAATTGAAGATTACCTGCATTCCGGGAGATGGAATCGGACCGGAAATTGTAGCGGAAGCAAAAAAGGTGCTGAATGCCGTAGCGGAAAAATACGGGCATTCAATGAATTATACGGATGTTCTGATGGGCGGCGCATCGATTGATGCTTATGGGGTGCCGTTGACGGAAGAAACGATTCAGACAGCGAAGAATGCTGATGCGGTGCTGATGGGCTCTATCGGGGGAGATACGACGACTTCTCCATGGTATAAGCTGCCGCCGAATCTGCGTCCGGAGGCCGGACTGCTTGCCATCAGAAAGGCACTCAATTTATTCGCCAATTTAAGACCGGCGGTGCTTTATGAAGAACTGGCAGGTGCATGTCCGTTGAGGGAAGAGATTTCTGCGGCCGGTTTTGATATGCTCATCATGCGGGAACTGACCGGCGGGCTCTATTTTGGAGAACGTAAAACGGTGGAAGAAAATGGCGTATTGAAAGCAATTGATACTTTGACATATGATGAAAATGAGATTCGCCGGATTGCCATAAAAGGTTTTGAAATTGCCATGAAGAGAAAGAAAAAAGTAACGAGCGTGGATAAGGCGAACGTACTGGATTCTTCCAGACTATGGCGGAAAGTCGTGGAAGAAGTGGCAAAGAATTATCCGGAAGTGACACTGGAACATATGCTGGTGGATAACTGTGCTATGCAGTTGGTAAAGGACCCCGCACAGTTTGATGTTATCCTGACGGAGAACATGTTCGGCGATATTTTATCCGATGAGGCGAGCATGGTGACGGGTTCCATCGGTATGCTGGCATCCGCGTCCCTAAACGATTCCAGATTCGGCCTATATGAGCCGAGCCATGGTTCTGCCCCCGATATTGCGGGAAAAGATATCGCAAATCCGATTGCAACGATCCTTTCTGCGTCTATGATGCTGCGTTACAGCTTTGATCTGGATAAGGAAGCGGATGCGATTGACAACGCGGTAAAGCAGGTACTGAAGGAAGGATACAGAACGGCGGATATCATGTCCGAAGGGTGTACAAAAGTGGGCTGTAAGCAGATGGGAGATCTTCTGGTCAAAAAGATTTAGCCGTCGGAAGCAGCCCGGGGAAGGCATTGAGATTTCATGATAATACAGTTATGGAATAAGTGGAAGCAAAAAGATATCGAGCAGAAAATTTTTCTTTTCTTTCTGATTGGAATGGCTTTTTATTATGGTTTCAGACTTTTTGCGCTGACGCCCTGGTATGACGAACTTTATACTTACTATTATTTTATCAGCAGGGGGCCGGTCTATGCGGCGATTCACTGGCCGCTGCCCAATAATCATGTGGGCTATTCCGTCCTTTCTGCAGTACTGGATTTTTCAGGTAGTTCGGCGGTAGGTCTGCGCGGCATATCGTGGCTTAGCAGTCTGATCGGTCTGTGCCTGCTGTTTGCAATCAGCAGGCAGTGGTTTCCCAAAGGTTCTGTACTGCTTCCGGTCTTTCTTTTTGCATCCATGGGAATTGTCAATCAGCTGGCGGTGCAGGGAAGAGGATATGCGTTGACGTCCTGTCTGTATCTTACCATAATTTATGAACTGCTTCGTATCGTTAAAGAGCATGACTGCCGCAGAAGAAATTATGTGATAATGGGATGTGCTTTTATCTGGGCATTGTATACGCTCCCGAGCAGTGTCTATTTTGTCTTACCGCTGTGTATTGCCGGTGGAACATGGCTGCTGCTGGAAAAACGGTGGAAAGCGTTCCGAAAACTCTTTATTATGGCGGTAGTCAGTGCGGTCTGCACGGTTTTCCTGTATGCACTCATATGGCTCGCAATCGGATCAAACCTGCTTTCCAAGACGCCGGACAGCGGCTGTTATATGCAGGGACATATTTCCATCATTTTGAATGCGCCTGTTAAGGCGATGCGGACTGGTATCAGATATATGCTGGATACGCCTTATATTCAGAGTGTGGAAAGAGACGGATATTTGGGTAAGTTCGCCGTATGGCTTAAAGCGTTGTTTGAAAATTATTATGCGGGAATATGTGTATTTCTGCTTGCGCTGACCGGTATCGGCATCGGCGTGATTGCGTTCAGGCAGTTCATAGGAAATGAGCGGCAGAATCAAGAGCCGGAACAGCGTTTTCTGGAATGGTATCTGCTTCTGACGTTTCTGTTGACACCGCTGATGCTTTTCATTCAGGCGGTATTGCCTTATTACAGGGTTTTTTCGTTCATGGGAATTCCGGTGGCCATTCTGGTAACATGGCTGTTGGTAAGGCTTTTGACATTTACCGGTAAAAAGGTGTTCTTTTATGGGATAGAGGCGCTGGCCGGAATCGGATGCGTACTTTTCCTGCTTTCTCCATCCGGAAGAGCGCAGTACAGCGGGCGGGAAGCGGCAATTGAAGATGCACTTGCGCATATGCGTTTACAAAGCGGTGAGACGGTCTGCGTAACGGACTGCGATCAGGAATATCTGATGAAGTATCTTTATGACAGAGAAGGGCGTCCGGCGATGGAAGAAGCGGACTATGTGCTGCTCGACAGAGAACTTTTTCTGACAAAAGAGGAGATGGAGAGCCGGGATGCAGCCGGCGCTGATTCGTGGAAGTTTTATATTTCCCATGAGGAAATTGCATGGGACTATCTTGCGGAAAAAATGGATGTATGTTATGAAAATGACAGATTTGTCCTTTATCAGAGAAAATAAATTTATGAGGAAAATGAATTTCGTGCTAAGGCGCTTTCGGCGTCGGCCCAAATTCGCAAGCTAAGAAAGGAGCAAGGTTAGAAATGAGAAGTGATAATGTTAAGAGCGGTATCCAGCAGGCGCCGCACAGAAGTTTGTTCAATGCGCTTGGGTTTACGGAGGAGGAAATGAAAAAGCCGATGGTCGGCATTGTCAGTTCCTATAATGAAATTGTACCGGGTCATATGAATCTGGATAAAATAGTCAATGCGGTGAAACTCGGCGTTGCAGAAGCGGGCGGCGTGCCTGTTGTATTTCCGGCGATTGCGGTATGTGACGGCATTGCGATGGGACATATCGGCATGAAGTATTCTCTTGTGACGAGGGATTTAATCGCTGATTCAACGGAATGTATGGCACTCGCGCATCAGTTTGATGCTCTTGTCATGGTGCCGAACTGCGATAAGAATGTCCCCGGTCTTTTGATGGCGGCAGCAAGAATCAACGTGCCTACCGTATTCGTATCCGGCGGCCCTATGCTGGCAGGGCACGTCAAAGGACAGAAGAGAAGTCTTTCTTCCATGTTCGAGGCGGTAGGTTCTCATGCGGCAGGAACAATGACGGAAGAAGAGGTCAGGGAATATGAAGAAAAAGTGTGTCCGACCTGCGGTTCCTGTTCCGGTATGTATACGGCCAATTCCATGAACTGCCTGACAGAAGCGCTCGGCATGGGTCTTCGCGGTAACGGCACGATTCCGGCAGTCTATTCCGAAAGAATCAAACTCGCAAAACACGCGGGAATGGCGGTCATGGAAATGTACAGAAAGAATATCAGACCGAGCGATATTATGACAAAAGATGCTGTGTTGAATGCGTTGACCGTGGATATGGCTCTCGGCTGTTCAACCAATTCCATGCTGCATCTGCCGGCAATCGCGCATGAGATCGGTTTTGATTTCGATATCGCTTTTGCCAATGAAATCAGTGCAAAGACGCCAAACCTTTGCCATCTGGCACCGGCCGGTCCGACCTATATGGAAGACTTGAACGAAGCAGGCGGCGTTTATGCCGTTATGAAAGAACTTGCGGATGCAGGGCTTTTGCATACGGAATGTATGACCGTGACGGGAAAGACCATCGGAGAGAATATCGCGGACGCGGTGAATAAAAATCCGGAAGTTATCAGGACGCTCGATAATCCTTATTCCGCAACGGGCGGTCTGGCTGTTCTGAAAGGAAATCTGGCGCCGGACGGCAGTGTTGTAAAACGTTCCGCTGTCGTACCGGAAATGATGGTACATGAAGGACCGGCGAGAGTTTTTGACTGCGAAGAGGATGCAATCGATGCCATCAAGGGCGGCAAGATCGTGGCGGGAGATGTGGTTGTTATCCGTTATGAAGGGCCAAAAGGCGGTCCGGGCATGCGGGAAATGTTAAATCCTACATCGGCAATCGCGGGTATGGGACTCGGTTCCAGCGTGGCACTGATCACGGACGGACGTTTTTCCGGTGCATCCCGCGGCGCATCTATCGGCCATGTTTCGCCGGAAGCGGCAGTGGGCGGCCCGATTGCACTGGTAGAAGAAGGCGATATCATCAGCATCAATATTCCGGAAATGAAGCTGGATGTCAAGGTATCGGAGGAAGAAATGGCAGTCAGGAAGGATAAATGGCAGCCGAGAGAGCCGAAGGTCACGACGGGTTATCTCGCGAGATATCGTGAACTTGTAACGAGCGGCAATAGAGGTGCTATTTTGGAAATTCCGGGACAAAAGTAAGGAAAACCGGAAATGGGGGATTCTATGGTAGTACAATTATATGGGGAAAAACATCATAAAACGGTAATCCAAAATAAATATGCAGCAGAACATGATGAGCCGGAGCCAAAGAAGGGCAATAACGAATCTCTTCAAAAAGGCTTATCCATCAACGTGCGGGGAGAGTCGGATTCTGTTCTTATGCGTAAGCAGATTGCCAAAAAGAGAGCAAAGAAAGCAATTGAAGATGCCTGGTCGGGCGATCGAAAGGTAGCGGCAGATGTTGAAAGGAGAAAAGAGCATCTGCAGGAAGTGAGAGACGATATATCGAGACGAACTGGCTATATCATGGCATATGAGGAAAAAAAAGCGCGGCTGAAAGAAGAATATGATATCGACGAGAACAGCGAAGCGCAGAAAATGCTTCTTGAGAAACGGGAGCGGTCATTGGTAGAGCCTGAAGTTGTTCTGACGCAGGCCGAGAAAGAGCGCCTTGCCGAAATCGACGAGTATGAAGCGAGAGTCCATGAGATGGATGTAACGATTCATGAGTTTCGGACGGAACAAAAGACCGGTCTGCGGACGCTGGAGAGCATGGAAGATGCTGAAATCGCTTCGATTACCGCGATTCATGTGGAACAGGCGAAGTTTGATGAAATGCTGAAGGCACAGAAGGCGGCCGGGGAAATAGAAGCAACCGCAGGTGAAAATGTGTTCGATATGTTGATCGATGAGGCGAAAGAACATATTAAAGAGACACTTGAAGAGAAGCGCGAAGAAGCGAAGGAAAAGGCTGAGAAAGAAGGCAGAGAAGAAGCGCGGATCGAAGCACAGAGAGCGGCAAAGGAAATACAGCAGAAGCAGTTTACGCTCGAATCAGCGGAGAGCCGGGAAACAGAGGCGGCCAGAATCGAACAGGAGAAAAATGCCAGAGAGCAGGAAGACATTCTGACGGAAGTGGAAAAGGGTTCTACCGGCACAGCTTCAACTTCTTCGCAGACGCGCATTGAGATTAAGCAGATGCTGCATAAAATGAATCTGTTAGAAGAAGATTTGAAAGGCCTGGAGGTCGATGACAGCATATAGTTCTCATCCGGTCAAAGAGGCATTTCGATAGATAACGTTTGTAGTAGGAGGATAAAGTATGTTACTGACAGGTGCAGAAATCGTTGTAGAATGTTTGAAAGAGCAGGGAGTCGATACCGTATTCGGTTATCCCGGCGGCACTATTTTGAACGTATATGATGCTTTATATAAGCATAGTGATGAAATCAATCATATCCTGACTTCCCATGAGCAGGGAGCAGCCCATGCTGCGGACGGCTATGCCAGAGCGACCGGCAAAGTCGGTGTCTGCATGGCGACGAGCGGTCCGGGAGCCACGAACCTTGTGACCGGTATTGCAACCGCCTATATGGATTCCGTACCGATGGTAGCGATCACTTGTAACGTGAATCTGCCCTTGCTCGGCAAAGATTCTTTTCAGGAAGTCGATATCGCAGGCGTGACTATGCCGATCACGAAACACGGATATATTGTAAAAGATGTCAACATTCTGGCAGATACGATTCGCAAAGCCTTTGCAATCGCAAAAAGCGGCAGGCCGGGGCCGGTTCTGGTTGATATTACCAAGGATGTTACGGCCAATCAGTGCGAATACACGAAGATGCCGGCGGCGGAAGCATCTGTAAAAGAAAGAGATAACGAAGCCGATATTGAGAAAGCGATTGCTTTGATCAAAGAGGCAAAAAAGCCTTTTATCTATGTAGGAGGCGGTGCGGTCATTTCAGGAGCATATGAAGAAGTCCGGGAGTTTGCGGCAAAAGCGGGCGCACCCGTATGCGATACGCTGATGGGAAAAGGCGTTTATGACGGACGCGACCCTCTCTATACCGGCATGATCGGTATGCACGGCACAAAGGCATCGAATTTCGGTGTCAGCGAATGCGACCTTCTGATCGCATTGGGCGCAAGATTTTCTGACCGTGTCGTAGGAAATCCGAAAAAATTTGCGGAACATGCCAAGGTGCTGCACATTGATATCGATGCGGCTGAAATCGATAAAAATATCCGTACGGATGTTTCTGTTGTAGGAGATTTGAAAGAAGTACTCAGTAAAATCAATTCCAAATTAGAAAAACAGGAGCATGAAGAGTGGACTGCGCATATTATGGAATTAAAAGAAAAATATCCGCTGAACTATGATTCGAGCGTATTATCCTGTCCTTATATCATGGAAGAACTGGACCGTATTACAGGCGGACAGGCGATCATCACAACGGATGTCGGCCAGCATCAGATGTGGGCGGCGCAGTATTATAAATACTCAAGACCGCGTACATTCCTTTCTTCCGGCGGACTTGGCACGATGGGATATGGACTTGGCGCGTGCATCGGCGCAAAAGTCGGCAGTCCGGACAAAATCTGTGTCAATATTGCAGGAGACGGTTGTTTCAGAATGAATATGAACGAGCTCGCAACGGCGAGCAGGTATAATATTCCGATCATCCAGATTGTCATCAATAACCATGTATTGGGCATGGTGAGACAGTGGCAGACTTTATTTTATGAGAAACGCTATTCACAGACTGTTCTGCAGGATAAGGTAGATTTCTGCAAAGTGGCGGAAGGGCTTGGCTGTACGGCAATACGCGTGACAAAGAAAGAAGAAGTGGCGCCTGCCATTGAAAAAGCGATTGCGTTAAAAGCCCCTGTTTTATTGGACTGCATGATTCCTGAGGATGATAAGGTATTCCCGATGGTGCCTGCAGGTGCGCCGATCAGCGATGCTTTTGATGCGCAGGATCTTGCAAAGAAATGAAGACTTCTGCATGGATAAAAAGGAAGTTTTATGAAGAAGCATTTTTTTAGAAAAATATTTTTGCTGTTTAGCATTATTATTTCTCAATTTGCCATCGTATATATCGGACTGGCAGTTTATTACAGGAATGCCTTTGAGTATGGCACATGGATAAATAATATTTATTGTACCGGAAAGAACATCGAAGAAGTAAATCAGGAACTTACCGGACAGTTTGCATATGACGGTATTACGATTTATGATAAAGAACAGAATGCTTATCAGATATCGGCGGGCGATATCGATTATGGATATGATTTTGCGGAATCTCTGAAGGCATATCTTGATAAACAGAATTCATGGCTTTGGGTTGACAGTTTGTGGAAGGTCAGAAACGAAGAAGTTCAGCCGGTCATTTCTTACAATGAAGAGGCATTTGATGCCTGCTTTGCATCGATGCCTTTTTTGACAGGAAAGGCGAGTGAGGATAAGGAACTTGCCATTATTCGGACAGATCGGGGATATGAGCTGCTGAATGAACGATGCGAAGTGCTGGATGCGGAGAAAGCTAAACAGGTGGCATCGGATGCCCTTGCGAATGGTGAATCGTCTGTTTCTTTGCTGGATACGGGCTGTTACTATGATATGGAGTTGACACCGGAAATGCAGGATACGCTGCATCAGTGGGAGCTGGTGGAGGATTTTCAGGACTGCCGCATTGTCTATCAAATGGGAGAAGACCTGGTACCGGTAGACGCTTCCATTGTATGTGACTGGATTCTGCTGAATGAGGATGGAAGCTTTGCGCTGGATGATACCGGCGCACTGCAGTTAAAAGAAGATGCCATTACGGGATTTGTTGCAGGACTGGCGGAACATTATGATACGGTAGGCAGTACGCGGCAGTTTGAGACGACGAACAGAGGAATGATCACGATTGAAGGCGGAATTTATGGAAATAAACTTGATCAGGAAGCCGAAACGGCCTACCTGACAGAAGCATTTTTTAACAAAAAAGAGGAAGTCCATACGCCCGCTTACCTGCAGACTGCAATGAAACAGGGAAAAGATGACATTGGCGATACCTATGTGGAAATCGATATGGGTGAACAGATGATGTATTATTATCTGAACGGGGAACTGCAGATTGAGACTCCCGTTGTCACCGGAAATATTTCAAGGCGCATGGGAACGCCTTCGGGGGTCAATTATGTATATCTGAAGCAACAGGACCGTATCCTGCGGGGAGAAGGATATGCTTCCCATGTCAATTTCTGGATGCCGGTCAAGGGAAATATCGGAATTCACGACGCTTCCTGGCGGAGCAAATACGGCGGTAACATTTACCAGACAAACGGCTCTCATGGCTGTATCAACACCCCGTATAATGCAATGGTGCAGATGTATGAAATGGTAGAGGTCGGAACGCCGGTTGTGATGTATTATTGAGATTATAATTCCGCCTCCGGCCGGGCAGCGCACAGATTCCTGAAGGAGGCCCTTAAAAAGCACCAGTGCTTAGCGAGGTTCTTCACGAGCTTAGCATCTGCTGTGCCTTTTTGCGGAGCGGGAGCGTGCCGACAAAGGAATCTGTGCGCTGCCCGGCCGGAGGTGGAATTATAACCTGTTAAGAATTTTTTTATTATGGTAATTGACTAAAGTGCTTGATAAAGGTAAAATAGCATTTAGTTCATAAATTTAAACGATAGCGGGAGGAGAAAAGAGTGGCAAGAGTATACAATTTTTCAGCAGGTCCGGCAGTTTTACCTGAAGAAGTGTTAAAAGAAGCAGCGGAGGAAATGTTAGACTATAAAGGAACCGGTATGTCCGTTATGGAAATGAGCCATCGTTCCAAAGCCTACGATACGATCATCAAGGAAGCGGAGGCAGATTTGAGAACGCTGTTAAATATTCCGGATAATTACAAGGTTCTGTTCTTACAGGGCGGTGCGAGCCTGATTTTTGCGTCTGTGCCGATGAATCTGATGAAGAACCGCAAGGCAGGTTACATATTGACAGGACAGTGGGCGAAGAAAGCCTTTGCGGAAGCGAAGATGTATGGGGAAGCGGTAGAGCTGGCATCTTCTGCGGATAAGACTTTTTCCTATATTCCTGACTGCTCCAACCTGCCGATAACGGATGACATGGATTATGTTTATATTTGTGAAAATAATACCATTTATGGCACCAAATACCATACGCTTCCGGATACGAAAGGAAAGATTCTTGTTTCGGACGTATCTTCCTGTTTCCTGTCAGAGCCGATGGATGTGACCAAATATGGCATGATTTATGCGGGCGTGCAGAAGAATGTAGGACCTGCGGGCACACAGGTCGTTATCATCAGAGAAGATCTTCTGCGGGAGGATGTTCTGCCCGGAACGCCTACCATGATGAATTATAAAGTACAGGCGGACAATGATTCTTTATATAATACGCCGCCGTGCTATGGCATTTATATCTGCGGTAAAGTGTTCAAATGGCTGTTAAAGAACGGCGGTCTTGAAGCGATGAAAGAGTTGAATGAGAAAAAAGCGAAAATCTTGTATGATTTTCTGGATGAGAGCAGCCTGTTCAAAGGAACCGTCAGAAATGAAGACCGTTCGCTCATGAATGTGCCTTTCGTAACTGAAAATGATGAAATGGATGCCAAATTTATCAAAGCGGCGGAAGCGGCCGGCTTCGTCAATCTGAAAGGCCACCGCAGCGTAGGCGGTATGCGCGCGAGCATCTATAACGCAATGCCGATAGAAGGCGTGGAAAAACTCGTCGCATTTATGAAGGAATTCGAGAAGGAGAATCAATAAGGCGCAGCCTGTTCAGAAGAAGAGAGGAAAAAAAATGTTCAAATATTTATGTTTAAATCCCATTTCGAAAGTGGGAACCGAAAAATTCAGCAAAGATTATGCGCAGACGGAAAACATTGTGGAAGCCGACGGCATTCTGGTCAGAAGCGCGGCGATGCACGATATGGAACTGCCGGATAATCTTCTGGCTGTTGCGAGAGCAGGCGCAGGCGTCAACAATATTCCCCTGGATAAATGTGCGGAGAAAGGAATCGTTGTATTCAATACGCCCGGTGCCAATGCGAACGGTGTAAAAGAACTCGTCATTGCGGGCATGCTTCTTGCGTCCAGAGATGTCATCGGCGGTATCGAATGGGTCATTGAAAATCAGGATAAAGAAGATATCGCCAAAGCGGCTGAAAAGGCCAAAAAGAACTTTGCGGGAACCGAAGTACGGGATAAAAAACTGGGTATCATCGGTCTGGGCGCTATTGGTGTCAAAGTTGCCAATGTAGCAAAATATCTCGGCATGGAAGTATACGGATACGATCCTTATGTTTCCGTGGACGCTGCGTGGAACTTGAATCGGGACGTAAAGCACGCACTGAATGTGGACGAAATCTATGAAAACTGTGATATCATTACGATTCATGTCCCGTTAATGGATGCAACAAAGGGTATGATCAATAAAGAAGCTATTGAAAAGATGAAAGACGGTGTGATTCTGCTGAATTTTGCGCGTGATCTTCTTGTGGATGAAAAAGCCGTTCTCGACGGCATCGCTGCGGACAAGGTCCGCAAATATGTATCCGATTTCCCGAACCCTGTGACGGCCGGTAAAGAAGGCTGTATTGTTATTCCGCACCTTGGTGCATCAACGGAGGAATCGGAAGATAACTGCGCGAAAATGGCAGTCGAAGAATTGATGGATTATTTGGAAAACGGCAATATCATCAACAGCGTCAACTATCCGAAATGCGATATGGGTATCTGTACGCAGGCGGGACGTGTTGCAATCTTCCATAAGAACATTGCGAATATGATCACAAAATTTACTGCATGCTTCGGCGATAACGGCATCAATATTTCCGATATGACCAATAAGTCGAAGGGTGAAGTGGCATATACGATGCTGGATATTGAGACGCCGGCATCCGAAGATATCATTCAGACACTGTCCTCCATTCCGGGTGTTTTCCGCGTGAGAGTGATCAAATAATAAAAAGAAAACTCCCGTGCCGCTGTTTGGCGGTATGGGAGCTTTTATGTGAATCACATATAAAAATAAAGCGTTAAAAGATATTGTTATCTTTCAGTTCTGTCTGGAACTGTTCTTCTGCCTTGACTGCAACTTCGCTTGCCAGGTCCATATAAAGAATAAAGACATCTTCAAGGGCCATTCCCTTTTCCTTCGCAATTTCCTCCATGACCGGTTTTAAGGTCTCAAGCTGAAAGGAAATCGGTGTTTTCTGCGGGTCGATATCGGCAAGTGTTTTTTCAGCATAGGCATTGATCTTATGAAGAATTTCTGCATTTTCCGGCGTCATAGTTTTCATCCCTTTCTCAATATTTAGAATAACTTACGATGCCGCCGCCAGCATCGTAAGTTAAAATAACAACGCAGTATATATTTTAGCATTGAATGCTTGTGCTGTACAGGCATTTTTGATAAAATAAAAAGAAGAATTACGAGATAGAACGAGAAAAGGGAACGGACAAGAGGATGGCTGATATTATTCCATTTAAGGCTTTAAGACCAAGAGAAGATCTGGTCGAGAAAATTGCGGCGTTACCGTATGATGTGTACGACAGACGGGAGGCAAGGGAGAAGGTGGCGGGCGATACACTTTCTTTCCTGCGTATTGACAGACCGGAAACTCAGTTCCCGGAAGATTATGATATGTATGCGCCGGAGGTTTATGAGAAGGCGCGGGAGATGCTTCGGGAGATGATAAAGCGGGGAGAGTTTGTGACAGAGGATGCACCGGCTTATTATGTCTATGAGCTTGTCATGAACGGCAGGTCCCAGATTGGAATCGGCGCCTGCGCTTCCGTGGACGATTATGAGAAGGAAATCATTAAGAAACATGAGAACACGAGGGCGGAGAAGGAAGCTGACAGAATCCGTCATGTGGATATCTGTAATGCACAGACCGGACCAATTTTTCTGACTTACAGGAAAATGGCGGATATACAGGCAGAGGTGGATAAGGCAATGACAAAGCAGCCGTTGTATAATTTTACGGCTGACGACGGCATTGTGCACAGGGTCTGGCGGATTGACGATGTACAGTCCATCGAGGCGATCAGGGCAGGATTTGCCAAAGTGGATGCGGTGTACATAGCGGATGGGCATCACAGGTGTGCTTCCGCCGTGAGAGTTTCCCAGAAACGACGGAAAGAAAATCCGGGGTATACGGGGCAGGAGGCTTTCAATTATTTTCTGTCCGTCATTTTTCCTGATGACCAGCTCTTTATCATGGATTACAACAGAGTCGTCAAATCTTTGAACGGTTATACGGAAGAGGAATTTCTCGATAAAGTGCGTGAAATATTTGAGACAGAAAAAGTCGGAGATGCGCCGTATCATCCTGTGAAAAAAGGTGAGATAGGAATGTATCTGAAAGATACCTGGTATAAGCTTTCGGTGAGAACGGAAATGTTGACCGGGGACCCGGTCAGGGATTTGGATGTGGCACTTCTGCAGAATTTTCTGTTACAGCCAGTGCTCGACATTCTTGACCCGAAGAGCGACGGCAGAATTGATTTTGTCGGAGGAATCCGGGGGCTTGAAGAACTGGAAAGAAGAGTGCATACAGACTGCAGGGCGGCTTTTGCTATGTATCCGACCGATATTCATGAGTTATTTGCGGTTTCCGATGCCGGGAAGCTGATGCCGCCGAAATCAACATGGTTTGAGCCGAAACTGCGAAGCGGTATCCTGATTCATTCTCTTGAGGATTAGGCTGACCGGAAAATAAGAAAGGAGCATTCAGAGCAATGAATAAGAGACTTTATAAATTAATGAACTGGGCCGAGATCGAGGGAATCATTTATTCGGAGTCGGATAATCCGCATGAGATATTAGGCGCCCATATATCCGGCAGCAATGTTGTGGTTCAGGCATTTCTTCCGGGGGCCGGAAAGGTACGTATTCAGCCGGAGACGGGCGATAAGAGTTATCAGATGGAATGCGTTGATGAGACCGGGTATTTCGCAGCCATGATTCCCGGGAAAACGCTCTTTTCATATGAATATATTGCAGAATATGAAGATGGTTCTTTGAAGAAGGTAAAGGATGCCTATAATTTTAAACCGCAGATCACCAAAGAGGATGCGGAGAAATTCAATGCGGGCATTCATTATACGATTTATGAAAAGCTTGGGGCGCATCCGATGAAACTTGACGGTGTTGACGGCGTTTATTTTGCAGTCTGGGCGCCGAATGCGGTGCGCGTCAGTACGGTTGGCGATTTTAACGGCTGGGATGGACGAGTCCATCAAATGCGGAGATTATGGGATTCAGGTATTTTTGAAATTTTTATTCCGGGCGTAAAGGAAGGCGACTGCTATAAATTTGAACTGAAAGCAAAGGGCGGCATGACCTATTTAAAGGCAGACCCCTATGCGTTTGGCCAGCAGCTGCGGCCCGATACGGCTTCTGTTGTCAGGTCGCTAGACGGCTTTGAATGGGAAGATGCCAAATGGATGAAAAACCGGAAAAAGGCGCAAGAGGTGAATTCTCCAATCAGCATCTATGAATTATATCTCGGCTCTTTTGCCAAACCGGAGGATGAGAGACCCTACCTGAACTATCGGGAACTGGCGCCCAAAATTATCGATTATATGAAGCAAATGAACTATACCCATGTGGAGTTGATGCCGGTGATGGAGCATCCTTTCGACGGTTCCTGGGGATATCAGGTCATCGGTTATTACGCGCCGACGGCCAGGTATGGTACAGCAGAAGATTTTATGTATTTCATGAACGAAATGCACAAAGCCGGCATTGGAGTCATTCTGGACTGGGTGCCCGCACATTTTCCGAGAGATACGCATGGACTGTCCAATTTTGACGGGACATGCCTTTACGAGCATGCCGACCCGCGTCAGGGAAGCCATCCGCACTGGGGCACGCTCATTTATAACTATGGCCGTCCGGAAGTTAAGAATTATCTGATCGCCAATGCGCTGTACTGGCTCGAACAGTATCATGCGGACGGTATCCGTATGGATGCAGTAGCTTCCATGCTTTATCTGGATTATGGCAAGAACAGCGGCGAATGGGTAGCCAATATGTATGGCGGGAATGAAAATCTGGAAGCGGTGGAATTTTTAAAGCATTTGAATTCTATTGTGAAAAAAAGAGACGAAAGTGTGCTGCTGATCGCGGAAGAATCGACCGCATGGCCGAAGGTTACGGGTGATGTGAAAGAGGACGGTCTGGGCTTTGGCTTAAAGTGGAATATGGGCTTTATGAACGATTACCTGAGTTATATTAAGAACGACCCTTACTTCCGTTCGGGCTGCCATAACAACCTGACTTTCAGCATGATCTACGCGTACAGCGAGAAGTTTGTGCTTGTTTTCTCCCATGACGAAGTTGTCCATGGAAAGGCTACGATGCTTGGAAAGATGCCGGGAGAGCGGAAGGAACAGTTCGCGAACCTGCGTCTGACTTATGCCTATCTGATGACGCATCCCGGTAAAAAACTGCTGTTCATGGGACAGGATATCGGTGAGTATGATGAGTGGAATGAAGAGCGTGCGATAGAGTGGGAACTGTTAGAGAACGAAGACCATAAGAAGCTGAATAAGCTGGTGTCGGATTTAAATAAAATGTATACGACGCTTCCTGCCATGTATCAGAAGGATGATTCTTGGGAGGGATTCGAGTGGATCAACTGTATTACACCGCAGGCCTGTATGCTTTCTTATCTCCGTAAAGCGGAAAAAGTGGAGGATACGTTAGTCGTTATCGCGAATTTTGCTAATACAAAGCAGGAATTCACCATCGGGGTTCCGTATGAAGGAAAATATAAGGAAATTTTGAATACGGACTCCAGAACATATGGTGGAAGCGGCTGCGTTAATGCCAGAGAAAAGAGAACACTGGAACAGGAATGGGATGGTAAGCCCTATGCCATCGAAATGGTCAGCGCCCCCCTTTCTATCAGTATTTTTTCTTATACGCCCTATACCACGGAAGAAAAAGCGGAGATAGAAAAAGCAAAAGCGGAAGCAATCCGCAAGGCGAAGGAAGAAAAGGAAAGACAGGAAGCAGAAGAAGCTGCGAGGGTTACCGCGTTGGAAGCAGAGGCAGCAAAAGAAGCGGCCCAAAAGGCATCGAAGGAGGCCAGGGATAAGGCGAAAGCAGCCAACGAAGCGGCCGAACGGTTGAAAAAAATACTTGCAAAACAAAGTGAAGGAAAGAAACACAAAGTGAAATAAGGAAAGTCATAAGGGACAGGAGAAATGGTATGACAGAAATCGAAACAATTACAGGGGAAACGGTAGATGTAGGGCTGATTCAGTCTTTTATACAGGAACTGCCGGAAAAGGCGCTGCGGTTCGGTGTACGGGTACTGCTTGCGCTGCTCGTATTTGTCATCGGGGCGCAGCTTATTAAACTCGTCTGCCGGATTTTGAAAAAATCCATGCAGCGCGGCAATGCGGATGTGGGCGTCATACAGTTTCTCGGTTCTTTTGTCCGGATTACGCTCTATGTCATCTTAGTCTTTTTCATTGCCTCCGGGTTCGGACTGGATGCGGCAAGCGTTGTGGCACTGCTCGGTTCCGCCGGTGTGGCCATTGGTCTTGCAATCCAGGGCAGTCTTTCCAATTTTGCGGGCGGTGTGCTGATTCTGCTGCTGAAGCCGTTTAAAGTAGGAGACTATATCGTTGCAGGGAACGGGAATGAAGGCACCGTCATCGAAATCCAGATTTTTTATACGAAGCTTACAACGGCGGACAACCGGCTGGTGGTGATTCCTAACGGAGAACTTTCCAATTCCAGTATGGTCAACGCCAGCGCCATGCCGACGCGCAGAATCGATATTCCCGTAGGTATTTCCTATGAGGCGGATATCCGAAAAGCGCGGGAAGTTTTAATGAAATTGCTGGAGCAGGAGGATAAAGTATTACAGGATATGGATAAAAGGATTTTTGTCGATTCTTTGGGGGACAGTGCGGTCCTGCTTGGCGTGCGCTGCCATGTGGAATCGGCGGATTTCTGGGAGACCAAATGGCGGCTGACGGAAAATATCAAATATGCGTTGGATGATGCGGATATTTCGATCCCATATAATCAACTGGATGTACATGTAAAGGAAAATTCCTGAGTTTTTGTGCGGAAGAAAAGTTTGACAGGAAAGTTTTGTATAAAAAAGGTAAAAAAAAGAAAATTCCTTCTTGCCAAAAAGGGAATTACCCGTTATAATAATCTTTGTGTTTAGGCATAAGCTGGAATAGCGCAGTCGGTAGCGCAACTGATTCGTAATCAGTAGGTCGAGGGTTCGAGTCCCTTTTCCAGCTTTATTTTTATGCCCAAAATCTTCATGCCCAAAAATTTTCTGCATAAAAATTTTTTTTACATAAAAGATATGTAGGTAATTGCGAAACGCATTATTTCAAGACAGCAGTTGTGCAAAATAGACAAATCGCAAGCAGGACGCTGTGTCGCCGCCGGTGCTTAGACGCTGTATTTTGGCGTCTTATGCACCGTTACGAGCGACAGTGCAGCGAAAGCGTGCCCTGCGGTGATTGTCTATTTTGTACAACGGAAGCCTTCGAAAACATAGTTTCGCAATTATAAAAGATATGAAATGAAAGGAAAGTTCATGAAATTTGTTCCTCTGTCCAAACCGGAAGAAATTACGGAAAAAAGTATTTTAAAAGAAGAATTTAAGACCGCTGCCAAAGCCGGAGAAGGCAGGATGGGCCAAAAACATTTGTTTTACCGCTATTTTATCAATGCGAAATATGTTTCTTATCAGAAGATACGAAATGCGTATCTTAGAGTGGAAAGCGGCGAATCGGGAGAATTTCTGCTCAAAGAGTTTTATCTGATTTTGAAACTGCAGGATGGAACGGAAGGAAAACTGCGGTTCGAACGGGAAGAGAATGCGAGAAATATCTTAGCTTATTTGGAAGAACAGTATCCGCAGGTAGAAATCGGTTACAGAAAAAGTGGTATAGACAGGTAATATGGCTGGAATGCGAAATTTGACAGAAAATAAATGAAAATAACCAACACAATACCTTGACATAAAGAATAACCATGATACAATATATAGTATGTGAAACGAGTGAGCAAAGAAGAAATGGTTGAGGTCAAGTATGAAGATTATTAAAAGAAGCGGTGCGGAAGTAGTTTTTGATCTGGATAAGATCATCAATGCAATCAGGAAAGCGAACGAGACCGTCAGGGAAGAGGATAAGCTGACAGAAGATGAAATTGATGCGATTGCAGAGGTGGTTGCAGATTATTGTGAGGAAATGAAACATTCTCCGAATGTCGAAGAAATCCAGGATATGGTCGAGAACCAGTTGATGAAGTATAACGCTTATACAATGGCGAGAAACTATATTACTTATCGATATAAACGTGCCCTTGTGCGAAAATCCAATTCTACGGATGAGCAGATTCTGACTCTTTTGGAGTGTAATAACGAAGAAGTAAAACAGGAAAATTCCAATAAAAATCCAACGGTGAACAGTGTACAGCGCGATTATATGGCGGGCGAGGTCAGCAAGGACATTACGAAACGTTTTTTGCTGCCTGAAGATATTGTAGAAGCGCATGAGCAGGGTATCATTCATTTTCATGATGCGGATTATTTTGCACAGCATATGCACAACTGCTGCCTTGTTAACCTGGAAGATATGCTGCAGAACGGGACGGTCATCAGTGAAACGATGATCGATACGCCGAAAAGCTTTTCTACGGCATGCAATGTTGCAACACAGTGTATTGCGCAGATAGCGAGTTCACAGTATGGCGGCCAGAGTATCTCACTGGCGCACCTGGCGCCTTTTGTGCAGGTCAGCAGGTTGAAGCTGCGCAGAGAAGTACGGGAAGAGATGGAGAAAATGAACATTTCTCTATCGGAAGAACAGATTAACGAAATCGCGGAGATGCGTGTCAGGGAAGAAATCAACCGCGGTGTGCAGATGATACAATATCAGGTCATTACGTTGATGACTACCAATGGACAGGCACCTTTTGTAACCGTCTTCATGTATCTTGACGAAGTGCCCGAAGGGCAGACGAGGGATGACCTCGCGCTCGTCATCGAGGAAATGCTGAATCAGCGCATTCGAGGCGTGAAAAATGAAAAGGGTGTCTATATCACACCGGCTTTTCCGAAACTGATTTATGTGCTGGAAGAAGATAATATTACCGAAGGAAGCAAGTACTGGCACTTGACGAAGCTTGCGGCGAAATGTACTTCCAAGCGGATGGTACCGGATTATATTTCAGAAAAGATTATGAAAAAACTGAAAGACGGTAACTGTTATACCTGTATGGGCTGCCGTTCATTCCTGACCGTTTATCATGACGAAAATAACAAGCCGAAGTTCTATGGACGTTTTAACCAGGGCGTGGTAACACTGAATCTGGTGGATGTCGCATGCTCTTCTGGAAGAGATATGGATAAATTCTGGAAGCTGTTCGAGGAACGGCTGGAACTGTGCAGACGTGCACTCATGTGCCGGCATGAGCGGTTAAAAGGAACTCCTTCCGATGTGGCGCCGATTCTCTGGCAGTACGGTGCGCTTGCAAGGCTGAAAAAGGGTGAGTCTATTGACAAGCTGCTTTATGGAGGATATTCCACAATATCTCTCGGTTATGCCGGTCTGTGCGAGTGTACAAGATATATGACCGGAAAGTCTCATACAGACCAGGAAGCGACTCCTTTTGCGCTGGAAGTCATGCAGCGTCTGAACAATGCCTGTAAGAAATGGGCGAAGGAAACAAACATCGATTTCAGTCTGTATGGTACCCCGTTAGAGTCCACTACCTATAAATTTGCAAAGTGCTTACAGAAAAGGTTCGGTATGATTCCGGGTGTAACGGACAGAAATTATATTACGAACAGCTATCATGTTCATGTGAGTGAAGAAATCAACGCTTTTGAAAAGCTGACTTTCGAATCACAGTTTCAGGAACTTTCTCCGGGCGGTGCGATCAGCTATGTGGAAGTGCCGAATATGGAGAATAATCTGGATGCGGTATTGGCAGTCATGAAGCATATTTATGACCATATCATGTATGCGGAACTGAATACCAAGAGCGATTACTGTCAGGCCTGTGATTATCATGGAGAAATTAAGGTCGTGACGGATGCCGACGGAAAACTCGTCTGGGAATGCCCGAACTGCGGAAACAGAGATCAGGACAAAATGAATG
The DNA here is from genome assembly GCA_910579395.1 of uncultured Lachnospiraceae bacterium. GTDB lineage: Bacteria > Bacillota > Clostridia > Lachnospirales > Lachnospiraceae > UBA3282. The sequence goes on along the minus strand of CAJTUC010000005.1, from coordinate 99,525 downwards.
TTGCGAGACGTACCTGCGGTTATATTGGGACACAGTTTTGGAATCAGGGCAGGACGCAGGAAATCAAAGAGCGGGTGCTGCACCTCTAAAAGGGAATAAAGTTTTACCAAGGCAGCAAAGGACGCTGCCTAAGAGAAACTATGTTATTCCCGAAAGAATCGCTTGCGCGATTCTTTCATGTGTTGAGGAGAAAGTGATGTATTATTCAGAGGTAAAGAAATGTGATATCGCCAATGGGCCGGGGGTGCGGGTTACGCTTTTTGTCAGCGGCTGCACGCACCATTGTAGAGGCTGCTTTAACGAGATGACCTGGGATTTTCAGTATGGCAGGGAATTTACTGAGGAAGATATCGATAAGCTCATAAAATTTTTAGAGCCGTCTTATGTTGCCGGTCTGACTCTGCTTGGCGGGGAGCCGATGGAGTATCGGAATCAGCAGGGGCTTCTGCCGCTGCTTCGTAAAGTGAAAGAAGCGTATCCGGATAAGACAATCTGGTGTTATACAGGGTATCTGTATGAGAAAGATATTTTGGAGAACTTTTGCGGTAAGTGGGAAGAGACAAGAGAGATGTTATCTTATCTGGATGTTATCGTGGATGGAGAGTTCGTCGAAGAACTGAAAGACATCAGCCTGCGTTTCCGGGGGTCTTCCAATCAGCGGATCATCGATGTGAAGAAGTCGCGTGAAACAGGGAAAGTCGTACTTTGGGAAGATTGAAGTTTTTTTGTTTTTCAATTGAAATACCTTAAATATAAAGAAATAAGGGCTGGCGCATTCTGTAAGGAATGCGCCGGCCCTTATTCTGTCATTGTTTTTTCTTGTAATAGTGTTCCAGACTCTGAATCAGCTTATAAAAGATCATGGCGATTGCGCATAAAATGATAATGGATGTGATGACCATATTGAGCTGGAAGAGCCGGAAGGCGTGAGTAAGATGGACAGACATCCGATCGTTTTGCGGAGATAAAAGGCGGGTTTTTCACATAAATTGTAACAAGATGCAGCAGGAGGGAAACCTGTGGAAAAAGAAAAGACAGAAATCCTGATAAGAATTACGCGGCTCTTGGAACAGGAAGGGCTGATTTCAAAAGAAGAACTGATCAGAATGATGACATTCCTGCAGAACAGACAAACCCTGAATTTCAAGGACTGAAAAAAATGATAACATTTTGAATCGGGGAGGGGATGTTATATGGAACAACTGCGTGCGGTTATCTATAACCGGTGCAGTACGGAAGATGAAAGCCAGAAAGATGCACTCGTTAAGCAGGTGCAGGAGTCGAAAAACTGTGTTCATGAGCAGGGTTGGAAGCTGGTAGATACTTATGTGGAAGCGAAGAGCGGCACCACAGTCAGGGGAAGAAGCGAGTACAGCAGGTTATACCGGGACCTTGAGCAGGACAAATTTGATATCATCGTCATTAAAAGCCAGGACCGTCTGATGCGGAATACAAAAGACTGGTATCTGTTCATAGACCGGATGCAGAAGAACAGGAAGAGATTATACATGTATCTGGAAGGAAAGTTTTATACGCCGGATGATGCGCTCATAACCGGGATTAAGGCAATCCTGGCGGAGGAATACAGTAGAGAACTGAGCAAAAAGATTAACAATGCGCACAAAAACAGGCAGAAGGAAGGAAAAAGTTTCGTTTTTACCAATCGGATGTATGGATTGAAAAAACTTCCGGACAAGAGCATCGTGATCGATGAACGTGAAGCAGAGATGATAAGGATGATCTTCGGGTTGTCTGCAAATGGATATGGAACCCATACCAGCGCTGAGATTCTCTATCAAAAAGGATATACGAACAGAAACGGGAAGATGCTGACACCGGCGCTGATCAGAAATATCATCCGCAATCCGGTTTATAAGGGAACCGTGGTACAGAACAAACGTCATTATGAGTTTGAGAGCAAACAGACCATCAGGAATCCGGAAGCGGAATGGGTCGTGCATGAGGGCGCAGTTCCTGCTATTGTGGATGAGGCGTTGTTTACGGCGGCGAACAAGGCGTTGGATGACCGGAAGAAGGAGAGACACCGTGACGGTAATGACATCGGATACTGTAATGCAGGGAGCCATGATTTATCGGGAAAAATTATCTGTGGGTTGTGCGGTGCTCCTTTTTACCGGACAGTACGCCGGAACAGGTCCGGAAAAGTAATTGAATGGAAGTGCAGCAATTATCTTCGGCACGGCAGGCGGGCGGAAGGACTGCGCAGAGATCAAATCAGAACGGTGGAAAGATGCGAAGATGCCGGCTGTGATAATGTACACTTGGATGAAAAGAATCTGCTTTCATGTTTACAGCAGGTATGTGGTCAGAAACAATATAAAACGAATCAGAAGGAGATATTGGAAGAAATGCTGTCGCTCATGCGAAAAACATTTGCGGTAGAGGGAATAGAGGAAAAACGGGAACTGCTTGAAGCAGATCTGAGAAAAGCGGAATATCGGAAGAATCTTCTTTTGGAGAAACTTTTAGAAGGTGTCATTGATGATCAGACCTTTCAATGGAAAAACCGGGAATTACGGGAAGAGATCGAGCGTTGTGAAGAACAGGCAGCATCCATAAAAGATAATACGATGCAAAGCGGAAATCCGGAGGAACGGCTTGAAACAATCAGGGAGCGGCTGGAACAGGGAATTATACAGCAGGCGCAGTCTGCGGAAATGGTTTCGGAAATCAGGAAGATTGTAGTGTATCCGGAACAGATGAAGATAGATAATTCCTTTCGGGCATCGGTTACAATACCACAAAATAGCAGTACTTCCCATTATCCGATAATGGAGGAAGAGAAAAAACAGATTCTTATGTTGATGCAGAAAAAGCCAGAAATCACGGCAAAGGAGATTGCCAAAGAAATGGGCGTTAGTCTTTCTCTTGTTCATCGGCGCATACGGGCGCTCAAAGCGGAAGAAAAAATCCGCTACAGCGTGCCGAACGGCAGGGGAAAATGGATTTTGACAAATCCATTTACTTGACTTTAGCGATTAAAAGTGCTAAAGTGTGGAGAGCAGTTTTCGTTTCATAGGAAAACCTGACAGCCTGAAAGAGAAAGGAGTCTGTTTATGTTAACTTTAGAAGAGATTCGCAACCGTTTTAAAAATGATCGTTTTGCTACGAATGCCACAGGTATCGTAATTGATTCGGCAGAGCCTGGAAAGTCGGTTTGTTCTCTGACGTTGGAAGACCGGCATATGAATGATAACAATGTTCCAATGGGCGGCGCAATTTTTACATTGGCTGATTTTGCCTGTGCCGTTGCAGCCAACGGATATTCCGAAAAAAATACGGTGAGCCAGCAGGCTTCCATTACGTTTCTTGCTCCTGCCAAAGGTGGGCGGCTGATTGCGGAAGCCGACTGTCTGAGAGAAGGTCACACGACTGCGCTCTATGCGGTGGATGTGAGGGATGAACTTGGTACCTATGTAGCCCATGCTACGATGAACAGTTATGTGATCAGGCAGCAATAGTTTGAAAAATAAATTTTCCGCAGACAAAATTGTTTGTCTTGCCAGATTGTCAGATATATGAACAGGAGATACGAAGAAGGAGGAACCATATTATGGTGATTACAGAATTTTTGGAGCGGAATGCCCGTCTATACGGTTCAGATACAGCGCTTGTGGAACTGAATCCTTCTCAGGAGCGCGACAGTGCGGTGACTTGGAGAGAAGCAAGCCTGATTGAAAGCGCAGGGAACGGCGCTCCCTATCGACGGGAACTCAGTTGGACGGATTTTGACAGACGTGCCAACCGTTTTGCGAATCTGCTCTTAAGCCGCGGCTTGGAGCGGGAGACGAAGGTGGGCATTCTGATGATGAACTGTCTGGAATGGCTGCCCATTTATTTTGGTATTCTGAAAGCAGGCGGCGTGGCCGTTCCATTGAATTTCCGCTATTCTGCGGAGGAAATCAAGTATTGTCTGGAACTTGCGGATGTGGAAGTTCTGGTTTTTGGGCCGGAGTTCATCAGCCGTATGGATACAATAGCAGGTGATCTGCCAGGGGTAAGGATGATGTTCTTTCCGGGGCCGGAGGGACCTTCTTATACGGAGGATTGTCTGAAACTTATGAGATTTTGTTCTTCCAGTGCACCGCCGGTTGCACTGGAAGAGACGGACTATGCGGCAATCTATTTTTCGTCCGGAACCACAGGATTCCCGAAAGCAATCCTGCATGATCATCGGTCTCTGCGTTCTTCCTGTGAGACGGAACAAAATCACCATGGACAGACAAAGGAGGATGTGTTCCTCTGCATTCCGCCGCTTTATCATACCGGTGCGAAAATGCACTGGTTCGGCTCCCTGATCACGGCCGGCAAGGCAGTGCTCCTTCGGGGTGTGAAGCCGGAGTGGATTCTGCGGGCGGTCACGGAAGAAAAGTGCACCATAGTATGGCTGTTAGTGCCCTGGGCGCAGGATCTTCTGGATGCAGTTGATTCCGGGAATGTGGATATGGAACATTATCTGCTGGAGCAGTGGCGTCTGATGCACATCGGTGCACAGCCTGTTCCACCGAGCCTGATTCAGCGTTGGAAGAAACATTTCCCGCACCATCAGTATGACACGAATTACGGCCTGAGCGAATCCATAGGACCCGGCTGCGTGCACCTGGGTGTGGAGAATATACATAAAGTGGGAGCCATCGGGAAGCCGGGCTATCACTGGGAAGCAAAAATTGTGGACGAGCAGGGAAAGGAAACTGTCCGGGGAGAGGTTGGCGAATTGATCGTACACGGCCCCGGTGTCATGCTTTGTTATTATAAAAATCCCGAAGCGACGAATGAGGTTTTGAAAGAGGGATGGCTTTATACGGGCGATATGGCGCGTATGGACGAGGACGGGTTCATTTATCTGGTAGATCGAAAGAAGGATGTCATCATTTCCGGCGGCGAAAACCTGTATCCGGTACAGATTGAGGATTTCCTTCGCCGCAATGATAAGATCAAAGATGTGGCGGTCATTGGCCTGCCCGATGCAAGGCTCGGTGAGATTGCGGCGGCAGTCATTGAACTGAAAGAGGGCGTTTTATGTACGGAAGAGGAGATTATGGAGTTTTGCACGGAAATGCCCAGGTACAAACGGCCTAAGAAGATTATTTTCGAAAAAGTGCCGAGAAATCCTACGGGTAAGATTGAGAAACCGCTTCTCAGGGAACGGTACTGTCATGGCAGTCTTGTAGAGGCACAGATTAACAACTAGAGTGGAGGATTTGTATGGATTTGTTTATTAAACTTTTTATGCTCGTCATTTTTTTCGGCGTTATGATTGGTATTGGTCTCTACTGCCGCCGTCATGCCACGGATGTCAGTGGGTTTGTATTGGGCGGAAGAAGCGTTGGACCGTGGCTTACCGCTTTTGCCTATGGAACCAGTTACTTTTCGGCTGTGGTCTTCGTTGGTTATGCGGGACAGTTTGGGTGGAAATACGGAATTGCTGCTACCTGGGCCGGACTGGGGAATGCTTTCATAGGTTCTCTTCTTGCGTGGGCGGTGCTGGGACGCCGTACCCGTATCATGACGCAGCACTTAAACAGCGCTACCATGCCGGAATTTTTCGGACAGCGTTTTGAGAGCAAGCCTTTAAAGCTGGCTGCTTCGGCGATCATCTTTATCTTTCTGATTCCCTATACGGCCAGTCTTTACAATGGTTTAAGCCGTCTTTTCGGAATGGCGTTTGATATTGATTACAGTGTCTGCGTGATCGTTATGGCAGTGCTTACCGGTATTTATGTTATAGCCGGCGGTTATATGGCAACTGCCATTAACGATTTTATACAGGGAATTATCATGATTTTCGGTATTGTGGCCGTAATCTTTGCGGTATTGAACAGTCAGGGCGGTTTTCTTGCGGCGCTCGATAAGCTGGCAGCAGTAAGCGACGAATCAGTTTCTGCGGCGCCGGGCGTGTTCAATTCCTTTTTCGGACCTGACCCGGCAGGACTTTTGGGCGTAGTGATTCTCACCAGCCTGGGAACCTGGGGGCTGCCTCAGATGGTGCAGAAATTTTATGCGATCAAGAGCGAGAGCGCGATCAACAAAGGAATGGTCATTTCGACTGTTTTTGCAACGATTGTTTCCGGCGGCTGTTATTTTCTGGGCGGTTTCGGACGACTTTTCAGCGACAAAATTGACATTGCCGCGAACGGGTATGACTCCGTGGTGCCCACCATGCTGTCTGGACTTCCGACGATTCTGATTGCAGTGGTGGTCATTCTGGTGCTTTCCGCTTCCATGTCAACCTTGTCTTCCCTGGTATTGGCATCGAGCTCTACCTTGACGCTGGACTTTATTAAAGGTAATATTATAAAAGAGATGGACGAGAAGGAACAGGTGAAATGGATGCGGGCTCTTCTGGTCGTATTTATCGTGATTTCCGTCGTGCTTGCATTGATTCAGTATCGTTCCAATGTAACTTTTATCGCTCAGCTCATGGGCGTTAGCTGGGGAGCGTTAGCCGGCGCTTTTCTGGCACCTTTTCTCTATGGTCTATATTGGAAGCGGACGACGAAGGCCGCTTGCTGGGTGAGCTTTTTGTTCTCAACGATCGTAATGCTTGCCAACATCTTTTTCCGCTCAGGTTTTCCAGCTTATCTGCAGTCCCCGATTAATGCCGGCGCATTCTGCATGCTGGCGGGGCTTGTGATCGTGCCTGTGGTGAGTATAGTGACAAAGGCGCCTGGGCAGAAAAAACTGGAGGAGGTGTTCTCCTGCTACGAGAAGAAGGTAACGGTTTCTGTGACAGATTCCATCGGCGATCAGACTTAAGGAGGAAAATGATATATGAAAACATTGATGCTCGGCAACGAAGCAGTTGCCAGAGGTCTCTATGAGGCAGGCTGCTGTTTTGTATCCAGTTATCCAGGGACACCCAGTACGGAGATGACTGAGTATGCGGCAAAATATGAAGAATTGTATGCGGAGTGGGCACCCAATGAAAAGGTAGCTCTCGAAGCGGCATTTGGCGCATCTCTGACGGGGAAAAGGAGTTTCTGTGCCATGAAGCATGTGGGCTTAAATGTGGCGGCAGATCCGCTTTTTACGATTTCCTATACCGGGGTAAATGCGGGACTTCTGATCGGTGTGGCAGATGATGCCGGTATGCACAGTTCCCAAAATGAACAGGATTCCAGACATTATGCGCAGGCGTCCAAAATTCCGATGCTGGAGCCTTCCGATTCTGCGGAGGTGCTTGCCTTTGTAAAGCTTGCCTATGAGCTTTCCGAAGAATATGATACGGCAGTTCTTATGAAGATGTGTACTCGTGTCAGTCATTCTCAGAGTGTCGTAGAGACGGGAGAGCGGGTGCTTCCGGAGCAAAAAAAATATGAAAAAAATCCTGCTAAATATATTATGATGCCGGGCAATGCGAAGAAACGCCATCCGGAGGTGGAGGCACGCACGAAAGCGCTGACGGCCTGGGCTGAGACGGCGGATATCAACCGGATTGAAGAAGGCGGCGATAAGTCTTACGGCATCATTACTTCTTCCACCTGTTATCAGTATGTGAAGGAGGCATTTGGAGATACATATCCTGTTCTGAAGCTGGGAATGATCTGGCCTATGCCGGAGCAGAAGATTAAAGATTTTGCGGCTTCCGTCAACAAGCTTGTGGTTGTGGAAGAACTGGATGGTTTTATCGAAACACACTGTAAAAATCTGGGACTTTCGGTATCCGGAAAAGAGTTGTTTTCCAATATCGGGGAATTGAGTCAGAATCTGGTGAAGGAGAAATTAGGTGGAAGCGTACAGGAAGGCGTTTCACTGAAAGAAGATATTCCGGCCAGACCACCTGTGATGTGTGCGGGATGCCCTCACCGGAGCATTTTCTATGTTCTGAAAAAAATGAGTCTTACGGTACTTGGAGACATCGGATGTTATACATTGGGAGCCGTGCCGCCTCTTGGCGCTATTGACACGACGATATGTATGGGAGCGTCCGTTTCGGGGCTTCATGGTTTTGTTAAAGCCGGTGATGAGGAGAATGAGGGAAAGACTGTGGCGGTCATAGGAGATTCCACATTCATTCATTCCGGTGTCACGGGTCTGATCAATATTGCTTATAATGAGTCGAACGCAACCGTGATCATATTGGATAATTCCATTACGGGTATGACGGGGCATCAGCAGAATCCTACTACGGGTTATAACCTGAAAGGGGATCCCTGTACGAAGATAGATTTGGAGAGCCTGTGCCGTGCGGTTGGAATCAAGCGGGTGAGAGTCGTGGATCCTTATGATATGGAAGCCTGTCAGGCGGCAGTGAAAGAAGAACTTGCGGCGAAAGAGCCTTCTGTCATTATTTCCCGTCGTCCCTGTGCGTTGTTAAAATATGTGAAACATCCTGGGCCAATCTGTTCTGATTCGGAGAAATGTAAAGGCTGTAAAGCATGTATGAATATTGGCTGTCCCGCGATCAGCATGGTGGACGGCAAGGCGAAGATTGACGCTACGCTTTGTGTAGGATGCGGGGTCTGCAAACAGCTTTGCAAATTTGATGCACTTGGATAGGAAAAGGTTGAAAATTGGAAATTTTCAACCGTGAGTTTTTGTCTGACGACCAAAACTCGCAGACTGAGAGATAGAAAGATGGAAATTGGCCATAGCGGGGAAAGCAGCACGGGCCGGAATGGAGATGGAAGATGGAAACAAAGAATATTATGATCGTAGGCGTAGGGGGGCAGGGAACCCTGCTTGCAAGTAAGCTTTTAGGACGCCTGCTTCTTGGCAGAGGCTATGACGTGAAAGTCAGCGAAGTCCATGGCATGAGCCAGCGTGGCGGAAGTGTTGTTACTTATGTAAGATGGGGAGACAGGGTATGTTCTCCCATTATAGACAAGGGGCAGGCGGATTGTATTCTTTCTTTTGAACTGTTGGAGGCGGCTCGTTATACGGAATATTTGAAGCCGGGCGGCAGGCTCATCGTCAACAGCCAGCAGATCAATCCGATGCCGGTGATCGCAGGTATGGCGGTTTATCCGGAGAATCTGGAGGAGAAACTTGGAGCAATCGGCATCGATGTGGACGCGTTTGATGCGTTGGCATTGGCAGAAGAAGCGGGAAACAGCAAGGCAGTCAATCTGGTACTCATGGGCAGACTAGCACAGTATTTTGACTTTACGAAAGAAGAATGGATGGAAGCGATAGAGCACAGTGTGCCGCCCAAATTTCTGGAGTTGAATAAAAAGGCATTTGAGCTTGGGACAGTGTGTACCGCATGACCGGAATTCGGCTGAGAGGAAGGCATGGTTATTAGATTGAGAGAAAGGTATGGTCATTAAGGTATGGAACAGTATTATCAGAAGGAAATTGAGACTGCGGACAGGGAGCAGATTCTTGCATGGCAGAATGAGCGGCTCCTAAAGCAGGTGCGTCATGTATGGGACAATGTACCCTACTATCGCGCGAAAATGGAAGAGAAAGGGGTTACACCCGAGGATATTCAGGGCGTGGAGGATTTACACAAGCTGCCTTTTTTGACGAAGGATGATTTGCGGGAGGCTTATCCTTACGGTCTTTTGGCGATGCCTCTTAAAGACTGTGTCCGCATTCAGTCCACATCCGGGACGACCGGCCGCAGGGTGGTGGCCTTTTACACACAGCATGACGTCGATCTCTGGGAAGAATGCTGTGCCCGCGCTATCATGGCGGCAGGCGGCACCAATGAGGATGTCTGTCAGGTTTCTTATGGCTACGGACTTTTTACAGGTGGTCCCGGATTGAACGGAGGAAGCCACAAGGTGGGCTGTCTGACACTTCCCATGTCATCGGGTAATACGGACCGCCAGCTGCAGTTTATGACAGATTTGGGTGCGACGATTCTTTGTTGTACGCCCTCTTATGCAGCTTTTCTGGCAGAGAGCATTCATGAGCGGGGACTGCGGGATAAGATCAAATTAAAGGCAGGAATCTTCGGCGCAGAAGCATGGAGCGAAGAGATGCGCCAGGATATTCAGAATAAGCTGGGAATCAAGGCCTATGATATCTATGGGCTTACAGAGACGAGCGGTCCCGGTGTTTCCTTTGAGTGTAGTGAACAGACCGGCATGCACATCAATGAGGATCATTTTATTGCAGAGATTATTGACCCGGATACGGGAGAGGTCCTTCCTGAGGGGAGCAAGGGAGAACTGGTATTTACTTCCATTACGAAAGAGGCTTTCCCGCTTCTCCGCTATCGTACCCGTGATATCTGTGTGCTGAGCAGAGAAAAGTGTTCCTGCGGCCGTACTCATGTGAAAATGAGTAAGCCTATGGGCAGAAGTGACGATATGCTCATTGTTAAGGGTGTCAATGTGTTCCCGTCCCAGATTGAGACGGTACTTTTGGAACAGGGATATCCTGCGAATTATCAAATTCTTGTGGACCGTGTCAATAATTCCGATACGCTGGAAGTGATGGTAGAGATGACGCCCGAAAACTTTTCGGATAACCTGGGTAAGATCACGGAGATGGAGAAGGGACTGGTATCAGCGCTCAAGGCTATGCTTGGAATCTATGCCAAGGTGCGTCTGGTGGCGCCAAAGTCCATTACAAGAAGTGAGGGCAAGGCAGTCCGCGTTATTGACAAGCGGAAAATTTAAAATGGGAGGAAAATGACTATGACAATACCTCAAATTTCTGTATTTCTGGAAAATAAGGCGGGACAGCTTGCGGATATCACGAAGATTCTTTCAGAGAATCAGGTGAACATGCGGGCAATCAATATTGCAGAGACAGCGGATTACGGCGTTCTGCGGCTTATTGTGGACGATGCGGCAAAGGCTTCCTCAATTCTTTTGGAGCAGGGATTTATTTTGACCATGACGCCGGTTGTAGGCGCAGCGGTTCCGGATACGCCGGGCGGGCTCAGCAATGTGCTCGGTGTGATTTCCAGTGCTGAGATTGATGTGGAGTATATGTATTCAGTTTTTGGACAAAAGGACGGACAGGCGTGCATGATCTTCCGTGTGGCAGATGCAGAGAGCCTGACGGCAGTTTTTGAAAAGAATGGCATCAGCACGATCAAGGGAGAAGATCTGGGACTTCACTAAAGATTTCAAATCCATGCCGCCATCGGCGACACAAATAATCTATGAGAATCCAGCGTGAGAAAGGTTCGTAGAGCGAACCTTTCTCACGCTTGTTACTGACGCTTTCCGGCTGAATACCTGCGAACCGTAGATGATCAGATATCCAAGCCCGCGCCTTGCGGCCAGAAATTCACCGATGATGACGCCTACAAGACACAGTCCGATATTGACTTTCATGTTGCTGAGTATCAGGGGAACGGAACTTGGGAGGATGACTTTGAACAGAGCATCCTTTTTCGTGCCGCCGAGCGTCAGGATCAGTTTGAGCAATTCGTCATCGACCTGGCAGAAACCGGTATAAAGGCTGATAATGGAACCAAAAACAGCAACGGAGATACCGGCAACGATGATTGTTTTGGAGCCTGTGCCGAGCCAGACAATGAGAAGCGGGGCAAGAGCCGATTTTGGCAGCGAATTCAAGACGACCAGATAGGGTTCCAGAATTTCAGATAGACTGCTTTGATACCAGAGAAGCATCGCGATGAAAAGACCAAGGACGGTAACGAGCAGGAAACTGACTACCGTTTCCAGCAGTGTGATGCCGGTATGCCTGAAAAAGGAAGAATCCAGAATCATTTGATACAGGTATTTCATGACCGCAGTAGGCGAGCTGAAAAAGAAGATATCGATATATCCGGCCTGCGTCGCATATTCCCAGAGGAGCAGAAAGAGCAGAAGAATCAGCAGACGGAAAAAGGCAATTCTGTGGTGGTGTTTCCTGTGAGCCAGGATAAAAGCTTCCTGGTTCGTCAGGTCAGTTTTGGGTTTTTGGTTCTGAGAGATCATCTGACAACTCCTTCCATAAAAGATTGAAATAAGTCTGATAGACATCCGTATTGCGTATGGAGAGCGGAGAGGTACGCTCGATATCGTAATGAATCGGAAGTTCATATTTGGTTGTGGCGGGCCGTTTGGAAAGCACGATAACGCGGTCCGCAAGGGTAATGGCTTCCGACAGGTCGTGTGTGATGAGAATTGCTGTTTTTCCGGTGTTTCTGATAATATTGCCGATGTCCGCGGACACGGTCATCCGAGTCTGAAAATCCAGTGCGCTGAAAGGTTCATCCAACAGCAGCAAGTCGGGTTTTATAGCCATTGTACGGATGAGAGCGGCACGCTGGCGCATTCCGCCGGACAGCTCGGATGGTTTTTTGTCCTTAAAGGCATAGAGCCCGTAGTCCTGCAAAAGCTGTACAACAAAATCTATATTTTCTTTTGTCATATTTTTATTTAATTCCAATCCAAGAAGTACATTCTGGTAAATTGTCCGCCATTCGAAAAGGTGATCATGCTGGAGCATATAGCCGACAGTGGATGCGGTGTCGAAAGAGAGGCTGCCGCTTTCGGGTTCTAACAGACCTGCGATGATGGAAAGGAGTGTGGATTTGCCACAGCCGCTCGGTCCGACGAATGCCAGAAATTCGCCCTCCGTCACCTGAAAACTGATTTTTGACAGGGCGGGCGTTTCCCCTTTGAGATTGTGATAAGAATAAGAAATATTTTCCAAAGATAAAATTGGCTGCATTCTGTTAAAGTCTCCCTGTGTTTATAAATTATTTTATGAAAGAATTGTAAAATTGTGCGAAAACGGTTATAGCCCAGCCGCCCGGCAACCGGCTGTAACCGTTTTCATATGGATAGTATCCATAAAAAAGTAGTTTTGATTGAAAAAGTTGGCTTTTTATGGTATCATCAAATTCAGATTTAATAAAACAATTGCCCGGATTTATGGGTCAGGCAGAACTGGAGGTAACTATGGCACAGCTATGGGGCGGGCGTTTCACAAGAGAAACCGATAAACTCGTATATAACTTTAATGCTTCCATCAGCTTTGATAAGAAGTTCTATAAGCAGGATATCGAGGGGAGCATTGCACATGTCGTCATGCTTGAAAAGCAGGGAATTTTGACGAAAGAAGAGAAAGATGCGATTGTAAAGGGATTGACCGGAATTCGGGAGGACGTGGAGAGCGGTGTTCTGCAGATTACGGAAGAATATGAGGATATTCACAGTTTTGTGGAAGCGAATCTGATCGAACGGATTGGTGAAGCAGGGAAAAAGCTGCATACCGGAAGGAGCCGTAATGACCAGGTAGCATTGGATATGAGATTGTACATAAGAACGGAAGTTCTTACCGTAGACGAACTGCTAAAGGAGCTGCTTGAGACGCTGCTTCGGCTCATGGAAGAAAATATGGAAACTTATATGCCCGGGTTTACACATTTACAGAAGGCACAGCCGGTTACGCTGGCGCATCATATCGGTGCATATTTTGAAATGTTTAAAAGAGACAGGCTGCGGTTACAGGATATCTATGGCAGGATGAATTATTGTCCGCTTGGAGCCGGGGCGCTTGCGGGAACGACTTATCCGCTTGACCGGTATTACACGGCGTCGCTGCTCGGTTTTGAGGCGCCTACATTAAACAGTATGGATTCGGTTTCCGACAGGGATTATGTCATCGAGTTTCTTTCGGCGCTTTCTACAATTATGATGCACCTGAGCAGGTTCTGCGAGGAGATCATTATCTGGAATTCCAACGAATATCGGTTCGTGGAAATCGATGATGCCTATGCGACGGGAAGCAGCATCATGCCGCAGAAGAAGAACCCTGATATTGCAGAACTGATTCGGGGAAAGACGGGCCGTGTATATGGGGCGCTGATTTCCATACTGACGACGATGAAGGGGATTCCGCTCGCTTACAATAAGGATATGCAGGAGGATAAGGAACTGACCTTTGACGCCATTGATACGGTAAAAGGATGTCTTGCCCTGTTCGAGGGCATGGTCAGGACGATGAAGTTCAATCCCTCTGTTATGGAGAAAAGTGCGGCGATGGGCTTTACCAATGCGACGGATGCGGCGGATTATTTGGTCAGCAAAGGGGTGGCGTTCCGGGATGCCCACAGCATCATCGGTAAACTTGTATTATACTGCATTGATAAAAATTGCAGCATTGATGACCTGACGATTGAAGAATTGAAAGAAATCAGTTCAGTCTTTGAGGAAGATGTTTATGAGAAAATCAGTTTAAAGACCTGCGTAGAGAAAAGACTGACGCTCGGTGCGCCCGGACCGGAAGTCATGCGAAAGGTCATTCAGAAAGAAAAAGAATATCTTACAGCCGATTGGTATCATGAAATGAAGATACCAGCAGAACTGTAGAATAAAGTGGAGGAGAGGATAAAAATGGAAAAATTAAAAGTAGGTATTTTAGGCGGAACAGGTATGGTAGGACAGCGGTTTATTTCTCTGCTGGAGAATCATCCATGGTTTGAAGTAAGTACGATCGCGGCGAGCCCGCGTTCAGCCGGTAAGACTTATGAAGAAGCGGTAGGCGATAGATGGAAAATGACAACGCCGATGCCGGAAGCTGTGAAAAATCTTGTCGTATTAAATGTGAACGACGTGGAAAAGGTTGCTTCGGAAGTGGATTTCGTATTTTCTGCTGTCGATATGACGAAAGACGAGATCAAAAAAATTGAGGAAGCTTATGCGAAGACAGAAACACCCGTTGTTTCCAATAACAGCGCCCACAGATGGACGCCCGACGTGCCGATGGTCGTGCCGGAAATCAACCCGGAGCATTTTGATGTGATTGAATCCCAGAGGAAGAGACTGGGCACACAGAAAGGCTTTATCGCCGTGAAACCGAATTGTTCCATTCAGAGTTATGCGCCCGTTTTAACGGCATGGAAAGAATTTGAGCCTTATGAGGTGGTAGCAACGACTTATCAGGCGATTTCCGGGGCCGGAAAGACGTTTAAAGACTGGCCGGAAATGGTCGAAAATGTAATTCCCTATATCGGCGGGGAAGAGGAAAAGAGTGAGAAGGAGCCGCTTAGAATCTGGGGGAAGATTGAGAACGGAGAAATCGTTCCTGCCGTGGAACCTGTCATTACCTGTCAGTGTATCCGCGTACCGGTTCTAAACGGACATACGGCGGCCGTATTTGTGAAATTCAGAAAACAGCCGACAAAAGAGCAGCTGATCGAGAAATTAAAAGCCTACAAAGGGCTTCCGCAGGAACTGGAGCTTCCGAGTGCACCGAAACAGTTCATTCAGTACATGGAAGAAGATAACAGGCCGCAAGTGAAGATGGATGTTGATTTTGAGAACGGTATGGGCATCAGTGTCGGACGGCTTAGAGAAGACAGCGTATACGACTGGAAATTTATCGGTCTTTCCCATAATACGGTGCGCGGCGCTGCAGGCGGCGCGATTCTGTGTGCGGAAACGCTGAAGGCAAAGGGGTACATAGGGTAAGAAGAACTTCTAAAGACGTTTCACCAGAGGGTGAAACGTCAAGAAGTTCTATGGTTCGCGGAGCGAACCTTTCTTACCCGGAGAATGTTCCCAAAGAGGGCATTCTCCCTGATATGTCTGTCTGTTTTGGAATTTGAGATGCCGCGAAGAGGCATTCTCTTTGACAAGTGAGTGTGTCAGAAGCTTGCTTGTCTTGGAATTTGAGTTGCGGTATGGCCGCGACATGGGGGTTAGGGAAATATAGGAGATTGGTATGGATGATTTGCGGGGGCAGATAGAATTACTGAGTTCTGTGAACAGAAAGCTGATGAAGGATGTTAAAATGCTTCATCTGATCTGTGAAACGTCGAACAGCGCTTTTCTTTATTACAATTATGAAGAAGATACGGTTCAGACGATTGCGAACTGGGATTATTTCTTTGATTTTCAGGTAAAAAGCAGAGAGGACTTTTCCAGATTTTATGACTGTGTGGAAGAAAAATATGTTACGCCGCTGAAGGAAGCACTGTTTATCGAAAAAAGAGGGATGAGGTCCACGGCGATCGATGTTAAGATGAAAGACGGCAGAATGTGGGTCGAGGTAGAGATTACGATCGTCTATGATGAAGAGGGTCATCCGGCGGATAAGATCATCCGTTTCAAGGATGTGACGAAATTCAATTCACAGAATGACGAATTGACCTATATGGCGTATTACGATCTCTTGACGGGATTATATAATCGAAACTATTTTGTGCGTCTTCTCGGCGAGTTTGTGCGTCGGGCAAAAGAAGAAGAGCGTAAAGTGGCTGTTATGTTCATTGATCTGGACGATTTTCGGAGAATGAGCGATGAACTGGGTATCATTATCGGAGACGAAATCGTACAGACCTTCGGACAGTTTTTGGCAGAACTTGAAGATGAGAATATTGTGATATCTCATTTTAACGGAGATATTTTCTGTATTGGTGTTTATCATCCTTATGGAGACAGAAGCGTTGAGTCGGTCTATGCCAGAATATCGGAAAGATTGCAAAGGCCGTTTCGTTTAAGCAGTGGACAGGAAATTTTTTTAACTATCAGCGTCGGCATTGCGGAATATCCGGAAGCGGCTTCCGATACATTGGATTTGATCAATTGTGCAGAAATTGTTATGTTCCGGGCAAAAGAGAACGGAAAAGGCAGGATTCAGTATTTTGATGGTTCCATTCTGGAAGATTTTTTAAAGAATGTAACGATTGAAAATAAATTGAAGGAAGCTGTTTTTTCGCAGAATTTTACATTATATTTTCAACCGCAGTTTCATACTGCTGACAGAATATTGCGGGGCGTGGAAGCACTGATCCGGTGGAAAGATGAGACCGGCAAGTCGATCAAGCCGGATGTCTTTATACCGATTGCGGAGAAGAACGGTACGATTGTTCCCATCGGCACATGGGTCATGGAGGAAAGCGCCCGCATTTACGCGGAGTGGAAAAAGAAATATCATTACGCCATGATTCTTTCGCTGAATATTTCGGCAATTCAATATAAACAGCCGGATTTTGTTGATAAGGTAATGAAGATTCTTGGAAAATATGATATTTCTCCAGAAGAGATCGAGCTGGAAATTACGGAGACGATCCTCATCGATAATTTTAAAGAGGTGACGGAGAAACTCGTTACATTACGGAATATAGGCGTTAAAATATCGTTAGATGATTTCGGAACGGGATATTCTTCCCTCTCCTATTTAAAAGGACTGCCGATCGATACGCTGAAAGTGGATAAATCTTTTATCGATACGGTCATCACGGATGAGAACACAAGGATTATAACGGAATCCATTATTTATATGGTGAAAAAACTGGGCTTTGAAACGATTGCAGAAGGAGTGGAGACACAGGAGCAGTTCGACTACCTGTCCGCAATCGATTGTGACAATATACAGGGGTATTATTTAGGAAGGCCAATGCCGCCGGAAGAAATCGAAGAATTGCTTGCAGAAATGCTTGTATGAATGATAACTTGACAGGAATGAGGGGTTTTTATGTTAGCAGGCAGGATAGCGGAATTACAATATCTGGAGCAGTATTACGAAAAAGCAGGCAGCCAGATTCTTGTTGTATATGGACAAAAGCATATCGGAAAAACTGCCCTTTTAAAAGAATTTTCGAAAGAAAAACAGAGCCATTATTATCTCGCAAAGCCCTGTTCGGAGCGGGAGCAGTTGTATCAATGGGGGATGCAGCTTCGGAACGCCGGCATGGAAACAAAAGAATTTCCTGATTTTCCGGATATTTTCAATTCTGTGTGTGCCGGGGGCGGCAAAAAGCTCATGATCATTGATGAATTTCAGCATATCGCCAAAACGAGTGAACATTTCATGAGCGGGCTCGTGCAGTTTTTGAATGCTTTGGATGAAAAAAACGGTGTGATGGTCTTGCTTAGCAGTTCGGCAATCGCCTGGATCGAAAACAGTATGATCACCAGAATCGGAGAGGCGGCGTACGCACTGTCCGGTCTGCTGAAGATACGTGCCCTGTCTTTTGTCGATATTGTACATCGTTTTCCTGATTTCAGAATAGAGGAGTGTGTGGAAGCATACTCTATTTTGGGTGGATTTCCGGGGTTATGGAATCAGTTTGATGACAAATTGACGATACAGCAGAATATCTGCCGGCACATTTTGAACAGGGACAGTTATCTGTTTGAAGAATGGGACCGTATGGTGGCGGAGCAGCTACGGGAAACGAGCGTGTATAATACGATTCTTGCGGCTATTGCTTCCGGAAAGTACAAGTTAAATGATATCTATCTCCACACGGGATTTTCGCGTGCCAAAATCAGTGTGTATTTAAAAAATCTCATGGAACTGGAACTGGTGGAGAAAGTTTTTTCCTATGATATGGCGGATAAAGAAAATGCGCAGAAAGGGCTCTACCGGATTGTTCATCCCTATGTTAATTTCTATTTTACCTATATGTATCCATACATGAGCGCCTTGCAGACGATTTCGGTGGGCGAATACTATAATCGGTTTATTTATCCCGTTTTCAGGAAATATGTGTCCGGCTGCTTCAAGCAGGTATGTCGTGAACATCTTGAAAAGCTGAATAAACGGGGCAGACTTCCAATACATTTTGAGAAGAGCGGTGAATGGGTTGGAAAAGAAGGTACGATCGATGTCATCGCGCAGGACGTGGAAGGCAGGACCCTGATCGCACTTTGTAACTGGGAAAAGGCGATGATGACCTATGAAGATTATGAGTGGCTGTTATCTTATGCCAGAAAAGCAAAGTTAGGCGTGGATTATATTTATTTGTATACGGCCTCCGGTTTCGACGAAAAACTGGATTTGGAGGCGAAAGTGAAAAAGAATTTGAAATTGGTACAGATCACGGATATTTAAAAAATATCCAATATGAGGAATTATGAAAAAAAATTTGTTTATTGCAGAAAAGCCCAGCGTTGCAAGGGAATTTGCAAAGGCTTTGAAGTATCGGATGAGCAACCGGGACGGCTATATGGAGTCCGATGAAGCAGTGGTGACATGGTGTGTAGGACATCTTGTTACAATGAGCTATCCGGAGGCTTATGACGAAAAATATAAAAGATGGTCCCTTGATACGATTCCTTTTATCCCGGAGGAATTCAAGTATGAAGTCATTGATGGTGTAAAAAAACAGTTTCAGATTGTAAGCGGGCTCTTGAACCGTGAGGATGTGGAGACGATTTATGTCTGCACCGACTCCGGAAGAGAAGGGGAGTATATTTACAGATTGGTGGAACAGCAGGCGCAAGTGACCGGAAAAGCCCGAAAAAGAGTCTGGATTGATTCCCAAACGGAAGAAGAAATCCTGCGGGGCATCCGGGAAGCGAAAGACCTGTCAGCCTATGATAATCTGAGCGATGCAGCTTATCTGCGCGCGAAGGAAGATTACCTGATGGGCATTAATTTTTCCAGAGTGCTGACATTAAAATACAGTTATCCCGTCAAGTCCTATTTAAAAGCTGACAAGGCTGTCATATCAGTTGGCAGGGTCATGACCTGTGTGCTCGGTATGGTGGTCAACAGAGAACGGGAAATCCGGGAATTCGTGAAAATACCTTTTTACCGTGTGCTGGCGGATATCGACATCCGTGGCAGAAAATGCAGCTGTGAATGGAAGGCCGTAGAAGGTTCCCGCTATTTTGCATCACCTCTGCTTTATAAGGAGAACGGCTTTCAGAAAAAAGAGACAGCGCAGGAACTGATTCAATATTTGTCGGAAGAACCCATATCCGAACCGATGCTCCAGAGCATGGAAAAGAAGAAAGAAACGAAGAATCCGCCGCTTTTATACAATCTGGCAGAACTGCAGAACGACTGTTCCAAGCTGTTCAAGATCAGCCCCGATGAAACGCTGCGGATTGCACAGGAATTATACGAAAAAAAACTGACTACTTACCCGAGAACGGACGCGAGAGTGCTGTCTACGGCGGTCACAAAGGAAATCCATAAGAATATCGGCGGCCTGAAACAATATGGAATCGTCAGGGAACTGGCGGAAGAGGTTCTCACGAAAGGCAGTTATAAAAGTATTGCAAAGACCCGTTATGTCAATGACAAGCAGATTACCGACCATTACGCTATTATTCCGACCGGACAGGGCTTTAACAGTCTGGGAAGCTTGAATCCGACTGCGGCGAAAGTTTATGAGTGCATTGTCAGAAGATTTCTGAGCATTTTTTATCCGGCGGCCGTTTATCAGAAAATCAGCCTGAAAGTAGAAATCAAGGGAGAAGTCTTTTTTTCCAATTTCAAGGTGCTTGCAGAGAGCGGCTATTTAAAAGTATCACAGTATTCTTTTACCGCAAATAAGGCGGGAAAGGGGTCGGAGGTGAAATCTTCGGAAGAGGATAAAAAAGAAGACGGCGCGGAGAATGGACAGACCGAAGAAGCCTGTGATGAATCTTTTATGGAAGTTTTGAAGGGATTAAAGAAGGGCGAAAAACTTGTACTGCAGGAATATACGATTAAGGAAGGCGAGACGACGCCGCCGAAACGTTATAATTCCGGTTCCATGATATTGACGATGGAAAATGCAGGCCAGTTTATAGAAGATGAAGAACTGCGTGCCCAGATTAAGGGAAGCGGTATCGGTACTTCCGCAACGAGAGCGGAAATTTTGAAAAAACTCGTACATATCCGGTATTTGGATTTAAATAAGAAAACGCAGGTCATTACGCCGACGCTGCTTGGTGAAATGATTTATGAGGTGGTCTCTTCCTCTATCAAACCACTCCTCGACCCACGACTTACGGCCAGCTGGGAGAAGGGCTTGAATCTGGTAGCCGACGGCTCTATTTCGGCAGAAGAATATATGAACAAACTGGATGATTTTGTGACGAGAAGGACAAATATTGTGAAGCAGATGAATAATCAGGTGACACTGAATGCCAGATTCCGTTATGCCTCGCAGTTTTATAAAAAATCATAGGGATACTTCCCTGAAAAACTTTTTAGGAAGGAAAAGGAGAAAAAAGATGTCAACAGGATTAAAAGATGTTATAATTAAAGAGCTTTATACATTGGAGGAAACGATAGCGAAGGATGTCTTTGCGGATGCGACTTATCCATGGGAGGTCTTACCGAAGATTGGTGAGTTCATCGTAAAACTTGGCAATACGCTTCCGGAAGATAAGTTCGAGAAAAAGGGTGAGAATATCTGGATTGCGAAATCTGCTAAAGTGTATTCGTCGGCTTGTATTAACGGTCCGGCAATCATCGATGAGGAAGCAGAAATTAGACATTGTGCTTTTATCAGAGGAAATGCCATTGTCGGCAAGGGGGCAGTTGTTGGTAATTCCACGGAGTTGAAAAACGTTATTTTGTTCAACAAGGTGCAGGTTCCTCATTACAATTATGTGGGAGACAGTATTTTGGGCTTTAAGGCACATATGGGCGCAGGCTCCATTACATCCAATGTAAAAAGCGATAAAACGCTGGTAGTTGTGAGGGCAGGAGAAGAGAAAAGCGAGACTGGACTTAAAAAATTCGGAGCAATGCTCGGCGATCATGTGGAAGTCGGTTGTAATTCAGTCTTAAATCCGGGTACGATTATCGGAAAAGAATCCAATATTTATCCTGTTTCCATGGTAAGAGGATTTATTCCTGCGCACAGCATCTACAAAAAGCAGGGAGAAGTAGCCGCCAAGAGGGATTAAATTTCTTTTCAAACTATTGAATGAACGTCCGCAGAAGCGAATAAGGGGTGGAAATATGGCAATAGAAGAAATGAATGTTGAAAATTTTGGCTCCATGATAAACAATATCATTGCCGGTATCTGTTTTTTCGAGTATGAGAACAGAGAATTGACGCCGATTTTTGTCAATGACGGTTTTTTTCGTATGCTTGGTTATTCCAGAATGAGTGGAATGCAGTATCTGAAACATGTCAGAATGAGCATTATCCCGGAAGATCTGCCGATTTTTGAACAGGGCATCGAAGATGTACTGAAGGATGATGGCTCTATTGAAGTGGAATTTCGTACCGTAACGGCAAACGGCGGCCTTAGATGGCTGCAGGTACGGGGAAACCTGTATGCCCGAGAAGGTGCCAAGTATATTATCGTCTGTGTGATTCAGGATATTACGGAAAAAAAGAGCGTGGAAGAAGAACTGCATCAGCAGGCGGAACGCTTACATATTCTTCTGGAAGCCGAAGGAGAGAAGATCATCGACTATAACGCCAAGACGGATGTATTGATTATAAAGAATTCCAGTGAGTATGCGTCTACCGGAGAACTGATCATAAACAGATATATGCAGCAGTTCGATGAGACGAACTTTTTCGGTGGAGATATTGATGATAATACCATTTTCGGCGAGGATCGGGAGAATTATAAAGCAATCTGGAACGGTCTTTTGCGTTCTCCCAAACATGATAGCATCGAAGTCAGAACCAAAAAATTTGATGATGATTATACCTGGTATCAGATGAATCTGACTTCACTTCTCGGTGCGGAAGGATATGTCACGAGAATCGTAGGACGGCTGATCAATATTCACGAAAAGAAATTGCATGAACTCAATCTGCAGCTTCGCGCACAGAGAGATGCCTTGACCAATCTGAATGAAAAAGATGCGGCAATACGGCTGATCGGTAATGCACTTCGGGAAGAAAATACAAGTTCCGTTTTAAGTGTTCTGATGATCGTGGAACTGGATAATATTCAGAATGTGAACGAATTGCTGGGACAGGCGCAATGCGGGAAAATCCTGATGGAAACAGGTATACAGCTCAATGGGATTGCCAGGGGAAGCGATGTGATCGGAAGAATTGATACCGACAGATTCGTTGTGTATATCAGGAATCTTGACAATCTGTCCGATGCTGACAGGATTGCTGCCGATTTAGTGGATAATCTTCATTTCAGGCTGCCCTATCAGAAAAAAGAGATTGAAGTGAGCAGCCGTGTCGGCATTGCCATTTTTCCCTATCACGGAATTACTTATGATGAGCTTTATGAGAAAGCGAACAGAGCCCTGATCAGGGTAAGGACGAGAGGCAGAAGCGGGTATCGTATTTATGATGCGGCAGTTACGACTGCCTATCATGCACTCAGAAAGAATAAAAATATAGCCTATGACCCGGAGAAGGGTATGGAGCTTGGCTGGAATACGGAAGATATGGTAATGAATATCCTTTTTGAGGGCAATGTCATGGAAGCCGCATTACAGTCTGCTATTGAGTTGATTACAGTCCATTACAGATTTCACAGGGGTTATATCTGCGGAAACGAAGGTGGCGGCCTGCCGCTTTCCACGCAGGTGCAGTTCTCCGTTCATGGCTATGAAATGAAAGATGAGAAAAAAGAGCATTATGAGCTGCGTCGTGTCGTTTATGAGGTTTTATATGATTCTTTCAAGAACTGCAGCGTGATTCATGAATATGATATGCTGGTGGAGGAACTTCGATATTATCTCCAGTCGGAGGGAATCAAAAGTATGCTGTATTATCCGATTACGTCAAATGGAGCGTTTCTCGGAGCAATTATTCTTGAAAACCATGAAGATGTACAGCTGGAATTTGAAAATAATGTAATGGAAGAGCTGCGTTCGCTGTTTAGAATTCTGGAGGCGCATATTCTGCAGATTGGCCTGATGGACCGGCTGCATGATTTTGCAACACAGATAGCGATGCTTGATAATCTGGACAGCTATGCGTACATTGTCAATGCCAATACTTATGAGATTGGTTTTGTCAATAAAAAGGTGCTGATGAAAACGCCGGATGTTAAAATAGGTGATATCTGTTATAAAGCGATTCAGCATAGGGACGCGCCCTGTGAGGATTGTATTTTCAAAAAGATGAATAAACAGGATCCTCATGCGAGGTGTACGGAAGAGGTATTCAATTACTCTCTGCGCTGCTGGTGCAGGTACAGCGCAAGCTGGCTGGAGAGCAAAGAAGAAAATTCGCTTGGCCTGCTCAATGCAATTGACATCTCGGAATATTTCATCGGATAGGAAAGGGCAGCCCTGTCGTATTCTATCGGAAAATTCCATCAGAATTTCTGCCGGAAATTTGAGAAAGGACTGGATTTTTCAGCTGTAATATGCGAAAATAGAAACAGCGGTTATGACAGATTATGGGAGGTCATCTAGATAATCTGTTATCAAATATTATTACATAATCGAAAGGAGTTATCACATGATTTATTCAAAAGAAGTTGAAGAAATGTGTACCGTAGCACAGGGCGTACATCATGGCTGTGCTCCAATCCCAGAAGAAGCAAAATGGGTTCAGGCAAAAGAAGTAAAAGATATTTCCGGTTTGACACACGGTGTAGGCTGGTGTGCTCCTCAGCAGGGCGCATGTAAGCTGACCCTGAACGTAAAAGAGGGTATCATTCAGGAAGCTTTGGTTGAGACAATCGGATGTTCAGGTATGACACACTCTGCTGCTATGGCGTCTGAAATTTTACCTGGTCTGACCGTTATGGAAGCGCTGAATACAGACCTTGTATGCGACGCTATCAATACTGCTATGAGAGAGCTGTTCTTACAGATTGTTTATGGACGTACACAGTCCGCTTTTTCGGAAGAAGGTCTTCCTGTTGGCGCTGGTCTTGAGGATTTGGGAAAAGGTCTGAGAAGCCAGGTAGGTACGATGTATGGTACTTTGAAGAAAGGTCCTCGTTACCTCGAAATGGCAGAAGGTTATGTAACAGGTATTGCGCTCGATGCAAATGATGAGATCATCGGTTACAAATTTGTAAGTCTCGGCAAGATGACAGACTTCATCAAGAAAGGTGATGATCCGAATACTGCATATGAAAAAGCATGTGGACAGTATGGCCGCGTTGATGATGCTGTTAAGATTATCGATCCAAGATGCGAATAAAAGGAATGAAGTGAGGGATTCGTACGAAAAATAAACAGGAGGAATAAGATAAGATGGCTTTATTTGAATCATATGAAAGAAGAATTGACAAAATCAATTCGGTATTAAATACTTACGGCATTTCTTCTATCGAAGAAGCTGAGAAAATTACAAAAGATGCTGGCCTGGATGTTTATGAGCAGGTTAAGAAAATCCAGCCGATCTGTTTTGAGAACGCTTGCTGGGCTTATACGGTAGGCGCTGCAATCGCAATCAAAAAAGACTGTAAGAAAGCGGCTGACGCTGCTGCGGCAATTGGAGAAGGCCTTCAGGCATTCTGTATTCCCGGTTCCGTTGCAGATACAAGAAAAGTAGGTCTTGGCCATGGTAATCTGGGCAAGATGTTATTAGAGGAGGAAACAGACTGCTTTGCATTCCTGGCAGGTCATGAGTCCTTCGCAGCTGCAGAAGGTGCAATCGGTATTGCAGAGAAGGCAAATAAAGTACGCCAGAAACCGCTTCGTGTTATCCTGAATGGTCTCGGCAAAGATGCAGCAAAGATTATTTCCAGAATCAACGGATTTACATTTGTTGAGACAGAATATGATCCTTATACGAATGAAGTAAAGGAAATCGAAAGAATCGCATATTCCGAAGGTCTTCGTTCCAAAGTAAACTGCTACGGCGCTAACTCCGTTCCGGAAGGCGTTGCAATCATGTGGAAGGAAAACGTTGACGTTTCTATCACAGGTAACTCTACCAATCCGACGAGATTCCAGCATCCGGTAGCAGGTACATACAAGAAAGAAAGAACAGAAGCCGGAAAGAAATACTTCTCCGTAGCTTCAGGCGGCGGCACAGGGCGTACCCTTCATCCGGATAATATGGCGGCAGGTCCTGCTTCCTATGGTTTCACGGATACACTTGGACGTATGCACTCCGATGCGCAGTTTGCAGGTTCTTCTTCCGTACCGGCACATGTTGAGATGATGGGGCTGATCGGTATGGGAAACAACCCGATGGTTGGCGCTACGGTAGCTGTGGCTGTTTCAATCGAGGAAGCGGCGAAGGCTGGGAAGTTCTAAGTAAGATGTATAAAAGACGGAAAAATAATAAATAAAGACAGATAAAACGCCATAATTTTTTGAATTGTGGCGTTTTTATATACATATTGGCTCGTTTAAAAATGAAAATTTAAAGAATCGGATGACTATATTTTATCGTTATGGTTTCGGCCTGCGCTGTTTGTATGCAATTCGTCCGATGGAATTGATTGACTGTAAACCTTGTGCGGGCTATGTGTTTGTCGAATTGCCAAAAGCGGAGTATTATTTAGTTTATCCGCTTTATTTGGCGCTATACCGCCATTACTGTAAAAGTCCTTTCTTTATAAACCGCAAGCCCGAAACACAAGAGGCGTTTGTGATATCCTCTATGCAGGAAGAGGCACGTTACTTTGTGGCAGAACAGAACGGCAAAATATGTGCATTTTTAAGAATTTCAGCTTCCGGCGAACCCTTTGCTGCAACAGGAAGAATTTATCGGCATATTACCGGTGCATACTGCCAGCCGGAGCACAGGGGTAAGGGAGTGTATCAAAATTTATTGAACTTTACCATAGCCGCACTGAAAGAAGAAGGCTATACCAGGCTTGGCGTGAACTTTGAAAGCTTTAATCCAACAGGACGCGGATTTTGGCTAAAATATTTTACTGCTTATACCAATAGCGTAGTACGAAGGATTGACGAGCGGATTATACAGCAGAGATGATAGAGATACTCTGTATGCAGTGCGCATTCGCTTTGTGGACGGTTTCCTTTTATGTCTATAATAATGGCCTTATGGAGAAGATGAAATCATGAAGATACCCGTGTCTCAATACATACAAAACGATATCCGTCAAATAAAATCAGCATTTGAAAGCAATCGGATGACTTTGGTCATCATCCTGTCGTACACCCTATGGGAAGCCGCCAGAGCTGCAATCCCTTATGAGCACTACTGGGATATTCATTTTTGGGTCGATATGATTTCCAGAACATTCCCTTATCTGATTATTTTCTCTTTATTCATAGAGACCTATTTTGCGAAAAGTAAAATGAAATGTATATGCGGTTATATCATTGCGGTTATTTTTTCAGGGGCAGCAGCTGCCTGTGGAGATTTGAATATTTTCTCACCGGCAGCCGTAAACGAAGATTTGCCTGTGCAGATGTATAGAATCCTGCCTGTGAATATACAACAGATTGCCGGACCCAGAGGCACATACATGAAGTATTATGCAGAACGGTTCCTATGCGGCATTCTGCTGATATTGTCTGTGGCGATAGTCTATAAAAGTTTTAAAAAGACGAGGTTGCGTTTCGGGGAATATCTGATCAAAGTCTTTCATAATGTCATGAAATCCCTGACAATCTGGCTTGTTTTAGAATTGTGTGGCGCATTTGTTGATTCATTTCTTGCGAATTACCTTTTTTACGAGTATTATTTTGAGTATGGTATACAAGTCAGAGGGAAGATTATGGTTATGGACTTTCTTTGGATGGGAGCTATAGAGGTTCTTGTCATGGGAGGATATCTGGGTCCTAAAATGCTTTTGGCGCTTAAAGTTGCGGACAGTTAAAACGTTTTGAGATTCATTATCATACTGCTGACGGCATCAGAAAATGGCGCTATTCTACCGAGTACGACATCAGAGAAGGAAAGTTCGTCAGGGCATTCCACAGGCTGAGGGTGTAGAACAGCGGCGATAAAGCATAAGGTGTGCTCTTTTGGAGCCGACAGACTCTGATCATTTTGCGAGGGACATCCCTGTCTTGAGCAGGAGAAAGGTTCTTTCGGCGGCATCATGCAGCAGGCTTTGGGAATGCTCTAATACTTCTTTCAACGGCATCGCATAGTTCAAAGCGGGAACGATTGCCGTAATGCCGCAGTCATAGAGCTGTTTTGCATCAGGAAGCATACCGCCTGTGATGGCGATTACAGGAATCCCTTTTTCTTTGGCGTTTGTTCCAATTCCCCAGAGGACTTTTCCCTGTGCGGACTGTCCGTCTGCGCAGCCTTCTCCCGTAATGATGATATCAGCCTTTTCAATGATTTCATTAAATCGGACGAGGTCCAACATGGTTTCAATGCCGGATTTCGGATTACCGTCCAGAAAGGCGCAGAGAGCGCCGCCCAGTCCACCGGCAGCGCCGGCTCCCGGAACATCTTTGATATCTTTTCCCAAATCCCTTTTGATTACATCGGCAAAATGCAGCATGCCTTCTTCTAACTGCGCGAGTGTTTCCGGCGAGGCTCCCTTCTGTGGGCCATATGTATAAGTGGCGCCGCATGGACCGGTAAATGGATTGCGGACATCGCACATTATGGTAAAGGAAACGTTCTCCGTAAGCTCCGGCAGTATGGCGGAAGTATCAATGCGGGCGACATTGATTAAGTGTTCTCCCGTAGGAATTACCTCTTTGTCATTTTTGTCCAGGAAGCGAAAACCGAGTGCTGACATGGCTCCTATTCCCCCGTCGTTAGTAGCGCTTCCGCCGATGGCGGCAGTGATATTGCGGATACCTTGTCTGAGTGCATCCGCGATTAATTCGCCGGTGCCGTAAGAGGTTGTTTTAAGAGCGCTTTTTTGAGAGGATGAAAGTAATGTGATGCCGGATGCAGCAGCCATTTCAATAATGGCGGCGGGTTCACTGTCTGAACTTTCAAAAATCGCATAGGATGCTTTTGTTTTTTCAAAAACAGGATTCGTAACGGAAATATGCCGAAGTCTGGTCCCGCGAAGCGAGGACTGCCTGTAAAGTGCCTTCGCCGCCGTCCGCGATGGGAACACCTGTGATGGATGCCTCGGGAAAATGGAGTCGGGCCTCGGCAGAAATGATTTGAATGATCTGTTCCGATGAGAGGGTTCCTTTAAAGGAATCCGGTGCGATTACAATGTGCATAAAAGTTCCTCCTCGTATTTTATAGGTCACAATTTGTTCAGATTGGCAACGGAACTGCGAAACTGCATTTTAGTAGGAAGCATTTGATTTGCTTCTTTTTTTTCTGCCTTGATCATAGAAAACAGCTTTGATGCAGAAATCATACCCAGTTCATGAATGGGAACACGCACGGTGGTAAGCGGTGGTGTGAGAAGCGCGGAAAAATCAAAATCATTATGGCCGAATACGGAAATATCTTCCGGGATCCGCAGGTTCATATTGCGTGCCGCTTTATAGACACCGAGCGCTTTAATATCATCGGTAGCGAAGATGGCGGTAAGCTGTTGATTGGAGCAGAGAAGATTTAAGGCGGCCATGTAGGCTGTATCTACAGTATCTCCGCCGTCAACAAAACAATCTTCATCTACCGTAATATGGCGGGCTTTCATGCAGTCTTTAAGTCCCTGTACGCGGTCTACAGCTACATAATGGTTTAAGGGGGCATGAATACAGCCGATATGCGTGTGGCCCATCTGCAGCAGATAATCGCCGATGTCATAGCAATCCTGATAATTATCAGTATCTACGGAAACGATATATTCTGATTGAAGAGAAGGGTTATACTTGCCGATTACCACGATAGGAATCCTGGTACCAGCAAGAACTTCCAGAAATTTGTTGTTGGTACGGCTGCTCAGCAGAACAATGCCCTTGATGAGTTTGCTGTTGATCATGGAAAGTGCTTTCTCGATTTCATCATCTTCATTGTTATTGGAGTGCAGGATCAGATCATAATCATTTTGTTCTGCAACCATGCCGATAGAGCCGATTATGTTGCCGAAGTAAGGATTATCTGCGGCCTGCGTAGAAGAACGTGTAAAGATAATAAGAATATTGTTAAAACCGTTGGTAGAAAGCCCTCTGGCAAGCTGATTTGGAATATAATCCAGCTCCTTCATGACAGATAATACCTTGGAGCGGGTTTCGGGCAGTACGGCCGGATGATTGTTCATTACCCTCGAAACGGTTGACATGGAAACACCGGCTTTTTTGGCCACTAATTGAATTGTTGGTTTCATAGTTTCTCCCTCATGCAAAAATTTTCATTTATATATGAAAATTATATCAAATATATTTTAGGAACGCAAGGAAAAAAAGATGAAAAAAAGAAAATGAAAGAAATTGGGGAATTAAGATAAAATGTATATATAATCAATGTTAAATGTAGATTCTGATCAAAAAATAAATTATTATAATAAAAAATTTTGAAAAAGCACTTTACAAACATTATGACATTGTTTATAATCAAATCATGAAAACGCTTCCACAAGAAAACGAACAAATAAAAGAAAAAGTATAAAAAACATAAAAAAATAAGAGTAATTTCCGAAAATAGCGTACGATATCAACAATTATTTCATGAAAACGCTACCACAAAAGGATTATACCGGAGAAAAGGAATGGAAGAGAAAATTAAGGAAGAAAGAGTAGAAGAGAGCAGAAGTATGGATTGGAAAGAGCGTTATGCTGATATTTACGGCAGTACGGCAGCGGCTGTATGGCTGCCGAAACTGGAAAAAAGAATGCAGAATACACGCAGGATATTGAAGAACAGGACAGGCTGCTCAAAAGAGCAATATGTCATATTGATTACCTATCCGGACCAGTTCTGCGGGAAGGATGATAAACTGGCTCTGTTTGGACAGTTTGCCAAAATGTATCTGGACGGCGTATTCGATGCAGTGCATTTCCTCCCATTTTGTCCGTATTCATCGGATGATGGATTTTCGGTTATCGATTACAAGAGTCTGAACGATGGATTGGGAACCTGGGAAGATTTGAGAAGGCTTTCAGACAGATTTACCCTGATGTATGATTTCGTATGCAATCATGTGTCGGCGCGAAACGATTGGTTCTTAAAATGCCTTGCCGGAGATGAAGTGTATGAAAATTATTTCATAGAGACGGACCCGGGAGAAGATCTATCCATGGTAACAAGGCCAAGAACGACGCCGCTGCTCACGAAGTTTTCTACGGCAAACGGCGAGAGATATTACTGGACTACATTCAGTGCAGACCAGATAGATTTGAATTATCGTAATCCTGCAGTTTTTTGGGCTGCTGCTGATATATTTCTCACATATCTGGAACAGGGTGGAACATGGATACGGCTGGATGCCATCGGTTTTCTTTGGAAGGAACCAGGAACCACTTGTATGCACCATGAAAACACACATAAGATTGTAAAGCTGCTCCGCAGTATGATGGAGGAGGTCTGTCCGGAAGGCAGGATTGTGACGGAAACAAACGTGGGTCATGCGGATAATGTTAAATATTTTGGAAACGGATATGATGAAAGCCATATGGTATACCAGTTTCCATTGCCCATGCTGGTGCTCTATAGTTTTTATAAAAAGGAAGCGTCAGTGCTGTCTGACTGGGCGTCGAGGCTTTCGCTGCCTTCGAATAAGACAAGCTTTTTCAATTTTCTTGCATCTCATGACGGAATTGGTGTCAATCCGGTCAGGAACATTGTACCGGAGGAAGAAATCGATGGGCTGATCACACATTTGCAGGAAAAGTCAGGGGCATTGGTTTCTTACAAAGAAAATGCAGATGGTTCCGAAAGTGTATATGAAGTGAATGTATCCTATTTTTCGGCATTGAAAGAAGATTTTGATTTTGAAACAGCAAAATGCAGATATTTAAATGCACATGGTGTACTGTTGGGAATGCAAGGGGATGCGGCCGTTTATATCAATTCTTATCTTGGTGTGGAAAATGATATGAAAGGCGTTTCGGAAACAGGAATGAAAAGAAGCATTAACCGAAAAAAATTTGTTTATGAGACGTTGATAAAGGAGCTTGAAAATGCAGAGAGCCAGGAGGCGCAAATAAGAAAAGAACTGGAAGCGTTGATCAGGATAAGAAAGAACTGTGATGCTTTTGATACCCATGCGGAACAGACAGTTTTAAAAGGGCAGAAGGAATTGTTTTCCTATGTCAGAACCGGAAAAACGAAAACAGTACTTTGCCTCCACAACTTTTCGGACAGAATGGTGAAAAGGGCCGGTGTAAGCGGCATGGATCTGATGACGGGAGAAAAGGTGACAGACAATGTGGAGATTGCGCCATTCGGTTTCCGATGGATAGCTGTATGAGAATGTATGCTTTATCCTGTCAAACGGAAAAAGCTTCATTAGTATAACAAAAGGAACAAAAATAAGAGAAAGGAAGGAAAAGTTATGAAAAAGATGAAAAAGACATTGGCAGTAATTTTAGCGACGGCAATGACATTCAGCCTCGCGGCATGCGGCGGAGAAAAAGCAGAAGAAACTCCACAGCAGCAGCCCAATACAGCACCGGCCGAGAGCCAGGCTGAGGCTCCTTCTGTTGCGGAAACAGAGGAGAGGGATCCCGTTGCCATTCAGTTCATGCACAGCATGGTGGAGGAAGAACGGCAACAGACGATTCAAGGGATTATTGATAAGTTCGAAGAGGAATATTCTTGGATTACAGTGGAACAGGTGCCTGTGGACGGTGATTCCGCTTACGATACGAAGTTGACTGCCTTTGCCGGCGGCGGTATGCCTGCAGTGATTGAAGTGAATCAGAACCGTGCGAAATGGCTGGTTGGAAATGAACTCGCTGACCTGGATGCCATCCGCGAAGTAATCGAATCGAAATCAGGTGAATATTATGATGCGATTTTGAAGATTAATACGACGGAAGACGGGCAGAATTTTATTGGAGTGCCTGTCGGAGGCTGGGTGCAGGGAATCTGGTACAATAAGACTGCTTTTGAAGAAAAGGGGCTGGAAGCTCCCGATACATGGGATAATATTCTTGCTGCAGCGGAAGCATTCTATGACCCTGACAACAAGAAATATGGTATTGCACTGCCTACGGTGGATGGTTCGTTTTCGGAGCAGAGTTTTTCACAGTTCGCACTGTCAGTTGGTGCAAATGCGCTTAATGCCGACGGTGAGGCAGATTTTAATTCCGATAAAATGATCAAAGCATTGACCTTCTATAAAGAACTGTACCAGTATTCCATTCAGGGCTCTAACGGAACGACCGAAGTAAAGGATGCTTTGCTCAATGGTTCTGTCCCAATGGGAATTTACTCTACTTACATTTTAAAAGATCTGATCAATGAGGGAATGATGGATGACTTCGGTTTTGCGCTGGTGACTGGAGAAAACAGTGCTTCTTACGGAAGTGTTGGCATGCTTTCCATTTCTGACGGCTTAAATGATGAAGAAAGAGAAGCAGCGGTCCTTTTTGTAAAGTTTTTGGTGGAAACGGAGAATAATATTGAATGGCTCCATATGGCGCCCGGTGGACAGCAGCCGGTTATGCCTGCGGTAGCTGATGATCCCGCCTATCTCGATAACGAGATCATCAAAGGTTTTGAGGGACTCTCATCTGAGATTTCCGCGGCTTTTGGAAGTATTTCTCTTTTCGGAATCGTAGATGGCAGGAATTTTGTCAGCATGGGTGATATCACGAGCTCGAATGTTATTTCCAGAGCAATTTACGACCTTACAGTGAATGGTAAGGAACCGGAAGATGTGGCGGATGAGACACAGAAGCAGATAGAGGCTCTGATTTCCGAATAGTTTGATAAAACAGTTGAACAGACTTAATGCGGGGCTGTGCCCTACTGATTATTCCAGTTGGCAGCAGCCCTGTTTTGTAAGGAGTGAGGCGATGAACAGAAAAAAAGAAATGATAGCCGGATTTCTATTGATAGCGCCCAGTATACTGCTGATCGTATTGCTGATAGGCTATCCTATGATTTACAATTTTATGATCAGTTTTCACAAGGTACCCGTGAATCCAAAAAAATCCATGCAGTTTGTCGGTTTTGGAAATTTTACAAAAACGTTGGCGGATCCGTCGTTTTATAGTGCACTTATGGTAACACTGCTGTTTACTGTTTTGGTCGTATTTTTAAGCACGGCGGCAGGACTGGCTGTGGCGATTTTGCTGAATCGACGTTTTTTCGGGAAAAAGATTATAAAGGCTCTGATACTGCTTCCTTATATTGTGCCTTCTGTATCCCTGATTTTCGCATGGAAATATATGTTTAACAACACTTACGGAATCGTAAATTACCTGTTTGTGGATGTTCTTAAAATGGCTGACAGAGCACCGTTATGGTTCGACCGGCCCATAAGCGCTTTTGTGCTCGTAACGCTGTTTTGTGTATGGAAATTTTTCCCTTATGCGTTCATGTCGTTTTATGCCATTCTGCAGACCATTGATAAGACATTGTACGAGGCGGCGGATGTGGACGGTGCGAACGGCTGGCAGAAATTTAAGGTGATCACGCTTCAGGAAATCATGCCGGTGCTTGCGACAGTCGTGACTTTGCGTACTATATGGGTATTTTATATGTATACGGAAGTCGCACTTTTGAGCGGCCAGGTAAAGACGATCAGTGTTTATTTATACGAAAACGCGTTTTCCATGCGGGATATGGGAAAGGCTGCGGCCATTTCTATTCTGTTGTTTGCCATGATATTCGGCTTTATTATGTTGGTGAGAAAGAAGGTGTTCCGATATGAGTAAAAAGAAGAAAAGAATTCTGAGGGGCATATGCTTTTATGCTGGGATTTTGCTGCTCATGGCAGTTATACTGGTTCCCTTTTTTTTCATGATCACGGTATCCTTAAAAACAGCAAAGGAAGCGATTCAGGTGCCGCCGACGATTCTTCCTGAGAAACTTACCCTGCAGCATTATGTGGATATCTTTAACACCAACATATTTCCGTTTTTAAAGTATTTCAGAAACAGTCTTTTTGTGTCCGTGCTGGCGGCTTCGATTTCTCTTATTTTCGGTATTATGGCAGGATATGCGCTTTCAAAGCTTCGGTTTCCCGGGAGAGTGACGATCAGCAACAGCTTTTACTGTGTATATATGTTTTCCGGTATCCTGCTGATCGTGCCTTTGTACAGGCTGCTGTCATCGGTCGGACTTTATAACCGCAGGGAGGCGCTTATCATTATTATGGTAGTACAGACACTTCCGACATCGATTTATATGCTGAAGGGCTTTTTTGACACCATTCCTCAGGAGATAGAAGAGGCTGGTAAAATCGACGGACTGAATTATGTTCAGAGCATTCTTTACATTGTCATTCCTATTTCTGTATCTGGGATTGTTTCGGTGTTCGTATATGCGTTTATGATTGCATGGAATGACTTTCTATATGCGACGATCTTCTTGAGTTCAGCTGATTTATTTACGCTGCCAATTGGACTGAATTCTTTGTTTAACCGACCGGATTATATCTGGGGACGGATGATGGCGGCAGCGCTTGTCACCTCTGTACCCGTTGTTATTATGTATGCGTTCAGTGAGTTTTTGATGAAGAAAGGAACAACGGAAGGCGGCGTAAAGGGATAGAGGCGGAAAATCGTATAAATTTTCTGGAAAGGAAGGAAAGAAAAATGGATAGGATGAGACTGACTTCCATGGAGGATGGTATTGTATTTTTAAAAAAAGGAGACGATAGATGAACCAAAAGCTACAGAAGTTACGGTTGAAGTGAAAGCTTCTGTTGTCAGTCCGGGAACAGAACGTGCATTCATCATGACGCTGGAAAATACAGATCACAATTATCCGCGTGTTCTTGGCTACAGCGCAGCTGGCGTCGTATTGAAGGTTGGAAGAGATGTAACAGATTTTAAACCTGGTGACAGAGTGGCTGGGATTATGCCGCATGCCAATATTCATAATGTGGAAGGTAGAAATCTGGTGCATATTCCGGACGATGTCAGCTTTGAACAGGCTGCATTTGTCAGAATTGGTGTGATTTCCATGCAGGCAGTCAGAAAAGCAAGACTGGAGCTTGGCGAGAGGACATTGGTCTTAGGGCTTGGGCTGATCGGGCAGATGGCGATGCAGCTTGCAAAGGCAAACGGTGCGTCACCGCTCATCGGACTCGACATTGTGGAAAGCAGGCGCTGCCTTGCGAGAGAACTTGGCTGTACTCATGTTTTTGATTCCAGAGAGGAAAATATCGAAGAAATTTTACAGCATATTGGAGACGGCAGATTGCCACAGGTGGTAATTGAATCCACAGGACTGCCGGGACCGGTAGAGCTGGCAATCCGATTGACGGGAAGGTATGGCAGAGTGATCATGCTGGGGAGTACAAGAGGCAGTACAGAAATAAATTTTTACCGGGACGTGCATAAAAAGGGAATACAGATTATCGGTGCGCATATTTCATGTAATCCGACAGATTCTTCTTATCCCGGATATTGGACGTTTCAGGACAATGCGGACTGCTTCATGCGCTTTTTATCAGAGGGCAGAATATGCGTGGAAAAATTGATATCCCAACGAGCGGATCATTATGACTATCAAGATATATATACGAATGTATTGCATCCAGCGGAGGACTATATCACGTCTGTCATTATATGGGAAGGAGTATAGCGGTATGAATAGAAAGATAAATTATGCGATTGTAGGCTGCGGCGCTATTTCCAGGACTCATATCAGGGCACTGAAGCAGATGGAAAAAGCAGTACTGTATGCCGTATGCGATAAATCGAAAGAGAGAGCAGAAGAAGCGGCGGCGGAGACAGGAGCGCTCGTTTATACTGATCTGGATGATATGCTTGGCGATAAAAATGTGGATGCCGTGATTATTCTGACGGCGAGTGGAATGCATGGCGATATGGGAATGAAGGCGGCAAAGGCGGGGAAGCATGTGATCGTGGAGAAACCCATTGACATATCAGTAATAAAAGCAAAACAGCTCATCCGTGTCTGTGATGAAAATAATGTGACCTTGAGCTGTATTTTTCAGCATCGCTACGATAAGGATACAAAGGAACTCATTAAAGCGGTCAGAGAAGGACGGCTCGGGACATTGCATGCAGGATGCTGTCATACGAAATGGTACAGGGGGCAGGCATACTATGATGAGGTAGAATGGCGTGGAACCCGGCAGTATGACGGCGGCGGTGCGCTGATGAACCAGGGGATCCATCAGCTGGACCTGTTCCAATATATTATGGGAGAAGTGGATGAGGTGTTCGCCTATTGCGCCACAAGGGGGCATGAAAGGATTGATGTGGAGGATTTGTGTATGGCATCGGTCAGGTTCAAAAATGGTGCGCTCGGAATCTTAGAGGCGAGCACGGTAGCCATGCCCGGTTTTTATACCAGAATCGATATAAATGGAAGCAGGGGGAGTGTAATCTTGCAGAATAACAGCGTAAAGGAATGGAAAATTGAAGGTGAAGAAGCATATGAAACACAGGAAACGGAATTTCCTCACAGACTTCAGCTTGAGGAAATTACGGAAAGTATTCTAAATGGAAAACCTTCATTGGTAAATGGAAGAGAAGCGTTAAAAGTCTTGCAGGTGGTGGAAGCCATCTATAGATCAGCGCAGACCGGGAAGCCCGAGAAGGTATGCTATGAATAAAGCCATAATGCAGCGGAATGGGAGGAATATGTGAAAATGGAATATGATGAAAAAAGATGCGATGATATTCAGATCTGCTATATTGGCGGTGGATCACAGGGATGGGCATGGAAACTGATGAGCGATCTCTATCTGGAAGAGGCAATTTCGGGAACTATTCGGTTGTATGATATCGATATGGAAGCGGCAAGGGCAAATGAAGCTATTGGAAACAGGCTCTTTGCGTATGAAGGTGCAAAAAGCAAATGGAACTTTATAACGGCATCTTCTTTGGCGGAGGGGCTTACGGGAGCTGATTTTGTTATCATTTCCATATTGCCGGCCGGCTTTGAGGAGATGCGTTCCGATGTGCATGAACCGGAAGCATATGGTATTTGGCAATCCGTTGGGGATACCGTAGGACCTGGCGGAATCTTTCGTGCATTGAGAACGATTCCAATGTATGAAGTGATCGCGAGTGCGGTAAAAACATATTGTCCGAAAGCCTGGGTCATTAATTATACCAATCCTATGTCGGTCTGTACGGGAGCATTGTATCGGATATTTCCAGGTATCAAGGCTTTTGGATGCTGTCATGAAGTATTTGGTGCGCAACGGCTTTTGCTGATGGCAATCAGGGAAGAGCTTGGAATCGAAGAGGATGACAGGCATAAGCTTCGGACGAACGTGGCGGGTATCAACCATTTTACATGGATTACGGAGGCTTCTTATCAAAAGATGGATCTGTTTCCCATCTATGCGCGTTTTGTGGAAAAGCACTATAAGGAAGGCATTTGCGATAAGGTGACGGATTTTCATTTTATGTCGCAGAATAAAGTGAAGTTCGATCTGTTCAGGAGATATGGAGTGATCGCAGCAGCGGGAGACCGGCATTTGGCTGAATTCGTGCCGGAATATCTTAAAAATCCGGAGACTGTGGAAACATGGGGGTACGCGCTGACGCCGGTCGATTACCGCATTGACAACAAAAGGGAATTGAATGAAAAGAGCAGGGCTTATGCCTCCGGAGAAATGCCGATTCCCATTGAACCTTCCGGAGAAGAAGGGGTGGCGCAGATGAAAGCGCTATTGGGCCTGGGAGAAATTGTTACCAATGTGAACCTTCCGAATAAAGGGCAGCTTGAAGCTCCACATGAAATTGTGGTGGAGACCAATGCGCTTTTCTCCAGAGATTCCGTAAAACCGGTTATGGCGGGAGCGCTTCCTGACAGCGTAAAACTTTTGATGGGCAGGCATATGCAGAACCAGGAGATGATATTAAAAGCTGCTTTGGAAAGAGATACACAGCTTGCATTCGGTGCTTTCCTGAATGACCCGATTACGGCTCGGCTCAATTTGAAACAGGCAAAGGAACTCTTTTCAAGAATGTTCGAAAATACACGGCAATATCTGCCGGATTATGAGTCTATACGTTGATGATATGATTATGTGGGAAGGGGAACGGCTGTGAGAACCGTTCCCTTTTGAAAGCTTGCCTTTTTCCCCAAGGGATGATATGATAAATAAAATACAAATATCATTTTCTGGAAGATAAGGAGGATAAGTTATGGCTCAGAACAAATATACAGGCACACAGACAGAGAAAAATCTGCAGGCAGCTTTTTCAGGGGAGTCGGGTGCGAGGAATAAATACACCTATTTCGCGTCTGTTGCGAAAAAAGAGGGCTTTGAGCAGATTTCTTCGATTTTTTTAAAAACAGCTGAAAATGAGCGCGAACATGCTAAAATGTGGCTCAAAGAATTAAGCGGTATCGGCAGTACGGCTGAAAATCTTGCGGCCGCTGCTGAAGGAGAGAATTTCGAGTGGACGGATATGTATGAGGGATTTGCCAAGACGGCGGAGGAAGAAGGTTTTCCGGAGCTTGCCGTGAAATTCCGTCTGGTCGGCGCGATTGAGAAGCATCATGAGGAACGCTACCGTGCATTGCTGAAAAATGTGGAAACGGCAGCTGTCTTTGCAAAGAGCGAAGTAAAAGTATGGGAGTGCCGCAACTGCGGACATATTGTTGTCGGAACGAGTGCACCGGACGTCTGTCCGACGTGTGCGCATCCGCAAAGCTATTTTGAGATCAGTGAAGAGAATTATTAAAGATGGAAAAGCAGGATTAGGGAAGTCATAGTCCTGCTTTTCAAATAATGGGTATCACAGTCTGAGAGAAAGAGGTGGCTTTTGCCGCCGGGAGCGGCATGGAGACTCACATGATGATATGGGAAAAAACGATAAAAAGTTTTTATGCAAAGATCAGGGCATCCTTTCAGGACTATAGAGTCACGCTTGTCGGGATTGTGCTCACTACGCTTTATACGGCCATTTTAATTGCGCTGACAAATGAATATGAGGTGACGGTTTTCGACGGACCTGTTTTCATGGCAGTCAGCAGAGCGCTTCTGTATTTCTGTTTTGGGGCTGTTTTTGCGGAAACTGTCCTGACAGAGCGAAAAAAAGGGAAAGTGTGCGCGCTGATTGCTGCAGCCGTCATTGCGCTGCCCGCTGCCTTCGGCACAGACCTGGATGCGGATATGCAGATCGTGCATATTTCGGGCGATGTTCTGGCGGAACTGACGGAACAGTTTTTATATGGTTATCTGCTTCTTCTGGTCATCGGAACGGTTTACTGCAGTTATAAAAAATCGGGAATCGGGTTTTCGGAATACGCGCTGAAAGTATTTTCCAATCTGATGAAAACCTGTATTGTATTCTGGCTTTTATCTTTTGGCGTGCTGTTCATCATAGGAATCATTGATACGCTGCTCTTAGACAGTTATTCCGATTTGGAGATATGCTGTGAAATTCTCATCATCGGCTTCTATCTGGCGCCGATGTGCATCATTGCCATCCGCGATATGGGAAATGAACCGGGCGCGTTTTTGAAGACGATCGTGAAATATATTCTGATGGTCTTATCGGCCTGTGGAATGGCAATCGTATATCTTTATTTAATAAAAATTGTTATTTTATGGGAAATTCCGTCAAACGAGGTATTTTCCATCGTATCCGCATTGTTCTGTTTGGGAATGCCGGTCTGGCTCATGTTCGCGTACTACGATGATAACACTCGATATTTTAAAATGTTCTCCAAGCTGCCTTACTTGTTCGTACCGCTCATTTGCTTGCAGCTTTATTCCATGATTGTCCGAATTGGTCAATATGGAGTGACGCCGGGCCGGTATATGGGAATGGCGCTTATTTTGTTTGAAATCGGAGCACTGCTTATCTGGCGTTTCCTGAAAGAAAAGCGTGAAACGATGCTGCTGTTTCTGGGGGCATTGATTGTCATTGCCGTTTTTGTGCCCGGCATCAATATGTATCGTGTTTCAAACTTCTGCCAGCAGTCTTTCCTGAAAAAGTATTATCAGGCGGTTCTGGATGGAAAAGAGATTTCCAGTCTTGAATATGAACGTCTGGAAGGTTCTTACAAATACTTAAAGTATCAGGCACAGACGAAGGATATCGTGACAGAATATGATATTTATGAGAAAGATTTCATGCAGATGCTGGATGTACAGCCGGAAATAGACCCTCGTTTGACCAGTTACGACACGCATTCGATTCATTGCTGTCAGCTTGTGGGAACGTTGGATGTGGAAGATTATCAAACGATGGATATGCTGAATCAGGCCGATTGCTATAGTGAGAAGACCGATGAACCGATAGAGGTATTTTATCCGAATGAGAATGGGGAAAAAGAAGTGATTTTTTATGGAAGCGGCATCCCCATAGATTTTTCTGCATTTCAGTTTGTTAAGCGTGCAACAGGAGAAACAATAATGGTTGATATTAGTGAGTTCGCATGGAAGTGTATGCTATACGAGCTTGAACATCCGGATGCAGACAGTACGGAAATAAGCGATATGATACGGAATGATAACTGTATACAGATTGATGATAATACGGTATTATATCTGAATCATTTCCAAATCAGATATAGCGAAGGCATTCAATACGGTGAACCCTATTTTGAATGGTACAAACCGACGATCAGCGGGATGCTGTTGACAAAAGACTGACAGCCGGACATTGACAATGAGCGAAATTATATTGATAAAGGAACAAAAGGATGGATACAAAGTTATTTGACTTGAACGATATGGTCAGAGCCGGCTGCAATGACTGTAAAGGCTGTTCTGACTGTTGCCGCGGCATGGGGCAGTCCATTTTGCTTGACCCATACGATATCTGGCAGCTGGAGACGCATTTAGGGGAAACGTTTGCCGGGTTGATGCAGGAGAAGATAGAACTTCATATGGAAGAAAGACTGATTCTGCCGAATCTGAAAATGCAGGGAGAAGCGGAATGCTGCGGTTTCCTGAATCAGGAGGGGCGATGTGGGATTCATGCTTTCCGGCCGGGCTTATGCCGGCTTTTTCCGCTCGGCAGAAATTATGAAGGGCAAAAACTACAGTACTTTCTGTTAGAGGATGTCTGCCCTAAGGACAGAACGAAGGTCAAGGTCAAAAAGTGGCTGGATATACCGGACAGCAGAAGCTATACGGACTTTCTGGTCAAATGGCATGATCTGCGTAAGAATCTGCAGAAAGAGATTGCCGAAAAGGAAGAATCCGAGCCGGATATGATAAAGAACAGGAATATGGAACTGCTGCATATTTTTTATGAAAAGCAGTATATGCCGGAAGATTTTTTTGGACAGTTCGAAGAGCGGCTGCAGTGCTTTTTACAGTAAGGGGAGAAAATAAGAATTAAGAAAAACAGGATTCAGGAAAGAAGTATAAGGGAAAAGGGGAACAGGAAGATGAAAAGAATGAGGGTATTTATCTGCTTAGGAATATGCTGTCTTTTGACAGCCTGTGCAGGTAAAGCGGAAAAGAATGAAGAAGAAGGTGGTGGAGCAGAAGGGGGAACCACGAACGGTTCCGTGCAGATCGTCGGAGAGCAGGAAACGGCTGATTCTTTGGGAGAATCTGAGAATATTGCCGAAGATATTCCGGTGGAATCGGAACAGGGAGCCGAAGGAGAGCCGGAAATGTCTGAAACGACTGCCGGGGAGGAAGAACTTCCGGCGGAGAATCTGGAACCGACCGAAATTCTGGTGGAAAATCCGAGTCAGGAATATTATCTGACAGAAGCAATCGCATCGGAAGATAATATGTCGCTTTCCCTGGAGGTGTTGACAGAGGAGACAAATGCAATCACCGATACAGAAGAGTGGTTTGCACAGAACGAACTGCCTGCATTCGATTCCTTTCATATGGAGGATGAGGCTTATTGGTATGAAATCATAGGCGATGATTATGCTTCCGGCTATCTGCTGAGCATTTATGAGAAAACGGAGAGAGGGCCGTTCCTGAAATGTCTGGACTTTTCCGACTATCGGTATACGGATAATATCAAAGAAGGCGATTATGATTTTGTGGAGCAGAGAGTCTGGTGGGCACAGTCTGTGGACGATGTGCTCTATGTGGCAGTTGCGCATAATACCTATACGGAATCCTGTCCTCATACGGGATATCTGGTCGCAATCGACTTAAATGACAATCGTGTCATATGGAAAAGCGCTCCCTGCATGACAAACGGAAGAACTTTTGAAATAATAGACAATACGATCGTATGCGGCTATGGATTTACGGATGAACCGGATTATCTGAATCTGGTAAACCGACTGGACGGGAGCCTCATCGAGCAGATTCCGATCAAATCAATGGCGGATTATATTATCCGGAAGGATGATATCCTGTATGTGAGGACTTATAACACGAATTATACGTTTCAGCTTTGGCGGGCAGTAGAGTGCCAATAAGAGAACCAATAGGGAGGGGTTTTTATGAAAAAGTCTGCTACAAAAATCGCAATCTTAGGAGCGGGAAATATTGCCGGAACACTGGCGGCTACGATGCGGGAACTTGAGGAAGTGGAATGCTATGCCGTTGCTTCAAGAGATATCAAAAAGGCACAGGCTTTTGCAAAACAATATGGATTTCATAAAGCGTATGGTTCTTATGAAGAAATGCTGGCGGATGAAGCGGTCGAACTCGTTTATATCGCAACGCCCCATTCTCATCACTATCAGCATATGAAATTATGTATTGAAGCCGGTAAACATGTACTTTGTGAGAAGGCCTTTACGACGACCAGGGCACAGGCGGAAGAGATATTCCGTCTGGCAAAGGAGCGGGATGTTCTTGTAACGGAGGCTATCTGGACCCGTTATATGCCTTCCAGGAAGATCATTAACGATTTGCTTGCAGAGGGCGTTATCGGAGAGGTAAAGACGCTGACCGCCAATCTGAGTTATGTCATTTCCGCAAAGGAGCGGATCATCAGGCCGGAACTGGCAGGCGGCGCGCTGCTCGATGTCGGTGTTTATACGCTGAATTTTGCCCTGATGCATTTTGGAAACAGAATCGTGAAGAAGCAGTCCGTCGTGCATTTGACGGAAACCGGCGTGGATGGGCAGAATGTGATAACGTTATCCTATGAAGACGGAAGGCTTGCCATTTTGAATTCCGGTATTCATGGTCTGTCCGACAGACAGGGAATTTTTTATGGTTCCGAGGGGTTTATGGTCATTGAGAATATC
Source organism: uncultured Lachnospiraceae bacterium (assembly GCA_910579395.1). Lineage (GTDB taxonomy): Bacteria > Bacillota > Clostridia > Lachnospirales > Lachnospiraceae > UBA3282. The sequence goes on along the minus strand of CAJTUC010000005.1, from coordinate 55,931 downwards.
AACAACCCACAGGAGATAAAAATATATAATACGAAGCGCGAACTTTGCAGGACTATTCCCCTGCCGGAACAGGTTAACGGATATGAATATGAAATACTGGAAACAATAGACTGCATACAAAAAGGACAAAGAGAATGTCCTTCCATGAGACATGAGGATACGCTGGAAGTCATGGAAATGATGGATTCACTTCGGAAGGAGTGGGGTGTCCGCTATCCTTCGGATGCGGAATAATCAGGAAACGGAATGAAGCAGGTGTAAAATCTGCAAATATAGAAGAAAAGCAGGATAGAAAATGGTAGAAGTAAAGGAGAATAGAAATGAAAAAAAGAATAACGGCTTATATTATAACGATTGTTACTGCTGTGTGTATGGCATTTATGGTAACAGCCTGCGGAAAATCGGAAACGGAAAACAATGCGGGCGGTAAGACAATAGAAGGTGATTTACAGGAGGTCATGGCACAAATCTACGCGGGTGTCGATTTGGATGCTGAAACAAAGGAAGCGATGCAGGGATTTGTTACCGATACGCTGACATCGGATAATGAGCAGGCGCTTCTTGGTGTGGAAGGCGTTTCATATACGGAAGGTGTTTATTCTGTTCCGATGATTTCTTCAATCGCTTATCAGTGTGTGCTGCTTCGCGTGGCGCCGGAAGATGTTGAGAACGTTAAGACGATGCTGAAAGAGAACGCTGACGTCAACAAGTGGGTGTGCGTCAGCGCGGAAACGGTTCTGGTAGAAAATGTCGGCGATGTGGTACTGTTCATTATGAGCGATCAGGAGGCTGCCTATGCGGTCAGCGCTTCTTTCCAGGCATTGGCTCAATAGGATTTGATTTCTTTCCAGAGTTCATTATAGAGTGTATCTCCCTCTTCGCCAAGATAGGTATAGGTTTCCAGCGCATCATACTGAGAAAGGTCCGGAAAGGCGATGGGGGAGTTTTTGATTTCTTCATCTTCGATTAGCGCTTTTGCGGCATCGTTGGGGGTGGAGTAGGTTATGTATTCAAAATTCTTCAAGGCAACGTCGCCGCGGCACATAAAGTCAATGAATTTTTCTGCATTTTCCTGATGAGGGGCATTTTTTAATATAACCCATGAATCAATCCATACATTGGTACCCTCTGCTGGAATCACATATTCCAGGTCGCTGTTTTCGTACTGCGTGTAAATGGCCTCACCGGAGTAGATTACACCGATAGCGGCTTCGTTTCCGATCATCTTGTCCCGGACCTGATCAATGACATATGCCTGTACGAGCGGCTTCTGCTCGATGAGAGCGTTTTTGACGGTAAGCAGTTCCTGTGCGTCGAGCGTATTCATGGAATAGCCGTATAATTTTTCGGCCACCATAAAGGCGTCGCGGACAGAATCCTGCATCAGAATCTCATCCCGGTATTTTTCATCCCAGAGTTGTGCCCAGCTCGTGATCGGCTCATCCACCATTGTTCTGTTATAGAGAATACCGACGGTTCCCCAGCAGTAGGGAACGGAATATTTGTTTTCCGGGTCAAAGCCTTCGGATTGCTGCCAGTACTGCATTCCGATATTATTTTTCGCATTGGGGATATGGTCGAAATTCAGTTCCATCAGCAGGTCGTTTTGAATCATTTTGCTTATCATATAATCCGAGGGACAGACGACGTCATATTCGGCGGCGCCGGCTTCCACTTTGGGATACATTGTCTCATTCGTCTCAAATTCGTCATAAATGACACGGATGCCCGTTTCTGCTTCAAATTGCTCGAGCATATCCGGGTCGATATATTCTCCCCAGTTATAAACAATGACTACATTATCGTTGCTTTCTCCGGCACCGCATCCGCATATTGATAAAATAATAATAGTTATTAAAAGAAATGCCCATACTTTGTTCATCGATATAGAAACCTCCTGTCTGTAATCATTGGCTGCTGTCGGTTGGTGATTTTTTTTCCGGTGCGATATTGACGAGGAAGAGGAGTATGAGCACCGTTACGAAAATGATCGTGGACAGCGCATACATTTCCGGCTTGATGCCTTTTCGCACTTCTGTGTAGATTTTGGTGGACAGCGTATTGATGCCGGAGCCTTTAGTAAAGTGGGTGATGATAAAATCATCCAAAGACATCGTAAAGGCCATCAGAAAGCCGGATAAAATGCCCGGCATCAAGTCTGGCAGCGTCACTTTGAAAAAGGCGGTCACAGGAGAAGCCCCCAAATCCAGCGCCGCTTCATAGACACTCGGATTCAGTTGTTTCATCCGCGGCAGAACAGATAAAATAACGTATGGTATATTAAAGGTAATATGAGAGAGCAGAATCGTTCCGAAACCAAATTTCAGCCCGAGGCTGATAAAGAGCAGCATCAGGGAAATACCGGTCACGATATCCGCGTTCAGCATAGGAATGTTGGTGATTCCCATTAAAATCGCTCTGTTTCGTCTTTTCATGCTGGACATGGCGATACAGGCTATTGTGCCAATAATGGAAGCGGCAAAGGCGGAGAGGAACGCAATCAGCAGGGTTGTGCCGAGGGCATTCAGAATCGTCTCATCCTGTATGAGCGAGCGATACCAGTTCACCGTAAAGCCGCCCCATTTCGCCCTTGTTTTGCTGGCATTGAAGGAGAGTACGATCAGCGTTGCGATTGGTGCGTACAGAAAGATAAAAATAAGCGCTACATATATTTTCTTAACAATATTCATTGTTCTTCTCATAAGGAATACTCCATACCTTTCTAATTCTCAGCCTTTTCAAAGAGGGCAGTAACGATCATATTGATTAAAATGAAAATCATCAGCACGATAGAAAGGCCGCTGCCAAGATGCCAGTTGCTTGCCTGTGTAAATTCCTGTTCGATGACGTTTCCGATCAAAAGGACTTTGCTTCCGCCGAGCAGCGTGCTGATGACGAAAGTCGTCAGAGCCGGCACGAATACCATTGTAATACCGCTGATAATACCCGGAACGGACAGGGGGAGTATCACATGGAAAAAAGTCTGTATTTTATTAGCCCCCAGATCCTTTGCCGCATTGATGACATTTTTATCTATTTTGGACAGGGCATTATACAACGGCAGTACCATAAAAGGCAGAAAATTGTATACCATGCCGAGTACGATTGCATAAGAAGTATTGATGATCCGCAGGGATGGAAGTCCGAGAAAAGAAAGAATTCCATTTATAACACCTGTTTTCTCCAGTAATGTCTGCCAAGCGAGCGTGCGGAGCAGAAAATTCATCCACATGGGAAGAATAAAGAGCAGGATAATAAAACCGCCGGCTCTGCCTTTTTTGTCTGCCAGTATCATCGCAAGCGGATAGGCGAGTAAAAAGCATATGATCGTGCTGATCACAGACAGCAGTATGGAACGCCAAAGTGCTCTTGCGTGTCCGACGGATGCGATTGCGGCGATATTTTCCAACGTAAAGGCGCCGGTCTTATCCGTCAGTCCATAGTACAGGATCATACATAAGGGTATTACGATAAAAACGGCAGACCAGACAACATAAGGCGTTGCAAGGATATTTTTTTTAGAGTTCAAGTGCGACCGCCTCCTCATCTTCGGATTCCGGCTTATTCATGATCTGGATATTGAAAGGGTCTACCCGGATCCCAACTTTCTGCCCCACTGGTGAAAGCACGGTAGAGTGGACAAGCCATTCGAAGCCGTTTGCCATGACTTCCATTTCGTAATGGACACCTTTAAAGATCAAATGTGTAACAACGCCTGTTATTATTCCATTTTCCGGTTCTACCAGCTCCACATCCTCCGGCCGGATGACAACATCTACCGGTTTGCTTCTGCCGAATCCGGTATCGACACAGGAAAAACGAGTTCCCAGAATTTCAACGCATTTATCTTCGATCATTGTTGCCGCAATGATATTGCTGTCGCCGATAAAGTCCGCAACAAAAGCGTTCTCCGGTTCGTTATAGATGGATTCGGGAGAACCGATCTGCTGGATATAGCCCTGATTCATGACGACGATCGTATCCGACATCGTGAGGGCTTCTTCCTGATCGTGGGTAACATAAACGAAGGTGATGCCGAGCTCATTTTTCATTCGGATCAGTTCGTACTGCATTTCCTGACGGAGTTTTAAATCAAGCGCGCCGAGCGGTTCGTCCAATAGCAAAACTTTCGGCTCGTTGACGATTGCCCGTGCGATGGCGATACGCTGCTGCTGGCCGCCGCTCAAAGAGTCCGGCATACGTTTGCCGTAGCCTTCCAGATTGACCAGCTTCAGGGCATACTGAATTTTATCTTCGATATAGCTTTTCGGTTTATTCTTAATTTTCAGACCAAAGGCAATATTTTCAGCAATTGTCATGTGAGTGAACAGCGCATATTTTTGGAATACGGTGTTCAGCTGCCTTTTGTTTGGGGGCATATTGGTAATGTTCTGACCGTCGAAAATAACGCTGCCGGTGTCGGGATGGACAAAACCGCCGAGAATCCGCAGGGTCGTTGTTTTGCCGCAGCCGCTCGGTCCGAGCAGGGTGACAAATTCATTCTCGTGAATTTTCAGTTCCAGGTCGTCCAAGACCATTTGTCCGTCGAAGGATTTGGAGATATGTTCCAGTTTGATCAATTCTTTCTGCAAAAAAGGTGCCCTCCGTTCTTAAAAATTTGGCGGGGTGCTGACCCAAAGAAAGACCGCGCCTGTTTTTTCACCTGCTTTGATATAATGATTGGTATCCGGCCTGAAATAGAAGGATTCTCCTTTTTTGGCCTTTAAAGTTCTGTCGCCGAGGACGATGTAGATGGTTCCTGACAGAACATAGCCGAATTCTTCCCCTTCATGCGGAAGATCCGGGTAAGTGGAACCGCCTGCGGCTAATGTGACCCGGATAGGCTCCATCATGTTTTTCTGTGCATTTGGAATGATCCATTCCACCATATTACGCAGTTCTTCATCCTGTTTCTCGAAATAATCTGCCTCTCCAAAGACAACCTGTTCCTCAGTCCTGTCTGTAAAAAAATCTTTTAAATCCGTGCCGAGACACTGTAAGATATCCATAAGCGTTGCGATAGAGGGAGAAGTCAGGTCATTTTCAAGCTGGCTGATGAATCCCTTGGAAAGTTCACAGCGGTCGGCCAGTTCTTCCTGTGTCAGTCCCTTTTTATTTCGTAAGTCTTTGATCTTATTTCCAATTTCCATCGTATTAACTGAATCCGCAGCGGACTCCTTTCTGTTTAATCATGTCTGTTATTTGATTTCCGCAAGAGCCGCCTGACCCGTTTCATGCGGCGGGAAATGTAATTCAGTGATAATAAACTTAAAGTTTACTAACACTAAACAAGCATTAATGCCATTATACAGATATCGCGGCAAATGTCAATACAGAAATGGGAATCCCAAAAAAGTATTTAACAAACCGTCCCATTTATGATAAAATCATCCTAACAAATACTGCGGCGGAAACCGCAGGAAGAGAAAGGCGTGGATATTTTTATGGGACAGGGAAAATATGTGGCATACGTTTCCAGTTATACATCCGGGAACAAGGATAATTACGGCATCAGAATCTATGATGTGGATATGGAAAATGGGCGAATGACGGAGAAAAAGAAAGTGGAGATCACCAACTCATCCTATATCAGCATTTCCCATAATCAGAAGTTTTTATATTCCATTACGGATTTCGGCGTGGAAGCTTACCGGATTCTTCCAGCAGGGGATTTGGAGAAAGTGAATGACGGAAGCATAAACGGTATGAGAGGATGTTATCTTTCTACCGATTATGAGGATAAGTTTCTGTTTGTGGGCGGTTATCATGATGGGAAAATTACAGTATTACGCCTGCGGGAAGACGGCGGCATAGGAGAGATTACGGAGGAAATCTACCATAAGGGACTGGGCAGTATTGCAGAGCGTAATTTCAGGCCGCATATCAATTGTGTTAAGATGACAAGGGATAATAAGTATCTGTGTGCTGCTGACCTTGGCATGGATCATATCAATGTTTACCGTCTGGACCATATGAGCGGTAAGCTGCGGCCGATCGATATGATCAGGAGCGAACAGGAATCCGCGCCGAGACATTTGAAGTTTTCCAAGGATGGCCGGTATTTATATATCGTGCATGAACTGAAAAATTATATTGATGTCTATACTTATAAAGAGGTGCATGGAAATCCGGAGTTTGAGAAAATTCAGACGATTCCGACCCTGAACGATTATCATGCAGGCGGTTCTGCAGCGAGTGCGCTGAACATTTCCGTGGATTTCAGATATCTGGTAAGTTCCAATGCGGGAGATAACAGCGCGGTTGTTTTTAAGATTGATGAAGAGACAGGAACGCTGACGAAACTGTTCTGCCTGCCTGTCAGCGGAGATTATCCGAAGGATGCCAATCTTTTTCCGGATAACAGGCATCTCGTGTCGCTGAATCATGAGACCGATACGATGACATTTTTTACGGTGGATTTGGAAAAAGGCCTGCTCGTTATGAATGGGAAAGAACTGGAAGTCCCTCAGCCGAATTGTATTATTTTTCATAAACTGTCGGAATAATGCAAAAAAATAAAATTGCGGAGTCATAAACGAAACCCCCTTCACATACATTGTAATTAAGTATGGAAGGGGTTGTTTTATGGATATTAATAGCAGAAATGAATATGCGGTATACAAGGATATACAGGATAGAACAGGTGGAGAGATTTACATAGGTGTTGTCGGTCCTGTGAGAACCGGAAAATCTACTTTTATCAAACGTTTTATGGATCTGCTGGTACTGCCTTATATGGAAAATGAACATGAAAAGGAGCGGGCCAGGGATGAACTGCCGCAAAGCGCCGGCGGAAAGACGATCACGACGACGGAGCCTAAATTTATTCCAAAAGAGGCGGCGCAGATTCAGCTCGGAACAGATATCGATGTCAAAGTCCGGTTGATAGACTGTGTCGGTTATATGGTAGACGGGGCTTCCGGGCATATGGAAGAGGACATAGAAAGAATGGTAAAAACGCCCTGGTCATCGGAAGAAATTCCGTTTACCAAGGCTGCGGAGATAGGGACCCGTAAAGTGATCAAAGACCATTCGACGATCGGTGTTGTCATTACATGTGACGGGAGTTTTGGAGAACTTCCGAGAAGCAGCTTTTTAGAACCGGAAGAACGGACGATCCGAGAACTTCAGGAAATTCAAAAGCCATTTCTCGTATTGCTTAACTCGGCAAAACCTTATGCGGAAGAGACCAGGCAGATTGCAGATGAGATACATGAGAAATATAATGTGACGGTCATGCCGGTCAACTGTGAGCAGTTAAAGCAGGAAGATATCAATCGGATCATGGAAAATATTTTATACGAATTTCCGCTGACCATGATAGAATTTTATATGCCCAAATGGGTCGAAATGCTTTCCTATGAACATAAGATGAAACAGGACATTATCTGTCAGATCAAAAAGCTGATGAATGAACTTTGTAATGTCCGGGATATTACAAAAGCGAATTTCGAATTGGAAAGCGAATATGTTAAGAAATGCAAGCTGGATGGCATCAACATGTCGGAAGGCAGCGTAAAGATCATATTGGATTTGGACGATACTTATTATTATGAGATGATAAGCGACCTTGTCGGGGAATCCATTACGAGTGAATATCAGATGTTATCTACGCTGAAAGAAATGGCCAGAATGAAGCGGGAATATACGAAGGTACTGCATGCAATGGAATCTGTGCGCTATAAGGGATACGGCGTTGTCATGCCGGATAAGGAAGAAATCGTTCTGGAGAAGCCGGAAGTCATCAAGCAGGGAAATAAGTTCGGTGTGAAGATCAAGGCAGAAAGTCCGAGTATCCACATGATCAGGGCGAGCATCGAAACGGAAATTTCCCCAATCGTCGGAACGGAAACCCAGGCGAAAGATCTGATTGAGTACATTTCCGATACCGGAACGAGCGATGAAGGTATCTGGGAAACCAATATCTTTGGCAAAACAATCGAGCAGCTTGTGAATGACGGTATTTCCAGCAAAATTGCCATGATCAACGAAGAAAGCCAGGTAAAATTGCAGGAAACCATGCAGAAGATAGTAAACGACAGTAACGGCGGAATGGTCTGTATCATCATATGAACGTTTGAGTAACAAATAAATAGCTGGGAGAGATATCTGAAAGACACTATCTAAATTGTCTAAAAGATATCTCTTTTTTTTATTCCGTATTCCATGATATAATGTATAATAAAAATATCAAACACAGGAGGTTCATCACATGGGTGAAGTATATGAGAAGTTATTAAAATGTTACGAGTGTTATCAAAGCAGAATAGATTTTAAGCCGGATGTGGCAGTCGTGTTAGGTTCCGGGCTTGGCAATTTTGCAAGAACGGTAGATGTGAAAGCGGAACTGCCTTATTCGGAAATTGAGGGATTTCCGGTTTCCACCGTGCCAGGCCATGCGGGAAAATTTATTTTCGGCTATATCGGCGATGTTGCTGTCGTGCTGATGCAGGGCAGAGTGCATTATTACGAAGGATATCCGATCACTGATGTCGTGCTTCCGGCGCGCCTGATGAAAATGATGGGGGCGAAAGTACTGTTTCTGACCAATGCTTCCGGCGGTATCAATCCGGCGTTCCATGCGGGCAGTCTGATGCTGATCAAAGATCATATATCCTGTTTCGCGCCGAATCCGCTGATCGGTCCAAATGTAGAAGAACTGGGCACGAGATTCCCGGATATGACCCATGTTTATGATGAAGACTTACAGGAAATCATTCAGAATACGGCGAAAGAAAATGATATTGAGCTGTTTGAGGGCGTTTATGCACAGCTCACTGGCCCTTCTTTTGAGTCGCCTGCGGAGATTAAAATGCTGCAGACCCTTGGTGCGAGTGCGGTAGGCATGAGTACAGTCGTAGAGGCAATCGCTGCAAATCATATGGGCATGAAAATCTGCGGTGTATCCTGTGTCAGCAATCTTGCTGCAGGTATGAACAGCGCACCGCTGACCCATGAGGAAGTGCAGGAAGCGGCGAATGCCGTTGCGCCTAAATTCGAGAAACTCTTAACGGAATCCGTGAAAAAGTTCGGAGCACTCTTAAAATAGGAGGGCAAATAGCGTGAAGAGAAGTTCTAAGGCTCACAGCATAGGCTGTTTTGCCAAGAAGTTCTACGATTTGCCGAAGGCAAATCTTTCTCACGCTGGAGATTGCCTAAAAAACGGCATTCTCCCTGATAAACTTGTTTGTCTTGCGAATATTGGTGCCAGGGCGCTTTCAGCGTCGGCCCAAAGTTCGCAGGTTGAGAGAAAGGCATGGTTATTGTTGTGATAGAAGAACTGATCGAACGGGCTCTGCAGGCGAGAGAATTTTCCTATTCTCCGTATTCCGGTTACAGGGTAGGGGCCGCGCTCATAACGGCGGAAGGGACGATTTATACCGGCTGTAACATAGAAAATGCTGCCTATACGCCGACGAACTGTGCGGAAAGGACTGCTTTTTTTAAGGCGGTCAGCGAAGGGCAGAGGTCGTTTCGAGCAATCGCCGTTGCAGGGGGCCCTGCCGATGAACCGATCATGCAGTACGCCTATCCCTGCGGTGTCTGCAGGCAGGTTATGATGGAGTTCTGTGACCCGCAGACATTCGATATCATCATAGCGAAATCAAAGAAAGAATACCGGGTAAAAAAACTGCAGGAATTGCTGCCGGACGGGTTCGGGCCTTCGAACCTGTCTGACTGATTAGAGTCTGCAGGCTGGTGAGATGGTTCCGGCGGCACAAATGACAGGAAAGGATGTTACAACTGCTATGAATATTAGATTTTATAATGCACGGATACTGACGATGGAGAACGAAGAACTGATCGAAGGTGAAGTCTGGGTCAGAGACGAACGGATTCTTTATGTGGGGGACGGCACGGATACGGATGCCGTCTATCGGAAACTGGAGCTTCAGAGCATCGTATGGGACAGAGAGATAGACTGTGAGAGAAATCTGCTGATGCCGGGCTTTAAAGATGCCCATACCCATTCCGGCATGACACTGCTTCGTTCCTATGCGGATGATATGCCGCTGCAGGCATGGCTGAATGAGCGGATTTTTCCGGTAGAAGCAAAACTGGACGGGGAAACGATCTTTCATTTAACAAAACTGGCCGTTTTGGAATATCTGACCAGCGGCATTACGGCAATTTTTGATATGTACCTGACACCGGAGACGATAGCGGATGCCTGCGTGGACATGGGAATGCGCTGCGTTCAGGTCGGCGCAGTGAACAATTTCAGCCAGTCAGTGGAACTGGTGGAAGAAATGTTTCAGAAGTTAAATAAAAAACATGCGTTATCCAGTTATATACTCGGTTTTCATGCAGAATACACTAGCTCAAAGGAGCTTCTGGAACGGATTGCCGGACTGTCTCACAAGTATAAGGCACCGGTTTATACGCATCTTTCCGAAACGGCAGCCGAAGTGGAAGAGTGCCGTAAGCGCTATGGCATGACGCCGCCGGTCTTTCTGGATTCTCTCGGTATGTTCGATTACGGCGGCGGCGGTTATCACTGCGTGCACATGACGGAAGAAGATTTGGTTCTTTTTGAACAGAAAGGATTGTATGTCGTCACCAATCCTGCATCGAATATGAAGCTGGCGAGCGGCATCGCACCGATTGCAGAATATCTGAGAAGAGGAATAACGGTTGCTATTGGAACGGACGGGCCTGCCAGCAACAATTGTCTCGATATGTTCCGGGAGATGTTCCTTGTGACGGGACTAGCCAAGCTGCGGGAAAAAGACGCTTCTGCAGTGGATGCCTGGGAAGTGCTGAAAATGGCGACCATCAACGGCTCCCATGCGATGTATCTGCCCGATGCGGATGTGCTGGCCGAAGGAAAACTGGCGGATATGATCATGCTCGATCTGCATCAGCCCAATATGCAGCCTGTTCATAATATCGCAAAGAATATCGTTTACAGCGGCAGCAAGCAGAATGTCAAGATGACGATGATAAACGGCCGCATACTGTATGAAAACGGCAGATTTGCGAAAGATATCGATGTGGACGGCATATATGCGAAAGCAGAAGAAATCAAAGAAAAAACAGGGCTAAAAGGGTAAAATAACATGGAATATTTAATTTTTGCGCTTGCGATGTTCTTCTTTATCGTGCTCATCATGATAAAAGGGTATTGGGACAGCAGGCAGGAACAGAAAAAGTTTGTCAGAAAGCTGTATGAACAATACGGATCGGCTATTGACCGGGAATACGGGCCGGGGGAATTGGAACAGCACATTTCGATGTATTATAAGAAGCATGAAGAAGCGCATCAGATAGATGATATTACCTGGTATGACCTGCATTTGGACGATGTTTACCGGAAAATCAATTATTCCCATAGCGCTGCGGGAGACGAATATCTGTATTACAGGCTTCGGACGCCGCTGCAGTCGAGGGAAGAACTTGAGCTGGAAGAAAAGCATATCCAATACTTTATGGCGCATGAGAAAGAGCGGGTCGCGTTACAGCGGCAATTTGCCAGACTTGGCAGAATGCGGAAATATTCTTTATATGAATATCTGGAATATCTGGACACACTCGGAACGCGAAACAGTATCCGGTATTATCTGGCGGTCGTACTGGTGCTGATTGGAATCAGCATGATGTTCTATTCTGTTCCGGTCGGGCTTTGCGCATTGCTGCTGATTTTATGCAGGAATATGATTTTCTATTTTAAAGAGCAGAAGGAAATTGAACCTTATATTACGAGTTTTCATTATATTTCCCGATTGGTGGAGAGTGCGGAACTGATTGGAAAAGAAGCGATAGCAGAAATCGCACCGGAGCGGGAACAGCTTCTTTCCTGTTGTAAAGCGATGGAAGGGTTTCGCAGGAATTCTTTTATCATATTGTCCGGCGGCCGGAGCGGTATGGGTTCTGTAAGTTCGAATCCGTTGGAAATTCTTTTCGATTATGTACGGATGATCTTTTATCTGGATTTGATAAAATTCAATCAGATGCTCCATATGGTGCAGAAGCACCTTTCGGAAATTGACCGGATGGCCACAGTTATCGGAGAATTGGAAACAGCGATTGTTATCGGTGAATACCGTACCGGTCTGAAAGGTGAATATTGTGTTCCTGAGCTTCTATCGGGAAACGGAGATGATACATTTCTGAAACTGGAACAACTATATCATCCTTTGTTGAACGAACCGGTAAAAAATGATATTGAAGTCAAAAAAGGCGTTCTATTGACCGGTTCCAATGCCTCCGGCAAATCGACCTTTTTGCGTGCAGTCGCTTTAAATGCGATTCTGGCGCAGACAATACACACCTGTATGGCCAGAGCTTACAGGGGCGGTATGTTTTATATTTATTCTTCCATGTCCCTTCAGGATGACCTGGTGAGCGGAGACAGCTATTATATGGTGGAAGTCAAATCCATCCGAAGAATTCTGAAAGAGGTGCAGGAAGCCGGAAAAGATGGGAAACAAGTGTTATGTTTTGTAGATGAAGTACTGCGGGGCACCAATACGGTAGAACGTATTGCGGCATCAACCCAGATTCTGAAAGCATTAGCAGACAGGAATGCTATCTGTTTTGCCGCAACCCATGATCTGGAACTGACAAAGCTGTTGGATGGTATTTATGATAACTATCATTTCGAAGAAGAAATTGCCGATGAGGATATATTCTTTCCATACCGCCTGCAGAAAGGGCCTGCAGTCTCCAGAAATGCGATTGCTTTGTTAAAGGTACTCGGTTATGACGAAGCGCTCGTAAAGGATGCCGAGGCGATGGCGGAGGATTTTCTGAATACCGGCCGTTGGTAAGAGGGGAAAATCTTCATGCGGTGTTTGTCTATTTTGCACAACGGAAGTTTTCGAAAACATAGTTTCGCAATTACCTAAATGGTTATAAAGATGAAAGGATTAGGTTCATGAAAGTAACGATTTATACAGACGGTGCGGCGAGAGGAAATCCGGAGGGGCCGGGAGGCTATGGGACGATTCTGCAGTATGTCGATTCCAAAGGCGTGCTGCATGAACGGGAATATTCCGCCGGATATAAAAAAACAACAAATAACCGCATGGAATTAATGGCTGCCATTGTGGGGCTGGAAGCGTTGAACAAACCTTGCGAGGTTCTTCTCGTTTCCGATTCCAAATATGTGACGGATGCTTTTAATCAGCACTGGATTGACGGATGGCTGCGGAAGAACTGGAAGACGGCAGGCAATAAACCCGTGAAGAACGTTGACCTGTGGCAGCGCCTTCTTGCCGCCGGAAAACCTCATAAGGTAACTTTTCAATGGGTAAAGGGGCATGACGGACATCCTGAAAACGAGCGGTGCGACCTGTTGGCAACGACTGCGGCAGATGGCAGTATGCTACTTGACGACACGGTCGGATTAGTGATACAATAGAGAACAGTAAAAGAAGGAATACGAAGGAGCCGCATATTACCATACGGCTTACCGGAAAGGATGAAACGAATGACCAATTTAATCTTATTTTTGAATTCTTTTTTTTCATATCTGTTGTTATTTATTATCATCGTAGCGCTTGTGATCGCTGCGTGCATTATCGGTGCTAAATGGCGTAAGAGCAAAGACCAGAAATTAGCGTTATCAGGCGGCGGAGAGACGGAACAGACTGTTTCCGGCAGTGAAAAAGCATAAACGAATATGGAGATGAAAAAGGGGTGTTCATGGAAATGAGCACCTTTTTCACACTATGGGAAGTGACGGCAGCTGTAACGCTGGAAAGGATACAGATAGCGATCAAAATGAGAAAATATACGACGATTTTATGGGATTTGGACCAGACAATATTGGATTTTGCAAGGTCACAGGACTATGCGTTGCGCTATACCTTTTGTCAGTTTGATAAGGAAATCGGGGAAGCGGAAGTTTCTGTTTATGCGGCCATTAATGACGAGCACTGGAAACGTATGGAGCGCGGAGAAATAACGAAAGAGGAAGTACTTCTCGGACGCTTTATTGTTCTTTTTGAAAGGCTTGGCATAACGGAAATATCTCCGGAGGTCTTTGGTGAAACTTATCAGGAGGCGCTGGGGGATGTTTTCTTTTTTCAGGATGAGGCGGATAAGCTGATTCAGCAGTTGAAAGAAAAAGGGTACAGACAATATATCGTAACGAACGGCGTCAATCGGACACAGGCAAAAAAGATTCATCTCTCCGGTCTTGATAAGATGGTCGATGGCGTTTTTGTTTCGGAGCTGATGGGGTATCCCAAGCCACGGAAAGAATATTTCGATGCCTGTTTTGCACAGCTTAACGGTGTTACCAGAGCGGAATGTCTTTTGGTGGGAGATTCAATAACGAGTGATATGCAAGGTGGTATCAATGCGGGAATCGATGTCTGTTGGTATAACCCGGAGAAGCGGGACAACCTTTCAGGGCTTGTACTCAATTATGAAATACGCAATCTGAACGAACTGCTGCAGATACTATCGGAGGATAAGACGGATGCCTAAATCGACGAACCAGAAACTAAAACTTTTGTACATTTTGAAGATTCTTTCGGAACAGACGGATGAAGAGCATTACATAAGTACCGGAGATTTGATCGAAGAACTTGCGAAATATGACATTAAGGCCGAGCGGAAAAGTATATATGATGATATGAACCAGTTGATAGATTTCGGCTATGATATCATTCTTGTAAAATCCAGAGTCAACGGAGGCTATTATCTGACGGGCAGGGATTTTGAACTGGCGGAATTAAAACTGCTCGTAGAGGTCGTGCAGTCCTCTAAATTCCTGACCCAGAAAAAATCAAAAGAGTTGATCGGCAAGATTGAGAAGCTGGCTTCCAAATGGGATGCGAAACAGCTGCAAAGGCAGGTCTATGTGGCAAACCGCATTAAAACGGCCAATGAAAGTATCTATTATATCGTGGATGATATTCACAGAGCAATTCAGAATAATGAACAGATTTCCTTTCAATACCTGGAATGGAATCTGGAAAAGGAGCTTGTGCCGCGAAAAGGCGGCAAGCGGTATCGGGTAAGCCCCTGGGCGCTGACCTGCAAGGATGAAAATTATTACCTGATCGCTCATGATGCCGATGAGAACAAAATCAAACATTTTCGTGTGGATAAAATGGGTGATATTCAGGTTCTTGCGGATATCAAGCGGGAAGGAAGCACCCTGTTTGAGCGGTTCGATATTGCGGATTATGCGAATAAAACCTTCAGTATGTTCGGCGGCAGGGAAGAAACTATCACTTTGTATTTGGAAAATCATTTGATCGGCGTTGTCATGGACCGGTTCGGAAAGGAAGCTTCTATTCGAAAAAAGGATGATTCACATTTTTCCGTCCGTGTGACGGTGGCAGTCAGCGGACAGTTTTTCGGCTGGCTTACCGGGCTTGGTGCCGGTGCCTGCCTGGCTGCACCGGCCGATATCGTAGAACAGTACAGGCAGTATCTGCAGGCAGTCATGAAGAATTATTTCAAAAAATAAAAACGAAATCATGATGATTATGTCTGCCGGATGAAGGATTGACAGAGCATTGGGATATGTGACAAAACATATCCCTTTTTTTTGGTATATTTTCTAATCATGTTAAGATTGACACGGTATCGGGTTTATCATATACTATTTCTAAACCACAAAATATGGAAATGTTATGTAAACAAACACTATATTTTGTATAGATGGAACGTTTTAATAATCCGATGCCGACAGTGTCTGCACTGCCGGCATCACAGACTGAGGGAGGTATTGTTATAAGTATGGGCAGTCTTTTGGAAATGCAGGATACGACAGTTGCGAACTACGGAGAGAAGTATAAGCCGTCCAAAGAGGTGAAGGTCATTAAGAAGGATGGCAGTCTGGAGAACTTTAATGTCCAGAAAGTCATTGATGCTGTTGGAAAAAGTGCTTACCGTGCTCTGACCAAATTTACGGAAGAAGAGAAAATGCATATCTGCCAGACGGTAGTGGACAGGGTAAACGGTCTGGATGAGGATAAAATTCCGATTCAGATCATGCATAATGTCGTAGAAAGTGCATTAGAAGATGTAAAACCGATCGTTGCGAAAAGCTATCGTGACTATCGTAATTATAAACAGGACTTTGTGCGCATGATGGACGATGTTTATAAGAAGAGCCAGTCGATCATGTATATTGGAGACAAGGAGAACGCTAATACGGACAGCGCGCTCGTTTCTACGAAAAGAAGTCTTATTTTTAATCAATTCAACAAGGAACTGTATCAGAAATTTTTCATGACGACAGAGGAAATTCAGGCATGCCGGGACGGATATCTCTATGTTCACGATATGTCTGCGAGAAGGGATACGATGAACTGCTGTCTGTTCAATGTGGCGGAAGTGCTGAATGGCGGTTTTGAAATGGGAAATATCTGGTATAACGAGCCGAAGTCGCTGGATGTCGCTTTTGATGTCATCGGCGATATCGTGTTGAGTGCGGCCAGCCAGCAGTACGGTGGTTTTACCGTGCCGGAAGTGGACAAGATTCTGGAACCGTATGCGGAAAAAACCTATCAGAAGAGCCTGAAAAAATACGAGAGGCTCGGCATTGACAGAGAAACGGCGGAAGCGGAAGCACTTGCCGATGTTGAAAGAGAATTTGAACAGGGTTTTCAGGGATGGGAATACAAGTTCAATACGGTGGCGAGCAGCCGGGGCGATTATCCTTTTATCACGGTTACGGCGGGAATCGGAACCGGAAGATTTGCAAAGCTGGCGACTATTATCATGTTAAATGTACGGAGAACCGGTCAGGGGAAAAAAGAATGCAAAAAACCTGTTCTGTTTCCCAAAATCGTCTTTTTATATGATGAAAATCTCCATGGTCCGGGAAAAGAACTGGAAGAGGTTTTTGAGGCAGGCGTGCAGTGTTCGGCCAAGACCATGTACCCGGACTGGCTGAGCCTGACCGGTAAAGGCTATATTGCCAGTATGTATAAGCAGTACGGAAAAGTCATTTCTCCCATGGGATGCAGGGCTTTTTTGTCGCCTTGGTATGAGCGGGGCGGTATGCATCCGGCGGATGATAAGGACACGCCGATTTTTGTCGGAAGATTCAATATTGGCGTCGTTTCCCTGCACCTTCCGATGATTCTGGCCAAATCCCGTCAGGAGAGCAAAGATTTTTATGAAGTGCTGGATTATTATCTGAACCTGATCAGACAGCTTCATATCAGGACATATGCGTATCTCGGAGAGATGCGCGCTTCCACCAATCCGCTAGCCTATTGCGAGGGTGGATTCCTCGGCGGAAAATTACAGCTTCACGATAAGATTAAGCCAATCTTAAAGACTGCTACGGCTAGTTTTGGCATTACGGCTTTCAACGAGTTACAGGAGTTGTATAATGGGAAGTCACTGGTTGAAGACGGGCAGTTCGCGTTGGAAGTATTGGAACATATCAATGATAAGATCAATGAATATAAAGAAACAGACGGCCATTTGTATGCGATTTACGGAACTCCGGCGGAGAATCTGTGTGGTCTGCAGGTAAAACAGTTCCGGGCAAAATACGGCATTATAGAAGGTGTATCCGACAGAGAATACGTTTCCAACAGCTTTCACTGTCATGTAACGGAAGATATTACACCGATTGAAAAACAAAATCTGGAGTATCGTTTCTGGGAACTTGCCAATGGCGGAAAGATTCAGTATGTAAAATATCCGATTGATTATAATATTGATGCGATTAGGACGCTGATCAGACGTGCAATGGATTTGGGATTTTATGAAGGTGTCAACCTTTCTCTTGCTTACTGTGATGACTGCGGGCATCAGGAACTGGAAATGGATGTATGCCCTGTCTGTGGAAGCCGCAATCTGACGAAGATAGACAGAATGAACGGGTATCTTGCCTATTCGCGTGTGCATGGCGACACAAGGCTGAGCGATGCCAAGATGGCGGAGATTGCGGAAAGAAAGAGTATGTAGAGTGTGAGAAGAACTTCTAGGGCTCGGACTATTGGGTGCCTCGCCAAGACGTTCTACGGTTCCGCACTGCGGAACCTTTCTCGCACGACAGAATCGCTTATAAAGCGATTCTGTCAGGATATGGATAGATTCTGATGAGTTATTTGATATGGATTTTCTGTATTGATGGTTTTGTCAGATGATGTTGAGGATAATAGCGTGAGAAGAACTTCTAGAGCTCATACAGCAAAAGCCTGATACTCAGGCTTGGCTGTTTCGCAAAGTCAGCATAGCTGACTTGGAAGTTCTACGATTTGCCGAAGGCAAATCTTTCTCACGCTGGAGAATGCCTAAAAAGCGGCATTCTCCCTGACAAACTTGTTTGTCTTGAGATTTTGAGATTCCGCGGAGCGGAATCATGGAGGCTAGTGTGAAAAATAAATTTTTCACACGCGAATTTGTGCCTGCGGCCCAAAGTTCGCAGGTTGAGAGAAAGGCATGGTTATTAGTATGATATATAGAAAGAGGAAGCAGCATGAGGTATCATAATATTACGAAGGATGATATGTTGAATGGGGACGGACTGCGGGTGGTCTTGTGGGTTGCGGGATGCACGCATTGCTGTAAGGAATGCCATAATCCGATCACCTGGAATCCGGATGGAGGCGTACCTTTTGACGAGGATGCCAGACAGGAAATTTTTGACCAGCTGGATAAGTCCTATATTTCAGGGATTACATTTTCGGGCGGAGATCCTTTTCATGCGGCCAACAGGCCGGAGATCAGAAGCTTTATGGCAGAAATAAAAGAAAAATATCCGAATAAAACAATCTGGCTGTACACTGGCGATTTGTGGGAGAACGTCAGAAATGATGCGGCTGTGCAGTATATCGATGTTTTGGTGGACGGAGAATTTATTGTAGAAGAGAAGGATGCAACGCTTCGATGGAAGGGGAGCCGGAACCAGCGGGTCATCGATGTGCAGGAGAGCCTGAAGCAGGAAGATGCGGCGGGGCCGGTGTTGTATTGTGCGGATTAAATGAAGACGAATATATTCTGAAGGTAGACAAAAAGCATGGAAACAAAAACGATTAAGATTAAATATTTTACGGACAAAATAGAAAAACTGACATACATTGACGGCAAATCGGACTGGATTGATCTGCGTGCCGCAGAAGAGGTCACGCTGCTGAAAGGCGAGTTCAAATTGATTCCGCTCGGCGTGGCGATGGAGCTTCCGAAAGGTTATGAAGCGCATGTCGTGCCGAGGAGTTCCACCTTTAAGAATTTTGGTATTATCCAGACCAATCATCAGGGTGTTATCGACTGCTCCTACTGCGGGGACAATGACCAGTGGTTCATGCCGGTCTATGCGGTGCGCGATACACAGATTCATGTCAACGACAGAATCTGTCAATTCCGCATTATAGAAAATCAGCCGAAACTTTCCTTTGATGAGGTGGAACATCTTGATAATGCGGACAGGGGCGGACATGGCAGCACCGGAAAACAATAAGGAGATTGGAAAACAGGGAACAGAAGCGCGGTTATTTTTTGTTGATGGCAGCAATCGGCTGTTCCAGACGTTTTACGGTATGCCGGCAAGGATCATAAATACGAATATGATGGTATTGAGACAAATAAAATCTTGAAGGGTATCGGATTGAAATGATTTGTGATAGACAGATTGATGGTTTGTGCCATTAAGAGACAGTATGGAGGTTATTGAAAAGAAGAATAAAAGGCTCCTTCCCGGACATACTAAGAAAAATGTTTCGGAAGGAGTTTTTATCTGTGCAAAATACGAATCAGGAAAATACAAAAACGTCTGACAATGAGATTATGACGACTTCATTAGAAGAAAGTATGCGTTATCTGTCGGCACGGTTAAAGCCGGATATGAGCTTTGACGTTGTTTACAGGGTGATCAATGTGGGCGGCAGACAGGCGTGCATTTATTTTATAGACGGTTTCTGCAAGGATGAATTAATGATGAAGATCCTGCAGTATTTTATCGATTTAAAGCCGGAAAATATGCCGGACAGTGCCTATGAGATGGCAAAACGGGCGACACCCTATGTTGAAGTGGATTTAAAAGACAAGTGGAGCGATATTTTTTATAATATCCTATCCGGTGTCTTTGCGCTTTTTATCGACGGATATGACAGATGTGTCTTAATCGATTCCAGAACTTATCCGGCAAGAAGCGTGTCGGAACCGGAAAAGGATAAGACGCTGCGCGGTTCCAAAGACGGTTTTGTGGAAACGGTCGTTTTCAATACGGCGTTGATACGACGCAGGATACGGAGTACGGAGCTTCGCATGGAAATGATGAATGCGGGCAAAAGCTCCCGGACAGATATCGTTCTCTGTTACATGGACAATCGGGTGGACCATAAATTTCTGGACAAGATCAAAAAGCGTATTTCGGAAATCAAAGTGGACGCGCTGACAATGAACCAGGAAAGTCTGGCGGAATGCCTTTATCAGCGGAACTGGTTCAACCCTTTTCCCAAGTTCAAATTTACGGAACGGCCTGATACGGCATCGGCGCAGATTCTGGAAGGCGATATCATTATCCTGGTAGACAATTCGCCGTCGGCCATGATTGTGCCGACTTCTATTTTTGATATCGTGGAAGAAGCGGATGATTACTATTTTCCGCCGATTACGGGAACTTATCTGCGGCTTTCCCGTTTTTTGATCGGACTTATGACTTATCTGATCACGCCTACCTTTTTGTTATTGATGCAGAGACCCGAATGGATACCGGAATCTTTTCGGTTCATTATGGTGAAAGAAACTTCAAATATACCGCTTATTGTACAGTTTCTATTGCTGGAACTTGCAATCGATGGATTAAAGCTCGCGGCCATTAACACGCCGAATATGCTGAGTACGCCGTTAAGCGTTATGGCGGCCCTCGTGCTCGGAGAGTTTTCCGTCAACAGCGGCTGGTTCAATTCGGAGGTCATGTTATATATGGCGTTTGTGGCAATCGCCAATTATACCCAGTCCAGCTACGAACTCGGTTATGCGCTGAAATTCATGCGGATTCTGAACTTGATTCTGACGGCGCTTTTCGGGGTATACGGTTATGTTGCGGCGATCATCATTTTGATCCTGTCCATTGTCTGCAACAAGACATTGTCGGGACAAAGCTATATTTATCCGATTCTGCCGTTTAACCTGAAGCAGCTGGCGAAGCGCTTCCTGCGGCTGCGCCTGCCGGAGTCGAGAGAGTAGCGTGAGAAGAACTTCTAGAGCTCACAGCAAAGGCTGTTTCGCAAAGTCAGCATAGCTGACTTGGAAGTTCTACGATTTGCCGAAGGCAAATCTTTCTCACGCTGGAGAATGCCTAAAAAGCGGCATTCTCCCTGACAAACTTGTTTGTCTTGAGATTTTGAGATTCCGCAAAGCGGAATCATGGAGGCTGGTGTGAAGAGAAGTTCTAAGGCTCACAGCATAGGCTGTTTCGCCAAGAACTTCTATGGATTTGCAAAGCAAATCTTCTTCACACCGAAGAATGCCCACAATCCGGGCATTCTTCATTCGGATTTATTTCGCTCAAATATGCCTTGTTCTTTCGGTACAGGAATAGTACAATAGAGGTATCGAATGAGAAAGGCATGGTTAATCGAATGTTCAGAGAAGATTTTGTATGGGGCGTTGCGGGCAGCGCATATCAGGTAGAAGGCCGGGATAAGGAAGATGGCTGCGGTACGTCCATTTGGGATACCTTTACAGAGGAAGGGCATATTTTAGACGGTCAGACCGCTTATGCGGCGTGCGACCATATCCACCGTTACCGGGAAGATTATGTGTTGATGCGGAAACTCGGTATTAAAGCTTATCGTTTTTCTGTAAGCTGGGCGAGGATTCTGCCGGAGGGGACAGGAAAGGTCAATGAAAAGGCGGTCGCATTATACCGCGATATGATGACGGAAATGCGCAGGAATGGCATCGAGCCGTATCTGACGATGTATCATTGGGAACTGCCACAGGCGGTTCAGGACAAAGGCGGCTGGCTGAATGAGGACATTATCGGGTGGTTCGGTGAGTATGCGAAAGTCGTTGCCGAGAATTTTTCCGACCTTTGTGAATATTTCATTACGTTGAATGAGCCTCAGTGTTTCGTCGGACTCGGGCACCTTTCCGGCGTTCATGCACCTGGGCAGAAATTGAGTTATTCGCAGACTTTTCAGGTGGCGCATAATGCGCTGCGGGCGCACGGGCAGGCGGTCATTTCTCTGCGGAAATATGCAAAACGGCCTATTCAGGTAGGATATGCGCCGACCTGCGGCATGGCATATCCAGCGTCCGAGCGGCCGGAAGATGTGGAAGCGGCGAGGAAAGCCCTTTTTTCTCTGCAAAATCCAATGGATAACTGGACATGGAACGTAGCCTGGTTCTCCGATCCGGTATTTCTTGGGGAATATCCTGCGGAGGGATTGGAGCGGTTCAAAGAATATCTTCCCGTTATCACGAAGGAAGATATGGAGCTCATTGCGCAGCCGATTGATTTCATGGGACAGAATATCTATAATGGCTATACGGTACGGGCCGGTGCGGACGGAGAGCCGGAGTATGTGGAAAGAGAGCCGGGCTATCCCAGAACGGCTGCGGGTTGGCCTGTCACGCCGGAATGCTTTTACTGGGGCGTCAAGTTCTTGTATGAGCGCTATAAACTGCCCGTTTATATTACGGAAAACGGGATGTCCTGTCATGATGTCGTCTCTTATGACGGGCAGGTCCATGACCCGAACAGGATTGACTTTCTTGACCGGTATCTGTCGGCGCTGCAAAAGGCGAACGATGACGGAGCCGATGTCAGAGGATATTTTCTTTGGACTTTTATGGATAATTTTGAATGGGATAAAGGATATACGGAGCGATTTGGTATCGTTTATGTAGACTTCACGACGCAGGAGCGGATTGCAAAGGATTCCGCATACTGGTATCGGGAGGTCATCGAAACAAACGGCGGTTCATTGCATATCAATCATCCCGCAGATACGCGGAATTAATTTCCGCCCATCATCTTTTTGCTGATAACATCAGTTCTGGGAGGAGTACGGTAAAACGTATCGCCAGTGTCTCGGTTCACACATTGTATATCCCGGAGGAACACTTGGCGGCTGATGTTGTCTTTTTTGCATTTCATTCCATTTCGGACGGGTTTCGTGACATTTCGCCCACAAATCACAATAAATGAAGTATAATAGATGCAGGCCTGAAGGCCAGCATCAGGCTGATGGAGGCAAAATCATTGAATATTGCAATATGTGACGATGAAAAGATACTTTGTGAGCAGTTGGAGGAACTGCTTACGAAGCAGGCGGCGGCCTGTAAAATCGATTCCATTGATGCCTATGATACAGGCAGTGCGCTTCTTGCGGCAAAAAGGCACTACGATATTATTTTTCTGGATATCCAGATGGAGGGAATGAACGGAATCGAGACCGCGCGTACCATAAGGGAGCGGAAGGATGATGCGGTTCTGATTTTTGTCACCGGACTCAAAGACTATGTTTTTGATGCTTTCGATGTCGCCGCCTTTCATTATCTTTTGAAGCCGCTCAGGGAAGAAAAATTTGCGGAAGTATTCGAAAGAGCTGTGTCCGAGGTCGAAAAGACAGCGCAGAAAGGAAATGGACCAGAGCAGTTGTTCATCCGTCAGAAAGGACGCAGCATCAAGCTGGATAAGGCGCAGATTCTCTATGTGGAGAGCCGGCAGCGAAAGGCGCTCATCCATACGGCACGGGAAAGCGTGGAAATTTATGCGACGATGCGCGGGCTGGAAAAGGAACTGGGAGCGCAGTTTTATCGCTGCCATAGAGGATATCTTGTCAATTTTTCCGGCATTACGGGTTATACGGGAGATACCATCACCTTATGTAACGGAGAGGATATCTATCTGGCCAGAGAAAAGTATCAGGAGTTCGTAAAACTGTATATGCGGTATCTGCGGGATGGAGGGACCGGCTTTGTATAATGTGCTGGATGAATTGCTAGACCTGCTTTTTTATATGGTGGAAGGGTATTGTCTCTGGCATTTCTACGACAGTTTTCTGGAAAGCCGGATGCACAGCCGGAAATGGACGGGCGCGGCCGTTATCCTTTTTTATATGGGAATCCATGAAGGAATGAATCTGCTGTCCGCACCCGATTATGAAAATTCGGGTTATGTGAGCCTGCGGGTCATCTGCAATACGGTGATTCTCCTTTTTTTTCTGCTGATTTCGGCCGTCGTATTTTATAGAGGCGCCCGCCGCACGATTGTCTTTTTAGTCGTGACCTTTTTGTCGGTGCATGAAATCGCCTTTCTGTCGGCCTATACGGTATGGCAGTGGGGGTATCATATGATGGTAGAATTGTCTATGCGGCATATGGAAAGGGGGAACCTTTCTGCTGACAGACTGATGAATATTCTATATGCAGGCGGATATGGAATGATACTGCTGACGTATGTAACTTCGTTTTTGCTGCTGTATGGCGTATTAAAAAATATAATCGGAAGCTTTCGGGACAAGGGATATACGATTCACAGAAAAGAGCTTTTCTTTCTGCTGATACCTGGCATGATTGGATTGCTGACTTGTATGTTATTGCGTATCACTATGTTCTTTGTAGAGCAGGAAAGGATTACGATATTATATGACCGGTATCCGATTCTTGTCATCATCGTTCCGGCTATGCTGCTCTTATCGCTGTTGTTTATTCCCTATGGCGTAAAAGTATTTCAGGATATGATCGAACTGAATCGGGAGCGGAGCGACAGGGTCATACTGGAAAATCAGATCAGCAGTATGCAGGGAAATATGGAGGAGATGGAGCATATTTATGCCGGTATCCGCAGTATGAAACACGATATGCAGAATACGGTCTCCGTCATCATGCGGCTGGCCGCCGGTGAGGATGCGGAACTGCAGAATTACCTGACGGAATTTCAGCGGACGATGGAAGAACTGGATTTCCGGTATAAGACTGGAAACGCGGTCATCGATACATTGCTGAACATGAAATATCATGAAATCAGTCGTACACTGCCGGATTTAGAGCTGGATGCCGACAGTCTGCTTTTTCAGGAACCGTTGTATATTCAAAGTTATGATATTGGTGTCATACTTGGAAATGCGTTGAATAATGCACTGGAAGCGTGCCGGCGGCTGCATGAAAAAGAAAGGGAGTCCCCCCTTTTCATACGATTGTCGTCTTTTCGAAAAGGAAATATGTTTTTTCTTGAGGTGGAAAACAGCTTTGACGGAAAACTCATACGGAAGGCACAGGCGGAATTTCCGGCAACGAGTAAAGAGGACAGAGAAGCGCATGGCATAGGACTGCTGAACATCAGAAATGCCGTCCAAAAATATCACGGCGCGGTGGACTGGTCGGCGACGGACAAAGTCTTTACGTTGTCCGTCATGATGCAAAATAGGGCGTCTGGCACATAACGGATTGTGTTTGCGTGCCAATATCGCAGGACGCTGGAGAGAATTTGGTGCAAAGACGCTTTCAGCTTCGGCTCAAGGCTCACAGGTTGAGAGAAAGGTATGGTTATTTTTATGTATATCAATTCACTTGGAATGGGTGGGATTACCTCCCGTATTCAAAAAAGCAACAATACAGGAGCGGCAGCCATAAACCGATACAGTTACGATACGGCGATGCAGAAAGCTCTGGCAAAACGGAATGCGGTAATCGGTTCCGCATCGGCCGCGGATGGCGATATGATCATCACACAGCCTTCTTATGTTCAAAAGAGCAACAAGCAGCAGTCTGTTTCCGAAAAAGAAAAGAATGCCATGTCGATGAGCGAATACAGACAGTGGTTCCGCGGCGAAGTGGCAGGAATCCAGACGGAAGCATATACCCGTTCGCCTTATCTCTCGGATACGCTGATCATCAAAGAGGAGGCTTTTGAGAAGATGAAGAGCGACCCGGCATGGGAAGCCGAGGTTCTTGGTAAGATTCGGGAGCATTGTTATGGGAAGGATGCCACAGGAACGAAGGCACTCGGCTATCAGATCATCGGCGCGTCACAGGAAAACTGCCGTGAAGAAGAAATCCCGGTCAATACGAGCGCGGCAGGTATTTCTTCCTTGTATTCTTCACTGTATACGCCTTCGGCATATGCGGCCCTTTCTTATGGCTCGCCTTATGCGGGAGCCCTTTCTGCTGCAAATCCGCTGTTGACACAGAGTGGGTATTGGAATACGATGTTGACAGGGCAGAGTGGGCTGTCGAATTATCTGACACAGGGACTATTAGGAAGTCAGAGCAGTCTTGGCGCATTAGCCTCGGCCGCTTACGGGAATGTGCTGAACGGAGGATTATCAAGCAGTCTGCTCGGAAATTTTCTAATATAAAGAAGGAATGCGGTTTTGAAAAAGAAAATCTGGCCAATGGGCATATGGACGGCGATAGTTATTGGGTTGAGCGGATGCGGTATTACGATGAACCAGACGGAAGACAATTCTGTCAGTTTACAGAGAGAAGAAGCAGCAACAGAATCAGAGGATGAAGGGGATGTTCAGGACGAATTGACAGAACCGGAGCGCGAAGAAAAAGTTCACGAAGAATCAACGGAATCGGAAACCGAGCGAACATCGTTGGACGAGGACGCTGCGGATATTTCCAAAGATACGGCAGAAAACGGACAACCGGAAAAAAACGAACCATTCGAAAATTGGCAGGAGGCTTATCAGGTATTTCTTGATGACTGGAAACAGATAGAAAAGTATGGGGATTTCAGTTATCTTGAAATGTATTTTGGTGATAACTATTCATTTGATAAATATTTCCTATGCGACATTGATAAGAACGGTACACCGGAATTATTTTTATATTCGACCTATATGTGGCTTACGGCAGTATTCACTTATACGGATGAGCCGGTTTTTCTTCTGTATGATAATATCTATGGCATCAACCCGGAAACAAACGAGGTTGTGATTAATGGACATTGGCACGGTGCCGGCGGCTCCGGGATTGATGAGTGGTCTGCGTATATGATATCTGGAGATATGGCAGAATATTCTTTGTATATAGACTTCATAGACACTATAGAGTATGGCGGTGGAATCCGCTATTCGATTTATGACAGGGAAACGGAAGAATATACACATCCACAGGACGACAGTACGGAATATGATGCGCTTTATGCTGCGCATGTAGAAACCTGTATTCCGGCAGAGGAATATTTTCTGTATGATTTGTCCGATGAAGGCGGGTTTGCGCATATCCAGTGACAGCCGTTTCAGTCGGCCTGTTTTACAGCGTATAAAGAACGCTCATTTTCGGGCAGAGATAGAGAGGACATATTTTGAAAAATCCCGTATACTGAGCAAGATAAGTCAAATACCTGCAGCTGATAATAATGCTCGCGGGAGGCAAATACCCAGCTGCAAGCAACGGGGCATTTGGCCCTCGCGGCTTTCGCCAAATATGCCCAAGAGATGCTTCACATCTCTGCAAGCACGGCACTTGGTTCATTGCTCGCGGGAATAACAATGACAGGAGAAATTGAATGGAATGGGTTGAAAGACTGAATCAGAGTATGGGTTATATCGAGGAACATTTGACGGACGAAATCGATTATGAGCAGCTGGGGCGGATTGCCTGCTGTTCCGCATATCATTTCCAACGGATGTTCACCTATATGGCGGGCGTTACGCTGGCGGAGTATATCCGTAGAAGAAAAATGTCCCTGGCGGCAGTTGACCTGCAGGGCGGTAATGCTAAGATCATCGACGTGGCGGAAAAATATGGTTATCATTCCCCGACAGCATTTAACAGAGCTTTTCAGAGCATACATGGCATTGCGCCGTCGGCGGTCAGAAAAGAAGGCGTATCCGTCAAGACCTTTCCGCCTGTTTCTTTCAAGATTTCCGTGAAAGGAGCAGTTGAAATGGATTATAGGATTGAGACAAAAGAAGCTTTTCGAATTACCGGAATATCAGCACCGCTTTTTAAAGAGATTGAGAAAAATTTCACAATTGTGCCGGGGCTGTGGGGAAAAGCAGCAGGAGACGGAACGATTCAAAAGCTGGCAGGCATGATGGATTCTCAGCCGGTGGGGCTTTTAGGAGTCAGCGCATGCAATGACGAAGAGGAGTGGAAATATTTTATTGCGGTCGCCAGTTCGCAGAAGGATGACGCGTTCGAGGAATATATCGTTCCAGCGTCTACCTGGGCAGTATTTCCCGGTTCCGGGACAAATCAGTCCGTTCAGGAACTGGAACAGAGAATTGTGACGGAGTGGCTTCCGACTTCCGGTTATGAATATGCCAATGCGCCGGATATTGAAGTATATCTGAATCCGGACCCGCAAAATGCACAGTACGAAGTATGGATACCGGTAGTGAAAAAGCAATAGCGGAAAAGAAAGTCCATTGACAGTGATAGCATGGCAATGTTATATTTATCCTTATTCAAGGGAGAAAACATTATGCCATATCCGATGATACATTTAGAAACTGCATATCGATTATCAGACCAGTATGACTGGATAGAGAAGAAAGGAGATTTTCTTCTCGGTTCCGTCGCGCCGGATGCCGTGCATTTTCATGAAAGATACGATGTTCATCAGAAAGAAATAAGCCATTTGTGGGATTGCGGCCCGATATGGGGTGTCACATTGGAGCGGGAAAAATGGCTCAATAATATTCGTACATTTTGGAAACAGCATAAAAAAGTGATGAACCGGGAATTTATCGCCGGTTATTGCATACACCTCTTTACCGACTGGATGAATGACCAGAGGATGTGGGCGCCTTTTCGGGAAAAGATTATTGCGGGCGCAGATTATAACGAGATTTATGCAAATTCAAAATATCGTGAAGAAGCCTACGGCTTTGACCAGTGGCTGTATCGGACGAATGCTCATACGAAGATAATTTGGGAGTTTTTATCGGAAGGACAGGCATATGAACTGACCGGATACATACAGGCGGATGACCTTGCACGTCAGAAACAGTCGCTTCTTACCGAGCAGTATAGCGGACAGAAAGAATATGATATCGGTCAGTATGAATTTTATACGAAAGAGGCGATTGATTCTTTTATCGCGGAATGTGTCGGGATGATAGCGGCGGAAATTTCTTTGGTTTGAATCGGTATAAAGATTAGACGATCATCAAAAATGGTTGAAACTGACAGGGAATGAATCATTCCTTTGTAGTTCCGAGGACCGTGAAGCCATGGGCGAATAAGAAATCGTTTGTTTCCATGATTGTCACCAGGATGGAGATCTTTCGCCGGAAAAAAATCTAATAAACATAAGCACGGTCGGGCAGAGAATCGCACAACATCTGCCCGGCTGATTTCTTTTTGGGACAATAATAAATGAAGCGCATCGCTAAGATGCGGAAGCTGCAGTTCCTTTTTTTCTGTATCAGATAATCTTCGATATCAGTTGCAGACTTAATTTCGTGCGTCAGTTCTTCTGTGGATTTGTTTAAAATTTATGATGATCCGTCAATTATAATAAAGTATCCGGATGGAAATATATATAGGTCGATTATGTTTGTTTATTATTTGAAATTATTAGAACAACCTAATTTAGTTGTTAGTGAAGAATCAAGAGAACTTCGTTTCTTTTCGCAAACAGAATTAGAAAATATAAAAATTGTAGAAACGCACATTCCTATTCTGCAAGATTATTTGGCGAGAATGTAAGTTAAAGTGCTGCCGCAAATTTCAAATGCGACCGCTTTTAATAGCGGTCGCTAATTTGCTTTAATTGTTCACTAGTTTTCCTTTTGACTATTGCAGTCAAAACCTGGATTGAACGCATAGAAGTTCTTTTCATTCAATCTGTCCTGAACGATTCTGAGGGCTTCACCGAACCTCTGGAAGTGTACAATTTCCCTCGCGCGAAGGAATTTGATTGGTTCACAGACTTCCTGATCGTGGATGAGCCTTAAAATATTGTCATAAGTAAGTCTGGCTTTCTGCTCTGCTACACTGTCATATATACCAATAAAAATATATAAAGAAAATAAAGCAAACCAGTATTCGTATTTGAACCGCATATGCGGTTCTTTTTATTTTATACCAGAGTAGGTTTTAATGCGTATTAGCGCACTAAAATAAATGTAACTATTAATCAATCATTAAATTTTATGGAGGAAAATTTATGAGTAAAATTATTGCGATTGCAAATCAAAAGGGTGGTGTCGGAAAGACTACCACGGCAATTAATCTGGGAACCGGCTTGGTGAAAAAGGGAAGCCGTGTTCTATTGATGGATTTAGATCCGCAGGGAAATGCGACACAAGGACTCGGATTTGATGCAGATTCTTTAGAAATCACCATAACGACAATTCTTCGGAAAGTGATTGCTAAGAACTATGATTTTGCAAAAGACTATGGTATTTTAAAGCATCCGGAAGGAGTCGCCTTGATGCCGGCAAACATAGAGTTGTCAATTCTGGAAACAGAATTGATATCGTTATTATTCGGAAGAGAAAAAATCCTGAAAACGTATTTGGATGTGATTCGGGATGACTACGACTATATTCTGATCGACTGTATGCCTTCTTTAAATCTCATTGCTATAAATGCCCTTGTTGCCGCGGATGAAGTCATCATCCCACTTCATGCGCAGTATTACAGCGTAAGAGGATTGGAACAGCTGTTGCAGACAATCGGCTCAATTAAATCTAACTGCCTTAATGAATCTCTCAAAATTGCAGGAATCCTTTACACTTGCGTGAATGACAGAACAACTTCTTTCCGGGATATACAGGAAATCATCAAAAATACTTATGGCGAAAGCATAAAAATTTATGAGAACTACATTCCACGCAGCGTAAAAGCGGAAGAAGCGCCTTCGTATGGGCAAAGCATCTATGAATATGATATTTCTGGTAAAGTTTCTCAGGCATACAGCAAGTTTACAGAAGAATTTCTCTCTGCAGTCGATAAAAGGGGGTAATCAATATGGCGATTAAACCTTTTGACATAATGAATCTTGGAAAAGCCGGGCTTATCGACCCGGCGCAGGCGGGGTATAGGGATTCGCTTGAGATCATTAAGGACGAATCTTTTAGAATACAAAAATCATTTGTAAAGATTGGCTGGTATTTAAAGCATATCCGTGATAATAAGCTGTACAAGGAAGATGGATATGCCAGTATCTATGAATGTGCCGCTGACCAGTTTGGATATTCCCAATCTACGGTATCGAGATTTATCAATATATGTGAAAAATTTTCAAAAAATCATGATTCTCCGGAAATTGATGGAAAATACACAGGATTTGATAAATCCCAGATGATTGAAATGCTGCCGATGGAACCAGAGCTGCTCGAAAAAGTAACACCGGATATGACAGTCAAGCAGATTAGGGAGATCAAATCAGCAGATAAGGAAAAAAATGATACTTCAATACCAGCAGATGATGATATTCCGGGACAGACAAGCATTGAAAAAGATTTTCCTGAATATATGCCGGGAAACCAGTCTGTTGAGCAGAAGATTTCTGAATCGCATCCAGTGAAAGAGTGCGAAGCGGATAACAGTTCTATCGAAATACTTGCTTTACAGGAAGAGGATTGCGTAGTTGATGGGGAATATCGTGAGGTGGAAGAACAGAAATCAGTAGATGAAACTATCACGATGTCGCAAGACGTAGAATCGATTCGACCAAATATGAAAATGAAAGAAACAGCTGCGGAATGGTTGAATAATTATAAATCATGGGGCCTCTGGTATCATGATGAGCATATTGATGTCAACTATTATAAATTTGATTTTTCAGATGGCAGTCGTTTGATAGTATCGGAATATCCGCAGCGTGTCAGTTTCTATGATGGTGAATTAGCTGACGAGCATTACTATCATCTGCTTGAGAGAAATAAAAAGGGATACGGGAAGGTAGTGTACGATGAAAAATATCGTTATAATTCGGATGGAAAAGCATATATTGTGGATTTTCTTGAAAACTTACAGAAAAAAGGATAATAATCAGCTATATATTGCAATCGCATAATATATAGATTCCTGTTTAACCTTCCTCCAAAAATTGTTGACAGGAAAAGAAAAGGCGGCGTTGAGCTGCCTTTTTCTTTGGAGGATAAAACGATGATGAAAGGAAAAGGACAATGGATAATTATTTGCAGAAACAGATGCAGGAAATAACGGACAAACTTGAGCAGGGTGTCCGGGATGTATTTACGAGCGAAAACTATGCAAGATATCTTACAACAATGTCGAAATTTCACAATTATTCTCTCAATAACATTATCCTGATCGCCATGCAGAAGCCGAATGCCAGTTTGGTAGCTGGATATCAGGCATGGAAGAAACTGCATGACCGTCAGGTCATGAAAGGGGAAAAAGGTATAAAAATATTAGCTCCATCGCCATATAAGGTAAAAAGAATGGTCGAAAAAATAGACCCTATAACAAAAAAAGCCATAATCGGCAATGATGGAAAAAGTATTAAAGAAGAAAAGGAAATTATTATTCCGGCCTATAAAGTAGTAACGGTATTTGACGTAAGCCAGACAGAAGGACGCGAACTACCAACACTTGGTGTTAATGAACTTACTGGTGAGGTAGAAGGATATGATCTGTTTTTTAAAGCTTTGGACGAAAGCTGCCCGGTTCCAATCCGTTTTGATGCAATAGAAGGTAGCACAAAAGGGTACTTTTCCCGCACAAAGAACGAAATCGTGATAAAACAGGGAATGAGTCAGACACAGACAATAAAAACTGCTGTACATGAAAGAGCGCATCAGATATTGCACTCTGATCAGAACCAAGGTTCTCGATCAAGAAGCAGTAAAGAGGTAGAGGCAGAAAGTGTTGCTTATGCTGTATGCCAGCATTACGGAATTGATACATCGGATTATAGTTTTGCATATATTGCTGGCTGGTCGGATGGAAAAGATACACCAGAATTAAAGAAGTCTCTTGATCTTATCAGGAAAACAGCTTCTCAAATGATTTCTATTATTGATAAAGC
Organism: uncultured Lachnospiraceae bacterium; assembly: GCA_910579395.1. Classification (GTDB taxonomy): domain Bacteria; phylum Bacillota; class Clostridia; order Lachnospirales; family Lachnospiraceae; genus UBA3282. The sequence goes on along the minus strand of CAJTUC010000005.1, from coordinate 23,089 downwards.
ACTTGAGGAAATCGGCCATGAGAAAGAAAACAGTAAAAATGAGCGGCCATCTGTTTTGGCAAGTTTACATATGAAGCAAGAGCAGGCTCGAAAAGTAGAATCTAATCATGATAGAAGTAATATTGAAAAAATTAACAGAATGGGGGAGAGATGATGAATGATTTTACGTTAGAAGAAATTTATCTTATAAAAAGCTGTGATTCAGATAATAAATCCGGTGTAATAAAGGAATTGGAAAAATACTTAAACCATGTTGATGCTGGTATGGAAGAAATTATACATAATGCGTTAGATAAGCTTTATGAAATAACAGATAAGGAGTTTATCGATTTAAGGAATTATCCAGATGATGTAATGATGTAGCGAAAAGATTAGTCGCACAGGATGAAGAGGAGAGTTCACACAAGTGTGCTTCATAGGAGATAAAGGATGTCAACTGTATTTCGTGTAGTAAAAAACTGTAATTATACGACACTTAGCAATTATCACTTTAAAGATAAGCGTTTGTCCTGGAAAGCAAAGGGTCTGTTATCAACGATGCTTTCTCTTCCGGATGATTGGAATTATACGATAGAGGGACTGTCTAAATTATCTGATGACGGCATAAAGTCAACCAATTCTGGATTATTAGAACTTGAAAAATGTGGTTATCTTGTCCGAAAACAGAAACGGAATAGCAATGGATATTTTGGACTGACCGAGTATATCATCTATGAACAGCCTATTGAAAAAAATACTCCAGAACAAGAATTGCCAGAACCACAATCTGACCATTCAAGTCAACCGTTATGCCAAAATGGACAAACGGCCGAAAATGCGGCATTTCAACCGTATGTCCAAAATCGGCAAACGGAAAAACGGTTTGCCGAAAAAGGCGGACAATTAAATACTAATATATTAAATACTAAAGAATTAAATAATACTTCTTCCTCCTCTATAGATGTTCAGGAAAGAATGAGAAAAACACAAGTTCTTGATGAGGAAGAAGAAAATCTGCGGAAGCGTCTTGTGATAGATCATATTTCTCCAAAGTGCTCACACATATTAGTGGAAGCCGTGTTTTCTGAATTATGTAAGAGAGAGAATGAATTTATCCGGTTGATTGATGCAAGAGCATTTGAGCAGATATGTCTTGCCATTATGGATAAACAGAAGCAGGAGCCAATCCGTATGCTGCCTAATCTGATCAATACATATCTGGATAATATTATGCTCGGTATCAAGGCTGCGGGAAATGGTGGTAACGGGGGAAGGGACAGCCCTTTGTATCATGGCAATCGAAAGAATTGTTTCAATGATTTTCAACAGAATAACTATGATTTTTCAGCACTTGAAAAAGAATTGTTAAGTAATTGATAATATGCGACGTCGTATAAGAAAGAAGGAGGTGGAACAATGCCAAGTCTGACAGATGAATTAACATCGAAAGCGATAAGCGATGGTTCAAGAGGTATGCAAAATTCTGCTAAAGCAGCCGCTAAGGCCACAGCAGAAACACTGAAAACCGGAAAATCGGTTGTGAAAGGAATCTGCCTGCTACTCCTGAACAGCACTGAATTTACGACAAAAAATGTTATGAATGCCGTAAAAGCAGCAGCCTTTAAAAGAACAGGAGATATCAAATATGCCAAAAATAATATAGATATCTCCACTCTTCAAAAATCCGGTCGAGTCTATAAAGTCGAGGAAAATATCACTTCCGAGGTAATGCAGCATTTTGATAAGTACAGTCGGAAGTATGGAATAAAATATTCCGCGATGAAGGATGAAAGAAATCCAGACAAGCCTGCTTATATGGTCTTTTTTGAAGGAAAAAATTCCGATATGATTCTGCATATGATGCAGGAAGCTTATAAAGATTACATAGAAATAGAAAAAAGCGGCAAAAAGGAAAGTAAACAGCATGAACAGCCCAAACGGGAGAGCGTTAAAGCAAAACTGGCCTTTTTTCGCGATAGGGTTGCAGCTAGGGACAGAGAGCAGGATGTACTAGAGAAACATCATAGTCGTTCGGATATACAGAGATAGATGGGCAGCCCGAAGTAAAAATGAGATTAAAAAGAAATGAATATGCGACGTCGCATAAAAATAAGGGGATGGATGAAAATAGATAAGATAAAAAAAGGGATAGAGGATTTCAAGGGTAAGCCAGTAAAAAGTCAGGTTGTCATTATATTGCCATACCTTATTGTAATCATTCTGACAACAAGGTTTATTGAATTGTATCGCTTATGTAATGGCAATCTTACCAAATTTATACAGAATATGGCATATATTTATAAAGCAATTCCGAGATTTACATTCCGCGATCTGCTGATAGGAATACCGGTTGGACTTCTTATTGTCTGGCTTTTTAAATGGTATAACAAACTACATGGCAAGAATGAAAGACTTGGAGAGGAATACGGCTCTGCCAGATGGGGAACGGCAGAAGATATCGCACCATTTATCGATAAAGACCCTTATTACAATATCATTCTTTCTCAGACAGAAAAACTTTCCATGAGTCCACGAATGGCCCAATTTAACCTGAACCGGAATAAGCACATTGCTGTTTATGGTGGTTCTGGTTCCGGAAAAACATATTGTGTCGTAAAACCGAATCTTTATCAACTGCATAGTAGCTATGTACTTACGGATCCAAAAGGTACATTACTTCCGGAGACAGGAAATCTGTTTTATAAAAAAGGATATCGTATCTATGTGCTGGATACAATCGATATGAAAAATTCAATGCACTATAATCCGTTTGCCTACATTAAGCAGCCAAAAGATATCTTGACGCTGGCGAATACTTTATATGCGAATTTAAAGCCGCCGGATGCCGGAACACCACCGGACCCGTTCTTCGATCAGGCGGCTCTTCTATGGCTACAGGCCACGATTGGCTATCTGTGGTATGAAGCACCACCGGAGGAACAAAATATTCCTACGCTGCTTGAAATTCTCGAAGCGGATGATGTGCGGGAGGATGATGAAGCATATCAAAATGCAGTAGACATGCTGTTTGAGGAATTGGAGAAAAAGAATCCCCGTCATTTTGCGGTAAAGCAGAGAAAAAAATATAAGAAAGCTGCGGGCAAAACGGCTAAGTCGATATTGATATCCGTAGGTTCTTACCTTTCACCTTTCGACATCCCGGAAGTTGCTGAACTGGTCGCATACGATGAACTGAAATTTGATACCTATGGTGACGCTGGCCAGAAATCCATTTTGTATGTCATTATTTCCGATACGGATACGACATATAATTTTATTCCGGCTATCCTTTTTACGCAGATGTTTAATGTCCTGTGCTATAAAGCGGATAAAGAGATGGGCGGTAAGTTAAAGACGCCGGTACAGTTTATTCTGGATGAGTTCGCTAATATTGGTAAGATTCCTGGATTTAAAATTCTGATCGCAACGATCAGAAGCCGGCTGATGAGCGTTGTTATGATGTTGCAGACGCAGAGCCAGTTAAAAGATAATTATAAAGACGCAGCGGAAACGATAATCGGAAACTGTGATACATCTATCTTTCTTGGTGGTCAGGAAAAATCCACGCTTGAAGATCTGGAAAAGATGCTGGGCAAAGAAACGATAGATCTGTGGAATGAGTCAAAGACATACAGCCAGAATGAGAGTACCGGCATGAACTATAACAAGACCGGACGCGAATTAAAGAATATCTATGAACTTAATACAATGGACCGGAACAAGTGCATCGTAAGGATTTCCGGCCTGCCGCCTTTTTTCTCTGATAAGTACGATACGACCAAGCATCCTAACTATAAGTATACGGCAGATTATGATAAGCGGAATACATTCGATTTCGTGAAATACCGGAAATTCTTAAAGCAGAAAAACAGTATCAATATCAAATTTCATAAGAATGACCAGTATCAGGTCATTTCATAGATATTTATGCGACGTCGCATAAAACAAGCAACGGAGGCGTTTCATGAAAAAACAAAGATTTCAATTTCCATTCCCCAGAGCTCCAACAGAATGAAGAAACGGAAAAAAATAAGTAACTATTGACAGACTTTCCAGAATAGAGATGGAAAGTTTTTTTATTATAACAAATCAAAGGATAGATAGGAGAAAAATAAAAATATGAGTTATATGATTTTGGCAGGGAAATATTGGGTATCAAAATACTTGATATTGGCTGCTAATTATTTGGTATTGGCAGCAATTAGTTATGAAGATATTCAAACTGCATTAAAAACAGTTGTTTATATTTTGGGCGGTGGTGTTGCATTGATGGGCGTAATAGATGCCTTTTCTGGATATTCCAATCAGAGTAGCGGAAAACAAAGCGAAGGCATTATCAAAGCCATCGGCGGTGCCGGAATCATTTTAGTAGGCTCCCAACTGCTCAATGCTATTTTTGCAGGTCTCGGCTAAAGGAGTGATCAGATGGAGTTTTCAGAATTCGCCCATAAATTAGGGCAGAGTATTTTAAAAGCCATGTACGACGGTCTTTACAAAGTCTGTGAAAAACTCTTCGATGGGATGTTCGCCATTTTAGATGGCCGGATAGCGGAATCTTCGCAAATGTTACAGCAGACGCCGGAAGCATGGAACTCTGCTGCATATAATACCGTTAAGTCCATTGCGGAGAATGCGTTCGTTCCAATGGCAGGGGTCTTTATCGCCTGTATTCTGGTATGGGAACTCGTGCATCTCCTGCAACAAAGCAATCAGATGGGCAGTCAGATCTTCGAAAAGCTCATCGTGCTGCTGTTCAGCTCTGCTATCTGCGTGTATCTGTGCAGCCACAGTTTCGATATTGTCATGTACTTTTTTGAACTGGGTGCAAACGTAACAGGTGAGATCGCACATACATCTTGGTCGGAATCCTTTGACCGTGGATTGGATTTGTTAAATTTTCTTCCAAAAGAACCGGTTGAATATGATGCGGAAATGATTTTTGAGCTGATGGGCGATATGATACTGCTCTTTATCGGAAATATCGCGATCCTGATATGCAGCGCGATCATGTATGTACGCGTCGTCATGTGGTTTCTGGAATTTCTGATCTATGTGTCCGCCGCAAGCATCCCCAACGCTACATGGATGAACCGGGAATGGAGCCAGGTCGGCATGAACTATACGAGAAAGATGCTTGCGGTCGCTTTTGAAGGGCCGTTCATGCTGTTATTGTTCGCAATTTACGGCGGCGTCCTGTCAGGCGTTGATCTTGGAGATTTCAAACAGGCCATCGTCATGATCATCGGCTGCGGCTTTGCGCTGATCTGCATGATGTTCAAAGTAGGCAATATCACATCCAGCATTTTCAATGCACATTAAGGGGGAGATTTATATATGGCATATGTGAATATGACAAAGGATTTTTCCAGTGTCAAAATGAACATTCCCGGCCTGAAAGTGACCAAAAGACAGGTAGCGGCATTTGCACTGGCTGCCTGCGTTGGTATTCCAGTATTTTATGTATTACAGAAACGGTTGGGAATGGACCTTACGACATCCGTTCTTGGCATCATGATGAGCGGCGGACCCGTCGCATTTGTGATCCTGTTCAAAAAGGACGGACTCGGTATGGAAAAGCATATCAGATACTTTTATGAGGCCCATTTTACAAGAAATTCCGAAAGGCCGTACAGAACAGATAACCTGTATGGTCTTCTGCTGGAAGAGGAACAGCTGAAAAAGGAGGTGGAGCGGATTGTGTTCCGTGGAAAATCAGAGGAAGAAATCAATAGGATAAAAGAGTCAGGCATCGCAACGGAAGTCAAGATCGGTAACAAAAAGATCATGGTCCCGTTAAAGGGACCGATCGACCAGAAAGTAAAAAAGGAACTGGAAAAGGCAGTCAGAAAGGCGAAGGTAAAAGGGAGCATACCGGAAACGGCACAGGATACCATTCCTTATAAGATACCTTATGAGGACGGTATCTTTGAGTCTGCAGATGGCTATTTTACACAGACCGTTGCTTACGAGGATGTCAATTACGAACTGCTCGATAATGACCCGAAGAACATTTTGTTTGAAAGATGGTGTTCTCTTATTAATTACTTTGAACCGGAGATTCATTTTCAGTTCAATTATGGAAATATGGAACTGGATCAAAAGCGTTATGCAAAGAATTTTGAATTAAAGAGCCAGGATGATCGATTCGACCTGGTGCGGAAAGAATATTCCGACATGCAGGTTGATAAATTCTCGAAAGGAACGAACAATCTGAACAAAGAACGGTATCTGACCTATGGTATTCATGCGACAGATTATAAGAGCGCAAAGATCAAACTGAATAAGATTAACAAACAGATTGAAAGTAAACTGAAACGGCTGGGCAGTAAATCCCGGCTTTTAGACGGTTATGAAAGATTGGAACTGCTTTTCCGTATCTTTCATCCGGCCACAACAGAAACGCTTCTCTGGAATTGGGATATGCCGGTCAGAACGGGGCTTTCCAGTAAGGATTTTATTGCACCGGACAGTTTTTCTTTCAAATCAGGGCCGGAACTGAATGCGACAAGATATTTCCGTGTCGGAGACAGGATTGGGGCGGTGAGCTATATACAGATATTTGCTTCGGATATGGAAGATCGTATAATCGCAGATATGTTGAGTTTGAACAGCAATCTCTGGATAACGATCCATGCGGATAATATTCCGCGGAAAGAAGCGCTCAATATAGCAAAAAACAATGTGATCAATATACAGGCAATGATACAGAGTGAGCAGAAAGATGCAGTAAAATCCGGTTATGATATGGATCTCCTGCCACCGGAACTGCGGACTTATAAAGACGCCGGTGACAAACTGTACAGCGATCTGCAGCGAAAGGATGAAAAACTGTTCAATGCTGTCATAACCGTTGTTCAGACGGCAAAAACGAGAAAAGAGCTTGAAAATAATATTTTTGAACTGAACGGAATCCTGGCATCCTACCAATGCAGGCTGATACGGCTCGATAACCGGCAGGAACAGGGCTATATGAGTTCATTACCGCTGGGACTGGACAGTATCGAGGTAAAAAGAACTTTTACGACGACCGATATGGCAATCTTCATCCCGTTCACTACAAAAGAGTTATTTAGCAGTAACGGCCAATATTACGGCATGAATACGCTTAGTAATAACGTTGTTATGGTGAACAGAAAGCAGCTTGTAAATCCAAATGGTCTAGTATTCGGTATGCCAGGATTCGGTAAGACATTTTTTATCAAACGGGAAATCCTGGATATGTACTTGAAGACAACGGATGACCGTCTGATCATAGATCCGGAAGGCGAGTATAAATGGCTCGTCAAACTACTAGGCGGCCAGATCATTAAGGTAGCCTTAAATTCGGATGTATACATAAATCCAATGGAAATCAATCTGACGGCCAGTAATGAAGATGACCGGGATTATGACCCGGTCAGCGCAAAATGCAATTTTATCGTATCCATGTGTGAACTGATCTTGGGAAATAATGCCTGTCTGGGAAAGAAAGAGGTTGCAGTCATTGATGAAGCCTGTAAGCGGGTCTATCACAAATTTGAGCAGAATCCGGTGTCGGAAAATATGCCGGTTTTGGAAGATTTGTACAATGAACTTCGGGATATGAAGGGAGAGAAAAAGATTATTGGTCTTGATCTGTCCATTGCATTATCCAGATATATAACAGGTTCTCTTTCTTATTTTAATCATCGTTCCAATGTGGATATCAATTCACGGCTGGTATGTTTTGACCTGAAAGAGATGAATTCCAACCAGCGTGACCTTACCATGCTGATCATTCAGGATACGATCTGGAACCGTGTAGCAGCAAACAGAGAACTGGGTAGATATACATGGGTGGATATTGACGAGTTCCATCTGCTGCTCCGCAGCCCGATCACAGCAGCGTACAGTGTGGAAATCTGGAAGCGCTTTCGTAAATGGGGCGGCATACCGACCGGAATCACGCAGAACATCAAAGACCTTTTCCGGTCGCCGGAAATACAGAATATTTTGGATACGACGAACTTTATCGTTATGCTGAATCAGGCTGGAGACGATGCGAAACTTTTGGCAGAACATCTTGATCTTTCCGAAGAAGAGGAAGCCTACATCAAGAGCGGAGAACCGGGAAAAGGGCTTCTCTGGGTAGAACAATCCAAAGTGCCTTTTGAAGATGAATTTCCACGGAACACGATATGTTACAAAGTAATGACAACAAAACCGGGCGAAGCGATCAGAAACATCCGGAAGAAGAAAAAAATTTCATGATAATGAAGGAGGAACAAAACTATGGGATTAACAGCTATTCAATTAAGTGATCAGGCAGAAGTACGGGAATTACTGCGGGTTCTGGAAGGAAATGGTCTGGAAAAAGAGTATCAGGAAGTGAAGGCTCTGGTAAGTTATCTGGACAGTATGGAAGCACGGTTCGGCCAAATCCTTAATGAGTTGCAGGATATCAAAGGCCAGCTTTCACAGCTTCAGGACAATAACACCAGGGGTAGAGTGGTAGAAATTGTGCGCGTACCTGAAAATACAGTTCGAAGAACAGAAAATAGATTCCAGGAAGCGAAAGCAACAGTCATGGAGCATATAAAAAATGCTCTGCAATCTTTTAAGGAATTGGGCATCAAGGCATTGCAGAAATCTGTAGATGCTATGAAAATCCCGGCACTTTTACAGGGATTTGAGCAGGCATTCCATGATGGAAAGGAATCTGCGGAGCATAGTGCGGAGAAGCTGGCAAGCATCAGAACAGAAATCCATGCAATCGGCGCTCACACGAAAAACCTCGGCAGGGCATTTATCGGTAAGGACGTACAACAGGTCGAACAGGCGCCCGATAAAGGAATCTTATTTAAAATGGAAAATTCGCACCGCTCCGTTGCGAATGGGTATTCTGTCATGGAACAGGCGACCGCCGATACCAGAAGACGGCTTGAAAATTTCCTTGCTCAGGGCAAAGAAAAAAAACCTTCTGTAAGAGCAGAATTGACCCGACTGAAAAATGAAAGTGAAAAAACAGCTGTAGAAAAAGAAATTCCTGATAAAAGTATGGAAGCACCTACACAAGATAAGCACAGGCAGGATGTGGAGCGTTAAATGGAAAAGACACAGCAGCTTGAAAGAAAGAACACATCGGTGATAAAGGATAATATTCTGCCGGAAAATCATCAGCTGAATCATGCAAATACAGAACAGCAGTTTAATGCTCATATTGTTGAAGATATCGCATATAATGCAGTTGACCGCCGGATGACTTATCATAAAACGCAGTCCGCTTATGATGATCAGCGTGATCAGTACGTTGAGCAGGCATTCCGTGATTATGCTTACGAGAAGAATAAGGATGATAATGAGGGAAATGCTTCGGTAAACGGTGAAAATGTGACCGAAGCATTTTCTCGTTCCTATGGTGCCAGTGCGACAACCTTGATAGAAAATAAAGCGCTAGTGCCCGGAGAAGAAAGTTCATCGGGTAAAGATCCAATGACTGGAGTCGATAAATATGGAATCAGCATGACGGCCGAAGCGCCGGAACTGTGGAAAAATACGGCTGCTTTACAAAAAAACGTAGAGCTACAGGAAAAGCTGGATAATAAACGGAAGTATATACAGAAGGGTTATACCAGACTGGTGTACTACGGCACTGATAAGGAACGGGCTACAAAACCCAGACTGCAATTCAGCTATGCCGGTAAAATGCGGTTGTCAGAGGAAAAAGTAGAACTATGGGGCTGGGGAAGACTGAAATTTGAGGGTAAAGTCATCCGGACAAAGATGACTGGTAAAGATTACCGAAACCAACTGCAAAAAGAAGAGCAGCGTGCCTTTAGGCGGAGAATGAAGGGAAGATTGCTATATCATAAGGGAATCGCTCTGTTCGATAACAGAACAGTTGCGGAAGACGAAAGCATGGCCACAGCCAAAAGAATGGCCAAAGGAACGGTTATGTTGGCAACAACGGGTGTCCGGAGAAATATCAGAACCTTAAAACATCAGGATAGTGTATATGCGAGACTGGAATTGGCAGAACAGCATAATCGGGTACTGAGCGATAAACGGCAGCGGCTCATATCAAGATCTAACAGAAAGGCACAAAGAGAGGCGCTTCGGGAGGTGCAGTCTAGGGAACAGAAAAAGAAATTGAAAAAACAGATGGTACAGAACCGCGCAAAAGAAGAAGGAAATTTCTTACAGCGTGCAAGGCAGAACTTCATGGTGAAGAAGACCGCGCGTGAATACCGCCGTCGTGCAGTAAAGCGGACACTTTCAACAATGTTCTCCGTGGCCGGGTTGATTCTTTTTCTCATCATTTTTATGATGTTCCTGCTCTTATTCGTTCTGGCGGCAACACAGGGCGGCACAGAATATTATGCGGCTGCTGTAACGCAGAATGATTACAGTACGATAACAGATGCAACGGCATATTTTCGGAAGCTTGAAACCGATATGGATGAATACTTAAATGCGGACAGAGAGGCATTAGAGGCTGAACTGGAAACAGAATACGGCCCTGATATCTACGAATTTGTATATAATCTTGCTGATTTTGGATTCCATGCGAATACACTGATAGCCTATCTGTCTGCTGTGTACGGGGAATTTACCCTTGAAGAGGTTCAGGATGAACTCAACGCAATCTTTGAGGAAATGTATACGCTCACGATTGAGGTAAAACTGGAAGACCGGGAAATAAGCAAATATAATCCGGATACCGGGACTTATGACCGGGTAATCGAAGCCAAAAAAATCTGTTATATAACCTTAGAGAAAAAAGAACTGGAAGAGGTCGTTGATGCAAGACTTGCTGATGAATTAAAGTTTCAATATGGCGCATACAAATTATCCACAGGCGGACAACAAGTATATGCGCCGGTCATGCAGGAGGACTGGACAAATCTGATCTCATCAAATTATGGGGAACGGATACATCCGATCACAAAGGTAAGAACTTTCCATAAAGGTGTTGACATTGCTGTGCCAGAAGGAACGAAACTATATTCCGCAGTCACAGGAACAGTAACGGTCTCAAAATATTCTGAGTCCGCCGGTAATTATGTGACTGTACAGACCGATAGTGGATGGACAGTCACATTTATGCACATGAATTCCCGTGCGGTATCCGTCGGGGATAGGATAGAGCAAGGAGATTTTGTTGGTTTAAGCGGTAATACCGGTAATTCTACCGGTCCGCATCTTCATTTGCAGGTGGAAAACGAAGAAGGAAATACCGTCAATCCTATCTTTATCATTCCGCAGTCTTGTGCAGTCATAGAAGGAAGAGAAGAAATGGAGGAGTAAAAACAAAGATGAAAAGCATGGAGCAACTTGAAAAAAAATATGAAAAGGAGTTGAAACTGGCCGAACAGCATAAGAAAAATGCTGCTGACATACGAAAACAGATGGATTTGCAGATGGGAAAAGCGGTCGGACAGAAGATCAATTCCCTTGACATGAACGGCGCTGAATATGACCGCCTCATGAAGCTTTTAGGCTCTGGCAAGAAATCTGTTCTGGAAGCGGTAGAACTTGTTCTTGGGGAAACAGAGGAGCAGAAAGGGGATGAAAGCGGTGAGAAAGAGGCATCCTGAGTCATTAAAGAAAATAATGGCATTTCTTTTTATCCTGCTGGTCATAGTGGTCATAATCATCACTATACGATTTTTCCAAGCTGAAACCGAAAGCGTGGAAACGAGAAATCTGGGATCATTAATAGCAGAAGAGGAGCCTGTGGAAAATTCAGAGCATCTTTATGCGACGTCGCATAAAGATGAACAGGAAGAGGATTTTGCGGAGAGCGAGCAGAAAGAATCTTATGCGACGTCGCATAAGGAAGAAACAGAAGATGTTCAGCCGCCGCTGACCGATGAACCGGTAAAATTATCAGATATATATGCTGAACCGGGATGTTTCCCAACGTTTAAAAGCTATTATCCGGATGCGGAACGATATTTATGGGAGATATATTCTGATGTGGAGAATGGGTGGAAAGAAGTTTCTGTGGATGCGGTCACAAATGAATATGATGAGTTGTACAGAAAAGTATCTGTGCTTCATCTTTCTTCGGAAAATGATAGTCATGATGAAATCATGATACGCTGCACGGTTTCTTTCGCTGAAAAAGAGTCTATAACGGATATTGCAACATTACATATCCTGAAGAAAAATATTGAGAGTCTGTTCATAGAAGACTTTAAAGCTGATTCCGGCTATATCAGCGCACAGTCAATTCCTGTTACCGTGAAATATAAAGATGGCAGTCAGGAACTCCTGCAAGGGCTGAGCGGTTTGTATTTTCTTGAAAAACAGGAGTCATCTGAACGGACAACCTCTATCTCTGGTAATTCTGTTGAAACGATTACGACCGTAATCACTGCCCGTGATTATTTTTATCTTGGGTCGGAAGAAACGGATATGGTCATAAGGTATCAGGTGAAAGGTAAGGAAGTTGATATACCTGTAAAAATAACAGGTGAAGATATGGAAGCGCCCGTCATAGAAGAACTCAATATCAGCGATTTTACGATCAGCAACATTGATATACCGATTGCGGTGACAGTAACAATTAATGCAAAAGATAATATAACACCTTATCCACAGTTGTTGTACGCTTTTCTTCCGGAAGGAAAAGTAGCAGAGGAAAATGACTGGTACAGCACACCTTCTTTTGAGGTGGATATTACCCAGAATGGTAAGTGGCTTGCGTATTGTAAAGATCAGAGCGGGAATATCGCTTCAGAAGAAAGGAATATGATCGTTGTAGATAATAAAGCTCCAGTGGTGTCTTTATCGTTGGAATCAGAATCATGGTGTAAAGAGAATAAAATCTTGGTGAATGCAAAAGATGGACTTTCGATGGAATATTGTTACAGCTGTATGGAAACAGGAGAAACCAGCGGGTGGATCTCCAGGAATGAATATGAAGTGTTACAAAACAGCACATGGAAAGTAGCAGTCCGCGATGCAGCCGGAAATGTTACCGAGCAGGATATAACAGTAAGCAATATAGATAGTCAGATGCCGGTCATCCGGAATATTACAGAGAAAAAAGGAGAAATTATCATTAATGAAAAGAAAAATTGAATCATGGATACTTTTTACAATGTGCTGCTTTATTATGGCATGGTTGTTTCCAAGTAAACTGGTATATGCGTCCGATGGAGAATACATAACAATTTCAGTAGATGCTACGGATGACAACGGAAATTTAAAATACGCTTTAGATACAGATGACCCGGCTGCATTTACGGACTCAAATGAGTTCACTATCCTGGCGGGCACTTCGCATACCATTTATGTAAAAGATACTGCTGGTAATATTACATCTCAAACCTATACGCCGTCTTCTGATGTATCTTATGTGGCAGATGATTCACAGGATTTACAGGAGAATGAACAAAGAATAAATATCGATCTTGAAATCAATCGCCAGAGCAATAAAGATGCACCAGATTACAGTGATTATGAATATCTGACTGACGAACCGGTAGAACCTGGCACCGGAACTGTTGCTGAGAAAATAAAAACAGATGCTTCGGAAGATTCTGAACGAATCTTCTATACGATTACAACAAAAGAAGGAGAGGTCTTATATTTAATCATCGATCAGGGGCAGTCTGCGGATAATGTATATCTTCTCGATACGGTATCTGCGGATGATCTGCTTGCACTTTCAAATGGTGCAGCTGGTAAGTCTGCGGAATCAGAAAAAGAAGATAATCTTTTTGCGGCTTTATCTAAAGAAGCAGATACAGAAGAAAACGAAGAAAAGTCAAATTCTTCTAACGGTAATCTTTTCATCGTAGTATTCGTTGTCATTTTCGGTGGTGGAGTTTATTACTATTTCAAAGTCTATAAAAATAAAAAAGATGAAGCAATGGACGTTATGGATGCAATGGACATGGAAGATTTTGAAGCGGAAGAGGGAGAAGAGGAAGAAGCAGATTTTAGCTATGATGATGAAGAAAAAGAAAAATATCTGGAGGAGCTGATCAGCGATGATGATACGGATTTATATGATGTGAGTCCGGAAGAATATGTCGATTCAGAAAATAATTCAGAGGAAACTGATTTTGAGGAATATGGTCTTGATGAAGAAGAACAGGAGGAGAGTGATCTATAATGGATTTTTTTAAAGAAAAATTATCAGGTTTATCCAAAAAAGAAAGATTTATGTTAGGTGGAATTGCTGCAATATTCATCATTGTATTGATATTCCTTACGCTTGTTTATCTGTCTTCTAATAAAAAAGTGGAGTTGACAGATTACGATTATAACACGATTGAACAGCAGATTGCGGATAACGTAAAAGAATATATTTCTCTGTTTATTGAATTATCGAAAAATGTATCGGCACAGATAGCTGATGAAGCAGTCAAAAACTACAACATCATTCTTACATCAGTTGGCACAGATGCAGTAAAAGATGAGCATACGGAAATTATCAAGCAGCGCATTCGTGAAACAATCTTTGCCTTGATAGGGAATGGGGATACAGAAGGACTTACTGAGGATGAACTTGACAGTCTGGCCGCCGGGATTACTGAAATCATATGGAATGCTGTTTTAAGTCAGATAGAGGAAGTTGTTGTTACAAATAACTATGAGCAGGAATATACCTATCTTACCGAGAGCATTCAGAAACAAATTGATGAACTGGCCGAACAAAAGATGCGTATCACTATTTCTGCCAGTATTACGAATAATGAAGATGAAATTTCTGATGATATCGATGCGGAGTCCTTACTTGCAGCAATAAATGAAATGACAGACGATGATCTGCAGAAACTGGCAGCGGCGCTTGGTCTTTCTCCAGAGGAACTGCAAAGGTTATTGAATGCAAATAATCTGGCTCTAAATAAGGAACTGGAAGAAAAACTTGCCGGCCTCAAAAAAGAGATATCAGATGAATTATTGTTAAAATATAACAATACGGTCAGAACGCAAAATGGAAGCCCTGGGAAAAACGGTACTAACGGTAAAAACGGAAAGGATGGAAAAGATGGAGAGGACGGAAGAGACGGGAGCAATGGGAAAACGACATATATAGCTTATGCTGATGATATGAATGGCGCAGGTTTTTCACTGACCCCAACGGAAACCAGTAAATATGTTGGAACCTGCATTACCGACGCGGACATGCAGCCAACAGACTATAAGTCGTATTCAAACTGGCAGATTTACCGTACTTATATCATTACGACAACGACGGACGAAAATGGTATTACAACCGTACACATTAACTAAGGAATTGAAAGGAAAATTATTATGAAAATGAATGAAAGAAAAAAGACACTGACAGGTTTATTAACGATAATATCTGTGATTTTTATGACGGTCATACCCAGTGTTCCGATCAAGGCAGAAGATGGAGTAAACAGCACAGGGAATATCTTATTGGAAAACGGTGATATGGCATTATATGCCTCTGATATTAATTATCTTGAAACGGAAAAAAATATGCTTTTTTCTGAACTGCCGGTATTGCCGGACAGCCTGAATTTTGATGGTTCCAGATGCAGCAACATTAAGTCAAAAGGCGTTGTTGATTATGCAGGGGGAAAAGTGGTCATCGATACGAGTGATTTCATGTATCTTGCAAATGAAATTGATGAACTGGAAGCCGCATATAAAATGAATACGGTAGCAGCACTTAATTATATGGGAACTTATTATATGGAAGATGGCTCTGTGACACATGACAAATCAAAAGAAAGTCTTCCGGTCGAATATGCTGTAAATTTATCCTTTGAAGAGATTTATATGGGTGTGTTACAGTCTCAATCTGTTGAGAATTTAGCGACCACAGAGGAAATTACTGGTGCTTCTGCAGATAATCTATCGACAGGCACAGCGGCCTGGCTTGATGGAGAGCTTGTTGTTGGGAATGGAGCAGATAATGATGCGAGTTATAAAAAAGGATATTCTGACGGACGAACACAAGGGCAGAACGATGTAAAAGCGGATCCTGGTGCTTACGGCATACAAACCGGGATAGATCCGGAGTATTTCGAATTACACAGATCTGCTTCAGTCTTTAACACGGGAATATCCTATGTAACAGCGCCAAGAACTGGAACTTGTTATATTACAGTTCAACTCTATGTAACTTATAACAGTTTTCATGGTGCAAATGGCTGTCGTCTATTGATACGGCGTGATGGAAATGGTATAGCATCTGCGAGCGCCAGCGATGATGGATATGACCCCTCTACCAGTACTGAAATTCAATGGAATCATACGTTTGCGATCGCATGTACACAGGGAGAAAGACTTGAAGTCGTCTTTGAACATGGTGGCGGAGATGCTTCCTGGATAGCTGGGATTTACTAAGATTTAGTATGCGACGTCGCATAAATTATGGTGGAGGATATAGAAGATGTCAAAAACGTTAATTGTAGCCGAAAAACCAAGCGCCGGGAAAGATATTGCCCGAATTCTCGGATGCACAGAATCTCATAAGGATTACATAGAATCAGGCGAATATATAGTTACTTGGGCAGTTGGGCATTTGGTCACGCGAAAGACTCCAGAAGACATAGATATACGATATAAAAGTTGGAATCTGGAAGATCTTCCCGTTCCGACAGATAATGGATTAAAAGTCATTGATAGTACAAGACATCAGTTCAAAGTCATCAAGGAACTGATTCACCGACCTGATGTTGACAGGCTTGTGAATGCCGGCGACGCTGGGCGAGAGGGGCTATTAATACAGGAATGGATTTACCGATTGGCAGGAAACAGGCTGCCTGTGGATATATTGTGGGCATCTTCTTTAACAGATGAAGCTGTGAAGACAGCATTTCAAAATCTTCACAACAATCAGGAAGAAGAGTTTCGAAACTTACTGACAGAAGCAGAGACAAGAAGTGAAGCTGATCAGAAATACGGGTTTAATTATTCAAGAATGCTTACATTGCTATATGCCAACCACGGAACTGTGTTATCTTATGGCCGTTGTCAGACACCGTTATTGAACCTTATTGTATTGCGGGATATTGTGTATGAAACTTTTAAATCAGAGCCTTTCTGGCAGCTTGAAGTAACCTATCATAAAGGTTTTAAAGGTATACTGCTTGATACAGAAACAGGAGAAATATTCCGGAGTATTCAAAAAGAAGAGGCAGAGAGCATATTAAATTCTCTTACTGGAAAATCTGGCATTGTATTGAGCTGCCAGAGTGAAGAAAAGCTGCAAAAGGCGCCTCAACTGCTTAATCTTGCAGAATTACAAACTGTAATGGGGAAGAAGTATGGTTTTCCACCGGACAAAACGTTGGCAATAGCGCAACAACTCTATGAGAACTATAAAATAATGTCGTATCCGCGGACTGACAGTCAGTTTTTAACAAATGATCTCTTCAATGAAATAAAAGAGCATCTTAAAGTATGTGATTTTGGAATCTTTCAAGATTTTATCAAGAAAATAGATTTTGATTCTATCACAATGGATAAGGCCTATTTTAACAATAATAAAGTCTCTGATCATCATGCTTTGATCCCAACGACCAACTCTGATATGGAATCAATATATGCAAAGTTGTCGGATGATGAAAGACATTGCTTCAATGAAGTCGTCTGCCGGTTAATCGCAATCTTTTTACCCCCTTATCGATATGAATCTGTTCATATTAAGATACAAATTGATGAAAAAATATTTTTTTCTTCTGGAACTACAATAAAGGAACTCGGCTATAAAGCAATTAATAAGCTTTTATCTGAAAAGAAAAAAATGGAGATTGAAGAATCGTCAGAACTGCAAATTTTGCCTAAAATGAATAAAGGAGATTCAGTCAAAGTAGATGGTCTTGCTTTATATGAGGGCAAGACAAAGCCGCCGTCCAGATATACACCAGGGACTATCATCCAACTGATGAAAAAATATAAAATCGGCACATCTGCAACATCGGCATCTATTATTACAACACTTTTGAACAGAGGTTTTATAAATCTGGACAAGGGAAAATATATTTCTACTCCGCTGGGAAGAGAACTTATTAATATCATACCGGATGAATTAAAGAGTCCCAATCTGACCATTCAATTTGAAGAGAACCTGCAGAAAGTGAACTGTGGAGAATTATCAAAGGAACAGTTCCTGCAGGAAATCGATGAGCGTGTCATACAGAACCTGAAAAAATTTCAGGAGAGAGAAAACAGAAAGAAATTGGGGACAGAGAACATATCTCTCCAATGTCCTTTATGCGGAAGGAATATTCGGCATGGTAAAACAAAGTCAGGAAAAATCAACTGGTATTGTATTGGTTATGCCGAGGAAACGCCCTGTAATTTCAAATTATGGCAGGAAATCAGCGGTAAAAAACTGACTGAGCAAAATGCAGCTGACCTTCTTCAAGGGAAGCAAACAGCAGTCATACAGGGATTTGTATCAAAGAGCAGCGGAAATAAGTTTTCAGCTGCTCTTCGCTTAAAAGAGGATGGCAGCATAGAATTTCTTTTTTCAAAACCAAAGTCAAAGAACAGAAGAACTACTGGAGGTAAAAAGAGATGAATAAAGACTTAAAACAATGGGCATGGGATATGCAGAGAACAATCGATAGCGCATTAGAACGTATCAATAATAATACTTTATCTGATAAGGATGCTGTGGAAACAGCGACTATGCTGCTCCAGCTTGACCATGAGGTCAGAAATGACCCTGAATACCATACTGATACGGTTATTCCAGCGATTTCTGTTGCACTTAATGAATTATATGATGCGTTAAATAACAGGGATACAAGAATGCTCCGGCTTGACAATGATGTATTCCGCCAGCTTCTTTCTTTCGGAGAAATCCTGATCACAAAAGAAGATAGAGCGGCCCAGGAAGCCTCTGAAACATCGGAAAGAGAGGATGGCCGGACATATATTGATTTCTTGCCGCGTATGCCGCATGAACAATATTTGCAGCTTGTTGAAAATCTGAAAGAAATCGGCGCAAAGTATGATCCGGAACTGAAACAATGGTATGTAGATAAAGACTGGGAGCCAAAAAAAGAACAGGAGAAGATTCTACAGGGGAATGAGATTTCAGAAAAAACGGAATCCTCTAATATAGGCAAGGATCGTCGGTTCAAGGCTGTTTATTACGATAATTCTGTCAGGAAAGAAATATTTTCTTCTTCCAAAGCTGACGCTATTGACGCTGTAAGGCGACAAATGGCGCCAGCGCCTGTCAGCCGGTTTCTTGAGGAAAAGGTACTTACCGGAAAAGAGCGGTGCTATATTCAGGAACTTGGTGCAAACAGTCAGTATCAGCAGGAAGGTATTTATCTAGTCGCTTCCGGAAGAGATGTCACCCCTATTGAAATCCATCTTCCATATATGAGGGCAGAGACATTTAAAGAGGTTAGGGAAGAAATAAAGAAAATGGGAGTCAAGTTTGATAACAATAAAAAAGTATGGTATTTGGAACGCGGTGATGCAGAATCGAAAATGGATATGCTTCAAAATTATCTGGACAATCATGATGAGGCAATTTATTTGAAATTGCCACGCCAGATCACCTCGGAACAATTTAAAGAAGTCATCGGCCAGTTAAAACTGGACGGAGCAAGATATAATCCTGATAAGAAAGCCTGGTACATAACAGATAGAAACGACATCAGCAAATTTTCAGAATATCTTCCTCCAAGCTCCATTCATGAAAAATTGGAAAACAATAAAAGAACCGCGTACAATGCAGAAAATATTTCCGGAAGAGGCCGGTTCATTGAGCCCAGAAAACAGGAGGAGCGTATTGTATAGGAGATAATATGGGATATCGTTTGAGAGAGAAGCAGATCAATATTCGGGTCACTGATTATGAATATCAGCAGATCAGGGAACGCATGGAAAAATCCGGCTCTTCATCATTGAGTGAATATATTATCGATGCAGCCACAAACGGCTTTTTGATCAACGTGGATTATTCAGATATCAAAGCACTTGCTTATGAGATCAACCGCATTGGAAATAATATCAATCAGATAGCACACAAAATAAATGCGGAGGGAAGCATTTACAAAGGAGAGATTAAAGAGGTTCAGGAGAATGTGGAACTGATCTGGAAGATCATAAGGGCGAAGTTTTATCAGATACCGTGAGTTTTTACAGCCTTTTATTGACATAATCCAGAGGATTGTGTAATATAATATTAGTGACGGGCAACTAGAGTGTCCGCCAAAGTGTTGATACAAGATGGTGTACCGGTATGCTTCGTCTTGTTGAGCTTTCAGGAGGGGTTGTGCAGTGTTACCTCAAACCGGAGTAGGCAGAAATGCCGAAAGAAAATGCAACAAAAGAAGACTTTGCTTTTGGTGGAGTCTTCTTTTGTATTTAGGAGGAAAAATGGATTTACTAAAGAAATCGGCTGTTGAATTTGATAAGTTATTATCAACAGTATATTATTTTGAAATTGCAAGAAAAAATGTTATGAAGAAGTTTATGCTTAATTTCAAACCAGAAGACTTTCATCATATTTCCGGTCTTCACAAATTAGCTGATATTGGACTTGTGCAGACAGCGGCAAGAGGGAAAATATACAATGCCATTATGGATAATCTCATTACATTTTCAGATATATCTATAAGTAAATACTATCCTATGATATCAGATAGAATGAAACTTGTATGTCAAATGGAAAATGTATTGGATAGCAACCAAATTGTTTTTAAATATTTAGAAAAAACGAATAAGTTTTCTCGAATTGAAGCTGATTACTTATTTGAAAATGCTCATAAAATGGATATTATATATATTTTTCTGAGTGAAAGAATGAAAATGGATAAATCAGAATGTCCGATTATGTGCTGTCGTTCCTGTTTTCCGATGGATAAGGTAGATTATTCAAAAAATCAACCATCATATACATTACTAAAAAAGGTAAAAATAGATACCATTACCGGAAATAAGATATTACAATATGACAGAAGTAAAATCATCGAAGAATCAAAAAAAGCTGTTTCAGAATCAGAGCGCAAATCAATCCTTCAACAACTTAATGAGAAAAAAGCCCAGCAGGCTATTTCCGATATTTTATCCGAAAAGAGAAGAAAACAACAAGATCATACAAGATTTTAAGATACCAATACGGTATCTTTTTTTATGGAGAATAAAGATATATGGCAACATCAAAAATTAAAACGATAAAAGCAACTCTTAGAAAAGCAATCGATTATATTATAAATCCAGCAAAAACGGATAACGGCAGGCTTATCTTTTCCCATGGATGTTCTGTTGAAACTGCTGATATCGAAATGCAGCTGACGGCAAAAAGGGGAACTGGGAGAGGCGATCGTATAGCATATCATCTTATGCAGTCATTTTCGCCAGAGGATGAAATCACTCCTGAGAAGGCTCTTGAGCTTGGTATAGAATTTGCCAGAAAAGTTACCGGTGGCAATCATGAATTTGTCATTACTACGCACATCGATAAAGATCACATTCATAACCATATCATTTTTAATTCTGTTGATTATGTGAATCATAGGAAATATCATTCTGATAAAAAAGACAAGTACCGAATCCGGGATATTAATGATGAAATATGTCTTGAGAATAATCTCTCTGTTCTTCCAAAATATGATGCAAAGCGAAAAACGAAATATGAAAACACACATAAAAATGAAGAGTTGGGATGGCGGAAAAAACTGAAAACTGCGCTTGACAGTGCAATAAGGACATCGGCAACTTTTGATGATTTTCTACTTGCTATGGAACTGGAAGGTTATGAGATAAAGACTGGCAAACATATATCATTCCGTGCGCCCGGACAAAAACGATTTATCCGTTCAAAAAGCATAGGTGAAGATTATATAGAAGAAGCAATTCGGAAGCGGATAGAAAATGGTGAGAAAGATATCACGCCGGAAACAGAACCGATTACAGAACATGCAGCAGAAGCGGATGCGATTTCACATCAAAAAACAAAAACGATTTCAAAAGAAAAACGAACTTTTTTTCAAAAGCGAATCAATCTTCTGGTGGATATATCAAAGAATATTAAAGCACAACAATCTAAAGGATATGAGCAGGCTTTAGTAAGAAGCAATATCAATACATTAGTAAAGACAATGAATTTTCTTATAGAACATAAGCTGACCACTTCTGATGACTTTCAAGTTTACGACGAGGGGAAAAGGGCTGAATATTCTCTTTGTCGAAAAGATATCAAAATGATAGAAAATGAATTATTAGATTTATCTGAAAAAATAAAATTTACTCAAAATTATAAAAAGAACGCATCCGTATTTTATGAATCTAAACGAACCGGAGATGCGGAATTTATTCAGTCACATGAGGAACAAATCATTTTATTCAAAGCATCAGAAATCTATTTTAAGCGAAAACAGCTTAACCCAAAAGAACTTAATTTGAGTGAAATGTTTGAACGCTACAAAGAGTTGAAAGCAGAAAAATCAGTTCTACAAAAAAGAGGCAGTTCTATAAAAAGAGAGTTGAACGAGTTAGAAACCATCGAGAAAAATATTGCGGATGCACTGAATCTGGATATTGGGAAGAAGGAGGAACATCAGCAGAATGATGCATTTTATAAGGAGAACGAAAGATAAAAATAGAGAAGAACGATTGGCGTGCCAATCGAAAAACAAAGGGGTTTGGGGATACAATGTCGTCAACTTAAGCCGAAAATCCGCTAACTATAAATTTACGCGTATGAAAAAACCATTTGTTATTCCGTGATGACTCACTTTCCTTTTGAAATGTCTGTCTGGACGGATAATGGACCTTACGTTTTTGGCGCGCTGAATCAACTGCTGCAGTTTATCCTTGTAACATCGGATATTTATTAAACACCGGATATATCTGGAAACTGCGCCTATGATGTAGCTTCTGTTTAATTGGTATCTATGTCTGCCCCTGTTCAATTCTTCCCTGATTTCATTTTCTGTAGAGGATTTAATCAATGCAGACAGGTTTGATATAAATAAAGCTGCATACAGTTCCTGGCGAATTGCCTGGGGATTTTTCCCGGAAAAATTCTCCAACCGTACCCTTGTTTTAAGTTCCCCATACTTAGTCTCTATTGACCATCTTTTGTGGTAAAGGTACTGATGGTAATGCATATCCTGATGTTCTTCAAAAAGATTGCTGACAAGTATATGCGGCTCTTCCCCGGAGGTGTCTTTTATTACGCGCAGGC
>CAJTUC010000004.1 GCA_910579395.1 uncultured Lachnospiraceae bacterium | reverse complement strand
CTTCTGGACGAGCCGGTCAACGGCCTGGATTTCCAGAGTACGGAATATCTGTACCAGCAGATTTTGGGATATAAAGAGTATGGGACTGTGCTGTTTTCTTCCCATATCCTGGAGAGCATTACACTGACCTCTGACAGGGTATTTGTTCTGGAGGAGGGGAAGATCCGGCAGACTTTTGAAGGCGGGCAGATCAATGCCGCGGATATCCGGGAGGCACTGCATGATGAAAATGACAGGTAAAGCCTTTGCCAAAAAACTGTTTGGGGCAAAATATGAACGGCTCTCCCGGACACTTTTGATTGATGTGATTATATTTTGGGGGCTGTATATCGCAGGCTTTCAGGTGCAGGCTGCAGCCTCTGTGCGGATTCTGATGGTCAGCGCCTTTACTGCAGGCATTATGTGGCAGGCCCTTTCTTCCAGAGATAGCGCTGTGGAGCTTAAACATATGCTGATGCTTCCGCATCAACCCCAAGAGTTTGTATTTTCCTATGTGGCAGTGCTGGGAGCCTATACGGTCCTTACAAAGACAGGGCTGCTTCTGGCGGTTCTGCTGGCTGTTTCTGCATGGAAGTCCGTAGAGATTATAGGAATGGTCATCAGTATGCTTCATGCGGTTCTTATGGCTGCTGCAGTCTATTCCCTGAGAAAATACTGGTATGCGGGCGGCATCTGGGCCGCTGCCATAGTGTCCGCCATTTTGTTTTTAAGAAGCGGGCTTTTGCTTGACTTGTTGCTGTTTGTGAATGGTTTCGTCGCTATTCTGATTTTATGGAAGGCAGAAGTCTATGCTTTTTATCAGGGGGAGAGTGAGAAAAGCCATGCTATTAAGCAGCGGAAGAGGGGTTCCTTATGGCGGTACTTTTTCCGGTATCTGAGCTGCCACAGGAATTATCTGGTCAATACTGCTGTGATGTGGTGCGTAGCCATTGTAATGCCGTATTTCTTAAGAGAAATGGCTGGGCTGTCTGTTGTTCCGGTGGGGTTTGCGATTCTAACCTTAAATACCCCTATTTGTATCCTGCTGTCCTGTGACTGTGACCTGGAGCAGGCAGTCCGTTTCCTGCCTGGACAGAAACAGCGCTTTTGCATCCCATACTGCCTGTTTGTCTTTTCTTGTAATATGGCGGCGGATATGATATTCCTCTGTAGCTGGCAGATACAAAACGGCGGTGTTACTGTCTTAATGATTGCCGGGGCTGTTTTCTTTGCCCTGCAGAGTGCGGTGCTGTCTGTGCTCCTGGAATGGTTTTATCCCATTCGCAGCTGGAAGATTGAAAGCGATTTGTGGCATCATCCGCGGAAATATGTGGTTCCGGTGGTGATGCTGCTGCTTGCGGGGGCCGCCTGTGCCTGGCCGGTACTTCTGTATGTCCTGCTGGTTCTGTTGGCTGTGGAAATTGTCATTTTGCTATTTATATCCAAAGGGCGCTCGTGAATGCGGCGGATTCCGTCCGTCAAGGTATATATCGGCGTTGGCGATCAGGCGGCCAATTAAAAGAATACAAATCAGGCCGTTTTTAAGATGACCGGGTGATAGGCTTGGACATTTCTGTGACATTTTGGCTCTATAATGTTCATTAAAATAGAGCAATGATTCATGCAATATCATAAAGAAGCCAGTAGAACAGATAACAAAATCTGGACGCTGGCTTCTTTATTTTTCAAGGTATTATATTTGCTGCTGCAAACATTTATAAACAGGCTGTCAGATTCGGAAATTGAGTCTGTTCCTATGAGTGCGGCAACTGTGGCCACCAGGACAGATAATGCTTTTTCATCGCAAAGCGGGAGCAATCGTAAAAGCTTCTGGTATGTAGAACCGGTTCTGTCATGGCTGTCCTGGAAGATGCAGTCATCTTCGGATATATTCAGCATTCCGTAGATATGATGAAAATTTTCAATGCCTGGGAAACAGTGGCAACGCTCCAGATCCTTTTGAAAGGATACGGAACGTTCAATGCGTATAAGATATAAAACAGTATATATTGCACGCTTTTGCTGAAAGAGTCATTTAATCCAAAGGCGGTAACAAAGCTCACGGGACATGCCAAGGAACTCATAACAACGGATGTTTATGCGGATAACAGAGGCATCATAGCGGATGGAGTGCCGGAGATTGAGGAATATGTGAAAGAAGTATTGCCAAACCTGAAAGAAATGGAAAGCTTTAAAAAGGAACTGCTGGAAATTGTAGTAGACGCAACAGAATTTCTTCCGAATGCAGGGTGATAGAAAGAATAAAAAGAACAAAAGTTCGATTTTGCATCTATACAAATTTAACGATTTGTGGTAAGATAAAAAAGCTCTTCAGTGCTGTTTCGTCCGTATAGAATTACGGAGGTGCGCTGAGCTGCAAAAACAGCAAATTGTGAACCGGATTCGTCGTGGGCCTGTTTTTTCCTGATTTGAGTAAAAGCCACGACGAAAATAAAATGTTCCGTGACGAGTTTTTGCCTTATAGGCGTCTTTTTTTATTATGAATTTTGGAGGTGGTACTTGTGCAAACTGCACAAAAAATGTTCGAACTTCACAGCGAATACAAGCCCACCGGAGACCAGCCCCAGGCGATAGAAGCGCTTGTAAAAGGTTTCAAAGAAGGCAACCAGTTCCAGACCCTTCTGGGTGTCACAGGATCCGGCAAGACCTTTACGATGGCGAATATCATAGCGGCTCTGAATAAACCGACTCTCGTCATTGCTCACAATAAGACATTGGCGGGACAGCTTTATGGAGAATTTAAGGAATTTTTTCCGGAGAATGCCGTAGAATATTTTGTGTCCTACTACGATTATTACCAGCCAGAGGCTTATGTCCCTTCTTCGGACACTTATATTGCAAAAGACTCCTCCATTAACGATGAAATTGAGAAGTTGAGACTGTCGGCGACAGCCTCGCTTTCAGAGCGGAGAGATGTTGTCGTCATTGCCAGCGTTTCCTGTATTTATGGTCTGGGAAGCCCGGATGATTATGAGAATATGATCGTTTCCCTGCGGCCCGGCATGATCAAGGACAGAGATCAGGTCATCCGGGAACTGATCGATATACAATATACCAGAAATGATATGGAGATGGAGCACGGCTGTTTCCGCGTGCGCGGTGATGTGTTGGAAGTATATCCGGCGGAAGGCGGAGATTATCTGGTCCGCATTGAATTTTTTGGCGACGAGATAGACAGGATTGTGCAGACGGACCCTCTGACCGGTCAGGTGCACGCAGCACTGGAGCACATTGCGATTTTTCCGGCATCCCATTATGTGGTGCCGCAGGAGAAAATTCGTGAGGCGTGCAGAAATATAGAGAAAGAATTGGAAGACCGGGTCAGATATTTTAAAGGCGAAGATAAATTATTGGAGGCGCAGCGGATTGCGGAGCGGACGAACTTCGATATCGAAATGCTGCGCGAAACCGGATTTTGTTCGGGAATCGAGAACTATTCCAGGCATCTGAACGGTTTAGAACCGGGCGTAGCGCCTTTTACACTGATGGATTATTTCAAGGATGATTATCTGATCATCATCGATGAATCGCATATGACAGTACCGCAGATACGCGGTATGTATGCGGGGGACCGTTCCCGGAAAACAACGCTGGTGGATTATGGATTCAGACTGCCTTCGGCGCTGGATAACCGGCCGCTTAATTTTGAGGAATTTGAACAGCATATCGACCAGCTGTTATTTGTATCTGCGACGCCTTCAGATTATGAGGAGGCGCATGAACTGCTGCGGACAGAACAGATTATCAGACCGACAGGGTTGCTTGATCCGGAAGTTGATGTGCGGCCTGTCGAAGGACAGATTGATGATCTCGTATCAGAGGTAAACAAAGAGGTTGAGAAAAAGCATAAAGTATTAGTCACGACATTGACAAAGCGTATGGCGGAGGACCTGACGGACTATATGAAGGATGTGGGAATCCGCGTGAAGTATCTGCATTCCGATATCGATACGCTGGAGCGTGCCGAAATTATCCGCGATATGCGGCTGAATGTATTCGATGTGCTGGTGGGAATCAATCTGCTGCGGGAAGGTCTGGATATTCCGGAAATCTCACTTGTGGCGATTCTGGATGCGGACAAGGAAGGATTTCTGCGTTCGGAGACATCGCTGATTCAGACGATCGGACGTGCGGCAAGAAATGTGGACGGCCATGTCATCATGTATGCAGACCAGATGACGGATTCCATGAAAAAGGCTATAGATGAGACGAACAGAAGACGTGCGATTCAGCAGAAATATAACGAAGAGCATGGCATTACGCCGCAGACGATTCACAAGGCGGTCAGAGATCTGATAAGTATTTCCAAAGTAATCGATAAGGAAGAACTGAAGTTTGAGAAAGATCCGGAATCCATGAACAGGCAGGAATTGGAAAAACTGATCAGGGATGTGGAAAAGAAGATGAAGAAAGCGGCTGCGGACCTGAACTTTGAAGCGGCTGCAGAACTGCGCGATCAGATGGCAGATTTAAAGAAACTTTTGCATGATATGGAACATTAAGGTAAAAATGAAATACAACGGCCGATTATGATAAAGGAGAGAAGGGAGTACGTTACTGAAATGGCAGATACAGTAAAAATGAGACCAAGAGAATATATTAAAATTCGGGGTGCGAGTGAGCACAATCTAAAGCATATCGATCTGGATATTCCGAGAAATGAATTTGTTGTTTTGACGGGACTATCGGGTTCCGGGAAGTCTTCATTGGCTTTCGATACGATTTATGCAGAGGGACAGCGAAGATATATGGAGTCTCTTTCTTCTTATGCCAGACAGTTTTTGGGACAGATGGAGAAGCCAAACGTGGAGAAGATCGAGGGACTTTCTCCGGCGATTTCCATTGACCAGAAATCAACGAACCGAAATCCCCGTTCCACGGTGGGGACGGTAACGGAAATCTATGATTATTTTCGTCTGCTTTATGCCAGAATCGGCATTCCGCACTGTCCGGAGTGCGGCAGGGAAATCAAAAGGCAGAGCGTAGACCAGATGGTAGACCAGATACTTGCCATGCCGGAAGGAACAAGAATTCAGCTTCTCGCGCCGGTTGTAAGAGGAAGAAAGGGCGAGCATGCCAAAGTATTTGACCGGGCGAAAAAGAGCGGCTATGTGAGAGTCAGAGTAGACGGTAGTTTGTATGAATTGTCGGAAGAAATCAAGCTGGATAAGAATATCAAGCATAATATAGAAATCATTGTAGACAGGCTGGTCGTTAAAGAAGGTATCGAGAGGCGGCTGACGGATTCCATGGAAAATGTGCTGGCGCTGGCCGACGGTCTAATGATCGTGGATGTTATAGACGGTGAACCGATCACATTCAGCGAGAATTTCGCCTGCCCGGACTGTGGAGTCAGTGTGGGAGAAATCGAACCGAGGAGTTTTTCCTTTAATAATCCCTTTGGTGCCTGCCCGGAATGCTTCGGACTCGGTTATAAAATGGAGTTCGACGTGGATTTGATGATTCCGGATAAGAGTGTGAGCATCAGTGATGGGGCGATTGCCGTTATGGGCTGGCAGTCCAGCGGCAGCGAAGGAAGTTTTACGAATGCTGTACTGCAGGCGCTTGCCAGAGAGTATCAGTTCAGTCTCGACACACCTTATGGAGAGCTGCCTGCTTCCATACAGCAGATACTCATCTATGGAACGAACGGCAGAAAGGTAGAGGTACATTATAAGGGACAGCGCGGAGAAGGCGTGTATCCGGTCGCTTTTGAAGGACTGATCAAAAATGTGGAGCGTAAATACAGAGAAACCGGCTCTGATATTATAAAGCAGGAATATGAGACTTATATGCGCATTACTCCCTGTCGGGAATGTAAGGGAATGCGTTTGAAAAAGGAGTCGCTGGCGGTAACGGTATGCGATAAAAATATTTATGAAATTACTTCCATGTCGATCAAAGAACTGCATGAGTTCGTGGGAAATATGAATCTGACGAAACAACAGGAACTGATCGGGAAACGGATTTTGAAAGAAATTCGGGCGAGAGTCGGATTCCTGATAGAGGTAGGCCTGGAATATCTTGCGTTATCCAGAGCGACAGCGAGTCTGTCAGGCGGTGAGGCGCAGAGAATCCGATTGGCGACGCAGATTGGTTCCGGACTCGTCGGCGTCTGCTATATTCTGGATGAGCCGAGTATCGGTCTGCATCAGCGGGATAACGATAAATTGATTGCGGCGTTGAAGAACCTGAAAGATATGGGAAATACGCTGCTCGTAGTGGAACATGATGAAGATACGATGCTGGCCGCAGACCATGTTGTCGATATCGGGCCGGGGGCCGGTTCTCATGGCGGAGAAGTAGTTGCGGAAGGCACGGCCGAAGAAATCATGCAGGTAGAAGACTCCATCACCGGACAGTATTTGAGCGGGAAGCTGCAGATTCCTGTGCCGGAGAGCAGAAGAAAACCGCAGGGATATCTTACGATCAAAGGCGCTGAAGAAAATAATCTGAAGAAAGTAAACGTTAAGATTCCGTTGAGCGTCATGACCTGCGTTACAGGTGTTTCCGGTTCCGGGAAAAGCAGTTTGATCAACGAGATTCTTTATAAGCGGCTGGCAAGGGATTTGAACAGAGCGAGGACGATACCCGGAAAGCACCAGAATATTCTCGGCATTGAACAACTCGATAAAGTGATTGCGATCGATCAGTCACCGATTGGAAGAACGCCGCGTTCCAATCCGGCGACTTATACGGGGGTGTTCGATCAGATACGGGATTTGTTTGCATCGACGACGGATGCCAAAGCGAAAGGCTACAGTAAAGGAAGGTTCAGCTTCAATGTGAAGGGCGGCCGCTGCGAGGCATGCAGCGGGGATGGTATTATTAAGATTGAAATGCACTTTCTGCCCGATGTTTATGTGCCCTGCGAAGTCTGCGGCGGTAAGCGCTATAATCGGGAAACGCTGGAAGTAAAATATAAAGGAAAAAGTATTTACGATGTGCTGGATATGACAGTAGAAGAAGCGGTTCCTTTCTTTGAAAATGTACCTTCCATCCGCAGAAAGATAGAGACGCTGTATGATGTGGGACTTTCCTATGTGAAACTGGGACAGCCCTCTACAACCTTATCAGGCGGTGAGGCACAGCGTATCAAACTGGCGACGGAATTGAGCCGGCGGAGTACCGGGAAGACCATTTACATTCTGGATGAACCAACGACAGGACTTCATTTTGCAGATGTTCATAAACTGGTCGATATTCTTCATAAACTGACGGAGGGCGGCAATACGGTCGTCGTCATTGAACATAATCTGGATGTGATCAAAACGGCGGATCACATTATTGACCTGGGACCGGAAGGCGGTGCCGGCGGCGGAACTGTCATCGCGGAAGGAACGCCGGAGAAAATAGCCGGCAATCCTGATTCTTATACGGGAATATATGTGAAAAAAATGCTCGAACGGGCAAAAAATAAAATAGAAGCAAAATGATCATGAAGCGGAAGCTCATAAACTGAAAGGTGAATCACGATGAATGATCGCGGCAAAAAGGCGATAAAGGGAAAAAAGGAAGCCGGCCGGCGATGTCCCAGGCTGCTGCAGGAAATAACATTTATATATGTTTTCTTGATGATGACTGTTTATCCTTTTTATTTCCGAAACAAGTACTATGATATCGGAAATGCAAAATGGCAGTTCTTTTTCTTCCTGACTGCAGGCACTGGAGCAATCCTGCTCAGCCTTCTTCTTTTTCATGTCATAGAAGAATGGAAGACTGACGAATTTAAGAAGGCGATACGGAGTATCCGGCTGTCAGCCACTGACCGTTTCGTACTCGTATATGCAGCAGCAGTACTGCTCTCCACGTTGTTTTCGCCGTATAAAGAGCAGGTGTTCTGGGGATATGACGGATGGTATATGGGATTCGTCTCACAAATGTGCTTTGCTTTGATTTATTTTTGTGTGTCGCGATACTGGCGGTGGGACATTTCGGCGGTCATCTGTTGCCTTGCAGCAGCATTTTTGGTATTTTTGCTTGCCATTTTAATGCGTTTTAGAATTGACCCTCTTTCTATGTACAAAGGTTTAGAGGAACAATTCAAGATCAACTTTTTGTCAACAATTGGGCAGGCAACATGGTACTCTAGCTATGTGGCGGTTTTGTTTCCTCTCGGTCTGTTCGCCTTTTGGTTTTATGATAATAAAAATGTCCGCATCTTTGGCGGAATATTTACGGCGGCAGGTTTCATGACGATGGTAACACAGAATTCAGACAGTTCATTCATTGCATTCGGTCTGCTGATTTTTGCTCTTTTCTGGATTTCCATGGAATCTAATCGGGCATTCAGGCGCTTCCTTGAAGTCATGATGATGTGTTTTTCCTGTTTTAAATTGATTGGAATCTGTCAACAGCTTTTTCCGGAAAATGCTGTACCATTGGATGCAATCTCTCTATTCTGTTCCCAAAGCAATATGACCTGGATCATTTTGATCGTTACTGCCATATGTTATTTCAGTTTTTGCTGGCTGGAAAAATACGGAAAGATTGATATTTCTAAAATAAAAAGTATCCGTATCCTCTTTCTTTGGATTCTTTTGCTGGGGATAGGGGGAATCATAATTTATATTTATTTGAACACAACGAAGAAACTTCCGGTGCATCTGCAAAGCGGCAATCGGTATCTTCTGTTTGATGAATATTGGGGAAATAACCGCGGCTCATCCTGGATGATTGCAGTAAAGTCTTTTCTGAAAGGCGATTTTGTCCGTAAGATTTTTGGATGCGGTCCGGATGGATTTTCTTCTTTTGTCCAAAGTTTTTTTTATGAAGAACTGGAAATGAAATGGGGGAGCAGCGGGATTCTTGCCTGTGCGCATAATGAGTGGCTGAATGCCCTTGTTAATTTCGGCATAGCGGGTACGATACCCTATATTGGAATTTTCCTTTCCGCGGCTTGCCGTTTCTTCAGGAAAGCAAAAGTACATCCGGAATTGACGGCAATCGTGCTTTCTATTATTTGTTATATGGGGCACAATTTTTTCTGCTACCAGCAGATTATCTGTACTCCCATTCTATTCATATTGATGGGGACTGGAGAATCTATTATCCGATATGGAAAAAAAGAAAATAATTTAAAAGAAGCGGATTGTCCAAAATGAACAACCCGCGGAGCCCACACTTGTCATCGAGATAATGTTTTTACGATTATTGTATCTGGATAAATGCCAATACACCTAAGGACGTCATGTCTACGACAACATGGTCATCTCTTACTTCCGAAACATTAACGCTAACCCACTGTCCATTTGCATACCGATAAACCTGAATATTCTGTCCTGTTGTAACGCCGGGCATATAGAAGTTCACGGATGCCGTTCCAAAAGAAACATTAGCCTGGATATTTGCAACATTCAGTACCTTTCCGCCCAAAGCAGCAGCCTGTGCTTTTGCTGAACTCACATGTGCAGGAAGGGGTTTCTGTACAGAGAAGCTTACGTTGCTGGTCTGTCCGTCCAGAATGACTTTGCCACCTTGTCCAACCGGTGTAACGGAATCAAGTCCCGGAACTTCCACGACGGAATTGTTGATATACTCACCAATCGTTTTTCCCTCTTCCAATGCTGCAGTGAAAACCTGTGCAGAAACGCCGGCTGCCTGTATCTCAAGAGCATAAGCCTCAGAGCCAGCATCATATTCGGAACCGCCGCCAGCGCTGTTTCCGGATATCGAATTTCCGGATACCGAGTCGCCGGGCGCTGCGGATACTACCAGACACGCACCGCATACCATGATGCCGGCGGCAATTAATGCTAAAAATCTTTTCATTTTCAAAATTCCTCCTTCAAAATTTGTTTGATGTAGATTCTAAGTGTGGTTTTTGACTTATATTAACACCCTTAGGTGATAATATCTTTACTTTGTTTTCTTATCAGGAAATATCCAGCGCCATATTGTCTATATAAGTGTTTTTGACTTGCATAGATTATTCTAGCATATCTGTATGAATATTACAATTAGAACATAAAAATATTTACACAGACAAAATCAGGGAGGGGTGTTCCTTTGCAGCAGGAAATTAATTATGCGGGGCTTGGAATTAAAATAAAAGAAGTCCGCCAAAACAGAGGATTGACACAGGACAGCCTTGCAGAACTTGTCGGTTGTAATACCTCGCATATTTCCAATATTGAAAACAATCATACGAAAGTCTCGCTTAATGTTCTTCTGGCGATTGCCAATGCGCTCGATACTTCTATTGATTATCTTTTATCCGAACAGTATGAGAATTCTGCGCTTGCATTGGACAACGAAATATTGCGGGCGTTGACGAACTGCGATAATCAGAAGAAGGAAAAGATACTCAGGATCATTGAAATAATATAGGTCTTTCAACAGCCGAAAAAGAATAAATTGTTATGAAATGACTCTTACCGGGTATGAGAGGCAGTAAAAAAAGCAGGAGAACTTCCGATATATATAATATATGATACGGAGGGAATTTTTATGAATATAAAATTGCAGGGCGCGATAAATTCGTTCTTTGGCGGTTATTCTGTTTTTTCACATAAGGGGCTGAAAAGTACGGAAGAGAAGTTAGAACGTCAGGAAAAACGGGACAGTCAGGTTGCCTTTTATGAAAAGCAGAAGGAAAACCTGAAAAACAGAAAATGCGGTACCGTAGAGGAAATCGCGGAGAAGCTGAATGCACTGAAATCCTATGATGATCAGATAGCGGGCATTAAGGCTGCCTATAATAATGAACAGATGTGGCATATTCTTGATGAAGCAAGAGAAATCGGTGAGAAGATTGCCGAGGCTGTGGAAAAGATGGAGCCGAAGACACCGGAAGAGCGGCTGGAAGAAATCGTCGAGGAAGCGATGGGAACGGAAGATTCCGGAGGTCTTCTGGAAGAAATTATGGAAGATGCGGCACAGACACAGGAGGAACTGCAGGAAGCGGTACAGGAAGAGGTGCTGGAGCAGCTGGACGAAGAACTGCCGGAGGATTTGCAGGAACAGTTAAAGGAAGAACTTCCGGAGGGTCTGCAGGAACAGCTGGACGAAGAACTTTCGAAGGACCTGCAGGAACAGCTGGACGAAGAATTTTCGAAGGACCTGCAGGAGCAGCTGGGGGAAGAACTTCCGAAAGACCTGCAGGAGCAGCTGGCAGAAAAAATTCCGTATAAACCGTTTGACATTCTGGTTTAAAAAAAGGGGTTAAGAAAAATAAAATAAATGCCGATAAATATATAAGCATGGATGCTGAAGACCAGAACGGATGGAACCGTTCTGGTTTTTGTCCCCATAAATTATAAAAAAATTATGAAATCCCTTTGAAAAACTCTTTCTTTAGGTTATAATGTATGAAGCAAACTGCGCAATTTAATCTGATTGGCCGGTTTGGACGTTTAGATTGATGGCAAATGGAGATTATGTAATATAGATACCGTAAGAAAGGGGATCGCAAAATGCAGTATACAGATATAGGGATTGATTTGGGAACGGCCAGCATTTTAGTTTATATCAGAGGGAAAGGTGTTGTTTTAAAAGAACCTTCCGTCGTTGCGTTTGATAGAGATACCAATAAAATAAAAGCGATTGGTGAAGATGCCAGACTGATGCTCGGAAGAACACCGGGCAACATTGTGGCTGTAAGGCCGTTGCGTCAGGGCGTTATTTCCGATTATCAGGTAACGGAAAAGATGATGAAATACTTTATCCAGAAAGCGCTCGGCAAGAAAACCTTCCGGAAGCCCCGCATTGCGGTATGCGTACCGAGTGGAGTTACGGAA
Organism: uncultured Lachnospiraceae bacterium; assembly: GCA_910579395.1. Taxonomy (GTDB): domain Bacteria; phylum Bacillota; class Clostridia; order Lachnospirales; family Lachnospiraceae; genus UBA3282. The sequence continues at coordinate 199,080 of CAJTUC010000004.1, read as the reverse complement.
GTAGAGAAGAAGGCAGTAGAGGATGCTACTTATCAGGCAGGAGCCAGAGAAGTATCTATTATAGAAGAACCGATTGCGGCGGCAATCGGTGCAGGAATTGATATTTCGAAACCCTGTGGGAATATGATTGTGGATATAGGCGGCGGTACCTCCGATATTGCGGTCATATCATTGGGCGGCACGGTTGTCAGCGCGTCCATTAAGATCGCAGGAGATGATTTTGATGAGGCAATTGTGCGTTATATGCGTAAAAAGCACAATCTGCTGATTGGTGAAAGAACGGCGGAGGATTTGAAGATTAAAATTGGCTCTGCGTACAAACGGCCGGAGGTAGATTATATGGATGTCAGAGGCCGTAACCTTGTGACGGGCCTTCCGAGAACCGTTAAGGTGTCTTCGGAAGAAACGGAAGAAGCCCTGCATGAGACGACGGTGCAGATCGTTGAAACAATTCACAGCGTATTGGAGAAGACACCGCCGGAGCTGGCAGCCGATATTGCGGACCGGGGGATTGTACTGACCGGCGGCGGAAGTCTGCTTCGCGGACTTGAAGATTTGATTGCAGCGAAAACAGGAATCAATACGATGACGGCGGAGGACCCTATGACAGCGGTGGCGATCGGAACTGGCAAATATGTAGAGTTCCTTGCAGGATACAGAGAAGATTAGGAAGATTAAGCAGAAACGGGGGAGTAAGATGCTTAAAGGTTTATACACTGCCTATACAGGCATGATTCATGAACAGCACAGAATGGACGTCATGACGAACAATCTGGCAAATGCGAATACGAACGGGTTTAAAAAGGAAGGTACGACGAGCCAGTCATTCGACAGCGTACTTGCCTACAAGATAAAAGATACTTCACAGGCGGGAAATCTGCCTAAGCGGCTCGGCAATATGTCGCTCGGCGTAAAAACGGGTGAAAATTATGTGGATTATTCCGAGGGACCAATCAAGGAGACCGGAAATCCTCTGGATCTCGCCTTGTCATCGAACGGATTTTTTACGATAGAGTATACGAATAAAGCGGGAGAAACTTCCACAATGTATACTCGGGACGGTAACTTCACGATGACGGCGCAGGGCTATCTCGTTACGCAGGACGGCGATTTTGTTCTGGGAGAGAGAGGAAGAAGGATTCGTCTGGACCCTACGCAGTCTGTCAGCATAGACCGGGCAGGCAATATATATCAGGACGGAGCTTCCGTTGCATCGATTCAGATTACGGATTTTGAGGATTATAACTATCTTGAACGTTATGGTGAAAACTTTTTCTATCCGGTAGAAGGGGCAACAACGATAGAGGCAGACACGGAAGTACATTCAGGATATCTGGAACTGGCGAATATGTCCGTTGTTACGGAAATGGTAAATATGATCGCGATTCAGAGACACTATGATGCAAATCAGAAAGTCATTACGACTTACGATGATACATTGGATAAAGCTGTAAATCAGACGGGCAGAATCGGATAACAGCGTGAGAAGTGCTTCTAAAGCTCACAGCAGAGGCTGTTTCACTAAGAAGTACTAAGTCTCACACTGGAGAATGCCAAAAATACGGGTATTCTCCGTGCAGATTGAGCAAAAGGCACAGTAAAAGGGAGGAATAATAAAATGGTCAGAAGTTTATGGTCGGCAGCAACAGGTATGAATGCACAGCAGACGAATGTGGATACGATTGCAAATAACCTTGCAAACGTCAATTCGGCTGGTTATAAAGCGCAGAAAGCACAGTTCAAATCGTTGCTTTATCAAACATTGCAGAGTACGACAACTACAGCGAACGGGGAACCGAAGCCGACTACTTCACAGGTGGGCCTTGGTGTAAGAACCTCTTCTATTAATAATATTTATACACAGGGAAGCCTGCTGGAATCTCAGAGCGATACATCCTTCGCGATTGAAGGAGACGGTTTCTTCGCAGTAAGAGGCGATGACGGTACAACTTTCTATACAAGAAACGGTGATTTCACATGGGCGATCGGAACGAACGGCGGTATGACACTGACGAATCAGGACGGCCTTCCGGTACTCAATTCTGCGGGAAGAGCAATTACTTTGAATCGTACATACATCGCAAACAGAATTACGATTTCTCAGGAAGGTGAAGTATGTTATCCAGACGGTGATAACAATCCACAGCCTATCGGTGTAAAGATTGGTGTATATCAGTTCAGCAATGCGGGCGGTTTGGAAAGATACGGTGATACGCTTCTGATGGCGACCGAAGCAAGCGGGAATGCAATTAACGAAGATACGAACAACAATGTCCGCAAGAGCAGGATTTTGCAGGGATATCTGGAAGGTTCCAACGTATCTGTGGCAGACGAAATGGTAAATCTGATCGTGGCGCAGCGTGCGTACGAGATGAACTCCAAAGCGATCACAACATCGGATTCTATGATGGAAACGGCTAACAGCCTGAAGCGCTGATAGATTAGGCTGAAAATTACTGATTTTTCAGCTGTGGGTTTGCCAGCGGATTCGCAGAGTGAGAAAAGGAAAGGAGTATCATTATGGATTTGGGTATGTCGGGAATTGGTGATTATCTGATAACTTCTAATAGAGGTTCAACGGATGCACTTCAAAATAAATTAAATTCGGTAGCAGCGAAAGATGCCGCCGAAACACAGGAAGCAGCGGAGACGGAATTATTAGAAGCATGTAAGCAGTTCGAAGCATATCTCTGGGAACAGGTTATCAAGGGAATGGAAAAAACTGCGAAAGTGTTCAGCGACGATGACGATGAAGAAGGCTATGCAGGCAACATGGTAAATGTGTTCCAGGACACTTATGTTCAGGAAATGGCTAAACAGGTCACTTCGGAGGGACAGGGCGCGAATTCTCTTGCGCAGACTTTGTTTGAGCAGATGAAGAGAACTTACAGCGCAGAGAACTATTAATGAACGGATAGGTTGTTGCAATAAGAAAAGAATAAGATGGGCTGCTGTTTCCGGCAGCCCATTTGTGCATGAAAAGATTGAAAAATGAGAGATCTTTCAATCGCGCATTTGGGTCCCAAGACCCAAATGCTGCAAGCTGAGAGGAAGACATGGAAACTGATATGGAAAAGATAAAGGGCTATGTCGAGCATATCATCTATCGAAATGCGGACAACGGTTATACGGTACTCAATTTGATTTCCGATGAGGAAGAAATAACCTGTGTCGGAATCTTCCGGGCAATCGACCAGGGAGAGACCATAGAGGCGGAAGGCGCCTACACGGCACATCCCGTTTATGGGGAGCAGTTCAAAATAGAACAGTACCAGATCACGGCACCGGACGATGCGCTGAGCATGGAGCGATATCTTGGTTCGGGCGCCATAAAAGGCGTTGGAGAAGCGCTGGCGTCCAGGATCGTTAAACGGTTCGGGAAAGATACTTTCCGAATCATTGAGGAAGAACCCGAGCGGCTCGCGGAAGTAAAAGGAATCAGCGAGCGGAAGGCAAAGGAGATTGCCGTTCAGGTCTATGAAAAAAGGGATGCCAGGGAAGCGATGACTTTTCTGCAAAAATACGGTATTTCCAATACACTTGCCATCCGCATCTATGAAGCTTACGGAATGAACCTGTATGGTGTTATGAAAGAAAACCCCTATCGTCTTGCCGAAGATATTGACGGCATCGGTTTTCGGATCGCCGATGGAATTGCGTCAAGAATCGGTATTCATACGGATTCCGACTATAGAATCAGAAGCGGCCTGCTGTTCACGTTAATGCAGGCGGGAGCGGAAGGACATTGCTATCTGCCGGAGAGCCTTTTGCTGCGAAAGGCCGGAGAACTGTTGGGATTGGAGTCTTCGCTGATGGAACCGCAGCTTCAGAATTTGATGATGGATAAAAAAATCGTGATCAAGATGCCGAGTGTGGAAGGCGACGACCGGAAAATATACGGGATGACCTATTATTATGCGGAACTGAATTGTGCCAAAATGCTGTTTGACCTGAATATATCTGTGCGGGAAGAAGACTATCTGCCTTCAGAAGAACGTAAGATATTGGAAAAGATAGAAGCGTTGGAAAAGGAACTACAAATAGAACTCGACGAACTTCAGAAGAAGGCAGTCCTGGAGAGTATCAAAAACGGTATACTGATTATATCCGGCGGGCCCGGAACCGGGAAAACAACAACGATCAATATGATCATCCGCTATTTCCTTTCAGAAGAAATGGATATTTTTCTGGCAGCGCCTACAGGGCGGGCTGCCAAGAGAATGACAGAAACAACGGGATATGAGGCGCGTACGATTCATCGGCTGCTGGAATTGAACGGAGCCGTTTCGGGAGAAGCCAAATCCGCCCGTTTTGAAAAAAATGAAGAAAATCCGCTGGAAGCAGATGTGATCATCATCGATGAAATGTCGATGGTAGATATCTTTCTGTTTCAGTCGCTGCTGCGGGCAGTGTCTGTCGGGACGCGTCTGATCATGGTCGGGGACGTGAACCAGCTGCCTTCTGTGGGAGCCGGACAGGTCTTACATGATTTGCTGAAAAGCGGATGTTTTCCGGTCGTAATGCTGGAGAAGATTTTCAGACAGGCGCAGGAGAGCGATATTATCTTAAATGCCCACCGCATTCATGCCGGTGAGGATATCGTACTGGATAATAAGAGCCGGGATTTCTTTTTTCTTGAAAGAAATGACACAAATGTCATCTATAAACACATGATTCAGTTGATCCTGGAAAAACTGCCGCCTTATGTGGGGGCACAGCCTTATGATATACAGGTGCTTACGCCGATGCGTAAAGGGAAACTTGGCGTTGAAACGTTGAACGGCATCTTGCAGAAATATCTGAACCCGCCTTCGGAGCAGAAGAAAGAATATGCGGGCAGCAATACGTTGTTCCGGGAAAAAGATAAAGTCATGCAGATTAAGAACAATTACCAGTTAGAATGGGAAGTCGTCAGTAAGTACGGCATACCGATCGACAAAGGGATGGGTGTTTTTAACGGAGATATTGGCATGATTTTGGAAATCAGCGAATATACTCGCAGTATGGTCATCGAATATGATGAGCACAGGAGAGTGACCTATTCTTTTGACCAGCTTGATGAGATAGAGCTCGCCTATGCGGTCACGATACACAAATCTCAGGGGAGCGAGTATCCGGCGGTCGTCATGCCGCTGCTTACCGGACCACGGATGCTTTTTAACAGAAATCTGCTCTACACGGGGGTAACGCGGGCGCGGAACTGCGTAACGATTCTGGGGAGCAGCGAGACGCTGCGGGAAATGGTCGATAATAATTATGAAAATCGACGCTATACAGGTCTGTCGGACCGCATAAAAGAAACGAACGAAATACGATTGGCTGAATAAATACAGAGGATTCATATGAAAAACTTTTCTTTCTTCAGGATGCTTCTGGATTTCATCTATCCAAGAAGATGTCCTGTCTGTGACAAGGCGGTGAAGCCTTTCGGAAGCCTCATCTGTGAGGAATGTGTGCCGAAAATTGAATATGTGAAAGCGCCGTACTGTCAGAAATGCGGCAAAGAATTGAAAGATAAGAGAGCAGTCTTCTGTCATGACTGTGCGCACAGAGAGCATAGTTATGACCGCGGGATGGCACTTTTTGCTTATCGAAGCGTGTCGGATTCGATTTATCGGTTCAAATACCGGGGAAGACAGGAATATGCGGCTTATTATGGAGAGAGAATGGCCCGCATTCTCGGCAAAAGAATTTTGGCGCTGCATCCGGATGCGCTTGTGCCGGTTCCGATTCATGCTGCAAAGAAAAGGCAGCGGGGATATGATCAGGCGGAAGCGCTTGCGAACGAAGTTGGAAGGCTTCTTCATATTCCAGTAGAAACAAAATTGATCAAAAGAGTGCGTAAAACGAAGCCCATGAAAGACCTGTCGGCGCAGGAAAGACAAAATAATTTGAAAAGGGCTTTTAAAATCTGCTATAATGATGTAAAATTAGATACGATTATAATTATTGATGATATTTATACGACAGGAAGTACGGTCGATGCGATGGCGCAGGAACTGCGCCGGGCAGGAATTCAGAATATTTATTTTGCAGCGCTTGCAATTGGAAATGGAATGTAACAGGCTGCGCAAGAATGGAGGACTATAATATGAATGTACGAAACTGTAAGAAATGTGGAAAGATTTTCAATTATGTATCCGGGCCGCCGATTTGTCCGCAGTGTAAGGATGCGCTGGAAGAGAAATTCCAGGAAGTAAAAAAATATATTCAGGATAACCGCCATGCGTCAATCCCGCAGGTGTCGGAGGCGTGCGAAGTTTCCACGAATCAGATTCAGCAGTGGCTGCGTGAAGAGCGTTTGGAACTGGCAGAAGGTTCCGGCATTACACTGTTTTGCGAGAATTGCGAAGCACCGATTCTTTCAGGACGTTTCTGCGAGAAATGCAAGAATTCTATGGCGAACAAGTTGAGCGACAGTATTAAAAAACCGGAAGCACCGAAACCGAAACCGAAGAAGGATCCGAAAGAGAATCCGAAGATGCGCTTCCTGAATTAAACGGGACAGGAGAATGTCATGTTAAATGAAGAACGCGTAATTCTGATGACAAAGCTGGCATCGTATGAAGCGAATGACGGCAGACGGAATGTAGCGATTGGAAGCTATTTTCGTAGTGATTATATCGGATGGCAGGTATTGAAATCCATTATAAGTGCAACGATTGCATTTATAGTGGTGTTTGCCATGTATATTTTTTATGATTTTGAAATCTTTATGATGGATATTTACAAAATGGATTTACTGGAATTTGGCATAAACGTACTGAAAAAATACGCCTGGGTGGTAGGAGGTTATGCCGTGTTATCCTATTTTGTCTATTCCTATCGATATGCGAAAGCGCGGAAAAGCTTGAGATTATATTACATGAATTTGAGAAAATTATCCGGTATGTACAGTAATAACCATACATTATGAGAGGATGAATGATGACAACGTTACTTGTTGCAAAACAGTATATCAAACTGTTTTACAGTAAATTTGAAATTTATATTACTCCTTTTTTAAAATTTTTATTGGCATTTATCGCTTTGCAGCAGATTGACTCCCATTTGGGATATATGGCGGCGATTGACAGAATACCTGTCATTCTTGTCGTGGCACTGATGTGTTCCTTTATGCCGGCGAATTTCACCGTGATCATGTCGGCATTATTTGTGTTGCTGCATCTGTATGCTTTTAGTCTGGAATGTACGATTGTTATAGGGGCAGCTTTTATACTCATGTTCTTACTGTATTTCAGATTTTCACCAAAGGACACGGCGGTTGTTGTGCTGATGCCAATCTGCTTCTTGTTAAAAATACCCTATGTGATTCCGATGTCAATGGGACTTATCGGGACACCGGCATCTGCGGTATCTGTTGCATGCGGGGTCATTGTATACTACATGATTCATTTCGTGACGGAGAATGCGACGGTATTGAGCGGCATGGCAGAAGAGGAACTGGCGGCCAGATTTAAGATCGTTGTTGACGGCGTTCTGAACAACAAAGAGATGGTCGTAACAATTGTGGCTTTTGCAGTCACGCTCATTTTAGTTTATTTGATCCGCAGGCTGAGTATCGATTATGCTTGGACGATTGCAATGGCGGCAGGAGCATTTGTCAATATTATGGTCATCCTGATCGGTGATCTGATGTTCGATACCAATGTGTCTTTGTTCGGCGTCATTGTAGGAACGATTTTTGCATTTCTCCTTACAACAGTACTGCAGTTCTTTGTGTTCCATGTGGATTACAGCCGGACGGAAAAAGTACAATTTGAGGACGATGAATATTATTATTATGTAAAAGCGGTCCCAAAGGTGACGCTTGCAAGAGCCGAGAAAAAAGTAAAACAGATTGCCGGACAGAAAAAGAGCAGGACGACACATTAGATGTCGTTCGCTATGACAGAAAAAGAGTTTGATGGAATAAGGAAAAGTTATTATGCAGCTGGTCAATGACTTAGTAGAAAAATATTTATCCAAATTGCATATACCTTCGATCATCTGGACGGATGTCGTAGAAATATTTATTATTGCGTTTCTGCTGTATCACATCATGCTGTGGATTAAAAATACGCGTGCATGGGCGCTGCTGAAGGGACTTCTTGTTATAGGCGCTTTTGTGCTGATCGCGGTTTTTTTCAAAATGAACACGATTCTGTGGATTGTTACGAATCTGTTCAGCATTGCGGCGATCGCAATTGTTGTCGTATTACAGCCGGAACTGCGGAAGGCATTAGAAGAGTTGGGACGGAAAAATCTGTTTTCCTCTATACTGACCTTTGATTCTTCCAAACCGGATCAGGGGCGTTTGTCGGACCGTACCATCAATGAAATTGTAAAAGCCTGCGTGGAAATGGGCAAAGTAAAAACGGGAGCATTGATTGTCATACAGAATGAACAGCCTTTGAATGAGTATGAGAGAACCGGAATCGATGTTGACGGCATTGTTTCCAGTCAGCTTCTGATTAATATTTTTGAACACAATACACCTTTGCATGACGGTGCGGTCATTGTCCGGGAAAACCGTGTTACTGCGGCAACCTGCTACCTGCCTTTATCGGATAATATGGCCCTCAGCAAAGATTTGGGCACAAGGCACCGGGCGGGTGTCGGCATTTCAGAGGCGACCGATTCTATGACGGTGATCGTTTCCGAAGAGACCGGAAAGATCAGTGTCGCGTATCATGGCGAACTGTCCCGCGGACTGGATGCGGAGCGGCTGAAAGAAATGCTGCGCAGTATTCAGAATAAGGCGCCGGAGGAGAAAAAGCGGAAGCTATGGAAAGGCAGGTCCAGAAATGAAGAATAAATTATTGCGTAACTGGGGACTGAAGCTTTGTTCTTTCCTGATTGCCGCAGTGCTGTGGCTCATTGTAACAAATATCAACGATCCGGTCGGAACATTCCGGGTCTATAATGTACCGGTCGTTCTTCAGAATACCGATTTGATCACGAACAGCGGCCAGGTCTATGAAGTGTTGGATCATACGGATGTCATCGATGTCGTCACCATACAGGCGAAGCGTTCGATCATCGATTCTCTGGATGAGAGCAATATCATTGCGGTTGCCGATGTGAATGAACTGACCAATCTGAATACGGTCGCGATCAAGCTTTCAACGAATAAATATAATGATAAGCTGGAAAGTATCCGGGGGAATATTGATAACGTCAAACTGAATATTGAAGCTGAAAAGACAAAGACGCTTCCGCTTCGTGCCGTAACGATCGGCACGGTGAAGGAGGGTTATATGGTCGGTGATATTTCGACGGAGCAGAACCTGATCGAGATAACCGGGCCTGAGTCTGTTATTTCGCAGGTAAAGAGGGCGACAGTAACGGTAAATGTTTCCGGTTTTACCAATAATATCGGAACGGATTCACCGATTCGCCTGTATGATGAAAATGACAAGATTATCGATGTGGACAGCATCGTGAAGAATATCAATAAAGTTCGGGTTACTGTTGAAATTCTCGAGTTGAAAACGGTAGATATCAACTGGAAGTCTACGGGTATACCTGGACGGGGATATATGGCGACGGGAGAAATCCAGGCAGGCCGGAACAGCGTTACTATCGCGGGCCGCTCAAAGGCGATTGCCAATATTAATTCCATTGATATCCCGGAAGCGGTTCTGGATATTACGGGTGCTGCGGAAAGTTTGGAAACGATCGTAGATTTGACGGATTATCTGCCTGACGGCGTGATTTTGGCGGAGGAAGACTTCAAAGGAAGAGTAAATGTGACTGTTGTTGTGGAGCCGGTCGTTGAAAGAGTCGCATCAATCTCCCCGGACCGGATTCAGATTGTCAATGTTCCGGAAGGCTTTAACGTTGAAATTGATATGGAAGACGATGCGCATGATATTACGCTTGTTGGTCTGGAAAGCGATCTGAATGAACTGGATTTAAGTACAATTCAGGCAACTGTGGATATTGCGGCACTGATGGAGAAAGAAGGTTTGATATCCATGAGCGCCGGACATTATACAGCAGACTTGACTTACAGTCTGGAAAATAATGCTGTGACAGTGCGTGACACTTCCGGCATAAGTCTAATTATAACGGAGGCAGAATAATGGGTAGATTGTTTGGTACAGATGGTGTCAGAGGTGTGGCAAATGAAGAGCTGACGCCGCAGTTAGCGATGCAGCTTGGGCAGGCGGGGGCTTATGTGCTTTCCAAAGAAAACCAGCACAAGCCGACGATCATGGTAGGCTGCGATACGAGAATATCGGGCGATATGCTGGCTAACGCTCTGATGGCGGGAGCTTGTTCCGTCGGCGCGAATGCGGTTTTCGTAGGAGTTGTTCCTACACCGGCAGTTGCTTATCTGACAAGAAAGTATAAAGTGGATGCAGGTGTTGTGATTTCCGCATCCCATAATCCGGTAGAATTTAACGGTATCAAGTTCTTTGATGGAAACGGCTATAAACTTCCCGATTCTCTGGAAGACGAAATCGAAGCGCTCATCCGTAACGGTATGCAGGGCATTAAATTCCCGATCGGTGCCGGGGTTGGCAAAATAAAATATCGCACCGATGCCAGAGAAGAATATATCAATCATGCGATTCAGGCGGTCAAAGTAGAATTGTCAGGCATGAAAATTGTCGTAGACTGTGCAGAAGGCGCTGCATTTTATACATCAATAGAAGCCTTGAAGGAATTGGGCGGAGACATTGTTGCGATTCATACGAATCCGGATGGTTCGAATATCAATGCGAACTGTGGTTCGACTCATATGGAAGAACTGCAGGCGAGAGTTGTTTATGAAAAAGCCAACCTTGGTCTTGCCTTTGACGGCGATGCCGACCGGCTCCTGGCGGTAGATGAAAACGGAAAAATCGTAGATGGTGATCAGATCATGGCGATTGTCGGCAATCACATGAAAGGTCAGGGCAAATTAAAGAAGGATACGATCGTTGCAACAGTCATGAGTAACCTTGGCTTTTTCCTGATGGGTGATAAGAACGGAATTCATATGGAGCAGACGAAGGTCGGAGACAGATATGTTCTGGAAAGAATGCGTGAAATGGGTGCGAGTCTGGGCGGTGAGCAGTCAGGGCACATTATTTTTCTGGATGAGAATACGACGGGCGATGGCCTTCTCAGCGCACTGCATCTGCTGCAGGTCGTAGTGGAGACGCAGAAACCGCTGTCTGAGCTGGCACAGGTCATGGAAGTCATGCCGCAGGCACTTGTAAATGCCAAAGTACCGAATCATAAGAAAGAGCACTACATGGATTATCCTGAAATTGCGGATGCGATCGATGCGCTGAATCAAAAGTTTGCAGGCGAAGGCCGCGTTCTGATCAGGCCTTCAGGAACCGAGCCGCTTGTACGCGTCATGATTGAAGGAAAAGACCAGAGAATGATCGAGTCGGAAGCCCGTAAACTGGCAGAATTGATACAGAATATTATGTTGTAATAATATTCCGGAAATGGTATAGTAGAGGGTAAAGAGAACGTATTTTGGGTGATTTGGGTAAAAAATATCTGCAAGGCAGACGGAACGATATAAAATGAATTGGAGGGATTAGGGTATGGTAAGTCAAAAAGTAGTCATCAAGAATCCTACCGGGCTACATCTGAGACCAGCAGGCATCCTATGTAAAGAGGCAATGAAATTTAAGTCTTTGATTACATTTTCGTTTAAGGAAAATACAGCGAATGCCAAGAGCGTATTAAGCGTGTTGGGAGCATGTGTGAAGTGCGGTGATGAGATTGAGTTTGTTTGTGATGGCGAAGATGAAGAGGAAGCATTAAAATCTCTTATTAATGCCATCGAGAGTGGTCTCGGAGAATAATGCTTTAGCTTGCTTTAAGCCCGTTGTATTGACGGGCTTTTTTATGTACAAATAAAAATTTTTATTGCGGAATATAAAGAATGGAGGAGAAATTATGTTAAATTATCAGAGATATCAGAAAAATCCGATTATAAAGTATCCGGAGAGAGAATGGCCGAATAAAGAGATTACAAAAGCACCCATCTGGTGCAGTGTAGATTTGCGCGACGGCAATCAGGCGCTCATCGATCCGATGATCGTACAGGAAAAGATTGAATTTTTTAATTATCTGATTAAGCTGGGCTTTAAGGAAATTGAAATCGGATTCCCGGCGGCGAGCCAGATAGAGTTTGATTTCCTGCGGCAGCTGGTAGACCGCAAAATGATACCGGATGATGTGGTGGTACAGGTGCTGACACAGTGCCGCGAAGAGCTGATCGACAGGACCTTTGAAGCGATTGAAGGCTGTAAACAGGCAATCGTTCATATTTATAATTCGACTTCCACCTTACAGAGAGATGTTGTTTTTAATATGAACAGAGAGCAGATCATCAACATTGCCGTAGAGGGTGCGAAGATGGTAAAAGAGCGGGCGAAGAACTTCCCCGGAAAAATTATTTTGGAATATTCCCCGGAAAGCTTTACCGGAACAGAATTGGATTTTGCACTGGAAATCTGTACCGCGGTTCAGGAAACATGGGGAGCGACCAAAGAAGACCCCATTATCATTAACCTTCCGTCTACCGTAGAGATGAACACGCCGAATGTTTATGCGGATCAGATTGAGTGGATGAATAAACATTTCAAGAACAGAGAGAGTATTATTTTGAGTGTACATCCTCATAATGACAGGGGTACCGGCGTGGCGAGCGCGGAACTTTCGCTGCTTGCCGGGGCAGAGCGCGTAGAAGGCACGCTTTTCGGAAACGGTGAGCGTACCGGCAACGTGGATATTTTGAATATTGCATATAATATGTTTTCGCAGGGCTTGAATCCGGAACTGAATATTGAGAACATTAATGAGAGCATCGAAATTTATGAGAGATGCTGTAAGATTCCGATTCATCCCAGACATCCTTATGCCGGTAAGCTGGTATTTACTGCATTTTCCGGTTCTCACCAGGATGCGATCAATAAGGGTGTCAAAGCGATGAAAGAGCGGGAAGGCAAGATTTGGCAGGTTCCTTATCTGCCCATTGATCCGGCGGATATCGGAAAAGAATATGAACCAATCGTCAGGATTAACTCCCAGTCAGGAAAAGGCGGCGTCGCATTCATTATGGACACTTATTTTGGCTTTAAGCTGCCCAAGGCGATGCACAAGGAATTTGCCAATGTCATTCAGGAGATTTCCGAAAAGCAGGGCGAAGTTTCCCCGGATCAGATTATGGACTGCTTCCGCAGAGAGTATCTTGACCAGAAAGAACCGATTCATTTCCGAAAACTGCGCATGGACGATTTGAGTGACCATACAAAGACGGAATTCGATACAAGGGTTGCGGTTACTTATACGGACCACGGCGTTGAAAAAGTATTTGAGGCCGTCGGCAACGGCCCTATCGATGCAGCCAAGAGAGGCTTACAGCAGGAGCTTTCTGCGGATATCAAGATTTTGGATTATGAAGAACATGCGCTGCAGAGCGGATCCAATTCACAGGCGGCGGCTTATATTCATCTGCTGGATGTGAATAGCGGAAGCGTTACCTACGGTGTCGGAGTCAGTTCCAACATTACGAGGGCATCGATCCGGGCAATCTTTTCGGCGGTCAATCGACTGGGGCTTGGAGAGAAATAGGAATATTTAGATTAAACAAGATTATAAGACCGTTTTATGGTACAAGAAAAAGTTTATAATAAGAATCAGGATAAGGAAGCAGACAGAGCTTTATCCTGATTCTTATTTATGTTTTGGATTGAAAGGGAAGGAGAAATCTATGAAGGAAAAGTACATAACCATTACAGGGATGAAGCATTATTATGGATTGATTCCGTTTTCGGTCGGAAAGAAAATCCGATGTGTCAAGGAAAAAGATAATCCATATGACAGTGAAGCAATCAAAGCGGTAATAAAGGCAGTCGGAACAGTCGGATATGTGGCTAATTCACCCTATACCGTGGCGACAGGAACAATGAGCGCAGGCAGAATATATGAGAAGGTAAAGAAGAAATTTGTGGTGGAAGTGATGTTCATTACCTCTTCGAAAGTAATATGCAGAGTGGTTGATGGATTAAGAGAAAATAAGCAGATAAGAGTAACCGAAGAAGATGCGGAGTGCCATTTTATTATAGAAAAATGAATGTTTATGTGATAAAATAAAGAAACAAGAATGGAGGGATACTATGGGGCGTGAAATAGAACAGCTGGATGAGATTATAAAAGGCAGTAGTAACATTGTTTTTTTCGGCGGCGCGGGGGTTTCTACCGAGAGCGGTATTCCGGATTTTCGGAGTGTAGACGGATTGTACAACCAGAAATATGACTATCCGCCGGAAACGATTCTGAGCCACACTTTTTATCGGAGAAATACGGCGGAATTCTACCGCTTTTATCGGGATAAGATGCTGTGCCTTGATGCGAAGCCAAATGCGGCACATTTAAAGCTTGCCGAATGGGAGCAGCAAGGCAAACTGAAAGCGGTCATCACCCAGAACATCGACGGACTTCATCAGGCGGCAGGAAGCAGGGTTGTTCTGGAACTGCACGGTTCCGTGCTCCGCAATTATTGTGAGAACTGCGGAAAATCCTATGACGCGGAATATATTCTGCATTCCGAGGACGTGCCGAAATGCTCCTGCGGCGGCAGCATCAAACCGGATGTCGTATTATATGAAGAAGGGTTGAATCAGGAAACACTGGAAGATGCGGTTCGTTACATCAGTGAAGCGGATGTTCTGATCATCGGCGGAACTTCTCTTGCGGTCTATCCGGCGGCGGGACTGATCGATTATTATCGGGGAAACAAACTCGTGTTGATCAATAAAACACCAACACCCCGCGATAGGATGGCGGATTTGGTCGTACAGGGGAGCATCGGAGAGATTTTTAACGGTTTATCGTAAATCTTTAGAAGACAGAGGGAAGGCGTGGATATAAGGTTGAAAGAAAAACGCTTTCAACTATTGAATTCGAGTGTCTGCCGAAGCAGACAGATGGGTGTAAAATGGATATTCAGGTAGGCGATATCGTAAAATTGAAGAAACAGCATCCCTGCGGTTCGAAGGAATGGGAAGTGCTGCGGATAGGAGCGGATTTCCGTTTAAAATGCAAAGGCTGCGGGCATCAGATTATGATCGCCCGCAGACTGGTGGAGAAGAATGTGAAGGAGATTGTGCATGAGAATTGAAATCTTCTGCAAAATTTCTGCAAAAATTTTTCCCGGAAAAGATTGAAAATACCAAAATACTATGGTATTATAATAGTCCGTGATGTTATAATTTAGCAAACAGTCAAATTATCCTTGCTCCTTCCGTAAAAGGAGGGGCCAGAGACCAAAAGGAGGTAACAAGCATGAACAAATATGAATTAGCCGTTGTTGTTAGTGCGAAGATCGAAGATGACGCAAGAGCTGCTACAGTAGAAAAATGTAAAGCTCTGATCGAAAGATTCGGTGGACAAGTTACGAACGTTGATGACTGGGGTAAGAGAAGATTAGCTTACGAAGTACAGAAAATGAAAGAAGCATTCTACTACTTTATCCAGTTCGACGCTGAGAGCACTGTCCCGGCAGAAATCGAAAGCCGTGTTCGTATTATGGACAATGTAATCAGGTACTTGTGCGTGAGACAAGACGAGAAAAAGTAGAAAGAGGTACTTATGAATAGAGTTATCCTTATAGGGCGTTTGACCAGAGATCCCGAGGTAAGATATTCTCAGGGAGAAAACGCTACGGCAGTTGCCAGATATACATTAGCCGTTGACCGCAGATTCACTCGTAACGGAGATGAGAATACCGCAGATTTTATAGGTTGTGTTGCCTTTGGCAGAGCGGGTGAATTTGCTGAGAGATATCTCCGCAAAGGAGTTAAGATCGCAGTCACGGGGCGTATCCAGACAGGCAGCTACACCAACAAGGACGGTGTCAAGGTGTATACGACCGATGTTGTTGTGGAAGATCATGAATTTGTCGAGAGTAAGAACAGCAGTTCCGCAGGCGACGGAGGATTTTCTGCCGGCAGCAGCAGACCGGCACCGGCGGCAGCAGGCGACGGCTTCATGAATATTCCTGACGGAATCGATGAGGAACTGCCATTTAACTAATTTTTGATAGGAGGTAAATGATATGGCTTATAATAAAACTGAAAAGCCCGATTTCCCTGCAAAGAGAAAAGGCGGAATCCGCAGAAGAAAAAAAGTCTGTGTATTTTGTGGTAAAGATAATTTAATTGATTACAAAGATGTCAATAAATTAAAGAGATATGTTTCTGAACGGGGCAAGATTCTTCCCAGAAGAATTACCGGAAACTGTGCAAAGCACCAGAGAGCGCTGACAGTAGCGATCAAACGTGCAAGACATGTGGCATTGATGCCTTATGTTCAGGATTAAGCAGTACGGTATTTGATAAAAGAATCTACAAACTGATTGCTTTAAAGGCGGAGCGGATAGTAGCTCCGCTTTTTCTATATGATGTCAAAAAAAGGGGAAATGAAACTACATATTGATGTGGCATGAATTACCAAAAAATGTTATACTTATGATGTTATGTAATCAAAACTGGGAAAGTATGTATAGAGATAAAGAATATACGATTAAGAGGCTATTATGAAAAATAGTGTAAAATTAAAGGGAAGAATGAAATCTTATTTGCAATCTTCTTTGTATTTGGGTTTTTTGCTGATTGCAGTAGATGTTTTGATTTATTTTATAGATATTCGGGCAGGTCTGGTATTGAGCTGCTTTATCCTTTTTTATCTCGCCATCGTCCTTTCTTTGATGTTTTACAATAAGCCCATTATTATCAACGAACTGATCAGCTTTGCGACGCAGTACGGACAGATACAACGGCGGCTGCTTCGGGATTTGGATCTGCCTCATGCGCTGCTCGATGAAAACGGTAAGATCATCTGGACGAACATTGCTTTTGAAAAGGCTGTTGATAAGGAAAAAGGATATCGGAAATCCATTACCTCTCTTTTTCCTTCGATTACAAAGGACAGGCTTCCGGGAAATATAGAGGAAGATGAAGTCGAATTCGATGTGGATTATGAGGGATATAATTATATTGCCAGACTCAAGAAGATTTCTTTAAAAGAAATGGCGGAGAACAGCGATATCATTGAGGCGAAAGGATATGACGGTTATCTGATCGCACTGTACCTGTTCGATGAGACTGCTTTAAAGATTGCACTGCAGGAAGTGGACGATCAGAGTCTTGCGGTCGGTCTGATCTATCTGGATAATTACGAAGAAGCGCTGGAAAGTGTCGAAGAAGTCAGAAGGTCGCTTTTGATCGCTTTGATCGATAGAAAAGTAAATAAATATATCGCGGCATTGGACGGTATATGTCGAAAGATGGAAAAAGATAAATATCTGGTCATTATGAAAAAGAAGTCCGTTTCCGTGCTGCAGGAAAACCGTTTTGATTTATTAGAGGATGTCAAGACCGTCAATATTGGCAATGAGATGGCTGTTACGCTTAGTATTGGTGTGGGTCTGAGCGGTCTGACTTATGCACAGAACTATGAATTTGCCCGGAATGCGATCGATTTGGCGTTGGGGCGCGGCGGCGACCAGGCGGTCATGAAAATGCCGGAGAATGTCATTTATTACGGCGGCAAGAGCCAGCAGATTGAAAAGAGCACGCGCGTTAAGGCAAGAGTCAAGGCGCAGGCTCTGAAAGAAATCATTTCCATCAAAGATGAAATCTATGTTATGGGGCATCGGCTTGGCGATACGGATAGTTTCGGAGCTTCGGTCGGTATTTACAGAATCGCGAAGACGTTGGGCAAACAGGCGCATATTGTTCTGAACGATGTTACGGCTTCCATGCAGCCCATGGTCGATATGTTCAGGGATAACAGCGAGTATGAAGACAATATGATCATAAGCGGAACACAGGCGTTGGAGATGATCGGCAGCAACGCGGTGCTCGTTGTCGTTGATGTCAATAAGCCGAGCATTACAGAATGTCCGGATTTGCTGAAACATTGTAACTCCATCGTGGTATTTGATCACCACAGGCAGGGGTCGGAAGTGATTGAGAATGCAACGCTGTCTTATATTGAAGCATATGCTTCCTCTACTTGTGAAATGGTTTCCGAAATCTTGCAGTATACAAGCGATACACTGAGGCTCAGGCCGGAAGAGGCGGACTGCCTGTATGCGGGAATTATGATCGATACGGATAATTTTATGGCAAAAGCAGGTGTCAGAACGTTTGAAGCGGTCGCCTTTCTGCGGCGTAACGGCGCGGATGTGACGCGTGTTCGTAAATTGTTCCGCGACGATGCTATCGAATATAAGACCAAAGCTGATGCGGTCAGTCAGGCGGAAATTTACAGGAAGTCCTATGCGATCACGATATGTCGTGGAGAACATGTGCAGAGTCCTACCATCGTAGGCGCACAGGCAGCCAATGAACTTTTGAATATTAAAGGAATCAAGGCGAGTTTCGTGCTGACGGAATATAATGGAAAGATTTATATTTCGGCGCGTTCAATCGATGAAGCGAATGTACAGGTGGTCATGGAAAGAATGGGCGGAGGCGGTCATATGAACGTGGCAGGCTGTCAGTTAGAATGCGATATATCGGATGGTATTGCAATCATCAAGAGAACTCTGGATACGATGATAGAAGAGGGAGAACTCAGCTAAGAAGTTCCGCGGTTCACGGAGCGGACTTCTTTCATACATTTTCAACTATTGAATTTGAGCGTCTGCTAAAGCAGACAGATGGGAGTAAATATGAAAGTTATTTTATTACAGGATGTAAAGTCATTAGGGAAAAAAGGAGAAATTGTCGAGGTCAGCGATGGCTATGCAAGAAATTTCGTATTACCGAAGAAATTGGGCGCAGAAGCCAATTCTAAGAATATGAATGATTTGAAGCTGCAGAAGGCAAATGCGGACAAGATTGCCAAAGAGCAGTTGGAAGCGGCGCAGGAACTGGCGAAGGTACTGGAGACGAAGGAAGTCATCGTGAAGATGAAATCCGGCGAAGGCGGTAAGGCTTTTGGCTCCATTTCTTCTAAGGAAATTGCCGAAGAAGCAAAAAAGCAGTGCGAACTGGAGCTGGATAAGAAAAAGATTCAGCTTCCCGAGGCAATCAAGTCGCTTGGCGTTTATGAAGTGAATGTGAAGCTTCACACGAAAGTAATGGGAAAACTGAAAGTAAAAGTAATTGAAGAATAAAAAGGGATGGGAACTGAAATGCCACAGATGGAAGAGGCATTACTGAAAAGAATATTGCCGCACAGTATCGAAGCGGAACAGTCAGTTATCGGTTCGATGATCATGGACCGGGAAGCGATTGTCGTTGCCTCGGAAATTATTACGGGAGATGATTTTTACAGTAAGCAGTATGGCATCCTCTTTGAGACGATGGTGGAACTCAATGATGAAGGGAAGCCAGTTGATTTGGTGACGCTCCAGGACAGGCTGAAGGAGAAAGATGTGCCGCCTGAGGTCAGCAGTCTGGAATTTGTCAGGGATTTGATCACGGCGGTGCCGACTTCCGCCAACATAAAGTATTATGCCAATATCGTAGCGGAAAAATCTACACTCCGCCGTTTGATTAAAATAAATGAAGAAATAGCCAATACCTGTTATGTCGGCAAGGAAAGCCTGGAAGTGATTCTGGAAGATACGGAGAAAAGAATATTCGATCTGGTACAGCGCAGGAATATGGAAGATTTTGTACCAATCAGGCAGGTCGTCATGAACGCAATGGACAGAATTGAAAAGGCCTCTCATAATAAAGGTAATGTGACGGGGGTCGCGACAGGCTTTATCGATTTGGATTACAAGACTGCCGGAATGCAGCCTTCGGACCTGATTTTAATCGCGGCGAGACCGTCTATGGGTAAGACTGCTTTTGTCCTGAATATAGCGGAATATGTCGCGTTCAGGCAGAACCAGACGGTGGCAATTTTCAGCCTGGAAATGTCCAAGGAACAGCTTGTAAACAGACTTTTTTCGATGGAGTCAAAAGTGGATTCCCAGCATTTGCGGACAGGAAATCTGTCGGATGATGAATGGGAGAAATTAATTGAAAGCGCGGGCGTGATCGGCAAGTCGAATCTGATCATCGATGATACACCCGGTATCAGTATTTCAGAGCTTCGCTCCAAGTGCCGTAAATATAAGCTGGAGCATCATCTGGATATGATCATTATTGATTACCTGCAGTTGATGACGGGGAGCGGCCGCAGTACCGATTCCAGACAGCAGGAAATATCCGATATTTCCCGGTCATTGAAAGCGTTGGCCAGAGAGTTGAATGTTCCGGTCATGGCCTTATCACAGCTGAGTCGTGCGGTGGAACAGAGGCCGGATCACAGACCGATGCTTTCGGATCTGCGTGAATCAGGGGCAATCGAGCAGGATGCCGACGTAGTTATGTTTATTTACCGCGATGATTATTATAATAAGGATACAGAGAGAAAGAACATTTCAGAAATTATTATAGCGAAGCAGAGGAATGGCCCTATTGGTACGGTAGAGCTGGTGTGGCTGCCGGATTTTACCAAATTCGGAAATCTGCAACGATAAAATCGGGAATGACACAGATTTTCTCGGGCAGCGTTCTTTGACGCCATAGAAAATCTTCATTCCTTTTACGAAAGAGACAAGCCTGGTCAGGCTTGTCTTTTCGCGCTTATATGGCAGAAAGGGGAAGAGAAATGAAGCAGGAGACATTATTGATTTCAGAGGCGGCGAAACAGGTTCAGGTGGAGAGTCACGTTCTGCGGTATTGGGAAGAGGAACTGCAGCTTCCAATCAAGAGAAACGATATGGGACATCGCTATTATACGATGGAGGATGTCAGACAGTTCAAAGAAATTAAAATGCTTAAGGAGCAGGGGCTGCAGCTTAAAGCGATCAAAACAATTTTACAGAAGGAAAATGGTGAAATGAGTATGGCGGACAAATCGGAAGAAGGGGCCGGGCTTTCCGCAGAGGAACCGACCGCAGAGGAAAAGGCGATGGATTATATCATCGGCAGAAAACAAAAGTACATTGTTTCCTTATCGGAAGAAGCGAGCAGGGAAGAAAAAGCGAACCGATTACAGTATCTGCTTCAACATATGATGGTGGAGACGGTCAAAAATGCCAATAAAGAACTGTTTACGGAAATAAAGGAGAGCATTTTGAAAGAACTGGATTATCAGTTCCGCGCAAGAGAAGAACGGGAAGAAGAACACTGGAAAAAAGAAGAGGAGCATTACCGGAAAGTCGATGAAATGTTACGGCAGCATTATAAACTGAAAGAAAAGCTGCCAAAGCCCAAAAGAGAGAGAAAGAAAAACAAATTCCTGAAACATTAATATTAGATTTTCGATGTTTTTAATATGGAGAATGCCCGTATTTGGGCATTCTCATGCGTGAGACTTAGTACTTCTCCACGAAACAGCCTCTGCTGTGAGTGGCTAGAAGTACTTCTCACACTAACTTCCATGCCGCCTCTCAGCGGCACAAATCATCAATGGGAAGAACGCCGTATTTCAGGCGTTCTTTCGTGTGAGGAAGATTTGCCTTCGGCAAATCTTCCTCACACTAGCCTTGAGAAATAGCACCGGTCGGGCAGGTTCCTGCACAAGAACCGCAATCGATACACTTGTCGGCGTCAATTTCAAATTTGCCGTCTCCCATGCTGATAGCGCCTACTGGGCACTGTGCTTCACAAGCACCGCAAGCTACACAAGCATCACCAATTACATAAGCCATAGTCATTATCCTCCTTTTATCAACCAAAACATTTTGATATAAAATTATCAATTATCATTATAATCGTAAAGCCGGGATTATACAAGTACATCTTCGTGGAGAAGTACAAAAAATTTCAGAGTAGAAATTTAAGCCTGTTCGGTCTGTTCAGTCAGTTCCTCACGGCGTTTGCGGATGCCCTGCAGGATGACCTCTTTTTTCTCAAGAAGCTCCTTTTTCTCCATGGCGGGAACACCCTTCAATTTGTATTCCATGCCTAGCTTTTCATATTTGCTTTCTCCCATTGTATGATAGGGGAGTGCATCCAATGCCTTTAAATTCTTAAATTCGCCGATAAAGTAGCCGAGTTGATATAAATATTTATCATCATCGGTAAGACCCGGAACGATGACGTGGCGAATCCACATATCTACGTTTTTCTCATTCAGATATCTGGCAAAAGCGAGAATACCTTCGTTCGGCTGAGAAGTCAGTTCTTTGTGCTTTTCAGGGTCGATATGTTTGATATCCAGCATGACAAGGTCTGTCAGCGTCATCAGTTTATCCAGTTTAGCGAGCCATTCCGGATTGCCATTCGGTTTATAAGCAATACCGGAGGAATCAATACAGGTATGGATATTTTTCTTTTTGGCGAGGGTAAAGAGGTCGAGCAGGAAATCGACCTGCATCAGTGGTTCTCCGCCCGTTACGGTAATGCCGCCGCCATTATAGAAACTAATGTTCCGCTCATACTGTTCGATGATATAGGCAGGCTCCATTAAAGTACCGCCGTTCATATCCCAAGTATCGGGATTGTGGCAATACGCACATCTCATCGGACAGCCCTGCACAAAAACAACAAATCTGACGCCGGGACCGTCTACGGTTCCGAAACTTTCTAAAGAGTGTATTCTTCCCTGCATAATAACGCCTTCCTTCTATTTCAGAACAAAATTTTCATTCTGAAATTTTTATTTTAGATTTCTGCAAAGTTTTTAATTACTATATCTATGGATAGATATAGTATAACCTCTGTCGGTAAAAAAAACCAGTCTTTTGTATAGAATTAAACAGAGCCCTGAAATTTCAGGGCTCTGCATGATGTCTCATGTTTTATCCGGTTTCCAGAGATTAAATGCTCTCATGGAAAGTACGGGAAATAACATCAGCCTGCTGTTCCGGTGTTAATTTGATGAAATTAACTGCGTATCCGGAAACACGGATTGTCAACTGAGGATAGTTCTCAGGATGTTTCTGAGCATCCAGTAAAGTATCTCTGTTTAATACGTTGACATTGAGGTGATGACCACCCTTTGTTGCATAACCATCTAATAAAGATACCAGGTTATCTACCTGAGCTGTATTTTCTGCCATAGCTGTTGCCTCCTTGATATTTTGTATTTGTGTTTAGTGGAAGTCATCCAACCCCTGCTCCAAAGTCGGTACGCTGCATGCCAACGGGGTTCTGGAGCAATCCGTACAACCCATTGTCTGTACTTCTTTGGAATTATTGGACTCTTCGTCAACATTGACATTCACATGGCCAACGCCCTGTGCCATACCGGAATCCAACATTTTAACAAAATCTTCAATCATTTGCTTATCGTCCATAACATCCACCTTATTGATATATGCTTGTTTTAGTTTGCCCGGAAGAATCGCTTACAGCGATTCTTTCTGCCAAAGAAGATCTGTTTCGCAGATCGCAGAAATTCTTAGGCTGCGTTTTCCAGCAGCCTTAGAATTTCTCTTTGGCATATTATTTGTTCAAATCTACTTCAATATCTCCTGCAAATACCTGATCTTCTTTTCCAAGTGCGCCAGGGATAATGGTAAATGTATTGGAAATACCATCCTGTGCATCTTTGAACGGAAGTTTGGATACGGAAGACAGGGAAGCTACTGCACCATGAGTATCACGTCCGTGCATTGGGTTAGCGCCAGGTGCAAACGGCTGTCCTTTTCTACGTCCATCAGGTGTATTACCGGTAGCCTTACCATACGTTACGTTAGAAGTAATCGTAAGGATAGAGGTGGTCGGAATACCATTGCGGTAGGTATGATGTCTTCTGATTGCTGTCATGAATCTATGAACAACTTCCTGTGCAATCATGTCAACGCGATCATCATCATTACCATATTTCGGGAAGTCACCTGTTGTCTTAAAGTCAACGATGATGCCGTCTTCATCTCTGATCGGCTCAACCTTGGCATATTTGATTGCTGATAAAGAGTCAGCAACGATAGACAGACCAGCAACACCCGTAGCGAAGTAACGCTTAACGTCTCTGTCGTGAAGAGCCATCTCTGCTCTTTCATAGCAGTATTTGTCGTGCATGTAGTGGATGATGTTCAATGTGTTTACATATACATCTGCCTGCCACTCCATCATATCCATGAATTTGCTGTATACATCATCAAAGTCAAGAACATCGCCTACAACAGGACGATATTTCGGGCCAACCTGTTTCTTGGTAACTTCGTCAACACCGCCGTTCAACGCATAAAGCAGACATTTTGCAAGGTTTGCACGAGCGCCGAAGAACTGCATTTCTTTACCGATAACCATGGAAGATACGCAGCAAGCGATACCGTAGTCATCACCATGTGTTACTCTCATCAGGTCGTCGTTCTCATACTGGATGGAAGAAGTCTGGATGGACATCTTCGCACAGTATTTCTTCCAGTTCTCAGGAAGTCTTGTAGACCAGAGAACTGTTAAGTTCGGCTCCGGAGAAGGTCCTAAGTTCGTTAATGTGTGCAGATAACGGAAGCTCATCTTGCTTACTAACGGACGTCCGTCAACACCAACACCGCCGAGGGATTCTGTTACCCATACCGGATCGCCTGCGAAAATCTGGTTGTATTCAGGTGTACGCGCGAATTTGATCAGACGCAGCTTCATAATGAAGTGGTCAACGAATTCCTGAATTTCTTCTTCTGTAAAGGTTCCGTTAGCCAAGTCTCTTTCTGCATAGCAGTCAAGGAATGTAGAAGTACGTCCAAGAGACATAGCAGCACCGTTCTGCTCTTTTACGGCACACAGATAACCGAAGTAAGTTGCCTGAATTGCTTCCTGTACGTTGGTAGCAGGTTTGGAAATGTCACAGCCATAAGAAGCAGCCATTTCTTTCATCAGCTTCAGAGCTACCATCTGCTCGGAGAGTTCTTCACGAAGACGGATAATGTCATCTGTCATAACACGGCCTGTAGAATCTTTCTGAGCCTGTTTGTCTTCAATCAGGTAATCGATACCATACAGAGCAACACGTCTGTAATCGCCGATGATACGTCCACGTCCATACGCATCCGGAAGACCTGTGATAATATGAGAAGAACGGCATGCTCTCATTTCAGCATTGTAAGCATCAAAGCAGCCTGCATTATGTGTCTTTCTGTGTGTTGAGAAGAACTCGCTGATCTCAGGATCAACTTCATATCCGTTATCGGAGCAAGCTTTCTCAGCCATTCTGATACCGCCGTAAGGCTGTAAGGAACGTTTGAAAGGTTTGTCTGTCTGGAAACCAACGATTTTTTCTTTGCTCTTGTCCAGATATCCAGGACCATGTGAAGTAATGGTAGAGATAACTTTCGTATCCATATCAAGTACGCCGCCTGCTTCACGTTCCTGTTTCTGCAGATCAAGAACCTGTGCCCATAAATCTTTTGTGTTCTGTGTAGGAGCAGCTAAGAAGGACTCGTCGCCTTCGTAGAGGTGATAGTTTTTCTGAATGAAGTCGCGTACATTTACTTCATTTTCCCATTTGCCGCCTACAAAATCTTTCCATTCTGGTCTCATTTTGAAATAGCCTCCTATTTTAATTATTTTGATTGATATATTCAGCATATTATATGGGGAAATATGCCTGAAAATATGCTTATCCTGTAAAGTTATTATATGTTAAGAACGGAAGTTACGTCAAGTCGGCGAGTGTACTTTTTTGCATACAAAATATAAATATTTCTGTAAATTTTTGTGAAATTTGTACGGTGTAAAGATAATGGCAGATTATTTCCTGTAAAAAAGGAACTGTGTACAGATTTAATACAGCAGTTCCCTTTATTATGCCTGATTTGATTCAAAGCGATCATTTCCCACACTCATTTATTTGTTCAACACTTTTGATTATGCTATATAACTAATCGTTTATTTTGCAATAAATGCTACGACTCCGTTGCCTTTCAGGTTCAGCGTTACATGATCTGCTCTCACCTCAGCCACCTCGACATTTGCCCATGCACCGTCTGTATACTGCAGGGCCTCAACAGATGCGCCATCTGCTATGCCGGGCATATAGAAATTGATGGTTGCTTCAACAGAAGGGAACTGAACGTTTACAACGTTTAGAACTGTTCCGTCCGTTGCGGACTTTGCTGAATCCACGAAAGCAACAGATACTTTGGAGATGGTTGCGGTTGCGTTTGTAACTTTGCCGTCAATTACCAGTTTGCCACCCTGTGCGACAGGTGTTGCATTCTCGATGCCCGGTGTTGTTACAACTGCATTGTTATAATACTCGCCCGCAGACTTGCTGGCATCCTGTGCATACTGCATCTCTGCGCCATTTACGAATCCTTCTGCGATTGCTTCTGACAGAAGCAATGCCCCTTCTCTGGCAAGCGCTGCAGCAACTTTGTCCTCTTCACGTTTCTGAGAACTAGAACTGGAAGAAGAACTGCCGCTTGCGGTATCAACCCATGCGGAGCCATTCCACTGCTTCATGCTTTGGCCGTCATACCAGAAGTCTCCCTCTGCAACATCATCATCAGCGCCAGGCTTGGAGCCTTCAAACTGCTTAATGCCACTGGGGCTGGTCATAACGGTTCCACCGCTATACGATGATGTTTTCGGTCCAACAGTTTCTTCTACTTCTACTTCAGATTCGGGGGGGGGTATTATTTTCTTCTTCCGCAAATACGGTCATACTAGATAACATCAGCCCTGTTGCAAGAGCCAATGCAAGAAATTTTTTTGTTTTTCTCATTTAATAAGTCTCCTTTTTCGTTGTGAGTGTGGTTTTTGACACTTTATTATAGCATAAAATTGTTTTTGATACAATTTCTTTGCACCAAATATATTTTCTAAAGTCTTTTCTGTAAAATCTATGTTAGTTTTACAGAATTTGAATATTATGATAAAATAAAATAACTTTATGAACAGAAGGCTTTATAGGACAAGCCTTACAAGAAATTTGAGATGGGAGAAGATCTGTGAAAGAATTGGAATATCCTTTTCAGGCGGAATATATTTTAAAAAAAAGAAGGTCGATCAAAAAGAGCCTTCTCGGGCAGGAAGGACAGCGCCGGATCAGTAAGCGCATAGCGGTTCTGGGAGGTTCGACAACGCATGATCTGAAGGAAATACTGGAATTGTTTCTGTTAAATGCCGGAATCGAGCCGGTTTTCTATGAATCGGAATATAACCAGTACTGGCAGGATGTGATGTTCGATAATCCGGAGCTTACAGCGTTTGAGCCGGATATCATTTTTATTCATACGAGTTCCAGGAATATTAAAGATTTTCCGGGGATAAGGGATTCGGAAGAACAGATTGCGGAACTGGTGGAAACGGTGTACGCTCCCTTTGAACAGATGTGGAATAAAATTGCGGATGCTTATCAGTGCCCGGTCATTCAGAATAATTTCGAACCGCCCTATTACCGTCTTTTGGGGAACGCTGATTTTGCAGAGCCGCATGGACGCCTCAATTTTATTAACCGGTTGAATGAGAAATTTGCGGCATATGCGAGAACGCATAAAAACTTTTATATCAATGATATCAATTACATGGCTTCCTGTTACGGCGTTCAGAAATGGGCCGACCCGTTTTACTGGCATATGTATAAATATGCCTGTGCAGTACAGGCAATACCGGAGCTTGCCTATAATCTGGCCAATATCATCAAGTCCGTTTACGGAAAGAATCAGAAGGCGTTCGTGCTGGACCTGGATAATACGTTATGGGGCGGCGTCGTAGGGGATGACGGTGCGGACAATATCGAAATTGGTCAGGAAACTTCCATGGGGCAGTTGTACAGTGAATTTCAGGAATATTTGAAGGCGCATAAGGAACTGGGCATTCTTTTGACGGTCGATTCCAAAAATGACGAAGAAAATGCGCTGGCAGGTCTGAAACGTCCGGACAGCGTTCTGAAACCGGAAGATTTTCTTGTGATAAAAGCGAATTGGGCGAATAAAGATCAGAATATCATAGAAATTGCGCAGGAACTGAATATTGGCACGGACAGCCTTGTTTTCGTCGATGATAATCCGGCGGAACGCCATATTGTAGAATCCCAGATACCTGACGTAAAGGTGCCGGAAATCGAGGATATCGTTAAGTTCATCACGACACTCGACAGAGCGGGGTATTTTGAAGTGACAAGCCTTTCTGCCGATGATCTGCAGCGGAACGATATGTATAAGGCGAATGTGGAGCGCAGAAAACAGGAAGCGGGTTATACGAACTATGCGGACTATCTGCTGTCTCTGGATATGGATGCACAGATAAAGCCGTTTGAGCCGGTCTATATGGCGCGTATCGCTCAGCTGACCAATAAGAGCAATCAGTTCAATCTGACGACGAAACGATGTTCTCAGACAGAAATTGAAGGGTTTGCCAATGACCCGTCCTATATCACATTATATGGAAAACTAAATGATAAATTTGGCGATAACGGTGTGGTTTCCGTCGTATTCGGGCACAAGGATGCGGAAGATGGTGAATCATTCCATATCGATTTATGGCTTATGAGCTGTCGTGTTCTGAAAAGAGATATGGAGTTTGCCATGATGGATGAGTTGGTTTCAAGATGCCGGGAAAAAGGAATCTGTCGTTTAAAAGGCTATTATTATCCGACGGCCAAAAACGGAATGGTGAAAGATTTTTATGAGCTGCAGGGCTTTACGAAAATCAGAGAAGATGCCGAAGGGAATACCGAATGGGAATTTGTCATTCCGGAGCAGTATGAGAAGAAGAATAAGGTGATCAGAGTCAATGAAAAAGATAAAGCGGTTTAAGTTGTGTGGGGCGAAAGTATGTTCTTTTACAAAATATGCAGGCGTATTGGGTATCAGCATTCTGGCCGGTCTGATGCTGCTTTTTGCCGTCTATGCGCTGCCGGTTGAAGACATGAAGGCGAATGTGGCGAGATCCAGTGAGATTTTTAATTATGAAGGTATTTATCCGCAGATGGTAAGCGGCTATAAATATATGCAGCTGGATAATTACACCGACAGTATTATGCTCGGTGCGGCCATATATGACGGCCCGGAAGGGACGATGGATAAAGCGGTAAATAACTACCATCCTGACTCCGCTCAGCTTTCACCGGAACTGGCACTGACGAACTATGCAAATGAAGTCTCCGCGTATGAATATTTTCAGATACCGTACGGACGTTACTGGCACGGATATCTGGTTCCTTTGAAGCTTCTGCTTCTGTTTTTTGATTATTCGGATATCAGGGTCCTGAATTTTTTCCTGTAGAATATTTTGCTGTTTTTTATTATAAAACAACTGCATCAGATTCATATGGAGCAGTATGCGCCGGCGTTTCTGGTTACGATATTTTTGATTAATCCGCTGACGGCGGCATTGTCGTTACAGTTTTCTTCCGTTTATTATATTATTTTGTTCTCCGCAATTTGGTTTCTGCGGCTTGTCCGGCAGGGAAAAGCGACGGAAAGCAGAGTCGGCCATTTATTTTTCCTGGCGGGTATCTTAACGGCTTATTTCGACTTTCTTACTTATCCGCTTGCATCTTTTGGAATTCTGCTCGTTCTATATATGGTTGTGAACGGAGAAAAGCTGAATGCTGCAGGCGTAAGACCGATTTTTCGGAAGATGGCGCTCTGGGGAGGCGGCTATGGCGGTATGTGGAGCGGTAAATGGCTTGTTGGCAGTATTCTTACAAAAGGAAATCTGTTTAAGGATGCGTTGAACCAGATTTTAGTCCGCGCATCCACGGGAAGTCTGCAGGGAACGGAATACAGCCGTTTTGATGCGGTCATGAAAAATATAAGCGTATTATTGAAGTGGCCGTTTTTGGTCGTATTTTTATCGGGGGGGGGTATTTTTGCTCTTCCGGATGCGGGAGCTTACGCTGCACATCATACGTCAGAAAATCGGCATAATCGTTCTGTTTGCTGCTGTTGCGCTCCTGCCTGTCGGTTGGTTGTTTGTAACGGCGGGCCATTCATACGGCCATTATTGGTTTACTTATAAGGAATTCGCTATCTCAAGCTTTTCACTGCTGAGTCTTTGCATTTATCTGGAGAATCTGGTCTGTGATAAAAAGACCTGACCGGATACTGTTTTTCAGGACAGTAGACGTGAAAGGTTAGGAGATATCAAATTGTATATAAAGAATGATGTGGGCAGTATTGCTCATAATAGAATGTCTTATTGTTTTAAGCTGTGGCGGAGAATATATTCCGGAAGGCGGAGAATATGCTGATAAATCCATAAGGGTTCCGGAGTATTCGCCGGGTATTTGGCGGGTTGCGGAAATGATTTCGCTGCTCAGCGTAACAGCGATAGTCTATGTGTGTTTTGCGGGGCGGTTCATAAGGGAAAAAGTTCATAGAAGTTTTGTAAGGTAAAACAGGACTTGCAGTAATTCTGTTTTCAGCTTATACTGTATAAGCATAAAACGGGCACAGCGGGTAAAACTGATACTGTGTGATGGATAAAGAAATCAAAGAAAAATCGGAGGTATGAATCATGGCAGAAATTACAAAGGATATGACGATCGGTGAAATTTTAAGAACGAATCCGGATGTGGCACCAATCCTGATGAATGCGGGAATGCATTGTCTCGGATGTCCTTCCGCACAGGGAGAATCTCTGGAAGAAGCGGCTATGGTGCATGGCATGAATATCGATGACTTGATGGCACAGATTGCAGCATTGTAATTGCGGAATCGGAGAAGCATTCCGGTTGATGGAGGAACATTTTCATGAAAAAACGGTTGTGTCGGCTGGGGATTTTTTTGGCAGTCGTTTTAGCAGGATGTATATGTTTTGCGTTCGCATGTGAACATATCTCCAATCCGACAAGGGCGATATATGACAGGGTTTTTTATCATTTTTCCATTTTCGGAGTGCTTCTGGCCGGCGGGATATTTTTCGTCGTCACAATGTTTGTAAGGCAAAATTATGCGGCCAGAAAAAATGTGTGTATTTATGTCAGTATTCTGACCGCGTTTTTTCTTGGCGTTTTGTTATTGTTTCAGGGGCATTCCGATATAAGGGCCGAACTGCGGCCAAAGGAAAATGTAACGGGCGTATATCTTGCACAAAACAGTTCGTCTGATATGGTAAGATGGGTGTTCGTGGAATACTATCTGGCGGATAAAAACCTGATGATAGCCGAGAATGCAGCAGATTTTAAGAGCGCTTATGTTTTTCGGGAAGCCATACCGCCGGAACGGGTCGAATATGGAAATAAAGCGGAAATAACGAGGGACATTTATGACGAAATATCCGGATTTCCGGCATTTACTGATGAAAATTGCACATATGTTATAGATGCTTACTGGGAAAATACTGAAAATATATACCTCGTCAAATATGACGGTCAATACATATGCTGTTCTGAGGAAATGCTTTTCGACAATGAACATGCGGACAGCGAGGAAGCGAAGCGGCAGACTGTATCCGTATATGAAAGCTCCGGTGAAGAACAGGATGCAGTGTCGATTTCTTACAGTGCACTTGGAGAGATAGCGGAAGCGGCTCCACATAAAAATTGTAAACAGATTTTGTGCATGCTGCTGTTGTTCATCATTGGGGCGGGAATTACACTGCCCTTTTGGGGAGGAAAATACCTGGAGCTGGCCATGTTCATGAGTATGCCGGTAGGGGCAGCGATGTGGTGTGTTTTCGGAACGGTTCTCATTCTCGTGGGAATTCCCTGTAATCTTTATACCATGGGCGGCCTGAGCGTTCTTACGCTGGCGGCAGTGAGTTTTCGTTTCAGGGCAGAATATCAAAAGATAGATTGGATCAGGGCAGCATATTTTATGATGGCGGCGCTGGCTGTGATTGTATTTTTTGTCTGTTCAAAGATATGCCATACGTCAAGCGATTCCTATGACAAAGTAGGTCTGGCATACAGGCTGGCGAAATATGGAACTTTGAAAGATATTCTGGCGGAGGCGGCTCCTTATGGAATGTTGGAGCCGGTGGTTCTGTCTTTAGGGTATATGGTCAAATGTGACCTTTTGTATGCTTTTTATCCGTTGATGGCAATCAGCGGAATCGGCATGATGGGTGCTGGATTATATTATGCAGACTATAAAAGGGTCAATACGGCGGCGATGCTGACGCTGCTTCTGGGTGTACTCTTATTATTAACGAATGGCGATTATCTGCTGAGTTGTTTTTATGTGATGGCGCATGGCCCGGTGGCGGTATATACGGCAATGCTGGTCATGTTCATTGTATTAAAAGAACAGATTGATATCCCCTTCTGGGGATATGCGGCAGTCATATCGGGCAGTATGATTCTGCTCACGAGAGTCGAGGGAACGATATATGTCGTTTTGATTCTGACAACGGCGCTGATTTTTACCAGGATATCTTCGCAGGTCAGAAATGTAAATATCATAACCGCGTGCATAGCGGCCGTCTGGCACATTGCACAGTTTATCTTTGTTGGAAATGAGGGAGACATTTATTTCTGGACTCCCGCCAAAGGAATCATCTGCATTCTGGGAGTGGCGGCGATGAGTGCGGTCTCTCTGCTCATGAACGTCAAAGGAAAGTTCATGGACTTTGTGCGAAAATATTATTTTGAACTGGCGGTATTTGTGCTGTGTTCCGGCCTGGTATTTGCGGCGGTATTTCTGCAAAGAGATATGGCGAGCAGGATGATTTCAATCTATCTGGCACATTTCTCGAACAGCGCTGATAATGAAACGAATGCGGCGGCGTTCTGGATATTCCTGATCATACTCATACCGGTTCTGGCAATGGCGAAAGAAAGGATCAATAAATTTGCCTTTGTCAGCATTTTCGGATATCTCATTCTGATCTTTGCAATGGTCTTATTCCGGGATGGTTTTTTGATTCATCTCGGTTATGGCGATTCCGCGAGGAGAACGATCGTGCAGATCATGCCCGGCGCAGTATGGCTGGCTGCTGAAGGAATCGCGGTATGTACTGGAACGAAGGACCGTATGGAGAAGGCTGATGAAGAAAAAGGTAACATGTAAAATATGCGGCAGTGAATCGCATGATAAGTATCGTGTGAGAGGATGTGCGCTTTCGGAGTGCACCAAATGCGGATTCGTCCAGATGACGGATTCGGAAAATGACGCGCCGTTTGACTATGGGAAAAATTATTTTGTCAATAACAAATACAAGGATACGGCGGCGCTGGAAAAAGAGTATGGAAGAAGAAAAAAGATGCTCATGAAATATGTTCCAGCCCGCAGCCGTGTTCTCGACGCGGGCTGTGCGACGGGCGATTTCGTGGATTATATCAGTCATACTTATTATGCAGCGGGATATGATGTTTCCGCCGACGCAATAGAAATAGGGCGGAGAAGATTCCCTCATATCGGCAGGCATCTGTTTGAGATAAAAGAGTTTGAAAGCCGTACCATAAAATATGATGCTGTCTGTATGTGGGATGTGATAGAGCATTTATCGGAACCGGATAAAACAGCCGAATGGCTCAGGGACAAGTTAAATCCTCAGGGATATCTTTTAATTTCCACACCGAATATCGGGGCGCCTTTTGCCAAAATAACAAAGGGGAAATGGCCCTTTATGACGCCGCCGGAACATATTTCCTTTTTTACCAAAAAGGCTTTCAAAGAGTTGGCCGACAGACTGGATATGGATATGGTGGCGTGGCGGAGCAGGGGAAAATTTGCCAATGCGGGTTTTATATTGTACAAATTTAACCGTGTGAGCAATCTTAAAATTCCGGCACCGATCATTCGTTTGTTTGAAGGACCGGTTCTACGGAAACTGCATATATATGTTCCGACCAGTGATATACAGTATCTTGTTATGCGGAAAAGGAATTGACCGCGGCGTGAGGGAAAGGCATGGTATTCGCGTGACGGACTTGGGAAAGAAGAAAGAAGAAAAAGAGTTTTTGGGCGGTATTTTCTGGAATTACGGCAGTCTGGTCATTATGTCGGCAAGCGGCTTTCTGTTCAACTGCCTGATAATCTTTTTTTATGATGCTTCAATATTGGGAAGATTCAATAAAGCATATGCGTGGTATTGTGTTCTTTCGCAGGTGGCTGTCTGGGGACTCCATATGTCCGTTCTGCAAAAAATTCCTGAAACGAAAAAGAATGAAAGAGAATGTAAAGAGCAGGCGGCCTCAGCTATGCTGGGCGGGGGTATCATTTCTGTCCTGGCTGTATTTCTGGCAGAGGGCATCCTTTATCTCTGCATGGACCATACGGCATTATTTTATGAGGATATCAGGCTGATTCTGCTGGGACTGCCCTTTTTTTCATTCAATAAAATTTTATTAAATTACCTGAATGGCCTGTCCCGAATGAAAGCATATGCGGTTTTTCAATCACTGCGGTATTTCTTTATTGCGGCCGCAATCTTGGTAATGGGTCTGCTGAAAGTGGAAGGCCGGTTCTTAACGTGCGCCTTTACGTTTGCGGAAGCGCTCCTGTTATTTATCATGCTAATCTATCTGAATGGGATACGGATGCTTGGCGGAAAGGTAAAGCAGGAATATTTACTGGCGCATATCAGGTTCGGGACGAAGATACTGCCTGCTAATATGGTGGTTGAGCTGAATACGAAGGTGGATATTATCTGTCTGGGATTTTTGGTGAAGAATGATTCGGTTATCGGGATTTATTCTTTTGCCATATTGTTCGCCGAAGGATTTTATCAGATCTATATCGTCATCAGACGGAGCATTAATCCTAAACTTACGGAAGCCTATGCGGGCCGAAGGCTTGAGGAAGAGTTTACGTCGCTTGATAAAGGGCTTAAAAAATGCTTTAAGTGGTTAAGTCCATTTCTGATGATGGTGGTCACGGGATTTTACTGTGTTGTCTGTCTGGTCCTTGGCAGGGAATATTTCGAAGGGACAAAGTATTTAATTGTGATCTGTGCCGCGATGGCGATAAATGGAAGAAATATTGTCTATGGAAATATTTTTTCACAATTGGGGCTTCCTGTTATCGAATCGGGAATCAATGTCATTACGGTGTTCTCCAATTTTGTGATGAATCTATGTTTCATACTGCTGTGCGGCACGATGGGGGCAGCGGCGGCGACCGCTGTATCGCATTGCATCTATGGCAGATTGATCAAAAAAAGTATCAACCGTAAATGCGGATTATTTTATTAAAATGAGTGAAGAAGAGGTTATCAGTATGGTCAGTGTAATTATTCCGGCATACAATGAGGCGCAGGCAATCGGGGATACGCTGCGCGAATTATCAGAGAAGCTTTCCATCTGCGGATTCGAATATGAAGTTCTGGTCATCAATGACGGCTCCAGTGATGACACGGAGAGCATCGTCCGGAAAATGGAGAATGAGCATATACGGTGTATTTCACACAGGGTTAACAGAGGTTACGGTTCCGCAATCGTAACCGGTGTAAAAAACGCGAGGGGTGGGCTTATAATCTGGTATGATGCAGACGGGCAGCACAGACCGGAGGACCTGATTCGTGTTGTAAATAAGATGAAAGAGGAAAATCTGGACTATTGTATCGGTGTGCGCAGCAGCACATCCTATCAGGTCAAAAACAGGGTGTTTGGCAAATTAATCTTGAAAAAGATTGTGAACCTTCTGGCGAGAGAGCCGATGCAGGATTTCAATTCCGGTATGCGGGCTTTCAAAAGAGAAGTTCTGTTAAAATATGTTACGTTGCTGCCTAAACGATTCGGTGCATCCACGATATCGTCCTTTATCATGCAGGAGGCCGGAAATTATGCAGGCGGGGAAATTACGATAGAGGTCAGGAGCAGGACGGGGAAAAGTACGGTACGGCCTCTGAAAGACGGAATGAGGACGCTGATGCTGATCATGGATATCATTCTGCTGTTCCGACCCGCAGAGGTATTCGGAAGTATCGGTATTTTTTTCATCGTAGTGGGGGTGGTCTATGGAGTTGCGCTGGCAATCCTTGAGGGGCTCGGCATACCGGTTCTTTCAGCGATTCTGTGTATGGGCGGCATACAGACCGTATTTCTGGGAATCATCTTATCCCAGATCAGCCGGCTGCGTCTGGATAATTTAGATAACGATTGAGGGGAGACTGGCTATGTGCGGAATATTTGGATTGATAGCGGGAAAGAACGCGACGATAACGGCCGGAGAATTGAATAAGGGAATCGAGAAACTTTTTCTCTTGTCGGAATCGAGGGGCAAAGAGGCATCCGGTATATGTATGATCACAGATACGGATATTCGGGTCCACAAAAGATGCGTGCGTGCAAAAGAACTGATACGCACCGGAGAGTATCGGGAAATCATGAGCGGCATAGAACGAGAAACGAAGCGGACTGTTATGGGACATGCGCGTATGGTGACGAATGGAAGCAATCAGAATCCCAATAATAATCAGCCGGTCATCAGAGGAGATTATGTCTGCATTCACAATGGGATCATCGTCAATGATGAGACGGTATGGAAGAACCACCCGGAGATGGAAAGACAGGATGAAGTGGATACGGAAGTATTGCTTGCCCTGCTTCAGAAATATACGGCAGAAGACAGTATACAGGGGGCATTTCAGAAGTGTCTGACGGAATTGAAAGGCAGTCTGAGTATTGCTTTGGCCGATAAAAAGAGCGACCGGCTGCTCCTTTATACGAATGTCGGTTCGCTTTATATCGTATTGTCGAAAACGAGGGATATGATTCTGTTCGCATCCGAAAGATATATCCTCGAACAGGCGATTGTGGAGTCTGAGCTTCGCCGTTATTTCAGACCGGCTAAGATCAGACAGATTCCGCTTAGAAAGGCCTGGTTCGTGAATCTGAGCGACTGCAGTATTACGGATATGGGACGTGCCGGGCAAGAGCCGGAGAAGGCGGAATACGACAGAGAGATCATATGCACGTCGGGGCGGGAGAAGAAAGGCACATATTCGCCGATGGTGTCCCGCGGCAGAACCGCACAGGTGGAGAAACTGTTATGCGTTGATACGGAGAAGATAGAGTCTCTGCGAAGGTGTACCAGATGCCTGCTTCCGGAAACTTTTCCCGGGATATCTTTTGACGAAGAGGGCGTTTGTTCCGTATGTAAAAGTTACAGGAAAATAGAATATAAGGGTGAAGAAAAGCTGGTTCAGGAAATAAAAGGGAATGTTTCGAAAGACAGCAGATTTGACTGTATTATTCCGCTGAGCGGCGGACGGGACAGCTGTTATATGATTCATTATGCCGTAAAAGAACTGAATTTGAAACCGGTGGCCTATACCTATGACTGGGGAATGGTGACAGATCTGGCGAGGCGCAATATACAGAGGATGTGCAGTGAGCTTGGTGTCGAGCATATAC
Organism: uncultured Lachnospiraceae bacterium; assembly: GCA_910579395.1. Classification (GTDB taxonomy): domain Bacteria; phylum Bacillota; class Clostridia; order Lachnospirales; family Lachnospiraceae; genus UBA3282. The sequence goes on along the minus strand of CAJTUC010000004.1, from coordinate 161,934 downwards.
TGATATCTGCGGACATTGCCAGAAAAAGAAAAAATGTACAGTTAAATGTAAAGGCATGGTTAAAGCATCCGGAACTGTTCACGATTCCATTGTTCATGGCAGGCGATAAGCAGTTTTTCTATTATGCACAGCTGCTGAAAAAACAGATGAATGTGAGCAGCATATTATTCGGAATGAACAGGCTGGAGGAGACGCAGTTCAAGGTCAAGTTCGCCAATATCAAAGGTACCGGAAAGAATGAGATTCATTATGACCTGTCGGGCAGAAATAAACTGAGCCTGATGAGCACATATGGAAAAGAATTTGTGAAAAATCCGGCTTATTTGAATCGAAGCCTTATCGACACTTTTTCGGGATATCTTTCCTATTATGTTCTGCCCAAGAACTATCTGCAGTTTTTTGATTATATACCGTGGGAGCAGAAAAAAATAGAAAAAGTTATTCTGGAAGAATACAATTGGGAGCGGGCTGAAGGAAGAGATGAGACCTGGCGGATTGGAGATGGAACGGCACCGTTCTATAATTATATTTATTATAAGCTGGCAGGATTTACGGAATTTGATACTTTCAAGAGCAATCAGATCAGGGAAGGAATGCTGGAGAGGGATGCTGCGCTGGAAGAACTGAAAATATGCAATATTATTCCGGTGAATGAATTTATCTGGTACTGCGATGTGGTCGGGATTGACCCGGTTGAAACATTAAAAGTTATCAATGCCCAGAAAACATTATATTAAAGAATTAAGAAAGCCCGGCCGTCTGTTCAGTGTTCAGATGGCCGGGCTTTTGGTTTTATAGGAAAGTGCTGTAATAGCAGTGAGGGTCAAATATTCGCCAGAGCCTGAATTGCTTTATCTTTGATGACTGCTTCACAATGTTCTTCCAGATAGGATTCTACAGCGGAAGAAAATCGTTCCTGACTTCCGTATTCGGAAAGCACATTACAAAGGCGGTTGAAATCTGCAGCTGCCGAATCAGCGGGATTGACAAGCAGCAGATAAGAGCCGTCTGTTTCTTTTTTGTATAATGAATTCTCGCCATGACAGAGAGGGACAGCAATGTGCGCGAACCTCATGACGTCGTATAAAGACGCAAACGAGAACATACGGGGCGTATGCGGTATTGATACGGTATCACCTGCCGGAACCGAAGCTTTGTTTCCCGCTTCGGAAACAGATGAAGAACGGCTCTGCTGATCCATTTTCCGCAGCATATCCAGCATTTCATCGGCGCTGTCGGCAAAGGCTTCCATAATATCTTCCGGCTCATCCGTATCGTTGTGATGCACGGAAGGCGCAAATTTGGAAAAGCGGGTATCAAGCTCTTCCGGGTCTTCTACTTTGGTAATAATGAGAACGATACATTCCGCATTCAGGGGAATGGCCTCTATCATCAAAGGAATGTCTTCTGCTTCAAATCCACATTCGTATGCGGCCTGCTGCATCATGTCGCGGAACAGGTTCTTGGCTTTCTCCGTGCCGTAAGCAAGTTCGCTGATTTTGAGTTCTCTATCTGCAAGGTCTTCCCTTGTGAGTGTGCAACGAATCTGGTGTTCATTTACTTTTTCGATTTTCATAATATCACATCCTTACTATAAGATACTGATACTGTTAATTTATGTGAAGATTTTCGATAAAGTCATTAAATATCGAAACTAAAAGTATCTTATACTCTGTATTAATTTAAGTCAATAGTATGACAAAACTCTTTAAAAAAAATTTATATTTTTAGGAATTACTTGCTTTTTTGTCAAAACGTGGATATAATAAACAAAAGATGTCTCCTGACAATCTGCATGGGAAGGGGGCAAGGCGCAAATTAAAATATATTTCAGGGAAATCTGATTCTCATGTTCAGGATCAAGGATATTCCTAAGGGGATAATGATCATTCTGAATATAGTATGAGAAGTCTTACAGGCTTATGTGCCTGATCGTAGAATAATTTTTTTCATTCGTTTTCACAATTATAATTCACAGGGATTGAAAAGGTTATACAGGTATTTTTTAAATTTTTATGCGTGTCGGAGATGTCTTGATCATTCTTTCGGGTCATGAAGAGCATTGAATGGCCGGAGCTGTCTGCTATGATATAACATCACGGAAATCCTTTTGGGGCGGCAGCCGGACAGATGGTGTGTTAGACTGTTATTTTGCGGATATACTCTTATTTGGGAAGTCCCCGCTTCCTCTGCACTTTTTTCGCAAAAATAGTCAAAAAAAGTAAAAATATTAATGACGCTGAAAGAATAGTCTGTTATAATAAGGGCGGTCAGAAAGGAGCTGGATAGATGAAAAAATTAATTCCGGTGTTCGTCGCGATCGTCCTTATTTTGATTGTCGTGGCAGCAGGATTTGGAACGAAATTGATAGACAAGTATTCTTATTCAAAGGAACGGGCTGATTTGGAAGAGTATTTTGGTCTTTTGGAAGAGGATGATGTGGCAATCATCATGCAGGATGCTCAGGTCGAGGAATATGCGAAAATATGGGACGGTATCTGTTATTTTGACTTCGCCACGGTGCATAAATATTTTAACGACAGGTTTTATGAAGATAAACTGGAGAATCTTCTGCTCTATACGACGCCGGACTCGATCATCCGTACTGAAATCGGAACGACTGTATACAGCGTAAGTTCCGGTGACGCAATGGATACGGGATACGTTATTGCGCGGTATGAAGGGGATGTGCTGTATGTAGCGGCTGAATATGTGAAAAAATATACGAATTTTTCTTATAAGCTCTTTTCAGAGCCATATCATGTGCAGGTGGATACGGAATGGAACGAAAGGCAGGTCGCCGACATTCTCAAAGATACGCAGGTGAGATATCAAGGCGGTATTAAAAGCGATATCCTGACGGATGTGGAAGAAGGTGACAGCGTTATCATTCTGGAGGAAATGGAGAACTGGACAAAAGTAAAAACACAAAATTCTTATATCGGATATGTAGAGAATAAGAGGCTGTCGGAAAAATACAGCGAAAAGCCTGTGCCGGTGACAGATTATGTAGAGCCGGAATATACGAGCATTTCGAAAGATTATACGATCAATCTGGCATGGCATGCCATTTACAGCATGGGCGGAAACGATACGCTGAACGAAGTGCTTTTGACGACACAGGCGGTTAATACGATTTCGCCGACATGGTTCATTCTGACGGGAAATCAGGGTGATTTTACGAGCCTTGCATCGAAAGAGTATGTGAGCGCTGCGCATGACAGAGGACTGGAAGTGTGGGCGCTGATCAGCAATATCACGGATACGGAGACGCTCGATATGTATGAGATTTTATCCAGGACGAGTGTCAGGAGCCGTTTGATTGACAATTTGATTGCGACAGCGCTTGAATATGATCTGGATGGAATCAACATTGATTTCGAGAATATCGGAGTCGATGCGGGCGAGGGATTCATCGAGTTCATCAGGGAACTTTCTATTCCATGCCGGGCGAACGGGATTGTACTGTCAGTAGATAATTATGTGCCGAAGGGCTATAATAATTATTATCACCGCAAAGAGCAGGGTGTGGTGGCGGATTATGTCATTATCATGGGATATGATGAACATCATGGTAACAGCGAAGAGGCAGGCTCCGTTGCTTCAATCAATTTTGTGGAGGACGGAATTGCAGATACCGTTGCGGAAGTACCGCCGGAGAAGGTCATCAATGCAGTTCCTTTTTATACAAGGATATGGGAAACGAACGGGACCGATGTGACGAGTCAGGTAGTCGGCATGGATATGGCGCAGGAATATATAAGGAATCACAATATTGTGACGAACTGGGATGAGACGACCTGCCAGAATTACGGGGAATACCAGTCCGGCAACAGCTATTATCAGGTATGGCTGGAAGACGGTGAGTCGATTCGGGTCAAGCTGAATATTATGAAGAAATATAATATTGCCGGTGTCGCGGAATGGCGTCTGGGGCTGGAATCGCCAATCGTATGGGATGCGATTGCGGAATATGTGAACGGAAATTAAAGAACTGTGTTCAATAGAATGATGTTCGATGAACTATGCTCAAAAAGGAAGTGAATATGCGGCTGCCGGTTCATGGGCAGGCGGGCTTTCAGAAAAGCCTGTATGGGAATCGGGGTTTCATATAGATAATGCGTAGGCATTTATGAAGGAGGAGAAGTAGCATGAAAAGTAAATTTGGCATTAAAGAAGTAGTAGCAATCGGTATCGGAACAGCTTTGTTCGTCGCTTTGACGGAGGTGCAGATTCCGCTCGGCTTCATTCCGAATACGGCATTGCAGCCGAGAATGGCACTGATGGGATTTCTGGCGGCAGTATTTGGTCCAATCGTAGGCGGTATCGTGGGTCTGCTCGGACATGCGCTCGGTGATGCGCTGTTTTATGGAAGCGTTTGGTGGAGCTGGGTATTCCCGGAGGCAGTGGTAGGTATCGTAATCGGTCTGTTCGCCAAAAAATTTGCGATTAAAGACGGTGGATTCGCGACAAAGGAAATCGTTTTGTTTAATATTGTGCAGATTGTTGCCAATGCAGCAGCATGGATTGTTGTAGCGCCGCTTCTTGATATTGTTATTTATGCGGAGCCTGCAAACAAAGTTTTTGCACAGGGTGCATGGGCATTCCTTGGGAATATCATTATCATCGGTATCTTAGGTACCCTGATTGCTATTGGTTATTCCAAGATTGGCGGTAAATCATCAAGCCTTAGCAAAGAAGACTAGGACGAGAAGAACTTCTAAAGACATCGCATCATAGGATGCGATGTCAAGAAGTTCTATGGATTTGCGGAGCAAATCTTTCTCGTCCGAAAGAACGCCTGAAATACGGCGTTCTTCCTATGAGAAAGGTGTCCGGAAAACGGGCATTTTTCCCGGAGGAAAGAACCCCGAAATATGGAATTTTTCCTAAGTATATGGGCAGAGATTGGATTATAAAACAGAAAGCATGAGGGATTCATGGAACCGATTATTGAATTTAAAAATTTTTCTTTTAAATATCGTTCCCAGAAGGAACCGACGATAAAGGATATCAATCTGGCCATCTATCCCGGGGAAAAAGTGTTGATCGTGGGGCCGTCCGGCTCCGGCAAGTCTACATTGGCGCATTGTATCAACGGGCTTGTTCCTTTTTCCTATAAAGGGGAGATTACGGGGAGCTATTCTATCGCCGGTCAGAATCCCGAGAAGCTTGGAATTTTCGGATTATCCAAACTGGTAGGGACGGTGCTTCAGGATACGGACGGACAGTTCATTGGTCTGACTGTTGCGGAAGATATTGCTTTCGCGCTGGAAAATGATATGATTCCACAGCCGGAGATGTTTGAACGGGTAGCCAGAGTGGCGGAGACGGTAGAAGTGCAGTCGGTGCTCGGCAATGCACCGGGAGCGCTTTCCGGGGGACAGAAGCAGAGAGTATCCATGGCGGGTGTTATGATCGACCGGGTGGAAATCCTTTTGTTCGATGAACCGCTGGCTAATCTGGACCCGGCAACGGGAAAACGTGCGATTGAACTGATTGACCAGATTCATCGAGAAGAAAAAACAACGGTCGTTATTATTGAGCATCGTCTGGAGGATGCGCTGACCTGTGGAGCCGACCGGATCATTGTGGTCGGTGAAGGAAAGATTGTGGCTGATATGACACCGGATGAACTGCTGTCCGAAGAAATTCTGCAAAGAGAAGGCATCCGCGAACCTTTATATGTAACGGCACTGAAATATGCGGGCTGCCGGATTACGGCAGACGGCCTTCCGTCGGATATTCGGAAGATGAAAGAGAGCGGAAGCCTTGAAAAGTATAAAGGACAGGTAGGAGAGTGGTTCCGGCAGACAACCGTGCCAGAGCGGAAGCAGAACGACGAAGTCGTATTGGAAGTGAAAAATCTGGATTTTGCCTATACCAGTGGGAAGCCGGTCCTGCGGGATGTTTCTTTCCGGATACATAAGGGAGAAATGCTCAGTATCGTCGGCAAGAACGGTGCGGGAAAGTCCACGCTGTCCAATCTGATCTGCGGCTTTCTGATGCCGGACAGCGGCAGTATTTCCCTGCATGGAGAGGATATCCTGAACCGTTCCATCAAAGAGAGAGGAGAGAGCATCGGCCTTGTCATGCAGAATCCGAACCAGATGATCAGTAAGACGATGATCTTTGAAGAAGTGGCGCTCGGTTTACAGGTGCGCGGCGTGGCACCGGAGGAAATTGAAAAGAGAGTCCATGAAACGTTGAAGATATGCGGATTGTACCCTTTCCGGAACTGGCCGATATCGGCGCTGAGTTACGGACAGAAAAAGCGTGTTACCATTGCTTCCATTCTGGTGATGAATCCCGATATCATTATTCTTGACGAGCCGACGGCGGGACAGGATTACAGGCATTACACGGAAATCATGGAATTCTTAAAAGAGATTAACAAAAACAGTGGGATAACTATTGTTATGATAACGCACGATATGCACCTGATGCTGGAATATACGGATCGTGCCCTTGTCATTGCGGAGGGACAGCTTCTGGCGGATGAAAAGCCGAGCGAGGTTCTGACGGACGATGTGTTGACGCAGAAAGCATATCTAAAGAGGACATCGCTCTATGACCTGGCGGTAGGATGCGGTATCGGCAAGCCGTCTGATTTTGTAGACTGCTTTATTTATTATGAACGGGAGAACGGCCGGAAAAAGGAGGTTGAATCGTAATGTCGCGCGTACTATCCTATGAAGAAAAAGATACCTGGATTCACAGGCTGAGCGGTGTCACGAAACTGATCTTTTTTCTGCTCTGGTCTGTTACGAGCATGATTTCTTATGATACGAGAGTGCTGCTTGTGATGCTGGTGTTAAGCCTTGTGATTTTTACGATGTCAAAGACCAAATGGCAGCAGGTCGGAACGGTTTTTAAGTTCATCATGCTGTTTTTGTGTATCAATCTGATCGCCATTTTTTTCTTTTCTCCCGGACAGGGGACGAAAATATATGGAACGGAAACGCCGTTATGGCATTTGTTCGGTCATTATACGCTGACGAAGGAACAGCTTTTTTATGAATTTAATGTCATGTTAAAGTATCTGACAGTCATTCCGGCAGTCTTTATGTTCATTGTGACAACCAATCCGAGCGAGTTTGCGGCATCTATGAATAAAGTGGGGATACATTATAATGTCGGTTATTCTATGGCGATCGCGCTTCGGTATATTCCCGATGTGCAGGATGATTTCTCAAAGATTAAACACGCACAGGAAGCAAGGGGAATTGAGATGTCCAAAAAGGCGCCGTTTGTAAGCCGGATCAAGAGTATGGCGTCAATCATTTTCCCGCTCGTTTTTTCCAGTATGGACAGAATCGATGTCGTCAGCAACGCGATGGAGCTGCGCGGCTTCGGAAAGCATAAGAAACGCACATGGTATTCTGCAAGACCGTTCAAAAGAAATGATTATCTGACACTTGCGTTTGTTATTCTTTTTGTAATTGCCGCTTTTATCATTACCTTCCGGGATGGAAGCAGATTTTATAATCCGTTTGTATGAGGAATGGAGGAAATCATGCCGGAGCAATTTTCGCGGACAGAACTTTTACTGGGACAGGAAGCAATGGACAGGCTGCGTCAGTCGCGCGTAGCGGTCTTTGGAATAGGCGGTGTCGGCGGTCATGTGGTGGAAGCGCTGGCACGGGCCGGCATTGGATACCTGGATTTGATCGACCATGATAAAGTCAGTATGTCAAATATCAACAGGCAGATCATAGCGACATTTGATACCGTCGGTATGGATAAGGTGGATGTGATGAAGGAACGGATTCTGTCCATCAATCCGGATGCCAGAGTGGAAACGCATCGGTGCTTTTATCTGCCGGAAAATGCGGATATGTTTGATCTTCTGCAGTATTCTTATGTGGTGGATGCCATAGATACGGTAACGGCCAAAATCGAGCTGGTCCTGCGTGCGAAAGAGGCGGGCGTGCCGGTCATCAGCTGTATGGGAACCGGAAATAAACTGAATCCGATGCAGTTGGAGATAGCGGATATCTATCAGACTTCCGTCTGTCCGCTGGCAAAAGTCATGCGCAGGGAATTACGGAAGAGAAACGTCGAAAAGTTAAAAGTCTTATATTCTAAAGAAGAACCCATCAAAAATTACTTATCTATGCAGGGACGTGCTATTCCGGGGAGCGTATCGTTTGTTCCTTCGGCGGCGGGTCTCATTATTGCGTCGGAGGTTGTTAAGGAACTTTCCGGGATTTGTTTTGGAAAATGAGGAATGGTACCGAGGGAACCCGGACGGCGTATAGTTCCTTTGGAGACGCGCTTGCGCTCCGCGAGAAACGTAGCAGATGCTAGGCTCGTAAAGAACCTCACCAAGCACTGACGTTTCTCAAGGGTCTCCGCAGGAACTATACGCCGTCCGGGTTCCGCTTGCTGCATGGCTGAAGTAAAAAAAATTTTATAACCTATTAACAAAGTATGATATATGTGTTAAGATAGTTGGAGGAAATCATATTAAGTCGATAGGAAAAACAGGAGGTCTATCATGAAAATCTCAACAAAAGGCAGATACGCGCTGCGCATGATGCTGGATTTGGCGATGTATAGTGAGGGCGGTCCGGTCTGTCTGAAAGATGTGGCGAGAAGGCAGCAGATATCGGATAAATATCTGGAGCAGATTATAGCAACCCTGAATAAGGCGGGCTATGTGAGGAGTGTACGGGGTGCGCAGGGCGGTTATCTTTTGAAGAAAGACCCGGCGGAATATACGGTGGGAATGATCTTGCGGCTGACGGAGGGGGATTTGGCTCCGGTCGGCTGTGTTGGAGCGGAAAAAGAAGAGTGTGAGCGCAAAGAGGGTTGTGTGACGATCAGGATATGGCAGCAGATTAACGATGCCGTCAATCAGGTGGTAGACAATATCACGCTGGCGGATATGCTGGAATGGCAGGCAGAGTTGTCGGACCAGTACAGCATCTAGTGTGAAGAGAAGTTCTACGACTTGCGGAGCAAGTCTTCTTCAACACAAATTTTTTCTAGGAGGCATATAATGAACAGACTGATTTATTTGGATAATGCGGCAACAACGCAGGTCGAGCCGGAAGTGTTGGACGCTATGATACCATATTTTACGGAATATTACGGGAATCCTTCTGCGATTTATTCTTTTGCGGGAAAGGCAAAAGGCGCGATTGAAGAAGCGAGAAAGATTCTGGCGGAAGGAATCGGCGCAAGGCCGGAAGAAATCTTTTTTACGGGCGGCGGAAGCGAATCCGATAACTGGGCGATAAAAGCGACAGCGGAAGCTTATGCCGCGAAGGGGCATCATATCATTACGAGTAAGATTGAGCATCATGCGGTTCTGCATACGGCGGAATATCTCGAGAAGAACGGCTGTGAAGTGACTTATCTGGATGTGGATGAGAACGGTCTTGTCAGCCCGGAGACAGTAAAGGCGGCGATTCGGCCGGACACGGTCCTGATTTCAATTATGATGGCGAACAATGAGATTGGAACGGTCGAGCCGATTCGGGAAATCGGAGCGATTGCGAAGGAGAATGGTATTTTGTTCCATACGGATGCGGTGCAGGCATTCGGCCATTTACCGATCAATGTGGAAGAAATGCACATCGATATGCTGAGCGCAAGCGCACATAAACTGAACGGGCCGAAGGGCGTTGGATTTCTGTATATCCGAAGGGGATTGAAACTTCGCTCTTTCCTGCACGGCGGCGCACAGGAGAGACAGCGCAGAGCGGGCACCCATAATGTGGCCGGGATTGTCGGCATGGGAAAAGCTGCTGAAATTGCTATTTGCGAAATGGAGAAAAGAAACGCTTATGTGACAGAACTTCGGGACCATTTGATTGAACGGGTTCTTGCGGAGGTCCCTTATACGAGACTGAACGGTGACAGACGGAATCGCCTGCCGGGCAATGCGAGTTTTTGTTTCCGTTTCATAGAGGGCGAATCTTTGCTGATTCTGTTAGATCAGAACGGAATTTGTGCTTCCAGCGGTTCGGCCTGTACTTCGGGCGCATTAGACCCGTCTCATGTGCTGCTGGCCATCGGCCTGCCGCATGAAATCGCGCACGGTTCCCTGCGTATCAGCATTTCCGAGAAAACGACGAAAGAAGAGATTGATTTTACGGTGGACAGGATAAAGGAAATCGTGGAGCGGCTTAGGAATATGTCCCCGCTTTATGAGGATTTTGTGAAAAAGAATGCGTGAAGGGAAGGAAAACGTTTATGTATAGTGAGAAAGTAATGGACCATTTTAACAATCCCCGGAATGTCGGGGAAATAGAACAGCCGAGCGGTGTCGGAACCGTCGGAAACGCGAAGTGCGGCGATATCATGCGCATTTATCTGGATATCGACGAGAATGGCGTAATACAGGATGCAAAATTCAAGACCTTTGGCTGTGGCGCTGCAGTGGCGACGAGCAGCATGGCGACGGAACTTGTCAAAGGGAAGACGGTACAGGAAGCGCTTCAGGTGACCAATAAGGCGGTAATGGAAGCGTTGGACGGCCTGCCGCCGGTCAAGGTGCACTGTTCCCTGCTCGCGGAAGAAGCAATCCATGCGGCGCTGTGGGATTATGCCGAAAAGAATCATATCCAGATCGACGGATTGGAAAAGCCCGTGGCGGATATCGAAGAAAAAGAGGGTGCAGAAGAAACGACGGAAGGATATTAATCCTTCCGTTTGATTTTTGAGGGTGGTACTTCATATTTCTTTTTAAAAAGCTTGCTGAAATGATAGGCGTCGTCGTAGCCTACCTGGGCGGCCACTTCCTGTATGCTCGTATAGTCTCCGCTTTCCAGTATCTCCTTCGCATGTTCCAGTCGGATGTTGATCAGATAGTGTATCGGCGTATTCCCCGTTTCGCTCTTGAAGATCTTGGAAATGTAAAAGGGGCTCAAATACATGTTTTCTGCAATTTGATCTAAAGATATTTTTTCTGCATAGTGGTCCGAAAAGTAGCTGATGATCTGTTCCACCACATATTTTTTGCTGACGGACTCAAATTCATAGCCTTTGCGCAGTTTTAAGGGTGCAGTTTGTTCCCGGACGATGAGCAGTATCAGTTGGACCAGATAAGCTCGGAGCATGAAATAGCGGCCCTGTCTCAGGATTTCGTTTTCGGCGTCCATACTGGAAACGATGCGGAACAATTTCTGCCGGAATTCGCCCGTCGTATGCAGGATCGGTCCATCGGCGATATCGAATCGGTTCGGCATCATTTCACGAAAGGCCACGTCTGTAAAACCCACAAAGAATTCAATTGTCGGCTTTCCGTTTCCGTCCGTCAGCGCCTGATGATACACGCCCGGATTAAAAATGAGCAGATCTCCCTCTTCCACATAATAAAACTCGCTGTCAATCCGATACCGGCCTTTGCCGGAGAGGATGAAGGCGATTTCGATATGGTCGTGGCTGTGATATTTTTTCTCATCACAGAGCCTTGTGCCCTTCCATGTAAATAAAAAGGTCGGATTCAGTTCTTCGCCAATGATTTCTTTTCTGTCTGTCATGATACCGTCACTCCTTCTCCCCATTGTACTGAAAAGAGCTGTAAAAGTAAAACAAAATATGAACCTTTTTTTCAGCAAAAATATACAGGAAGGATGCAAGATATTACATTCCCTTTTTGCGCGGAATCCTTATACTGAAAGAAAAAGAGGAGGTGCGGCATGACGGCGAATAAATGGTTCTTTTCTTTTCTGAAAAAATATAGATGGATGATGGCGCTGGCTCTGTTCATGACGACGGTCATCGCGGCGCTGGCCATTGTGAATCCTTATATTTCCGGACTTATCGTGGATGAGGTGATCATCGGAGGCGGTTATTCTCTTTTGCCGAAACTGATCGCGGCGCTTCTCATCGTTACCGGCGTGCGGGGGATTCTGCGTTTTTTCTACCAGGTCATTTTTGAGACCTGTTCACAAGGCGTATTATATGAAATGCGCGACAAAGTATACCGCAAGCTTCTGGAGGAAGATTTTGCTTTTTATAACAAGAAGCGTACGGGAGATCTGATGTCCAGGCAGACCGGTGATATGGATGCTATCCGACATTTCGTGGCGTATGTTATTTATAGTTTGTATGAAAATGTGCTGCTTTTTCTGTTTGCGTTGTTTATGATTTTTACGGTGAATGTCAGGCTGGCGTTTTGTATGCTCGCAGTTCTTCCTTTTACCGCGGTTACGACTTATTTGCAGTCCAAAGCGGTGCGGCCTGCATTTCAGCGCAACCGTAACTGTTTTTCTTCCTTGAATGCTTTCGTACAGGAAAATATCAGCGGAAACCGCGTGGTAAGAGCCTTTGCAAAAGAAGATTTTGAGATTGGGAAGTTTAACAAAGAAAATGATGCTTTCCGCGCATCGCAGCTGGATGCTTCCCGGATTTGGAAAAAATATCTGCCTGTTTTTGAAATGCTTTCTCATCTGCTGACCATTATTCTCATGCTTTACGGCGGTTACATGGTCATTCAGGGCGAGATTACGATGGGAAATCTGGTGACGGTGAACGGCTATCTGTGGATGCTGACGGTGCCGCTTCGCATGGCAGGCTGGTGGGTGAACGATATCCAGCGTTTTACGACTTCCGTGGAAAAAATTTATGCAACTTATGTGGAGGAGCCGGGCGTCAAACCGCCCGTGCGGGGAATTGAGCGGAGATATTTTGAGGGAAAAGTGGAGTTTCGGGATGTTTCCTACCGCGCGGACGATGAAGAAATCGTGCATCATATCGATTTTAAGGCATCCCCCGGTCAGACGATCGGTATCATCGGTTCCACCGGGGCCGGAAAATCCACGATCATGAATCTTCTGTGCCGTTTCTATGACACGACGAGCGGTGAAGTGCTGGTGGACGGCATCAACGTGAAGGATCTGGATTTATACGAACTTAGGGATAATATTGGTATGGCGATGCAGGATGTGTTTCTTTTTTCCGATACGATTGAAGGAAACATTGCCTATGCCAAGCCGGACTGCCCTTTTGAAGAGGTAAAGCGGGCGGCGGTCATGGCGGATGCAAACCATTTCATTCAATCGCTTCCGGAAGGCTATGATACGATTGTGGGAGAGCGGGGCGTCGGACTGTCGGGTGGTCAGAAACAGCGTATTTCCCTTGCGAGGGCGCTTTTGAAGGATCCGGCTATCCTCATTCTTGACGATACCACTTCTGCCGTCGATATGGAGACGGAGAGTTACATACAGGAGCAGTTAAAAAAGATAGAAAAGAAGTGTACCATCTTTATCATTGCCTACCGCATTTCTTCCATCCGGGACTGTGATATGATCCTGGTTATGGATAACGGGCGTATCATTGAACGCGGCACACATGACGAGCTGGTGGCGATGAATGGCTATTATGCGGCGGCTTTTAGGAACCAATATGGAGAAATTCCCGAAGAAGTGAAAGTGGGGCTTGGATATGGCACGCAATAAATATGATGTAGATGAAATTTTGGAAGACCGTTTTGATTTCAATCAGCTTAAACGTCTCGGAGGCTATATGGCGCCTTATAAAAAGCAGATGGGTATTGTCATATTCGTTATGCTTTCCGCTTCAGCGTTCACGATGCTGATTCCACAGTTTTTTATGAAAGTGCTGGACGAATGTATACCGGCGGGAGATATGGCGGCCATCGGCAGATATTGTATTCTGACCTTTATCATTGCGTTGTACGCTTCGTTGAGCCTGCGCTATAAGATCAGGGTGACGAACGAGGTCGGACAGAATATTATTCATAAGCTTCGTTCCGATATTTTTGAACATTTACAGGAACTGCCCTTTTCCTATTATGATGACAGACCTCACGGAAAGATTCAGGTGCGCGTGGTGAACTATGTCAACAGCCTGAGCGACCTGCTTTCCAACGGTATCATCAATACGATCACGGACCTCTGCAACCTGATCTTTATTCTGGTATTTATGCTGCTCATAAATGTCAGGCTGACGATCATCTGTCTGTGCGGGCTTCCGGTGCTCATTGCCGTCGTTGTGCTGATCAAGAAGCGGCAGCGCCGCGCTTGGCAGATACAGAGCAATAAGCAGTCGAATCTGAATGCCTATATTGCGGAGAGCATTAACGGCATCAGAGTCACGCAGTCCTTTACGAGGGAAAAGAAGAATTCGGATATTTTCAATTATCTGAGCGGAAGCTACCGGCAGGCATGGATGCGTGCCGTCAAGTTTAACTTTCTGATGGGGCCGAGTGTGGATATCATTTCGGCGGTGACGACTTCTTTCGTATACGTTATCGGCATTTACTATATGCTGGACGGCGGAAAAAGCGGAATTACAGTGGGTGTGCTGACCGCTTTTACTGCATATATCAGCCGTTTCTGGAATCCCATCAATACGCTGGCGAGTTTTTATAATTCGCTGCTGACGGCGATTTCTTATCTGGAACGGATTTTCGAGACGATTGACGAGGAGGTGCTCGTCAAAGATGCGCCGGATGCCGTGCCGATGCCGGAAATTGACGGAAAGATTGCGTTCCGGGATGTGACATTCAGTTATGAGGAAGGTCATCCAATCTTGAATAGGATTAGCTTTTCGGCTGCTCCCGGCGCTTCGTTTGCAATCGTTGGGCCGACTGGTGCGGGAAAGACGACGATCGTCAATCTACTCAGCCGTTTCTACAATGTGGACTCCGGCCATATTTATATCGATGACATCGATATTGCCGGAGTGACCATCCGCTCGCTGCGGGAGCAGATGGGTGTCATGATGCAGGACAGTTTTATATTTTCCGGCACGATTATGGATAACATACGTTATGGCAATATGGAAGCAACAGATGAAGAAGTTGTCCGTGCGGCGAAGACTGTGTGCGCACATGATTTTATCATGAAGATGGAAAACGGATATGAAACGGAGGTCAATGAACGGGGAAGCCGCCTTTCCGCGGGACAGCGGCAGCTGATCTCCTTTGCGAGAGCCCTGCTCGCCGACCCGAAAATCCTGATTCTGGACGAAGCGACTTCCAGCATCGATACGGAGACGGAATTGATTCTGCAGAAAGGTCTGCAGGAACTTTTGAAAGGGCGGACTTCTTTTATCATCGCCCACAGGCTTTCCACGATCAAAAACGCGGACTGTATCATGTATGTGGATAAGGGGGCTATTCTGGAACGGGGAACCCATGAAGAACTTCTTGCGCGGAAAGGGGAATATTACAGGCTTTATATGTCCCAGTTCGATTTCCTGAAAACGGCAAAAGTTTGTGTGTGAATGATATTTTGCTCATTTCCCGCATAAAGTATAACAACATCATATGCGGGAATGAGCGGATGAAAAGAGAGGAAAATTTGAAAACAGCAATCAAGGTAATGACGGCGCTTTTGGTAATGGTGGCCGTCTATTTTGTATTATATGGAAGAAGTGAACAGGCTTCTTCCGGAAAGGTGGGACAGGAAAAGAAAAAGCCCTGTGTGGTGATCGATGCCGGACACGGGGGAGCCGACCCCGGTAAGGTCGGTATTAACGGTGCGCTGGAAAAAGATATTAATCTGGAAATCGTGAAGAAATTGAAAGTCTTTTTGGAGCAGGCGGATATCGAAGTTATTCTGACGCGGGATTCCGATATGGGGCTGTATGATGAGAATGCTTCCAACAAAAAAGTGCAGGACATGAAGCGGCGGGTAGAGATCATCGAAACGAGTGAGCCGGTCATGACGGTCAGCATACACCAGAACAGCTACCATGAGGAATATGTACACGGGGCGCAGACTTTTTATTATGCGAACAGCGAACAGAGTAAACTGCTTGCTGAAAAAATACAATTGTTATTATTGGATGAGATTGACGGAGATAATACGCGTACAGCAAAAAGTAACGACAGTTATTATTTGCTTAAAAAAACATCCTCTCCGATCGTCATCGTGGAGTGTGGATTTCTTTCCAACAGTGAGGAAGCGGAGAAACTTTCTTCGGATTATTATCAGGAAAAGCTGGCCTGGGCAATTCATCTGGGGATTCTGCAATATATTAATGGTCAAGATTGAAAAGACGTGGTATAATGTAATACGCGCAAAAGAAAAACAAGCGACGCGGTGCGGCATTTGTTTTTCTTGCGAGTTTGTTATACAGACAGGACATTCAGGAAACGAGGCACGTCGTGGATACCAAGATCATTCAGGTGGATGAACAGCATATACAGGAAGAATTGCTGCGGCAGGCCGGCGGTATTATCCGGGCGGGCGGTCTGGTCGCTTTTCCGACAGAGACCGTTTACGGACTGGGCGGCGATGCGCTGAATCCCGGTTCTTCGAAAAAGATTTATGCAGCCAAAGGCAGGCCGTCGGACAATCCGCTTATCGTACATATATGCAGGATGGAAGATTTGGCATATCTTGTAAAAGAAATACCGGAAGCGGCCGTGAAACTGGCGGAAAAATTCTGGCCGGGGCCGCTTACCATGATCTTTCACAAATCAGAGGCGGTTCCGCCTGAGACAACGGGCGGACTCGATACTGTGGCGGTGAGGATGCCTTCGCATAAGGCGGCCCTGGCTTTTATTCGGGAAGCCGGTGGATATGTGGCGGCACCGAGCGCCAACAGGTCCGGGAGGCCGAGTCCGACTTCTGCAAAATATGTAGCGGAGGATATGGCGGGACGAATCGAGATGATTCTGGACGGCGGCGATGTGGAAATCGGTCTGGAATCCACGATCATCGATATGACGGAGGAAGAACCCGTTATCCTGAGGCCGGGGTATATCACAAAGGAAATGCTGGAAGAGGTGCTCTCATCGGTCGGGGAAGATGGCACGATGATGGCGGACAATTGCCGACAGGCGCCAAAGGCGCCCGGTATGAAGTATCGGCATTATGCACCAAAGGGAAGCCTGATGATCGTAGACGGAGAAGAAGAGCAGGTGACGGCTTATATCAATGGACAGACGGAACGTCTGCGGAAGGAAGGACATAAAACCGGTGTCATCGGTACGGATGCCACGATTGCCCGTTACAGAGGAGATGTCTGTAAGAGCGCCGGAGACCGGGATGACGAGCGGACGATCGCGAAGGAACTGTACCGAATTCTGCGGGAGTTCGATGAGGAAGAGGTCACGGCGATCTTCTCGGAATCTTTTGACACGGCGGGAATCGGACAGGCAATCATGAACAGGCTGCTCAAGGCGGCGGGGCATCATATTATACATTTATGATAACAAATGTTACGATATAAATTATGAGGAGGAAACAGAATATGATAGGATTGGGAAGCGACCACGGTGGTTATGATCTGAAACAGGCAGTTATCGCTTATTTGGAGGAACAGGGAATTGCCTATAAAGATTTCGGATGTATGGATAAGAATTCCTGTGATTATCCGATTTATGGGAAAGCGGTGGCCGAGGCGGTAGCGGACGGCACATGCGAGAAGGGAATTGTCATTTGTACGACCGGAATCGGTATTTCCATGGTAGCAAATAAAGTACCGGGAGTCCGCTGCGCTTTGTGTGCGGATACGGTATCGGCACAGCTTACGAGGCTGCACAACGATGCAAATGTACTGGCAATGGGAGGCGGCATTGTCGGAAATAATCTTGCGCTCAGTATTGTAGATGCTTTTCTGCATACAGAATTTTCGGGCGAGGAGAAGCATCGGAGAAGAGTTGGTCTGATTGAAGATTAATATCATTTTATGCGAAAGTGCTTTTAGCGCTGCCCAGATTCGCGGGCTGAGGGAAAGGCGTGGTTATTTCTATGAGATTCAGGCAGAATGCAGCTGCGGCATTGATTTTTATTCTGCTGCTCGGGGGCGTGCCTGTTTCTGTTTATGCAACAGAGGAAACGAGGCGGAAGATTGAAGCGGCAGAGCGGGAAAAAGAAAATACGGAATCACAGCTTGATGAAACGGAAGAAAATCTGGATAAATTGAATGAACAGAAAAGTTCTCTGGAAGGTACTTTGTCGAATCTGAATACGGAATTATCCCAGGTGAGCAATAATCTGAGTGAACTGGAAACGCAGATTGCGGGCAAAGAAGCGGAAATCGAAGAAACAAACCAGATGATAGAGGTAGCAAATCAGGAGCTGGAAGAAGCAATCGCCATAAAGGACGAGCAGTATGAAAGTATGAAGATGCAGATTAAGTTCATGTACGAAAAGAGCGATAATCTGTATCTGGAAATGATTTTTTCGGCAGGGAGTTATGCGGAACTGCTGAACCGAAGCGATTATATCGAGCAGCTGTCTGCATATGAGCAGAGGACACTTCAGGAATATAAGGATACGCAGGCGCAGATTGAAGAGATATCTGCGGAACTGGAGGCGGCGAAAGCCCGGCTGGAAAATGATAAGAGCGAGCTGGATAACTATAAAGTCCAGGTAGTGGCGGAGCAGAGCCGGGTTTCCGGGCTGGTCAGTCAGGCGAACAATTCTCTGGCAGTTACTTCCGATGAGATTTCCGATGCGGAAGCAGCGGCTGCGGCATATGAGCAGCAGCTGAAGGCGCAGGAAGAGGAACTTACGGCGCTGCGGGCCAAGCTGGCGGAAGAAATCCGCATGGCGGAACTGGCGGCGCAATCGAGCTGGCGGGATATTTCCGAAGTGAATTTTGCGGAAGGCGACAGATATCTGCTTGCCAATCTAATCTATTGTGAGGCGGGGGCAGAACCCTACAGCGGACAGGTCGCAGTCGGCTCCGTTGTCATGAACAGAGTGTTGAGTTCGGTCTATCCGGATACAATGGTGGGTGTTATTTACCAGTCCGGCCAATTCTCACCGGTCGCAAGCGGAAGGCTGGCGCTGGCATTGGCAGAAGGACGGGCGACTGCAAGCTGCTATCAGGCGGCAGACGAAGTGATGTCCGGCACGACGAATGTCGGAAACTGCGTATATTTCAGGACGCCAATAGATGGTGTCACGCCGAAATATACGATCGGCGGACATATTTTCTATTAGAATACGTTAGAATTTATAATATAATTTTCAGTTATTCTGTACAAAGCGTTCAATCGGCGCTTTTAACGTATCAAATTTTCCGGAATAGATGATTTCCAGAAGGCTGCTCAGATTGAGCAGGGATTTTTTGAGTGTATCTTCGGAAATAAGCTTCTGATTGAGAGCCGTAACAAGTTCATCAATGTCTACGACTTTGACGAAACCGTCAGGATAGATGATGACATCGGCGAGAAGGTCTGTAAAGATATAAGTATTTGTCTCCGGCTGGTATTCGTGCTCCACGATGTCGCAGTACCAGTAAAGCAGAGAGTTGTCCTCTCTGTAAAATTTGCTGACTTTACAGCCTTCTTTCAGAAAATAGCAGGAATAGCCATGGTGAAGGTCTTTTCTCGGCTTTAGGGAATGCCAGCCGGTGACGATGATTTCTTCGTCCTGGAACAGTATCTGGTCGTCTTTTAATAGGACACATTCTTCGGGAATGATTCTTTTGCGATATAATATGGGTGCTGGCATAGTACCTCCTGAAAGTATGAAATATGTGTTTGTTGGAATAAGTATATAATAAAAAAGTACACTGACGGAAGGGAAAAGTCAACAATAACACTGGACATTGCGGTAAAAAATGGGTATAATTTATCCTGTGTAGAGCTAAAAGAAGGGGAAAAGCTGTGAAGTATAATCATAATGTCTATCATTCAATGATGATGATCAGTCAGTTCGGTATCAATATGCTTGTTCCCATTTTCCTATGCTCTTTTATTGGAATCGAAATAGATAAAAGGTGTGGGACTTCTTTTTGGGCAGTAGTCCTGTTTTTCATTGGCGCGGCGGCCGGTTTTCGAAATGTGTTCCGGTTTGCCAGAAAAATCTATGAAAAACCGGCAGAGACACGAAAACACATGAAAGTTTGTCAGAAAGAAGCACAAGATGGAAAAAGACAGGAAGATAAAAATTGATGCAACATTATTTGATCTGTGTCTGGGTATTTTTCTATATGGCGTAGTATGCCAGATTGTTGTTCTGTTCTTTTCCCGGAAACCGGAGTACAGCATAGGGCTATGGATCGGTGTTTTTCTTGCGATTGCCGGTTCTGTTCATATGTGGTGGACCATTGACAGGAGTCTGGATATGGCATCTAAGGATGCGGGCAAAACGGTCGGCACGCAGTATCTTCTTCGGTATTTTATTCTTGTAGCCGCGATGGCGTTGCTTGCAGTAAGCGGATTTGCCAATCCGCTTTTAGCCTTTTTAGGCTATATGGGAATGAAAGTGTCTGCTTATATGCAGCCTTTTACCCGCAAGATCAGCTCTAAGTTTTTGAAAAAATGACATGGAGATGTAAAATACGTTGATAAGGAGGTGAGAATATGGGACAGGGAATTTTAATGTCCGGCAGTGCGGATATTGACTTTATGATACACGGTGTATTTTCCTATCAGCTCTTTGGGCAGACGGTCTGGATCACGACAACGCATGTCTGCGTATTGATTGTTATGCTTGTGATCATCGGATTCTGTTTTGCGGCAAACAGAGCTGTCAAACACGCATCAGAAGTGCCGGGAACTTTCCAGAATATTGCGGAAATGGTCGTAGAAATGTTGGATAATATGATCGGCGGCGTTATGGGTAAGTTTTCACCCCAGTTCAGAAACTACATCGGGACTATTTTTATCTTTATTCTTTTGAGCAATATCTCGGGTCTGTTCGGGCTGAGACCGCCTACCGCAGACTACGGAGTGACACTTCCGCTCGGTATCATGACTTTTACATTGATTCATTTTAACAAATTCAGATACCAGAAGGTCAAAGGCGTTATTGCCGGACTATGCGATCCGTGGCCGATTTGGGCGCCCATTAATATTATAGGTGATGTTGCGGTGCCAATATCTTTATCGCTGCGTTTGTTCGCGAACGTTTTGTCAGGAACTGTCATGATGGCGCTGATTTACGGATTATTATCCAAAATAGCGATCATATGGCCGGCGGCGCTTCATGTTTATTTTGATTTGTTCTCCGGAGCAATTCAGACTTATGTATTCTGTATGTTGACGATGACGTACATTACAGATGCTTGTACGACCTCAGAATAAGTCGAAGGTCTATGATTTTCAAAAATCGAAAATTAAAGATTTTCGATTACGGGTCTGCCAAGGCAGACATCGCAGGCTGAGAAATTAATCTATGTTCAATTAACCTGATTTTCAGGTAATTAATAAGGAGGAAATGAAAATGGAATTTAACAGTAATTTTATCTTGGGATGTTCGGCAATTGGAGCAGGTCTTGCGGTTATCGCAGGTATCGGACCTGGTGTTGGTCAGGGTATCGCAGCAGGACACGCGGCAGCGGCTGTTGGTAGAAATCCGGGTGCAAAATCCGATGTTACTTCTACCATGTTGTTAGGTCAGGCGGTAGCGGAGACAACAGGTCTGTATGGTCTGCTCATCGCGATGCTGCTCTTATTCGTAAAACCTCTTGTACCTTAAGAGCCTCTATGAGAAAAAGGGAGAATAAAGAAAGGAGGCTTAAGGCTTGAATACGATAGTAAGCACACACCTGGTACTGGCATCCGCAGAAATGACGCCGAGATTGTTTGACCTGGATTTTCAGCTTCTTCATGATGCGGTTTTGTCGATTATTGCAGTCTTTGCATTATTCCTGATTGCATCACACCTGTTATTTAATCCGGTAAGAGATATGCTCCGGAAGAGACAGGAAAAGATCAAGGGAGAACTTGACAGCGCCGCAAAGGATATGGCGGAAGCGAAGGACTTAAAGGCCGAGTACGAGTCCAGGTTGAAGGATATTGATAAAGAAGCGGAAAACATCTTGAGCGAAGCGCGGAAGAAAGCATTGGCGAATGAAAGCAAGATTGTGGCAGAGGCAAAGGAAGAAGCGGCCAGAATCATTGAAAGAGCGAATGTGGAAGCCGAACTGGAGAAGAAGAAAGCGGCTGACGAAGTGAAACGCGAGATGGTGGTATTGGCATCTTTGATGGCCGGAAAGGTTGTAAATGCGGCGATTGATACAACTGTACAGGACAGTCTGATCGAGGAAACGCTGAAAGAAATGGGTGACAGCACATGGCTAAGCTAATTTCAAAAACATATGGAGATGCGTTGTTCGAGCTTGCAGTAGAAGAGAACAAGGTAGACGACCTGCTTGATGAAATCGGACAGCTTCAGAAGGTTTTGCAGGAGAATGTAGATTTTGGCAGGCTGATGACTCATCCGAAGATCAATAAGGATGAGAAAATTCAAGTAGTCACGGATGTTTTCAAAGGAAGGATTTCCGATGAATTACTGGGATTTCTGACAATCATTATTTCCAAGGACCGTTATCAGGAAATCGATGGCATCTTGGAATATTTTCTGACAGAAGTCAAAAAGTATAAGGGAATCGGCGTCGCTACTGTAACAACAGCCGTACCCCTGAGAGAAGAGCAGTGTAAAAAGGTAGAACAAAGACTGCTTGATACCACAGACTATAAGTCTATGGAGATTCATTACAAGCAGGATGCTGCTTTGATCGGCGGTATGGTAATACGCATCGGCGACAGAGTTGTAGACAGCAGTATCAGTACGAAATTAAATGAACTGCAAAAAGATTTACTGAAAGTTCAAATATAAGGCCGCAGGCACAGCAGCTTGTGGTGAAATTTTAAAAGAAAGGTGCGAATGATCCATGAATTTAAGACCAGAAGAAATAAGTTCAGTCATTAAGGATCAAATCAAGAGATATTCTTCTGCACTTGAAGTATCGGATGTCGGTACGGTCATTCAGGTAGCAGATGGTATCGCTCGTGTACACGGACTTGAAAATGCAATGCAGGGTGAATTGTTAGAGTTCCCCGGCGATGTTTACGGCATGGTACTTAACCTGGAAGAAGATAATGTCGGCGCCGTACTTCTCGGAAGCCAGCATAATATCAACGAAGGTGATATTGTAAAGACAACAGGAAGAGTTGTGGAAGTACCGGTTGGCGACTGTATGCTTGGCCGTGTTATCAATGCTCTTGGTATGCCAATCGATGGCAAAGGGCCGATTCAGACTGATAAATATCGTAAGATTGAAAGAGTTGCATCAGGTGTTATCACAAGAAAATCTGTTGATACACCATTGCAGACAGGTATCAAGGCGATTGACTCTATGGTTCCTATCGGAAGGGGACAGAGAGAGCTGATCATCGGCGACAGACAGACCGGTAAGACGGCAATCGCGATCGATACGATCATTAACCAGAAGGGGCAGGGGGTAAAATGTATTTATGTGGCAATCGGCCAGAAAGCATCTACCGTCGCTTCTATCGTAAAAACATTGACCGAATTTGGTGCAATGAGCTACACGACCGTCGTTGCGGCTTCGGCAAGTGAGCTTGCACCGTTACAGTATATTGCACCGTATTCCGGCTGTGCGATCGGTGAGGAATGGATGGAGAACGGAGAAGATGTTCTTGTTGTTTATGATGACTTGAGCAAACATGCCGTTGCATACCGTACACTCTCCCTGCTCCTGAGAAGACCGCCGGGACGTGAAGCATATCCGGGTGACGTTTTCTATCTGCATTCCAGATTGTTAGAGCGTGCGGCCAGAATGAGCGATGAATACGGCGGGGGCTCCCTGACGGCGCTTCCGATCATCGAGACGCAGGCCGGAGACGTATCCGCTTATATTCCGACCAATGTCATCTCCATCACGGACGGTCAGATTTATCTGGAAACAGAGATGTTCAATTCCGGTTTCAGACCTGCGGTAAATGCCGGACTTTCGGTATCCCGTGTAGGTGGTGCGGCGCAGATAAAGGCAATGAAAAAGATTGCGGCGCCTATCCGTGTAGAACTGGCACAGTACCGCGAACTCGCTGCTTTCTCGCAGTTCGGTTCCGAATTGGATGCAGATACGAAAGAGAAACTGGCACAGGGTGAAAGAATCAAGGAAATCCTGAAACAGCCTCAGTATAAACCGATGCCGGTACAGTATCAGGTAATCATCATTTTCGCAGCGACGAATAAATACCTGTTGGATGTTGCGGTTGAAGATATTACCAGATTCGAAGCAGAGCTTTTTGACTTCCTGGATACAAAATATCCTGAGATTCCGAGTTCCATTGCGGCAGAAAAGGTGATTTCCGAGGAGACGGAAGCTAAGCTCAGAAAAGCGATTGAAGAATGTAAGGCGCAGTTTAAATAATCTGAATTCAGATGATAGAAAATCTGAACATAGTTTAGATGAAAGTAGAAGGTGATGCTATGGCCTCAATGAGAGATATAAAAAGGCGTAAGGGTAGTATTCAAAGTACGCAGCAGATTACCAAAGCAATGAAACTTGTTTCTACTGTTAAACTGCAGAGAGCAAAACAGCGTGCGGAGCAGTCCAAAGCATATTTTAACTGTATGTATGAGACCGTAACTTCTGTGCTGGCCAAAACAGGAAACCTGAACCATCCTTATCTTAACGGTGGAGATTCTGCAAAAAAGGCAGTCATCGTGATTACTTCCAACAGAGGACTTGCAGGCGGTTATAACTCCAATATCGTAAAACTGGTCACACAGCAGAGCGGGTTCAAAAAAGAAGACCTTCGTATCTATGCGGTAGGTAAAAAGGGAAAAGACGCATTGAATCGTCATGGTTATGAAATTGTGGAGGAAGATTCCGACATTATTGAAGAACCGCTCTATGTCGATGCGATGGCGCTCAGTTCCAGAGTGTTAGAAGCCTATACCAAAGGCGAAGTCGGAGAAATCTATATTGCATATACCGCTTTCAAAAATACAGTAGTCCATGAGCCGACTCTGTTAAAGCTTCTTCCGGTAGAACCGGAGAAGAAGGAAGAAAAGGCGCAGGAAAAAGAAAGCAAGGCACTTATGAGCTTTGAGCCGAATGACGACGAAGCGCTTGAGCTGATCATTCCAAAGTATGTCACGAGTCTGATATATGGCGGACTGATAGAAGCGGTTGCCAGTGAGAACGGTGCAAGAATGCAGGCAATGGATTCCGCAACGAGCAATGCTGAAGAAATGATAGATCACTTATCGCTGATGTATAACAGAGCAAGACAGGGCTCTATTACACAGGAATTAACAGAGATCATCGCAGGAGCGAATGCAATTTCCTGACGATAGGTTGAAAATCAAAGACTGAAAATATAGAAAGGAAAAGAAGATGGCAGAAGTGAAAAATGGCGAAAGCCGTGGAAAACTTACTCAGATTATCGGTGCTGTACTCGACATCAAGTTCGATGAAGGAAATCTGCCTGAAATCAATGATGCGATCAGAATTCCGCTAAAAGATGGCGCTGAGCTGATTGTCGAAGTATCCCAGCATTTGGGTGATGATACGGTCAGATGTATTGCGATGGGGTCTACCGACGGACTGGTCAGAGGCATGGAAGCAGTTTCGACAGGCGCACCAATCAGTGTTCCGGTCGGCGAAAATACATTAGGACGTATTTTTAATGTTTTGGGACAGCCAATTGATAATATACCTGCTCCGACAGAGGTAACTTATGAGCCGATTCACAGAGCGGCGCCCAAATTTGAAGAGCAGGCTACCGAGACAGAAATGTTGGAGACAGGTATCAAAGTTGTTGACCTGCTCTGCCCTTATCAGAAGGGTGGTAAAATTGGACTGTTCGGTGGTGCCGGTGTTGGTAAGACAGTTTTGATTCAGGAGCTGATCAGAAATATTGCGACAGAACATGGCGGATATTCTGTATTTACCGGTGTAGGCGAGCGTACAAGAGAGGGGAACGACCTGTATTATGAAATGAAAGAATCAGGCGTTATTGATAAAACAACAATGGTATTCGGGCAGATGAACGAGCCGCCGGGAGCAAGAATGAGAGTTGGTCTGACAGGACTGACAATGGCGGAATATTTCCGTGATAAGGGTGGAAAAGACGTTCTGCTGTTTATCGATAATATTTTCCGGTTTACACAGGCTGGTTCCGAGGTATCCGCACTGCTCGGCCGTATGCCTTCCGCAGTAGGTTATCAGCCTACATTACAGACGGAAATGGGTGCTCTGCAGGAAAGAATTACTTCCACCAAGAACGGTTCCATTACATCCGTTCAGGCGGTATATGTACCGGCCGATGACTTGACCGACCCGGCTCCTGCGACAACATTTGCGCATCTGGATGCAACGACTGTATTGTCCAGATCCATCGTAGAGCTCGGTATTTACCCTGCGGTCGATCCGCTTGAATCGACATCCAGAATTCTTGACCCGAGAGTTGTCGGAGAAGAGCATTATCAGGTAGCGAGAGGTGTGCAGGAAATTCTTCAGAAATACAAAGAACTGCAGGATATTATTGCAATCCTCGGTATGGATGAACTTTCAGAAGACGACAAGTTAGTTGTTTCCCGTGCAAGAAAAATCCAGAGATTCCTGTCTCAGCCGTTCTTCGTTGCCGGACAGTTTACCGGTCTGGAAGGTAAATATGTACCGATTGCGGAAACAATCAGAGGCTTTAAAGAAATATTGGAAGGCAAGCATGATGAGATTCCTGAAAGCTACTTCCTGAATGCAGGAAGCATTGATGACGTACTGGCCCGCGTGAAGTAGGGGGTGTCGTATGGCTGAAAATGATAACAGATTTACATTAAAAGTAATCACACCCGACAGGGTATTTTACGAAGAACAGGTCACTATGGTCGAGTTCAATACGATAGAAGGTGAAGTCGGAATTTATAAAGAACATATCCCGATGACGATGATCATCGCACCGGGCATCCTGACGATCACACAGGAGAACGAGACCAAAGAGGCGGCATTGCATGCCGGTTTTGCGGAAGTACTGCAGGATAAAGTGACGATTCTTGCGGAAATCATCGAATGGCCGGTGGAAATCGACTTAAAGCGTGCAGAAGAATCAAAAGAGCGCGCGGAGAACCGGATTAAGGAACATGCTCCAGGCACCGATATGAAACGTGCTGAATTATCCTTAAAACGTGCGGTTGCAAGAATTAATGCAATTAATTATCAATAATCATGTTAATAGGACAGGCGAATGCCTGTCCTATTTAAATAATGTCCGTTATTCAACAAAGTGATTTGACGCGCATATGATAAAATAAATTAGGATCAGAAGCTGTCTCAGGTTGAGAGAAAGGCGTGGTTATCATATGAATCAATCAAGAATTCTTCCTTTCTATATGGCATATCCGCTTCCCATGTATTATCAGGAAGAAGATACAGTTACTCGTGATTTGGAATATTTACAACAGATGTATCCGTCGGAAGCGAAACGTTATCAGAAAATCATTGCAGGAATGCTGGACCAGATGGATTATGAGGGAAGCTGCATTTATGATGAATATCCGGATAAATGGCAGTTGTACCGGCTGACACAGACGATCATGGATAAAATTAAACGGATGGAGCGCACAGACAGTTGTGTTCCGGCCGGTGGAGAAGGTGCAGAAAACACAGGGGAGAGAACTTCCGGTGCGGATGAAAAGCCCTGGGAATGGATTGAAGAGTTCGTACAGGTGCTGCTTTACTACGAAATATATAAGAAAAGACATGTGAATCATAATGGAATACTGAAATTTTAGGTTGAGGTTTTCTGAGAATGTCTATACAATAATATAAGGAGAAGTTCTAAAGCCATTCCGCCAATGGGCGAAATGGCAGGAACTTCTATCGGCTTGCGGAGCAAGCCTTCCTTATATGGCAGAATCGCTTCGAGGCGATTCGGCAGTGCTGTGAGAAAATATTGGACAGGATGCGAAGAAAACAGAGGCACATATGGAGATAGACAGAGAAGTTAAAAAATTGTTGGAAGAGACGGTAAACGGGGGATTGTATCAGATCGTTCTGAGCAATGCGCGGGATAGGGACAAGGCTTTTAAGGTGAAAATCAGACCGGTCATGTTGAAAAATACGTTGATGTTTCAGGAAACATCATATAGGGGAACGAAAGTCTTTCATGAGAACTATCAGGACTTGGAAATGATTCCACGGATTGGAAATTATTTGTTTCAGGATTTTAAACAGTGTGAAATAGAGCATACTAATATGAAAGCAGTGATTTTAGTCAGTAAGAAGGGGAAAATGACGGTCAGGAAAAAAGTGGAGACACAGGCAGGAATAATGCAGGCGGGGCAGACAGGCGGAGCGGCGCTGCATAGAAAAGAGGTTTCACTGGCGCATGACCGGGCAAAGAGATATATTCTTGAGGAAGGAAAAATTGTTCCTTTTCTGGTGGATTTGGGTGTACAGGGGCGCGATGGGCGGATTATTCGTTCAAAGTATGATAAATATAAGCAGATTAACCGGTTTCTGGAGTTTATAGAGGATATTCTGCCGGCGCTTCGTATGGACAGGGAAATACAAATCGTAGATTTCGGATGCGGAAAATCATATCTTACATTTGCCATTTATTATTATCTGCATGAGTTGATGGGACTGGATGTGGCGATTACAGGACTCGACCTGAAACAGGATGTAATAGAACACTGTAATGAACTGAGCCGTCGTTATGGTTATCAGAAACTGCGGTTCATCAAGGGGGATATTGCAGAATATGAGGGCCTGATATCAGCGGATATGGTGGTGACGCTTCACGCTTGTGATACCGCGACGGATTATGCGCTTGATAAGGCAGTAAAATGGGGTGCGAAAGTCATTCTGTCGGTTCCGTGCTGTCAGCATGAGGTGAATAAGCAGATTGCCTGTGAGGAACTTGCGCCGATTCTGCAATATGGCATTATCAAAGAAAGAATGTCGGCTTTGATCACGGATGCCCTGAGGGCGGATATTTTGAAGGTACAAGGGTATGAAACAGATTTGCTGGAATTTATTGATATGGAGCATACGCCGAAAAATATCCTGATACGGGCTGTGAAAAAGGAAAAGATCAGGATGGCAGAGAGTCAGGAAGAACTTAATAAAATATCTGACGTTATTAAATTTCTGCAGATTGAACCGATGATGTGGAAGCTATCGCAGAGTGCGGATGAATAAGAGGAAAAGACAGGATTGTTGGACAAAGGAATTGAAATGATATGAAAAAAACAATCATAAAAGGCGTTTATCTGATCATCATTTTTTTAGTGGCATTGTTCAGTGTCAGCGCTGTCATGAATAAAGGGAATACGGATATGACGATGGAAATGGGGGAAGCTTCCCTTCCAATCGTTACGATGCAGCTCGAAGAATATCCGGTCAACAGGCTGCACGGTTATGCAAATGATATGGATACCAGTTATTTAAGGGATACGCTTTTACCTATTGGAAGCCGCAGGAATGTGGCATTTACGATAGATACTTATGGGAACAGGATAGAAGCGCTTTCTTTTGAGGTGCGGAGCATTAACGGAGAAAGGCTTGTAGAGAGTACAGAGATTGAAAAATATCGGGAAACGGATGACCAAATACAGTGTGAAATTACTTTAAAGGATTTGATAAGCGAGAATAAAGAATATATGCTCGTGCTTTTTTTGACCCCGGAAGGAAAAGATACCATTCGTTATTATACGAGGATCATTCAGTCAGAGGAAATGTATATACAGGAAAAACTGGCATATGTCCAGGATTTTCATGACCGGACTTTTAACAGAGAAGCGGCGGCGGAACTGACAAAATATCTGGAATCCAATGCGGAGGGAGACAATTCGACGCTTCATAAAGTGACAATACACAGCAGTTTTCATCAGGTGACATGGGCGGATTTGGAAGTGGAGAAGGTTACTGAGCCGGTCATCGATATCAAGGAACTGGAAGAGAGGACAGGCTCTTTCCAGCTTGAATACATGGTCAGTACGCGAAGCGGCAGAGAGAAGACCTACTATCACGTCAGGGAATATTATCGTATCCGTTATACGCCGGAGCGTATGTATCTTCTGGATTTTGACAGGGAAATGACGCAGATTTTTGATGAAAATGCCGATGTTTATGCAAATGATAAGATTATGCTCGGCATCGTGGATAAAGATGTAAAGATGCAGGAAAGTGACGGTGGGAATGTTTTCGCCTTTGTCAGTTCCAACAAACTGTACAGCTATAATGTAGCAGACCAGAAGCTGGCGCGTCTTTTTTCCTTTTACGGCGATGATGTTACGGATTTACGGAGCAGTTATACGAGGCACCAGATTAAGATCATGAATGTGGATGAGGCTGGGAATGTAGTATTTCTTGTATATGGATACATGAATAGAGGCCGGCATGAGGGTGAGGTCGGTGTTTCTGTATACTTTTATAACAGTATGACAAATACGGTCGAAGAGCAGATATATATCCCCTATGACCGTTCTTATGAGCTGCTGAAAAGCGATATGGAAAAACTCTCTTATATTAATAAATCAGCTATCTGTTATTTGATGCTGGAAGGAAATGTTTATGCTGTCGATTTGCAGACGAGAGATTATGAGATCATCGTTTCCGGGTTGACGGAAGAAAATTATAAAGTGTCTAAATCGAATAAAATGCTCGTATGGCAGGAGGGCGGAGAGCAATATAGCAGTACAGTCTTAAAGCTGTTGAACCTCGGTACTGAGGAAGAGACGGAAATTACCGCCGGCAGCGGCGAATATATTTCACTGCTCGGTTTTATGGAAGAAGATTTAATCTATGGACTGGCCAGACAGGAAGATATTATAAGTGACCATACGGGCAACACGACATTTCCAATGTATTGTCTGCGGATTCAGGGCGACAGCGGGAAAGTATTAAAGACCTACCGCGAAACGGACATTTATGTGGTGGACAGTTCGATTGCGGATAATCAGATCACGCTGTCCAGGGTCGTATGGGACGAGGAAAACGGCGAGTATACGCCTACGGACGATGATCAAATCATGAGTACGGAGAAAACTTCATCCGGAAGCAACAGCATCAGCAGCGTGGTCATTGAAAAGTATGAGACAATTTTGGAGATTGTCGTTAAGGACCCGATCGATACCAAAGCGCTGAAGATATTGACACCGAAAGAGGTCCTTTTTGAAGGACGGCGTGAACTCGCTATGGAGGCTGGTGAGACTGCGGGAGAACGGTATTATGTCTATGGGAAAAATGGCATAGAGGGAATTTTTTCGGGTCCCGGAAAAGCGGTCATCTATGCTTATGAAAATGTCGGCGTTATTGTGGATGACGAAGGGGATTATATATGGAAAAGAACCGCAAGGAGCACAAGGAATCAGATTATGGCGATTGAAGGAGAACAGGTGACGGAACAGAATACGAGTCTTTCGGTCTGCCTGAATACGATCCTGAAATATGAAGGCGTTTCCCGGCGTACCGAATATCTGCTGGAACAGGGAAATACGATTCCCTCTATTCTGGAAGCGTGTTTAAAGGATGTACAGGTGTTGGATTTATCAGGATGCAGTCTGGATGCTGTATTATATTATGTGAATATGGATATTCCGGTACTGGCAACGCTTCAGGATGGCAACGCGGTTCTGATCGTCGGTTTCAATGAGCTGAACATTGTGGTCATGGACCCGCTGACTGGAACCGTATATAAAAAAGGTATGAATGATTCTACACAGTGGCTTTTGGAAAACGGAAATAACTTTATCACTTATGTAAGGAATGAGGAAGACTAGGTTGAAAAATCAGAGATTTTTCAACCGCAAATTTGTGCTTGCGCCCAAATATCGCAGGCTGAGAAAAAGCTTAGCCATAAAGTGAAAAAAGGAGATTGTTATGAATATGGAGCAGAAGGTCGTTATTTTCGACATGGACGGCGTTATTTTCGACAGTGAAAAACTGGTACTTGACAGTTGGGAAGCGGTCGGCGGAAAGTATGGTATTCCGGATGTCGGAAAGATTTTGACGGATTGCATCGGGACGAGTAAGGCTAAAACGCAGGAAATCGTCTATGAGCATTATGGTAAAGATTTTGATTTTGAAAAATATAGTAAAGAGGCTTCGCAGCTTTTTCATGCGCATGTCAGGGAAAGCGGGCTGCCGGTGAAAAAAGGTGTGCGGGAGCTTCTGCAATATTTAAAGGAGGAGAAGATTCCTGTCGGTCTGGCTTCTTCTACCAGGCTGGCGGCCGTGGAAGAAGAACTGAAACAGGCCGGTCTATATGATTATTTCCGGGTCGTAGTAGGCGGCGACCAGTTAAAGCGGAGCAAACCGGAACCGGATATTTATCTGATGGCCTGTGAGAAAATGGGAATCTCTCCCGAAAATGCTTATGCGGTCGAAGATTCTTATAACGGTATCCGTGCGGCATACAGTGCCGGCATGATGCCTATCATGGTACCGGATCTGCTGCCTGCGACGGAGGAAATGCGGGAAAAAAGCATTGCTGTTTTCGATGACCTGCTTCAGGTGAAGCGATTTTTTGTTGAATGATTTTGATAAACGGTCGTTAGACCTGATTACATTGAGATGTATTGCGGCTTGATAAGATTATAATCTGCCCAGAAGATAGGCATAGGCATTTAAAATCGTGTTCTGCCGCTTTCCGGCAATAAAATAATAATCTATGGCATTCTCTTCCGTATAAAGGTAAGAGCCGTAGGTAGAAATATCACAGCAAATGGCAGGGCCGTCAGATGCAAGAAGGATGCCGTACCCTTTGTCAGAAATCAGGAACGGAAGTTCGCCTGTAGCGGAGCCGGGAGAGATATACCGTGCGGAACCCCGGAGTTTTATTCCATTTTGCGCCGGTGTGCCCATTCCATACAGATTTTCATTTTTCTGAAAGTCCAGAAAGAGCCATGTCTTGTTTTGGCCGTTTAAGCCCGTTTCAATTTGGCGGCATTCTTTGTTTCGTTCGGAAAGCAGAAGCTTCTTATCGTGCGTCATATATCTAATTGCACCCGTTATTTTGTCGATTTGTAAACAGAGTTCGTCGGTCGTAAGTTCCATGTTACCGTTCCGTTCCCGATACATCCATGTTCTGTCTATATGACTGACTGCGATGGCCGGATTCGCCTCGGGCATCATCTGCCGGTCTTTCACGAAAGTGATGCGGATGATGGCGCTGCCGACCGGGCTTAAACGGAGTACGCCGTAGCGGCTTTGCAGATAAAGACCGTCAGATTGTCTGGCGCTCCACCGAATCGCGAGGTCGATCTTGGAATGTCCCGCAGGCCGAAGCATTTCCGTAGCGGGCATATCGCCGAAAGAAAATTGAGGTCTGCCGATGGGGGCAGCGGGGATACTGCCGGCCGGTGCCATGCGGCTGCCCGATGTCATTTGATAGCTAATTTCGGATATTGATGTTTGCTGTGGGTTGCGGCTCGGGGCGGTTGCGGTCACAGACGCCTGCCGTGACTGACGGTTCGAAGTATTTGCGGCGGGCAGGGGCTTGCGGGGATTGACGGATGGCTTCGACAATCGTTTGTACAATGGGGAAGCATTGGAGCTATCGGCATTGTCATGTCTTTCTGCAGCATTGTGTTTTTTTGTATTGTTGTGTGCGGTGTATGCCGGCCCCCTGTTGTTATTTTCGATAGCACATGTTATTCTTTCTGGAACCGGGTCTGCGATCAGACCTGTAAGGTTCCCGTCATGTATGATACATAACTCATGAAGCGCCCGCGTCGCAGCCACATACAGGAGTTTTGCATGGCCGTCATCGACGGGATATTCTTCTCTCGTCGGATTCAGTATCAGCACAGCATCAAATTCCAGTCCCTTTGTATATTCGACAGGAAGCGTCATAATGCCGCTTCCGAAAACCGCTTTTTCCAGGTCGCTTTCGATTACCTCGATACATTGGCCAAGCTGTTTGGCGGCTTCTTCGGCGGAGCGTTTGTTCCGGCAGATGACTGCTATCGTATCGAGGCCCTTGCGCTGCCATTCTTTGCAGATAGCGGCTGCCTTTTGGAATTGCATATTTTTTTCCGGGATAGTCAGAAGCTGTACCGGATTGCCGTGTCGGATGATCGGTTCAGCCGGATAGATGGAAAATTGTCCGTGATGCAGGATTTTAGCCGCAAATTCCGAGATTTCCACCGTGTTGCGGTAACTCTTTTTCAGGATGCCGAAGTTATCCATTTCATCGGTCAGGTATAAATCTTTCAACTCATTCCAGTCATTCAATCCGTATCCGAAATGGATATTCTGGGAAACGTCGCCCATGATCGTATAGGTACAGTCTTTGATGCAGAATTTCAGGACGCTGTAAGCCATCATGCCGAAGTCCTGCGCTTCGTCGATGACGATATGATGTGCTTCGCTGATCTCATCGGTTTCCTTTACTCTTTTATATAAATAAGCGAGTGCCGCCAGGTCATAAACGTCAAATTCCGTATCCGGGATAGAAACATTATATCCCTTTGCGGTCTGCTTTCGAAGGAAATCCTGATACAGATCGTAGATAGAGCGTTTCCAGACATTTCCGCCGTATCTTCTCCGGTACGCTCTGCGAATGGCCTTTCGTTCATTTTCCGTATAGGATACGCCTTTTCCCAGAAATTCATCTTTAACCTTTGTCATGAGGCGTTCATTCAGCATATTGATCTTGCTCTGAATGGAAACGGATGGATTCTGCTGTATATAGCGTTCTATCGTTTCCCGGGGAATCAGTTCCTTTATATCTGCAGGATTGATCTTTTTTCCAATTGTTGTATCGAAAACACCGGTTTTTCCATTTTGAATGCCCTCGACAAATTGGCGGGGATTCAGGAAAACGGATTCCCGCGGAATGGTCATCCATTCCAGTTCAAGACAGTACGCTTCCAAATCGCGGAACCAGTGCCGTGTTCCCTTGACGCTGCTGCTGGCAGTCTGCCCGGTGCCTATGATCTGGTATTTCTTATCATCCCAGTCTTCATATAGAAGGCGCACAAAAAGCTGCTCCATCGTCATTTGTCGGATGCCGTATACATCCAGATCGGGAAGAACGCCTGTTATATAATTCAGTAAAATACGGTTGCTTCCGACGATGTAGAAATCGTCCGCTTTAAAACGCTCCGCATAATTATAGAGAATAAAGGAAATCCGATGCATGGCGACGGTTGTTTTTCCGGAGCCCGCAACACCCTGTACGATCATATTGTGATAGGGTGATTTTCGGATGATATCGTTCTGCTCTTTTTGGATGGTCGCAATGATCTCGCTCAGTACGGCTTGCTTGTTTTTTGCCAGATATTTTGTCAGCAGGTCATCGTTAGCGACAACTTCCGTATCGAAGAAATCGAGCATTCTGCCGTTTTCAATCTCATAAGTTCGTTTCAGCTCCAGTTCGATTGGTATCTGTACGTCATCCGGTGCGGAATAACTGCATTTCCCCAGCCCGTTCTCATAGTAGACATTGGCAACGGGAGCCCGCCAATCGACTACCATCCAGTGTGTTGTATCCCTTGAGATGCCGCCTTTGCCGATATAGATGGACTCTTTTTTATGCAGATTTTCATCCTGAAAAATGATTCGGCCAAAATATGGCTTGCTCATCGCCTTTTCGTTGCGTGAAAGAGCACGCTTCATGTGCTCGTGCAGTGTGACTGTATTATTCAGAATTGTGAGGACTTCGGTATCGTTATCGTGATAGTGCGCCAGCATTTCGTCAATATCGGCCTGCATCCGCGAAACTTCCTGCCCGTAATTTGCCACATTATCCTGAACGATGGAGAGTGTCTTTGCAAGATAAGATTCTTCGTCCTGTCTGGATAGTCCGATCATTTTTTTTCCCTTTTCCTGTTTCATCTGCGTATTCCTTTCTTCGGTTTTTCTGCCTGTAATTTATATTTTAAAGAAAAGTAAAAAAATTAGTAGACTATATTTTTCGAATGTGGTAAACTATATAATGAAGTGTGGACAAAAATCCACACTTCATTTTTGTGCGATAGGAAGTTCGCTGCACAGCCTGTGCTTTTTAGCTTGTTCTTGGGAAAATTCTGCCCGCATATTTCTCCAGTGTAAATAATAAGAACATACCCAGTATACCGCAGGAAATAATCTCTCCGGCACCGACGGTAAGGACGTAGTAGAAATAGCAGGAAAGAAGGGAAACGCCTTCAATCAGGAAACCGTATCCGTAAATCAGGACGAGGGGAACAACTAAGATATTCGCCAGAATCGGAGTGAGCGGAGCGCACCATTTCCATTTCCTGAGCGCATATGTGCCGAGCGCGCCAATTAGCGTAGCGAGACTGCCAAAAATGATATCAGGCAGGATACAGCCGGTCAGAATGTTGCTGATCAGACATCCGATAAAAAGGCCGGGTATGGCGGCTGGTGTAAAATAAGGCAGAATGGTGAGTGCCTCGGAGATGCGTACCTGTACCGCGTGATTAGCGAGCCCAAAGGCATTGGCAATAAAAGTCAATACAACATAGAGGGCTGCGATCATCGCCGCTTGTGCCATTGTGGTCACGGAAAAAAAGGGGTGAGCGATTCGGACGGGAACCGCCTGGTCATAAGATTGTTTTTTCATATTCGTTTGTCTCCTTTAGTTTTGTTTTAGGTGAGGAAGGTCTCGAACTCACCGGTGTAAATAGTCTGAATATGCGCATTTCAGCCTTTGCTACTATATCACAGGCAAAGGCGAAATGCAAGCTTATAACCAATTATCATTTTTTTTGATCAGCATAAACAGCGATAAGTATTTATGAAGCGCTTTTTAAAATTAGCAGGGAACCTGTTTCCGAATCCATATTAGATTACTGTTTTATCATATCCAATATCGCATTGTACAGCTTTACTAGGGTTGTCTATATGAGTATAATAAATGCAGATTGAACAGCCGGCCAAAAGCGTTGTTTTGGAATTTTGTCATGGAGAGGAGAGCTGCTATGAATTTCTTGCCCCGCAGCCATGTCATCATTTGATATTCGTTTGCAGCTTCCGCATCGTCATTCTGTATTTTCAGAACTTTATCCTGAAATAAGAGGACGGAAGCATTTGACATACCGATGTCATCCGTTCTGTATTCTTCGCCTAAAAGCAGTGCGGCAATTTTCTCAGGAAACTGCATCAAATACCTCCTATATGCTAACGATTCATTTTACTGCCGCATTTGGGGCAGACATTGCCGGTCTTGTAGACAAAGCCGCAGCGGTAACAACATTTTACGTCATGTGTTTCTTTTGCCATATATTCAATGCTTCTGGATTCCGGCCGTTCCTGAAGATAGGTCACGAAATCATTCAGAACTGCGGCAAAAGCGTCCCAGTCCTGGGTCGGTACATGATTTGGAAGTTTTTCCTTCTGGCCGTCGCACTTTACATAGATGCCTTTTCCGAATAGCTTTCTGCCCGGCTGTACCCTTTCGATATCTGGTATGTTGATAACGCCTGAACTGAAAAGGGTATGGTAAAAAATATGGTCCGGTGTCAGGACAAAGCCTTCTTTGCCGTTTTGGCTTCGGGAAGCATCGCAGACCATTAACGGATACTCATAAGGTCCTCTTTGTGCGGCATAACCGTTTATGGCGTACAGCATGGCATCCCGGTTATTTTCGGATTCCAGCTTTTCTTCTTCGCTATATAAATCGGCCTGTACGGAAGTATTGGCGTAAGTGTCCGGAGTTCGCTTCATTTCTTCCCGCGCATTATAATAGTAGAAATCGGTGCAGTCCGGCAGTTCTTCTTCCAGATCGCGTTTCAGTTTCCGCATCAGCTGGACGCTTTCGTCTGTCTTGAGCCGGGTAAGGCGTCTTTCGATCATTTCCAGCGTATTGACTTTCAGTTCCGGCAGGAACGTACCCTGGCTGATCCGGTCATGAGCCTTTAAGCCTTCTGTAAAAGAGAGGTTTACGATGCTCGGACAGATCTGTTCGATTCTTTCTTCATCCATTTTCCGGATTTTTGCGTATATCTTTTCCAGAAAAGGCGCTTTGTTTTCTTCTTTATAGTCTGCTTTCTGTAATTGCTCATACAGATTCCATAGTGCGTTCCGTTCTTTTTTACCGCCGCGTTTTATCATAGCGGTTATTTCTTCTTTTTCCGCCATATTTTTGCGCTGTTCCAGCTGTTGGCGGTATGGTGTGATATCCACGCCCTGATATTGGCCGATTTTGTCCAGATATGCGGCAAGCTGTTTTCTGTCCATATGGAGCGGCATATGGTTGATCAGGTGATCTACTTCCTGTTTGGCGCGTTCTGCCTGAATTTCACGAAGTTTTTGGACTGCTTCTTTCTTCAGGTCATCCGGAAGGCTGCGCCTTTCGATATCTTCTATCATGCGTTCGATATCCGCATAACTTCTGTTTTTGCTCAACTCTATTTTTTGTATGAGCGCTTTTTCTTCTTCCTGGAAGAGGCGGCTGTTGATTTCCCGTATATATCGTTCCCTTTTTTCTTCGGAAAGAACGGATTCCTTTCCAATCTGCGTTTTTAAGTCGGAAAGCTGTCTGGCGTTCAGATTATTCAGAGTTCTGACGCGCGCGTCATATTTTGCGGTCAGTTTTTCCGCCAGAGCGTTCTCGACGAATCTCCGATAGCTGTCATCGTGTTCCGCCTGTTCCGGAGCGGCATGCGCCTGCTGGCGTTCCAGAGACGCCAGAATATTTCTCAGCTCATCGGTAGTTTTTCCCGCGAGGCGGAAAGCCGCCGGTACAGGGTCCGGTTCGGACTGTGCCGGTTTGGCGGGAGCTGCTGCTTCAACGGAAGGAACGGGTTTTGCAGGAGCCGTCTTTTCAGCCGAAGGAGCCGGTTTTACAGGAGCCGTCTTTTCAGTCGAAGGAACGGGCTTTGCAGGAGCCGTCTTTTCAGCCGAAGGAGCAGGCTTTGCGGGAACTGTTTTTTCAGCTGCAGGAGCGGATCTTGCAGGAGCTGCTTTCTCGCCGGAAGAAGCCGGCTTTGTGGGATCGCTTTTGGCTTCGTTTTTGCCATTCTGTGTCTGCAGTGTTTCAGGGGCCTTCGCATCCCGGCTTTTCGAGCCGGATTTGATTCGGCTTGCGAGATGCTCCTTTAAGCTTTTGGCTTCCGACATATAAGGAGAATCGGATGTCGTATGTGGATCCAGGTTTTCTGCTGTTTTATCATCCGTTTTCAGGCTGGGACGATTCCGCTCTCTTTCAAACTCGTTGAAATTGGAGTTGGCAGTCCGCTCGGCTGTGCTGCCGATTACATCCAGATAATCCTCAAAAGCGGTTCTGTCCTCATCAAATTTCAGGTTGTATACGTCTCCTTCCTGCAGCAGTTTTTTGGGGCAGGGTGTATAAAAAGTATTGCAGGCATTGCAGGCATAGGCCCGTGCCATAAAAACGCGTCCTTCGTCCGTATCGATCAGCAATTCCCTGCCAGCCGGATAGACTCCCATATACAGTTTTTCGCCGCATTTCGGGCAGAGATAATTAGTCAGGTAAAAATTATTACCGATTCTGGATTTGGCGGCATCCGCTTCGGTAGAAGCCGCTTTTTGAAAAACATCGAACATTTTTTTCCAGCGCATGTTATGCCAGAGTCCGAGCTTATAGTAATCGTCCTCCAAATCCTCTATATCCGGGCTTTCAGGCTGGGACTTACTTTCTTTGGAAGCATCGGTTTTGGATTCTTCTCCTGCCTGCTGGGGGAGTTCCGAAGTTACCAGACTCTGCTTTTCCTGTAATTTTCCTTCCTGTTTCAAGAGTCTCAAAATGGCAAGGAGTGTATCTTCGTAGGTGATCTGTACGCCGGCTTTGAAAAAGCGAAAATTATCCTTGGTAAATCCAGGCTCTATCCCGACCGGGCGGAGTGCGTCCGCAAACAGCGCGTTAAGGTCGGCATAGTCTTTATCTACTTTAAGTCCGGTGATAACACCCCATTTTCCGAAAGCATACAATGCCATATTCATGACGTTGTTTAAGATATAATCTGCGGGCATACTTTGTAAGCGTATGCCTTCTTCGGGCACTTCAATGATGCTTGTATGAGTCTTTTTGTTATCAAAATTAAAGATCAGAGAGCGGACGTCCCCGGCAAGGATGAGGCTGTTGTTTGATATAACAAAAACATCGTTCCATGCAACGGGAGCCTTCATTGTCTTAATCAATTTTTCAAAAGTTTTTTGAAGCTCTGAATTTGCCTTTAGCAATAACATAATAATCACTCCGTTTAGTACAGTTTATATGACCAGCGTGACGCTGGAAGATGGGCCTGCGTGACGCTGGACGATGGGCCTGCGTCTATTATACCACAATTATGACAAAAGAAATTCTTTCTTTAAAGATTTCTTAGAGACTGGTCTGTTATATTTATAAAAAAACAGAAGGAGAAAGAAACAATGAAAAATGGAATGAAAGCAGGAAAATTGGCAGTATTACTTGGGGCATTCGGATTGATGTGCACGTTGACCGGATGTACAAAGGCGGGCGAAAAGGCGGAAGGCCAGGAAGATGAGGTTATCAGGATTGAAGCTTCGGCGGATGAGAATGCTGCTCAGAACGAGAGCGGTCAGCAGAGCGATGACGGCAGGCAGGAGCAGAAGGACGATCAAAAAGAAGACATGAAAGAGGAAACGGATCCTGAAACGATGGAACAGACATCGGACGAGAGCGGTCAGTCACAGGACGGAAACGAATTGGAAGGAAATGTAAGAAGCGTTGGAGAGGACAGCATGGTTGTCAGCAAAGTTTATACTTATACGGAGGACGGAAATGATGTCGCTGTCGCTTACGCGGAAGAGGGAGCTGATGATGAGTTGATCACCGTATATTTTTCGGAGGATACAGAATATATCGTGCGTACCGTCAAAAACGGCGGTGTCAACGGAGATTCCGATGTGGAGGATCGGTCAGGTACATTGTCTGATATTCGGGAAGGAAACTCGGTCCTGATGAACGGCAGTTATGAAGGCGAGGATTTTCACGCGGAGCAGGTGATCATTTATAATTTTGTATAGGAGCTGCACTTCAGCCGCTTGTTATTTTTCCCACCCGGTAGTATAATTTATTTAATTAACAGCCGCAGCGGCGGATCATACAAAGGCATATGGAGGTTGAAAGAATTGCATTCTTTCAACCTCGAGTTTGTGCTGACGTTTGCAACGCCCGACACAAACATCGCAGGCTGAGAAAGGAGCATGGATATAAACATGAAATACCTGATCGTAGTGGATATGCAGAAGGACTTCATTACGGGAAGTCTGGGAACGAAAGAGGCGCAGACGATTCTTCCGAAGGTGATCGACAAAGTACAACATTATGACGGACAGATTCTTTTTACGAAGGACACCCATACGGAAGACTACTTGAATACGCAGGAAGGGAAAAAGCTTCCGGTGAAACATTGTATTCTGGGCGAGGACGGCTGGCTGCTCGCCGACGAGCTGGAGGAAGCGGTCCGAAAAGGAGGTTGGAGAGTTTATCAGAAACCGGCCTTTGGCAGCGTAGAGCTTGCGGAAGCGCTAAAGAGGGAAAATGAAAAAGAAGCAGTCGAAGAGATTGAACTGTGCGGGTTATGTACGGATATCTGCGTCATCTCCAATGCGCTGCTGCTGAAAGCTTTTCTGCCGGAAGCGTCGGTCTGTGTGGATGCCGCATGCTGTGCGGGCGTAACGCCGGAAAGCCATAAGAATGCTCTTGAAGCGATGAAAATGTGTCAGGTTCTGGTGAAAGGTTGAAAGAAAAGCACTTTCAACTATTGAATTTGAGTGTCTGCTAAAGCAGACAGATGGGTGAAAAATGATGAAGGAGAGTCCAAATGATGAATACGCAGTTCAATGAAAGAAATATCTCTATGGTCATGGATATGTATGAACTTACCATGTCAAACGGTTATCTGAACAAAAAATGCCACAATACGATGGCTGCTTTTGATGTATTTTACAGGACGAATCCGGATAATGCAGGATTTGCTATTTTCGCCGGCCTGGAACAGGTAATAGAATATATTCAGAATCTGCATTTTGGCGAGGAAGATATCGCATATCTGCGCTCACGAAATCTGTTTACAGAGGAGTTTCTGGATTATCTGCTTCATTTTGAATTTCAGGGCGATATCTATGCTATGCCGGAAGGGACTATCATGTATCCAAACGAACCGGTCATGACGGTGGTGGCGCCGATGATCGATGCGCAGCTCATTGAGACGGCTGTTTTGCTGCAGATCAATCATCAGTCTTTGATCGCGACGAAAACGAACAGAATCGTGCGTGCGGCGAACGGGAAACCGGTATCTGATTTCGGCGCGCGGCGTGCTCACAATGTGGATGCGGCCGTGTACGGGGCAAGGGCTGCTTATATTGGCGGAGCCGTAGGAACGGCGACTGTTCTGGCGGGCCAGATGTTCAATATCCCGATTTCGGGAACGATGGCACACAGCTGGGTCATGTGTTTTGATAATGAATACGAGGCTTTTAAGGCTTATGCAGAGAGTTACCCGGATTCCACGGTCCTTTTGGCAGATACTTATGATGTCTTAAAAAGCGGCGTACCCAATGCCATCCGCATTGCCAAAGAGGTTCTGGGGCCGATGGGGAAAAGACTGAAAGGAATCCGGCTCGATTCGGGCGACCTTGCCTATCTGTCAAAAGAGGCAAGAAAGCAGCTCGATGAGGCGGGA
The DNA here is from genome assembly GCA_910579395.1 of uncultured Lachnospiraceae bacterium. Taxonomy (GTDB): domain Bacteria; phylum Bacillota; class Clostridia; order Lachnospirales; family Lachnospiraceae; genus UBA3282. Next base: position 119,665 of record CAJTUC010000004.1, on the reverse strand, counting down.
CTGCATGACTGCATTATCGTGGCATCGAACAGCCTGGATGAATATACGATCACATCCCTGAACAGACAGGAAGCACGGATTGACAGCTACGGTGTCGGTGAAAAGCTGATTACCTCTTACACATCACCTGTTTTTGGAGCGGTGTATAAGCTGGCGGCAATCAATAAAGACGGAAATTTTGCACCCAAGATCAAGATTTCCGAAACGATAGAGAAAATTACGAATCCGGGCCTGAAAGAGATTTACCGGGTCTATGATAAAGAAGGAAAAGCAATCGCGGATTATCTGACCGTTAAAGGTGAGGAAATCGATACGAGCCATCCGGTCCGCTATGTGGACCCGAAGCATTACTGGAAAGACAGGAGTTTTTCTGACTGTACCTTTAAACCGCTGCAGAAACAGATTTTTAAAGGCGGAGAGCTGGTCTATGAACTGCCGTCCCTTGAAGAAATCCGAAGTTATGTGCGGAATCAGCTGGAATGTGAGATATGGAAAGAAGAACAGCGGTTTGAGAACGCGCATCCACACTATCTGGATATGAGTCCGGCGATGTTTGAATTGAAGATGGGGCTGTTACATGAAAGTTCTGCTTCGGATAACGCATAGCATAGAAATAATAGAAAATCGGGAAGGGAGATGTCTGAACATTGAATGCAGTGAAGTGGAATGACCGGTTCAATATCGGTGTGGAAGTTGTTGATAAGGCGCATCAAAAGCTGTTTTCAATTGTGGGTAAATTAGTCGAGTTAAATGAGGATGAAGAAAAACAGCAGCATGCGTGCCGCGAAGGCATCAAGTATTTTAAGAACTATACGATAAAGCATTTTGCAGAAGAAGAAGCATATATGCAGTCTATTGATTATCAGGGATATGACGTACATAAAAAGCTGCATGACAATATGTGCAACAATACGATTCCGGCGCTTGAACAGGAAATGGAAGAGCAGAATTATTCCAGAGAAACAGTACGGCATTTTCTGGGTATCTGCATTGGCTGGCTGACGGGGCACGTTATGGTCGAGGATCATGCGATTACGGGATGGTATCCGAATAAATGGGTGCATCAGCCCTCTGAGGATGAACTCGTTTCTCTGCAGAAGGCGGCCATTCAGGCTGTGCACAATTTACTTCGGGTGGACGCACGGCTTGTCAGCGATCATTACAGCGGAGAGGATTTTTGCGAAGGGAACAAACTGTGTTTTCGGCTGACGTATGCCCTGCCGGAGAAAAAAAGAATACAGGTCTATCTTATTTATGAAGAAAGGTTGATGTTAAATTCTCTCGGTGAAATACTGGGAAGACAGATACTGTATGCGGATAAGACCGTCGTCTATACGGTGAAAATCCTCTCCAAACAGGTTATGGAACATATTGCGCTTCATTTTGAACCAAAAGAAAAACCTGTGTGGGAAAAGACGGATACAATGACCTTTGACCAGATCCTCAAAACTTTTTATAAGGAATATCCCCCATACAGTATGTTATTCGGAACAGGAGGAAAAGGATATTTTGCAGTCTGTATCAGAGAATCATAAAAAAATATATGTATCTTCCGGGAAAAGGAATCCGGGGGATTTTGCATCCGTTACGGAGGCAATCAACAGTATTCCAAAGGATTCACAGGAGCCGGTAACGGTTCTGATAGCACCGGGCATTTATCATGAGAAAATTACGGTGGACAGGGCTTTTGTGACATTGGAAGGAACCGGAGAGAGCAATGCGGATACGGTGCTGACGTTTGATGATTATGCGAATTTTATCATGGAAGACGGAACAAAAATGGGAACCTTCCGCTCCTATTCTGTGTTCGTTGACGCACATGACGTTATGCTGAAAAATCTGACGATTGAAAATGCTTCCGGCGACTCGCTCACCCATGGACAGGCGATCGCCCTGTATGCGGACGGCGACAGGCTGACAGTGGATTCCTGCCGTCTTATTGGGCATCAGGACACGCTTTTTACCGGCCCGCTGCCGCCGAAAGAAATTCAGAAGAACGGATTTATCGGGCCGAAGCAGTTTGCACCGCGGCTTTGCGGAAGGCAGTATTATAGAAATTGTTATATCTGCGGCGATATCGATTTTATTTTCGGGGGAGCGACAGCGTATTTTGAGGAGTGTACGATTGAGTCGCTGCGGCATTTTCCGGAAGAACGGGAAGATGCGCAGATTCAGGGCTACATTACGGCGGCGTCCACGCCCGAGGGGCAGGAATATGGCTATGTTTTTTCCGGATGCAGACTCATATCGGAGGAATGTCCGCCGGGGACGGTCTATCTCGGCAGGCCATGGCGGGATTATGCCAGAACCGTCTTTATCGATTGCACTTTCGGAAGCCATATTCATCCCGAGCTCTTTCATGACTGGAACAAGCCGGACGCCAGAAAAACGGTTCTGTATGGCATCTGGGATTCGCGGGAAAACTTTCCGGAACGGGCCGAATTCGTACAGGAGATAAAAGAAGAACAGCTAGCACATTATGCCAAAGAAAAAGTCCTCTCTTAGGAGGACTTTTTGTCAGAGTTCGCCGTTATGATATCTTGCCACAATGGAGTGAATACGTTCTACCGGATTCAGCAGATCGCTGATGGAAGAATCGTGATTCAGCGTATCGATGATATAAGCGATATATTTGCTCAGGTCGCAGTCAACATACCATTCGCGTTTTAACAGTTCCGGCGGCTGATAGATCAGGTTGGTAGTCAGGAGCTTATCAAATATGCCCTTATCATATGCTTTATCGAAACGGTCCAGACCGGCCGTGAAGAGGCCGAAAGTGGAGCAGATAAAAATGTGTCTCGCTTTTCTTGCTTTCAGCTCAGTAGCAACTTCCAATACACTGTCACCGGATGAGATCATATCATCAATAATGATCATATCTTTGCCTTCCACGCTGCTTCCTAAGAATTCATGCGCGACAACAGGGTTTCGGCCGTTAATGACTCTTGTATAGTCTTTTCTCTTATAATACATACCAACATCCAGACCGAGAACATTGGCCATATAAATAGCTCTGCTCATACCGCCTTCGTCAGGGCTGATGACCATCATATGATTGCTGTCTATCTGCAGGTCTTTTACATTGTTGAGCAGACCTTTAATGAACTGATAGACAGGCTGTACAGTCTCGAAACCGTGCAGCGGAATGGCGTTCTGCACTCTGGCATCGTGCGCATCAAAAGTGATGATATTATCAACGCCCATGCTGACCATTTCCTGCAGAGCCAGCGCGCAGTCGAGGGATTCTCTTGAGGTGCGTTTGCTCTGCCTGCTTTCATAGAGAAACGGCATAATGACGGTAATCCGTCTGGCTTTGCCGCCAACGGCAGCGATAATACGCTTCAAATCCTGATAGTGGTCATCGGGAGACATATGATTACGGTGTCCGCATAGCGAATAGGTCAGGCTGTAATTGGCCACATCTACTAACAAATATAAGTCAGTGCCGCGGACAGATTGGTTGATGACGCCTTTTGCTTCACCGGAACCGAATCTGGGCACTTTTGCATCCAGAATATAGGAATCCCTCTGATAGCCGGTAAAGGCAAGACTGTCTTTGTGCTCGCTTTCCCGCTCCGCTCTCCACTTTACGAGGAAGTAGTCAACTTTTTCACCCAGAGACTTGCAGCCTTCCAACGGAATGATACCGAGGGAACCGACGGGGATGGTTTCCAGATTCCTTTTTTCTTCACGTTTTGCCATGCGAAACCTCACTTTCTATTTAATAAACGCTTTTTGTACATACGAATGTCAGGACCGGTCAGTTTACAGAGTTCATAATGACTGGTAATGCGGGAAAAGATGCGGTCGGAATATCGGTTCCGCAGCTCTTCAAGAGAAAGATTTGTAGAAATGACAGTCGCCTTTTTTCCCATGTGACGTTCGTTCAAAAGGGAAAAAAGCCGGGAAGCAACAAACTGGTTCGTAAGTTCGGTTCCCAAATCGTCAATGATCAGCAGATCGCACTGATACAAATCCGCATAACGTTCTCTCTCATCTTCTTTGCCTTTATAGTCAAAAGAATATCTGGATAATAAATCAAAAAGACCGGCGGCGCTGAAGTAGATAACGGAATGCCCGCTTTCGATAAGCTCTTTGGCCACACAATTCGACAAGAAAGTTTTCCCCGTACCCACTGTACCATAAAAAAACAGATTATGGTAGTCGGAATTGAAATTTTTGATAAAATTCTGGCAGGTCATTACAGCATTTTTGAAACGGGATAAATCTTCCTTTTCATAATATTCGTAAGATAAAGACTGGAAATTATCGTTTTGAAGCATTTCCTGTATATTAGACTGCTCGTAGAGAAGCGTGATCATTGCCTGTTTAAAACAATGGCATTTCTGGCCGTCAATGTAGCCGGTATCCTGACAATCCGGACATGTATAGGCGGGGCTCAGATAGTTTTCGGGCAGACCGGCTTCCGATAGAAGACGTGTTTTTTTGCCGGAAATTTCGGAGAGCATGCCTTTTAATTCTTCCATTGCGCTTTCATCGCCGGATAAATATTTTTTTCCCTGCGAAACGGAGACGGATGCGATTTGTTCTTCCAGTTCCCGATAACCGGGAACATGGTCATACACATAGGCTGTTTTCCGTTCCAGTTCATGGCGGTTGTGCAGTTGGCGGTTTTCATAATCACGGAGTATGATATCATACTGGGTATTTGTCAGTGGCACGGCGATGCTCCTTTAGTTGCTCAGCAATTCTTTTTCCAGTGCATCAAAATCGTAGGAATTTTGTTTGAACTGGTTGAATTTATTATTTGAAAATGACTTGGCGGTTTTATTTTGCCGGAAATGGCTGTCGAGTGCTTTGATGTCATTCCGGTGATGAATGCCTGCCTTATGCCAGCTGCTCAAAATACTGTCCGCATATTCAAAACGGTGCTTGTCCGTTGCGAGGACGGTTTTTTCACAGGCTGCGGAAATGATGTCAAATTCAAATGCGAATTCCTTTGTCCAACGGCTAATATAAGATATTTCAGCCTGTGTCGGCATACTGGATTTACCGAGTGCTTTCATGATATCATAGACCGTTTTATCGTATTTATGTGCATAACCTGCTGCCTGTTCCGGCGAGGTAATGCCTTCCTGTGCCCAATTGATAGCGACTTTTTCCATGTATCTTAAATCCTTTTTACCGCGGTCAACACAATATTGAATCAGATAGTCGATCAAATCCTCCGAAAAACCGAGCTTGTCCGAAATGAAAAGAATGGATTTGATTTCGGACGCGCTCAATGTTTTTTTCAGATACTGTTCCGTAATAAAAAGCAGCCCCGCAGTGGCTTCGTCGGATTTGAAAGCCTTTAGCTGCTCCAGCGTGTAGTTCGGTTTCTCATAAGGGTCTGTCTTCGGCGTTTCCGGTTCCGGGACAGCCATTTTGGAAGAAATCGGAACGACATACATGGAAGAGGGCATCGGTTCGACCGGTGCTGCCGCTGCCGGATTCAAGTCTCTGAGGTGAAGACCGGTCAGATTCTTGTTTTCGTCATAGTCCAGTGTAAGGAGTTGGTTCTTTTCCCAGTACTTCAGAGCGCGCAGAACGTCTTTTTCCGTATAGTTAAAAACATCTGCGATTTCGGACACGCTGGTAGAAAGCCCTGCGCTCATCATGCGTATCAGATATAAATAGATTTTGAGCTGAGCATCATTGGCAGACTTCATATATTCATCGATGAAGCGATTGGAAATTACCGTCGCATTCGTATAGTTATCCTGGTAAATGGTTAAATGACTCATTTCTATAACACAACTCCTATCAAAGTAAGATGAATTATATCATGTCGGATTTTAAAAAGATATAGTCAATTTGCCAGAAACCAAAAACCGTATACATACTTTCCGGGATGTGGAAAATGTGTATAATAAAGAAGTATGACGGAACCGCAAAAGAAAATATCCACAATCAGAAGGAAGCCGAAAAGTCTCTTTTGATGTGGATATTGTGGATAATTATTTTTTAAGCAGATTTTCTCCGATTTTTACGACATCACCGGCGCCCATAGTTATCAACAAATCATCCTTTGTGCAATTTTCCAGAAGAAAATTTTCTATTTCGTCAAAGGTTGGAAAGTAGTAACATTCATGACCGAGCTTCTCGATTTCTGCCTGTAAGGTCCGGGAACTGATTCCGAGCGTATCTTTTTCCCTTGCGGCAAAGATATCGGCCAGAACGAGCTTGTCGGCATGCGAAAGCGCTTTGGCAAATTCGGGAAGGAAGGCTTTGGTCCGCGAATAGGTATGGGGTTGGAAAACGCACCATATTGTTTTGTGCGGGTAATTTTTCGCGGCCTGCAAAGTTGCAGTAATTTCTGTGGGATGATGTGCATAATCATCTATTATAGTGATTCCGTTTACTTTGCCCTTGTATTCGAAGCGTCTGTCGGTACCATTAAAATCGGATAACGATTTTCGGATGATGTCACCGTCGATACCGAGCAGTCTGGCAGCAGCAACAGCAGCTGCGGCATTGTAGACATTATAAAGCCCCGGCACGCGGAGTGCGTAGGAATTTTTTGTTCCGTCCGGTCCTGTCAGAATAAAAGAGGGATGCCCGAATTCGTCATAAGTAATGTCGGACGGAGAGTAGTCACAGGAAGAGGAGGAACCAAACGTGATGACACGGCAGGGCAGGGAGTCCGTTATTTCCGTGACACGCGGGATGTCGCCGTTTATGATGAGTGTTCCATCAGACGGCAGCAGTTTGGCGAATTCATGGAAAGAATTGCGAATGTCATCGATATCTTTGAAAAAATCCAGATGATCTTCTTCTATATTAAGAATGATACCGATTTTTGGAAAAAAGCTTAAAAAACTGTTGGTATATTCGCATGCTTCCGTTACAAAATAATCGGGGCCGCCGACCCGGATGTTGCCGCCGATGGCCTGATAGATACCACCGATGGACAAGGTGGGGTCTTTATCGGCTTCCAGCAGAATCTGGGACAGCATGGAAGTCGTGGTAGTCTTTCCGTGCGTACCGCTGACGGCGATGGGAATTTTATAGTTCTTCATCATTTGTCCAAGCAGCTGCGCTCTTGTCAGAAAGGGAATGCCGAGTTCATGGCCAGCGATAAATTCCGGGTTATCTTTTTTGATGGCGCTCGTATATACGATTAAATCGGGATTTGAGGCAAGGTTTTCTTTTTTCTGGCCATAATAAATGACAGCCCCTTTTTCGCACAGGACCTCGGTTAGATGCGACTGCTGCCTGTCGGAGCCGGATACGCGGAAACCTTCCGAAAGAAGGATTTCAGCAAGCCCGCTCATGCTGATACCGCCGATACCCATAAAAAATACATGAATCGGCTTTTTAAAATCAATCTGATACATTTTGATGACTTCCTATTCTTTATAGATTATTGGTTAGATTCTATCTATAAGTATTATACGCATTTGTTTCAAAAAAACCAATATGAAATTATGCTTCTGATATATATTAGGAAGTATTTCCCAAAATGTTCGCGAGCCGCGGTTTGTGTTGAAATTTATTAAATTTTTACAAAAAATGAGAATGAACCATTATAGAGAGAAAATGAAAATGTGAAATAGTAATAAAAAAATACAAAAATAAATAGAAATATTGTAAAATATAAATAAAACAAAAGGGATAAAAAGTGAATAATTTTGTAAATAATATTCACTTTCTGATTGAGTTGTGTTATACTAATAGAACAAAATAAAACTTTTTTATTAAAAATATATTAATTAGAAACAAGAGGTGAGGATATGGTTAAGAAAGAAATGATTGCCATGCTGTTAGCAGGCGGTCAGGGAAGCAGATTGGGTGTGCTGACATCCAGGGTGGCAAAACCGGCGGTATCGTTCGGCAGTAAGTACAGGATTATTGACTTTCCCCTGAGTAACTGCATTAATTCCGGTGTTGATACCGTTGGTGTCCTGACACAGTACCAGCCGCTTCGCCTGAATACCCATATCGGAATAGGTATTCCGTGGGATTTGGACAGAAATATAGGCGGTGTTACAGTACTTCCTCCTTACGAGAAGAGCGTGCACAGCGAATGGTATACGGGAACTGCAAATGCAATCTACCAGAATATTGCATATATGGAGAGCTTTAATCCGGAATATGTCCTGATTCTTTCCGGAGACCATATCTATAAAATGGATTATGAGGTAATGCTGGATTTCCATAAACAGAACGGCGCGGAAGTGACCATTGCCGTTATGCCGGTGCCGATGGAAGAAGCAAAGCGCTTCGGTATCATGATTACTGACGAGAACCGCAGGGTCGTTGATTTTGAAGAAAAACCGGAGAAGCCGAGAAGCAATCTCGCTTCTATGGGTATCTATATATTTAACTGGAAGACGCTGAAAGAAGCATTGCTTCTCAATGCTGAGCAGTCAGGACTGGATTTCGGTAAACATATCATCCCTTACTGCCATAAAAAAGGAGCGCCTCTTTACGCATATGAGTTTAACGGATACTGGAAAGATGTAGGGACACTGAATTCTTACTGGGAAGCAAATATGGAACTGATCGATATCGTTCCGGAGTTCAATCTGTATGAAGAGTACTGGAAGATTTATACCAAATGTGAAACGCTTCCGCCTCAGTATCTTGCTCCCGATAGTATTGTGGAGAGGAGCATCATAGGAGAGGGTTCGGAAGTATACGGTAAAGTTTACAATTCCGTTATCGGCTGCGGCGTTGTAGTCGGAGAGGGAACCGTTATTCGGGATTCCATCGTTATGAATTCTACGGAAATCGGCCAGAATTGTGAATTGTACAAAGCCATTGTTGCGGAAGAGGTTACATTGGAAGACAATGTGAAGCTGGGAATCGGGGAAGAGGCTCCAAATGAGACAGATCCGCATATTTACAACCATGGCCTGGTGACGATTGGTGAAAAGAGTGTTATTCCGAAAGGTGTTTCTATCGGGAAAAATACTGTTGTATTCGGCGTAACTTCCGCGGAAGATTATAAAGAAAATTATCTTCCGAGCGGCAGAACTTTAATTAAGGCAGGTGAAGAACAGTGAGAGCAATAGGAATTATTTTAGCCGGTGGTAATAATCATCGAATGAAGGAATTGACCAGAAAGCGTGCTGCCTGTGCCATGCCGATTGCAGGAAGTTATCGTGGTATTGATTTTGCGCTTAGTAATATGACCAACTCCCATATTAATAAAGTTGCGGTGTTTACCCAATATAATGCGGGGAGTTTGAACGAACATCTGAGTTCTTCCAAATGGTGGAACTTCGGACGCAAACAGGGCGGCTTATATGTCTTTACGCCGGCGGTGACGGCAGAAAGCAGTGTCTGGTACCGCGGTACGGCGGATGCGATTGCCCAGAACCTTTCTTTCCTGAAGAACAGTCATGAACCCTATGTTGTTATTTCATCGGGTGACTGTGTTTATAAAATGGATTATAATAAAGTTCTGGAATATCACATTGAGAAAAAGGCTGATATTACGGTCGTATGTAAAGAGATGGAGTCCGGTGTTAACATAGAGCGTTACGGTACGATTAAGATGAACGAGGAAAGCCGTATCGAAGAATTTGAGGAAAAACCGGTCGTAGCTAAGTCTAATACGATTTCCTGCGGTGTATACGTTATCAGAAGACGGCAGCTGATCGAGATGATTGAGAAAAGCGCTGAAGAGGACCGCCATGATTTTGTAAAGGATATTCTGATCCGTTATAAGGATATCAAAAGAATCTTTGGCTATAAGATCAAAGATTACTGGAGTAATATCGCGACGGTTGAGGACTATTTTAATACCAACATGGATTTCCTGAAACCGGAGATCAGGAATTATTTCTTCAAACAGTATCCGGATGTATATTCCAGAGTAGATGATAATCCGCCGGCGAAATATAATGTAGGTGCAAAAATAAGAAACAGCTTGATTTCAAGCGGGTGTATTGTGAATGGTACCGTAGAAGATTCTGTTATCTTTAAAAAGACATATATTGGGAATAATTGTTATATCAAGAATTCCATTATATTGAATGATGTCTATATCGGAGATAACACGCATATTGAAAATTGTATTGTTGAGAGCCGGGGAACAATTCGCGCCAACTCTTATTACAGAGGAGAGAATGGCATAGAAATTGTTGTCGAGCACAATGATAGATATGTTATCTGACAGATATGCTATCTGGTGTTATGACATAAAACAGAAATATTGTTGATTACAAGCTGCGTGGCTTGATAAGTATGACTTGTGTGGAAAGCTTGTGAAAGCCGACGGGAATCTGTTCGGTATCATATGATAAGGAGGCTGAGCTTCATGAGAATTACTGATGTCCGCGTGCGTAAAATGACTCAAGACAGCAAGATGAAGGCAATCGTTTCAATTACCATTGACGATGAATTTGTAGTGCATGACATTAAAGTAATTGAAGGTGAAAAAGGGCTTTTTATTGCTATGCCAAGCAAGAAGGCAACTGATGGCGAATATCGGGATATTGCGCACCCGATCAATTCCGTTACCAGGGAGCATATTCAGAACATCATTCTGGATAGTTATGAGAAAGCACTTTTAGAACCGAATGACGAATAGTGGATTGAGTAGGTAATGACAGAAGGGATGCGGAAGCATCCTTTTTGTTTTGGAGAAGTTACGAGGCAGTTCAGCCGCCAGCCGGGCTGGGCCTACATGGTTCCCTTGGCGGCACGCTCTCGCTCCCCGAAAAGCAGCAACGGTACTAAGCTCAAAAGCCTATTTTGACAGATGTGTCTATACTGTTTTGCAGTAGAGAAAAGTAATCTTAGCCGTTTAGTAAATTTTGGCTGGTTTTAGGAAAAACTACTTGTGGGAGTTTCCCGTTGTTGATACAATAAATAAGATTTATTGGTGTTACATGATAATAACTATATATAGAAAGTATGGAGCAGCTATGTATGTAATCGCAGGCCTTGGAAATCCGGGCGCAAAATATGAAAATACAAGACACAATATCGGCTTTATGGTCATCGATGCGCTCGCCGGAAAGAACGGGATTTCCGTAACAGAGAAGAAGCACAAAGCCTGCATCGGCAAAGGAATCATTGGCGGTGAAAAGGTAATCCTTGCAAAACCGCAGACTTTTATGAATCTGAGTGGTGAAAGCATTCGGGAAATCATAGACTATTATAAGATAGAAGAAAAAACAGAACTCATCGTTATTTCGGATGACATCAGTCTGAGCGTGGGAGCGCTGCGCATTCGGAAAAAAGGCAGCGCCGGAGGTCATAACGGGTTGAAAAATATCATCCTTCATCTTGGACATGATGAATTTCAGAGAATCCGGCTCGGCGTAGGGGAAAAGCCTTCCGGTTACGATCTTGCGGATTATGTGCTGGGCCATTTTCAGGAGGAGGACAGGGTTTTGATCGCGGAAAGCGTGAAACAGGCGGCGGAAGCAGCGGAGGTTATGATAACAGAGGGCGCTGATAAGGCGATGAATCAATTTAACAAAAAAGGAAAAGTGTGAGAAGAACTTCTAAAGGCTTGCAGCAAAGGCTGCTTCGCCAAGAAGTTCTACGGTTCGCGGTGCGAACCTTTCTCACACCGAAGAATGTCTCTGACGAGCCATTCTTCATAAGATGGAGGCAACAATGAGGGCATTACTGGCTCCCCTGCTGGAATTGGGAGAATATGAAGAAATTAGGAAGCTGCTTGGAAAGGAACGGGCGGCAGTCACATTAAGTGGTTGTGTCGATTCCGAGAAGCTTCATATGATATATGGACTTGGCGATGGTTTTCGGAATAAGATCATCGTTACTTTCAGTGATTTAAAGACAAAAGAGCTTTATGAAGACTATCAGTTCTATGATAGAAATGTCATGATCTATCCGGCGAAGGATTTGATTTTTTTTCAGGCGGACATTCACGGGAATCAGCTGATCATGCAGCGGATGAAATGCCTGCGCAGACTGATGGAAGGCAGACCGACAACGATCATCACAACCTTTGACGCCTTGATGACGCCGCAGATTCCGCTGTCCGTACAGCAGAAAAATATCGTTTCTATCAACAAACAGAGCCATATCGATGAAAGCATGCTGGCGGAAAAGCTGACGGAACTCGGTTATGAGAAAAATTATCAGGTGGAGGCGCCCGGGCAGTTCAGCATCCGGGGCGGTATCGTTGATGTATTTGATTTGACGGAAGAAAATCCGTATCGTATTGAACTTTGGGGCGAAGATGTGGAATCTATCCGCAGTTTTGATATTTTGAGCCAGCGCTCGATTGAAAAACTGGAGTCCATATCCATCTATCCCGCGACCGAAATGGTATTAAGTAAAGAAGAACTGCGTACGGGAATTGAGGCAATCGAAAAAGAAGGAAAGGCGTATGCAGAAAAGCTGCGCTCGGAAATGAAGACCGAAGAGGCGCACCGAATTACGCAACAGATCAAGGAGCTAAAGGAACAGCTTCTGGAGCTTGGCATTTCCTTGAATGGCGTTAATCTGGAAAGTTATGTCCGCTATTTTTATCCGATATTGTCGAGTTTCCTGGAATTTTTTCCGGCGGAGCAGAGCTGCATTTTTGTGGATGAGCCGATTCGTGTCAAGGAACATGCCGATGTGGTGGAGATGGAATTTCGGGAGAGTATGCTCCACCGCGTGGAAAAAGGCTATATACTGCCCGGACAGATGGACGTCCTTTTCCGGGGAGAAGAAGTTGCGGCGAAGCTGGCAGGCAGAAGGACTGTTGCCATTTCCACGATGGACGGTAAAAATCCGTTGTTCAAGGCAGATAGGAAATTTGATATTCAGGCAAGGAGTATGCCTTCTTATAATAATAGTTTTGATGCGCTCGTGAAAGATTTAACAAGATACAAGAAAAACGGATACCGGGTACTGCTTTTGTCCGGTTCCAGAACGAGAGCAAAGAGGCTGGCGGAGGATTTGCGGGAACAGGGCCTGGCGGCTTTTTACAGCGAGGATCCGGAGAGGGAAGTGCAGCCCGGGGAAGTGATGACTTATTATGGGAGGGTATTGAAGGGCTTTGAATATCCCCTTTTAAAATTCCTCGTGATTTCGGAAAGCGATATTTTTGGTTCCCAGAAGAAAAAAAAGAAGAAGAAAAAAGTCTATGAAGGGCAGAAAATCAATGATTTTTCCGAATTAAAAGTCGGCGATTATGTGGTGCATGAGAGCCATGGCCTGGGTATTTACAAAGGAATTGAAAAAGTTGAAGTAGAAAAAGTTACGAAAGACTATATCAAAATAGAATACCGGGACGGCGGAAATCTTTATATTCTGGCGACCGGACTCGATGTTATCCAAAAATATGCGTCCGCGGATGCGGGAACGCCTAAACTGAATAAACTCGGCACGCAGGAATGGAATAAGACAAAGACGAAAGTAAGGAGCGCGGTCAACGAAATTGCACAGGATTTGGTGGAACTGTATGCTCACAGGCAGCAGAAGAACGGATATCAATACGGTACGGATACAGTATGGCAGCGGGAATTTGAAGAGATGTTTCCTTTTGAGGAAACAGAAGATCAGTTAAATGCCATTGCCGATACGAAGGCGGATATGGAAAGTACGAAAATCATGGATCGCCTGATCTGTGGGGATGTCGGTTACGGAAAGACTGAAATTGCGATTCGGGCCGCATTCAAAGCGGTGCAGGAAGGAAAGCAGGTCGCTTACCTTGTGCCTACGACGATTCTGGCACAGCAGCATTATAATACTTTTATTCAGCGCATGAAGGATTTTCCGGTACGGGTCGATCTGATGTCGCGTTTCCGGACGGCAGCGGAGCAGAAAAAAACGGTGGAGGATCTGCGAAAGGGCATGGTGGATATCGTCATCGGAACCCATCGGATTCTTTCAAAAGATGTGCAATTCAAAGATTTGGGCCTGCTGATCGTGGATGAAGAGCAGCGGTTCGGTGTTACCCATAAAGAAAAGATTAAGAAGATGAAAGAAGATGTGGATGTCCTGACGCTGACCGCGACGCCGATTCCGCGGACGCTGCATATGAGCCTGATTGGTATCCGGGATATGAGCGTTCTCGAAGAGGGGCCGAATGACAGACAGCCGATTCAGACTTTTGTCTGCGAGTATAACGAAGAACTGGTGCGGGAAGCAATCGCGCGGGAGCTGGCCAGGGAAGGACAGGTTTATTATGTCTATAACAGGGTAGCCCATATCGCAGATATTGCGGCATCCGTGCAGAGCCTTGTGCCGGAAGCGACGGTTGCCTTTGCACATGGGCAGATGAATGAGCGGGAACTGGAGCGCATTATGTACGACTTCATCAACGGGGAAATCGATGTTCTGGTGTCTACGACGATTATCGAGACGGGGCTGGATATTTCCAATGTCAATACGATGATCATTCATGATTCTGATAATATGGGACTGTCGCAGCTTTATCAGCTCCGCGGGAGGGTGGGCCGTTCCAATCGGACCGCTTATGCTTTTCTGATGTACAAAAGGGATAAGATGCTTCGGGAAGTGGCGGAGAAAAGACTGGAAGCGATTCGGGAATTTACGGATTTGGGGAGCGGCTTCAAAATAGCAATGCGGGATTTGGAAATCCGCGGCGCGGGTAATATCCTCGGAGCCAGACAGCATGGGCATATGCAGGCTGTCGGTTATGACTTATATTGTAAAATGCTGAATGAAGCCGTTAAGAATATCAAGGGAATTTCCACGGTGGAGAGTTTTACGACCAGCATTGACCTGGATGTGGATGCCTATATTCCGCCCTCTTATATTGTGAATGAGATTCAGAAACTGGACATTTACAAGCGGATTGCCGGAATTGAAAATGACAGGGAATGCGATGATATGAAGGAAGAATTGCTAGATCGTTTCGGCGGGATTCCTAAGTCCGTGGATAATCTTCTGCGGATTGCGCTCATCAGAGTCAAGGCGCATCAGCTTTATATGTCGGAAGTAAAAGGAAAAAATGAGCTGCTGCAGTTTTTGATGCGGCCGGATGCACAGATTGCGGTGGAAAATATACCGCAGTTATTGGACCGATATAAGGGAAAGCTTGCATTTGACCCGAAAGGCGTGCCGGTTTTTCGATATCGGTATAAAAGATTCGATCTGGTGGAAAAAAATGAGGAATTTTTGCTCACGATAACGGAACAGTTATTGAGCGATATGCAGCACCTGCTCCTGCCAATTGAAGATTTAATTTAAGAAAAAAGAACAGATGTTCAACAAAGACCGTTTTATCGGACTGTATATATGTTATTCTGTTTTCAGAAAGAAAAATGATTCTGAAAGGAGACGGGATGATGAAGGGATATACAGTAGAAAGCGGTTATATGGGATATGTGAACGGGGGATACATGTTGTTTGCGAGCGAGATGGATTATGAAGAATATATGGAAGTGGAAAGCATATGATAAAGGAACAGGAAAAAGATACCATCGGACGAAGAAGAGCACTTATTGCATAGTAACAGGCACATGATATGCTTTTCATGTCATATCATATATCATATAGTTTATAGCGTGAGAAGAACTTCTAGAGCTCACAGCAAAGGCTGTTTCGCAAAGTCAGCATAGCTGATTTGGAAGTTCTACGATTTGCCGAAGGCAAATCTTTCTCACGCTGGAGAATGGCTAAAAAGCGGCATTCTCCCTGACAAACTTGTTTGTCTTGAGATTTTGAGATTCCGCAGAACGGAATTATGGAGGTTTATGTGATTATCCAAATTGATCAGATTTCAGTCAACTATATAGATGAAGGCGAAGGAGATGTTGTCCTTCTGCTGCATGGCTGGGGTTCCAATATTACACTGTTTCAGGGTATTATCGATACCTTATCTCCGCGCCACAGAGTCATTGCACTTGATATGCCGGGATTTGGCAAGACACCTGAACCGCCGGAGCCGTGGTGTGTGGACGATTATGTAGACTTTGTCATGAAATTTCTCAACAGCCTGCATATAAAAGAATTCAGCGTGCTGGTACATTCTTTTGGCGGCAGGGTGCTTTTCAAAATGAATGCGAGGGAAAAGCTTCCGTATGTGATTCATAAAGCGGTCTTAATTGACAGTGCGGGCATTATGCCGAAAAAGACGTGGAAACAGAAAGCAAGTCTGCGCCTTTATAAGATGGCGAGCCGGTTCATGAGTACGAAGCCGCTGCATTTTCTGTATCCTGATGCGGTGGAGGATATGAGGAAGAAGAGAGGTTCTGCGGACTATAACAACGCGACACCGACAATGCGGGCGACGCTTGTAAAAGTAGTCAATGAAGACCTTGAGCCGCTCATTGCGAAGATAAGCTGCCCGACGCTTTTGGTCTGGGGCGATATGGATACGGCGACACCGATTGCGGATGCAAAGGTCATGGAAGGACTGATCAAAGATACCGGTCTTGTTGTGTGCGAGGGAGCAGGACACTATTCCTTTTTGGAACAGCCTGCGAAAGTGCATGGTGCGTTACAGGCTTTCTTGGGATAAAATTTTGGTATTAGGAAACAGAAGCTCTATATTTTGTCGGAAAGAAGCGGAAAGGAAATAGAAATTTGTTTATGGATATCGTTTTGTGGATATTGTGGTTTGGCACCTATCTGGTCGGCACTGCCCGGTTTGAACTTTATATTGTTCACATGTTTCAACAGAATTCGTATAAGCCGACGGAATACCGGGAATGGCTGCAGGTGAAAGAGAATATTGGCAGGCTGCTTGGGAAGACTCTTTATGCGTTGATTTCTCTGCCGCTTCTGCTTATAGGCGGAAAGGGATGTCTGATCGCGGCGTGCATGATGAATCTGATGACCATTCTGGTAAATAAAGCGCGTCAGGCGAAGAAGCCGCTCGTTTATACTGCGCGGGTGAAACGTATGCTCATAACGACGGGGATTCTATTTACGGCTGCGCTCGTGATAGCAGCCTTTTCAAGCAGAGCGGCGAATATAGGTGCGTTTGTTCTGTCGGTTCTGTTTGTACTGATGCCGGTGCTCGTTTTGTTGATAAATCTGTTTAATCATCCGATTGAACAGGGTATTAACCAGCACTATATCAACGATGCGGCAAGGATTCTGCGGGAGATGCCGAATCTGACGATTATCGGTGTGACAGGAAGTTATGGAAAGACCAGCGTAAAGTATTTTCTGAGTAAACTGCTTGCCACGCAGTTTAGTGTACTGCATACGCCGGGGAATTATAATACGACGCTGGGCGTTGTCAGAACGATCAGAGAGCAGATGAAGCCGTTTCATGAAATTTTTATCTGTGAAATGGGAGCAAGAGAAGTCGGAGATATTAAAGAGATCTGTGATCTGGTCCATCCCCGTTATGGCATTATCACCTCGATCGGACCGCAGCATTTACAGAGTTTTCACAGCATTGAAAATGTCATCCATACAAAGTTCGAACTGGCGGATGCGGTTCCTGCAGACGGGAAAGTGTTTCTCAATTATGATAATGATCATATCCGCAGTCACAAAACGGATAGGCCGGTTGTCAGCTACGGGACGGGGAAGAACAGTGCTGATTATACGGCTTATGATATTTCCGTTTCCAAAGAAGGCTCTGCTTTTAAGATGAAAGACAGGAACGGTCAGGAATTTGTGTTTCATACGAAACTGGTGGGTAATCATAATGTGCAGAATATCGCGGGTGCAATTGCCGTTGCCAATACGCTTGGTATTCCGATGGAGAAACTTCTGTATCCGGTAAAGCAGCTGGAAAGCGTTCCGCATAGACTGCAGTTGATGAAGCAGGGGAACCGGACGATACTAGATGATGCTTATAATTCCAATAAGAGTGGATTTAAAGCGGCGCTGGATACACTGGCGATGTTTGAGGATCTTCGGATTCTGGTGACGCCGGGAATGGTCGAGCTCGGCGAAAGCGAGTATGAAGAAAATAAGGAAGTAGGCGTTTATGCACACGATAAATGTGATTATGCGATTTTAGTCGGGAAGAGGCGTACGAAGCCGATACAGAACGGTTTGCTGGAAGCCGGATTTCCCAAACAGAAAATGATACTTGTGGATTCTTTGGAAGAAGCATTCCAGCAAGTCAATGCAATACCGGGTGAGCGGCAGAAAGTCGTTCTGATAGAAAATGATCTGCCGGATAATTACAATTAGGCGAGATTGAGGGAAAGGCGTGGTTATTAGTATGAAAATTAAAGTGGGTGTTTTTTTTGGTGGAAAAAGTGTAGAGCATGAGGTTTCCGTTATTTCCGGTATTCAGGCGCTGAATGCTTTTGACAGGGAGAAATATGATCCGATTCCCATTTATATTACAAAGGAAAACGAGATGTATACCGGAGAAGCTATTGGAGATATTAAAAATTACAAAAGTATTCCTGATTTATTGAAAAAAGGCATCCGCATCTTTTTGATCTGTGAAAACGGAAAGCTGAATCTGGTCCAATATCCGGAAAAGAAGTTCGGGCATTCCACCGTCGATCATATTGATGTGGCCTTTCCGGTCGTGCATGGAGCTAATGTAGAGGACGGTTCTTTGCAGGGATTCCTGCGGCATTACAATGTACCGCTCGTGGGATGCGATGTTATGGCGGCTGCGGCCTCCATGGATAAATATGTCATGAAAGCAATTTTAAAGGATAATGATATTCCGATACTGGATTGTGTGACGCTGCATGTCAAGGAATATCAGGCAGACGAAGAGGCGGCATACCGTAAAGTGGAGAGCAAAATAGAATATCCTGTCATCGTAAAACCGGTCAATCTCGGTTCCAGTGTCGGGATTAAAGTAGCAAAAGACAGGGAAGGACTGCAGGAAGCACTGGAATATGCTTATGAATTTGGGCAGAAGGTGCTGATTGAACGTGCGATCATGAATCTGCGTGAAATCAACTGCGCCGTACTCGGTGATTATGAGAGCGCGCAGGCATCGGAATGTGAAGAGCCGATTTCCAGCGATGAAATTTTAAGCTATGAAGATAAATATGTGGCAGGAGGAAAAGGCGGTTCCGAAGGAATGCGCACCGCGCGGAGAGAACTTCCGGCCAATCTCACACCGGAGCTTCG
This sequence comes from uncultured Lachnospiraceae bacterium, assembly GCA_910579395.1. GTDB lineage: Bacteria > Bacillota > Clostridia > Lachnospirales > Lachnospiraceae > UBA3282. The sequence continues at coordinate 100,711 of CAJTUC010000004.1, read as the reverse complement.
GGAAGAAATCCGTACGCTTGCAGTCAGGACTTTTCAGGCGCTGGACTGTAATGGTGTATCGAGGATTGATTTTATGATCGATAAAGATACCGGAAAAGTATATGTCAATGAGATTAATTCCATTCCGGGCTCCCTTGCATTCTATTTGTGGGAGATTATGGGGAAATCTTATGCAGAACTGCTCGACGATATGGTGAAACTCGCACTCAAACGGGAACGGGAGGAGAGTGGTTTTATGACTTCTTTCCAGAGCAATATTTTGCAGAATGCCAATCTGTCCGGCGCTAAGGGAATCAAAAAATAACAGCGGAAAATTATCTCGAAAAATGAAATGATTCAGGTATAAACTCCCACCATTTACAGATACTAGTAGCACGTTTATTCAAAATACTATTAGCGTAAATGGAGGTTTTATCATATGAAAGCAACAGGAATTGTTAGAAGAATAGATGATCTCGGTCGTATCGTGATTCCGAAAGAAATCCGCAGGACACTACGGATTCGGGAAGCTGACCCGCTGGAAATCTACACGGACAGAGAAGGTGAGATTATTTTGAAAAAATATTCCCCGATTGGTGAGATGGGGACTTTTGCCAAACAGTACGCGGAAAGTATGGCGCAGGTTTCTGGGCATATCGCAATGATAGCGGACAGAGACCAGTTCATTGCCGTTTCCGGCGGTATGAAAAATGTGCTCGGAAAATCAATCAGCCGGGATTTGGAAGAAAAGATCAATAACCGGGAAAGCGTTGTAGCGACTAAGGGCGACAGAAATTTTATTTCCATCTGTCATGAATCCGACGATGAATATCAGCACGAGGCAATCAGTCCTATCATTTGTGAAGGAGATGTCATCGGCGCGGTCATCCTTTTGGAAATGGATAATAAATCGAAGATGGGAGAAGTGGAGCAGAAGCTGATTCAGTCTGCGGCCGGATTTCTTGGAAGGCAGATGGAGCAATAGGCGATTCTGTTCAATGGGCAGGCTGCCTCTTTGAGCAGGGCAGCTGCCTGTTTTTATACTATGGGGAATTGCCGTAATCGTAGTGGTTTTCGAACAAAAAGTTACATAATAAATTCTTAGAGTGCAAGCTGCGGAACTTGCGCTTTTATACAGAATAGAATAAAAAGAGACGTTAAATGAAATATGGAGGAAAAAGGAAATGGATTCCATACAAAAGCGAAGAAGCATTCGTAAATACGAAGACAGGCAGATTGAGAAAAGTGATATCGAAGAGATTATAAAGGCAGGAATGCTCGCGCCATCGGCGAAGAACAGACAGCCGTGGAAATATATTGTTTACCGCAGCGGTGCGAAGGAGGAATTATTGGACAAAATGGAAGATGGTCTCATACGGGAAGAGCGTATAGAGGCTTCTTTGCCGTTATCGAAAAATGGTCTGCCGGATGCCTTTCATACATTGAAGATCATGCGGCAGGCGCCTGTACTGATCATCATCTTAAATACAAACGGCGTATCGATATTTGAAAAAATCGGTGTGGATGAGCGTGTTACGGAAATTTGTGACAGTTTATCAATTGGCGCATCGGTTGAAAATATGCTGCTCCGAGCGACGGAGCTTGGAATCGGTTCGCTTTGGATTGCCAATACATGCTTTGCATATAAAGAATTGGTGGAATATATCGGAACAGAGCAACAGCTCGTAGGGGCGGTGGCGCTGGGATATGCAGATGAATTTCCGAATGCAAGACCCAGGAAAGAATTTGAGAATATTGTCGAGTTCAGGGAATAGTGTGAGAAGAACTTCTAGGGCTTGCACCAGAGGGTGCTTCGCCAAGAAGTTCTACGATTTGCCGAAGGCAAATCTTTCTCACACGAAAGAACGCCTGAAATACGGCGTTCTTCCCATTGATGATTTGTGCCGCCAGGAGGCGGCATGGCGGTTAGTGTGAAGAGAAGTTCTAAGTCTCACGCTGGAGAATGCCTAAAAAGCGGTATTCTCCCCGACAAACTTGTTTGTCATGAAGGAATTTAATGGAAAGAAGTTTTGCGAAGATTTGGTCGCTTTACGAGGAAAAGAATCTCAGGCAGCATTTGCAGAGAAGCTTGAAATAAAAAGACCCACTTTATCATTATTGGAAAATGGTAAGCAAATATCTGCGATTGATATCCTTAGTCGTATCTGCAGCTTGTCTGGTAAAAGTACAGATGAATATTTTGTAGATTCTACAACGGATTCCCTTGTATATGATAACCCCGCTGAAGAAAACTGCATTGCATAATTTATTGAATAAGTCAATTCTATTTGATGCCAATATTTTCATGGTAGGAATATAGAATCGTGTATCTGATGAAAACTGCTTATTTGAGAATATGAAACAGCTGTACATTAAGCCTTTGTTTGAAAGTTTTACGGATATTTATATTCATGAAGAGGTGTATAATGAGTTGGATGGCGATGCCAAAGCCTTTGTTGATACATACAAAGGGAAGAATGTGGCTATTGTTAATGAAGGCGGTTTGTATGGTACAGATTCAAAATATACGACGATTTTTAATAATATTGCCAGGCACGAACTGGTAAAATATGAGCGTGGTCGTTCAAAGGATTGAAATCGATTTACAAGAAATATTGCGCTGATGTTATTAAGAGGCATGGACTATTGGCAACACTTGGTGAGTATATTAAAGCATCACAGGATTATCTATAAAAGAGAGGCATTCCAAAAGTCGCAGTCTGAGAGAAAGGCATGAATATTAAGATGGCAAACGAATCAGGTACATGGGTCATGCATGGTGTCCGCGAGGATGACCCTGCGTGCATTCATACAGTAGAAGAAGCAATTACATATATAAACAAAATTGGTTTCCTGCCGTTGTTCAAAAATGATATTCCAGGGTTTTCACTGGAAGAGAGGACTGTGTCGGAGTATTGGTGGAGCGGAGATCCTGAGCGCGATCCGTGGGAATGGAGAGAGCGCATTGCCAGAAGCGGAGAAGTGGCTTATGGCAAGTTTTTTGATAAGAAGGCCGGATTTATTTCCAGGGAATGGTTCCCCCGTTTTGCAAATTACCGCAGGGATGGGTACGACTTCGATGCGCTTTGGGATGATGAAAAGGCTTCTATACGCCAGAAGAAGATCATGGACCTTTTTGCAGAAGAAAATGCGGATGCAGAATTGTATTCCTTCGAGGTAAAACAGAATGCCGGCTTTGGAAAAGGCGGAGAGAAAAATTTTGAAGGTACGGTAACTGACCTTGAGATGAAGCTGTATCTTTGCATGAGAGATTTCCGGCAGAGGAAAAATAAGAAGGGTGAATGCTATGGCTGGTCGATTGCCGTGTATTCCACGCCGGAGCACCTTTGGGGATATGACCATGTAACTTCTGCCTATCGGGAAAATTCTGCAGAATCCTGGAAGCGGATAGTACAACATATGAATGAGATATATCCGAATGCTGCGGAAGCGCAGATTCGCAGAGTGCTTGGGATTTCAAAAGACGGCGCTCTGCAGAAGAGGAAGTCAAATCGTACTGAGGCAAAGGACTGGATCATCCCGGCTAATCCGAAATATTACGATGTGGTTGGTGCATTTGAGGCTTCTAATATTGTGACTTGGAAGCAGAGCAGCGATATCCATGTAGGTGATATGATTTACATGTATGTGGCAGCACCGTATTCCTCTATCCTGTATAAATGTAAGGCAATAGAAGTCGATATTCCCTACAGTTTTTCGGATGAGAATCTGACCGTGAAGAATGCGATGAAAGTGGAACTTCTGGAGAAGTATGAGTCAGGAGTATGGTCGTTTGAGCGGATGAAGCAGTTTGGTGTATACGCGGTCCGGGGGCCAAGGAATATGCCGGCGGAATTGAAAAGCGAGATGGAGAAATCTATTTAAAAAAGCATATCTGAGATATGCTTTTTTTTAAAATCAGTGGGGATTTGATGTTTTTATCTTATTTTCAAGCTTGTTTAAGAAGTTAAGGGGAAGTGCATAATTCTTCCAGTGTATATAATTGATAATTCAATACTTCTTCAATATGATAAAAATCTTTTGTGATACCAAGCGCTTTTACGGATAATTCGTCTAAGTACAGCATACAATTCTCAATTTTATGTTTCGCAAGATAATCGTCAATCTGTTTCTTATCGGCGTTAAACTCGATGAGTTCGGCAATCGAAAGCATTGGGTAGAATGCTGAAATATTTCCCCCAGTCTGTTAAAAATATCTTTTACTATTTTATCAGAGGGTATTTTATACCCGTTTTCTATTTTTGATATATATTCTTTACTGCATATATTCTCACAAAGAGAGGATTGGCTGATTTGTTTTGCCAGCCGCAGTTCTTTGATGCCTAAAAAGCGGCATTCTCCCGACTGATTTGAGATTCCGCAAAGCGGAATTATGGAGGATAGGTGAATGGAAAAAGTTGAGAATTATATGATATGCAATTCTCAACCACCAGTTGATATTCGCTTAGAGCAACTCGCGTTCCCGTTTCTTGCTACATAAATATCGGTATGATATATTAAAAATGTGCTAAGACTGAATGAATGGGAAAGGCAGGTGGACGTTCTGCTGAATAAGGAAGAAATTGGGAAAAGAATTGCTTTTTTCAGAAAAGAAAAGGGTATCACGCAAAGAGAACTTGCGGATTTACTGCATATCTCTTATCAGGCCGTTTCGAAGTGGGAGTCGGGAAAGAGTCTACCTACGGTTGAGATGTTATATGAAATTTCTAACCTGTTACATGTGACGGCCGACATGCTGCTGAATGAAAATGAATGGAAGAACAGAAAAATTTCCTACATGGATGCAGGGTTGGATACGCGGAAACTGCATGTTCTGAAAGAGGATATCATGAAACTTAATTCGAAGGATGCGGCAATCTTGTCCGCAGACTATGCGGATGCCTGTCTGTTTCAAATAGATACTTCAAAAATGAAAGAGCCGATATATTCCTGTATTATCTGCGTGCCGGGTTCTAAGGAAAAGTTGGCGGAAAAATATCGGTATAACCAGGAGATTTGTATGGATGCAGCCGCCAATGCTATGAATTTTGTATTGCAGCACGGCATGAAGCCGGTAATCCTGAAAGCAATGGTAATTTGTGGAAATTATGATCAAGAACAGCTTTATTTGATGGCACAGGCATTCCGAGATGTCTGCGATAAAAATATGGTCTCCTTTACCGGAATGGAGATTGCTGCCCAGCCAGTTAATTTTACGCCGGAAGAATATAAAGTATGCGTTACGGTCGTAGGCGTTCAGGACAGGGATAAACTGCTGACTGGGGACCGCCTGGAAGAAGGAGATATCCTGATCGGCATGAAAACAGAGGGGATAGCAGGGACGAACTATCCGATCGTGAAGGTCATACTGGATAAAAAACCGGAGCTTTATCATGCCAGGCTCGATAAAGATAAATTTTTTCTTGATGAGCTGATGAAGGCAAATTCAGCATTTGCAAGAGAAATCATGGCACTGCAGGAAAAAGGATATCTGCATATGGCCTTTCGACTCGATCCTGCCCTGTTGGGGAATAGGAACTGGACGGAAATACCGGAAGGACTGGGAGCATGTATCGAACTGGATTCGGTTCCGGTCATGCCCTTGTATCAGTTCCTTTTGGCACAGGATATGATTGGGGAAAATGTATTTGCGCGTCATTTTCATATGGGAATCGGCATGGTGGCAGCCGTGCCGGAAAAAAAATGGAAAGAAGCTATGAAAGTGATTGGGGAGTATACAGAGTGTTGGCGCATCGGACGGATAGAAACGGATGATGGACACAAAGGAAAAAAGGTTTGGAGTAAGGGGGAATTACAATGCCGCTTCCATTAAAAGCAGGATATAATTTTAGCTATCATCATTCCCGCCGCCCGCCGCGTTATGAGATGACCGCAGCGGAGGCATACACGGATTTTTACGGACTTTCCTATTTGATAAGAGGTGAGAATCTTTCCTATTCTCCGGAGGGTATGTGTGTTCTACAGGAAGGAGATATCTCTTTTATACCGCAGAATGTTTATTACCGTTCGTCCTACATATCCGACAGACCGCGTGAGACCGTGCTGATAAAATTTACGGATTACATGGTATCCGATTTACTTAAAGTAATGGGTGTCAGATGTTTTAACGAACTCCTCATTGGTCAGCAGACGGTCATCCATTTAAACGAATCTTTGCGGAAAAATGTCCTTGATATTTTGAAGGAAATGGAACAGGAATGGAATTCCTATAATGAATATTCTGAAATTATTTTAAAAGGTCTTTTGAATAAGCTGATTGTATTCTGTCTGAGCAGACGGGATGAAGAGGAAGAAATTTCGACCATAAATGAAGAAACAAAACAGGACAAATTGGGCATGGCGATTGAATATGTCAAGGCAAATCTTGAAAAAAGCCCCTCTTTGCAGGAAACTGCAGAACAGATTCATATTTCTCCGTCGTATTTGTCCAAAATATTCATCAACCGTCTGCATACGCCGTATTCGGCTTTTGTCCTGAATGAAAAGATACTGTATGCACAAAAGCTTCTGGTAAATTCGGACGAGGGAATGACGGAGATTGCAAAGAAAGCCGGATTTTCCAGCAATACTTATTTCAGCGATTGCTTCAAGAGGGTTACGGGTTCGTCTCCGCTGCAGTTCAGAAAGGAAATGTCATCCATATGAGAACAGATCAGGAAATTTTCAGGCAGATTTTAAAGTATGTCGGAAAGCACAGAAAGTTCATCTTTCTATCTTTATTTGCCGGAGCATTATGCTCCGGGTGCGGTGTTGCCGGTTCTGAACTCTTAAAGCGTGTTATTGACGGGCTGTCAGCGGGAACTTTAACGGACATCGTCCGTATCGTTTTAATGTGTGTCGGTATACTTGTGGCCGGATCCGGCGCCGCCTGGATCACGCGGTATGCCTCCGGAAGCGTGGCGACGAAAGTACTCCAGGATGTGAAAGACGATGCAGCAGCCCATATTACCGGAGTGACCGCAGAATATATGGCAAAGAACCGTTCGGGAGATATCTTGTCAAGGCTTACGGATGATGTGAACCGGATCAGTAATTTTGTACAGGATGATCTGATTTTTGTCATGATGAACCCTTGTCTGCTGTTTTTTTATTTTATTTATATGCTGTATCTCAATCCGCCATTGTTTCTGATCTCTATTGTGCCAACGCTCCTGTGTCTGCCTTTTGGCGCTTCGCTGACGACGAAATTTAAGGCAGGTTCTAAGGCGTATATGCAGTACTCCGCAGATGTCATCAGTTCTTCGGCGGATATGATAGGCGGCATGGAGGTAGTCAAAAGTTACTCTCTTCAGGAGACCCTTTTGGGAGATTATCGTGAAAACGTAAGGAAAATGACGGATATGGCAATCCATAATGACAGGAATCAGTATAAGGGGCGGGCATTCTGGACTTTGTCGGGGACGCTTTCGTCTATACTATGCCTTGTTGCAGGAGGATGGTTCTGCCTGCAGGGAAAATTGACGATAGGCGGTCTGGTGGCTTTTTTTGCTCTTTTGCCGAAAATGGTGGAAGTCATCAATGACATGGCGAACAGAATTTTTAACAGCAAAACAGCGCTGGCAGCAGTGGAAAGAGTGTTTGAGATATTGAATACACCGGTGGAACCGACGGGAAATGTTGCGTCCGGTGTGAAAAATGTTCCGGCAATAGAATTCAGGGATGTGTCTTTTTCTTATGAAGAAGGTGCCCAGGTGCTGAACGGTATAAGCTTTCAGGTTCCCAGGGGTAAGACTGTGGCGGTGGTCGGTGCGAGCGGAGGCGGAAAGAGTACATTGCTTCGCCTCTTGTGTGGATTTTACCGGCCGCAGCAGGGAAGTATTCTCGTCGAAGGAGTAAAACTCGATGACTGGAATCTGGAAGCATTGCGCACTCGTTTTGCCTATGTGTCCCAGAATGCCTATCTGTTTCCGGTGTCTGTGGGAGAAAATATCGCCATGGGCAAGTCCGGCGCGATTGAGGATGAAATTCGGATGGCGGCTGAAGCAGCGAATGCCGCCGGTTTCATAGGAGAACTGCCGAACGGGTATGATACGATGGCGGGAGAGCGAGGGTCACGTCTTTCGGGCGGACAGGTGCAGCGAATCTCCATTGCGCGTGCGATTTTAAAAGATGCGCCAATCCTTCTTTTGGACGAGGCGACTTCAGCCCTTGATGTACAGGCGGAGACCGATGTGCAGAAAGCGCTCGACGGGCTGGCCGAAGGACGTACGACACTCGTGATCGCACACAGGTTGTCTACGATAAAAAATGCAGATTATATTGTTGTTATAGATCATGGAAAAGTGGCTGAAATCGGGAAGCATGAAGAATTGATGGAGTGGGGCAGGGTCTACCCGAAGCTTTATTCCATGTATGCAGGCTGAGAGAAAGGCATGGTTGTTAAAATGACAATTACAAGACTGAAAAAATATATGTCACTTTTTGAAAAATCTGGTATATACTGGTTTTGCCTGCTGCTGATTCCGGCTACGGACGTATTTGTCAGCGCGATGAACGCATTATTTTATCAAAAGATCATCAATGCGGTGACGGCATCCGATAGGGCTTTGTTTCGTTCGGGGCTGTGGCTGGCAGCGGTCGTTCTGACCGTGAGCATGGCAAGATGTCTCATTATTTATACTTATATGTATCAGATCCGTCTGATCATGGCAAGGCTCCGCCTGCGGGTAATGACTCATTTGTTCCGTCTGCCAATGTCCTACTTCGAGGGGCATCATACGGCGGATTCCATACAAAAACTGTGTTTTAATGTAGAGGATATCAAGAATTCTCTTGCAAACAGGCATTCGCAGGTCATAAACCCCGTGATCATGGGGGTATCCGCTATCGCGATCATTATGATGTTGGATCCGCGGATAGGGCTTATGGTGCTTGCGTTGAGCGTGATATCTGTGAGAATCAATATGGTGCTTTCAAAGCCGCTTCGCGATATGGCGGTCAGGATACAGAAACTGTTTGCTTCCTGTACGGAAAGCCTGACCGATATTCTGGCGGGGCTCGATGTCATTAAGATGTTCTCCGGAGCGCGCGTTATGGTAAAACGATATTCCGATGTCAATGAGGATGCTGCCTTTCATACAATGAAGCGCTTTCGCAGAATGTCTGATGTGCAGGCGGTGGAGTGGGCCTTTGGCTTTTTGTGTAATATTGTTATCCTGTTAGTCGGCGTATTTATGTCGTTTGCGGGTCTGGTGGATTTTGGTACGGTGGTGGCGATTCTCAGTTTGCAGGGCATGGTAACGTTTTTTCTGAGCAATATCGGCAGGGCATGGGGCTGTCTGATCGATTCCTTTGTTCTTGCCGACCGTGTATTTGAGATTCTGGATCAGCCGGTACAGCCCGAACATTACAGGGACAACGGGATAGATGTGGACAGTGCTTCTTTCGTGAATGACTGCGGCATTATCATGCGCGATGCAGCATTTTCTTATGATGGCCGGGAAAAAATATTGGATGGTGTGGATATTACGGTAGACAGAGGAAAAATGGCCGCACTTGTGGGAGAGAGCGGCGGCGGTAAGAGCACGATAGTCAAACTGCTTCTGGGCTTTTATCAGCTAAACAGCGGCGTTATCGGTGTGCTGGGGAAGCCGTTATCCTGTCATACCCCGGATGAACTGCGGAAAAACATTGCTTATGTGCCGCAGGATGCCTATCTTTTTACGACGAGCATAAAAGAAAATATACGATACGGAAGGTTGGATGCGAGTGACGAGGAAGTTATTGAGGCGGCAAAGCGGGCTTATGCCCATGCGTTTATCATGGAATTTCCGGATGGATATGATACAATGGTAGGAGAACGCGGAGAAAGCCTGTCGGGCGGGCAGCGCCAGCGGATTGCGATCGCCCGCGCATTTATCCGGAATGCGCCGATACTGCTTCTGGATGAAGCGACTTCTGCTCTGGATTCGGAGAGCGAGCAGCTTGTCCAAAAAGGAATTGAGGCGCTTATGGGCGGTCGCACGACGCTCGTGGTGGCGCACAGGCTTTCGACCATTGAAAAAGCGGATATGATATACGTCATCAGCGGCGGAAAAGTATGTGAACAGGGCAGACATACCGAACTGATGGAACAGAACGGCGTCTATCAAAGGCTGGTGGAATTGTCGGGGAGCAAAGCATGAGAGAAATGCTGCTGTTAAGAAAAAAATGAGGATGAAAAGATATGACTGTAAATGAAAAGATGAAGCTTGTCATAAATCTGGCAGAAGAGGCATTGGAAAAAAATGAATTACCGATAGCGTGTATAATATTCCTAAATGACACGATCATAACGCAAAGCCATACATCGGAAAGTAAGGCGTTATTTAAGAGATATATCGATATTCACAAAGAAGGACCATTGGTAGAGTGGGTAAAAACAATCGTTTACTAGAACAAAACTTTTAGATGACAGGTAGGCCCTTATGGAAGTTCAATAATTTTCTGACGAACAGGATAACCGTTCATAAAATCACATTTCCTTATATTAGTATTAGATATTTTTGTTTTACTTGTCCTGTAAAAGGGTATAAACTGAAACAAAAAGAAGTGTAGGGAGGAGAATTGTAGAAATGAACGTGATTCCGTATCAGGAGAAATATAAGAAGGACTTCATACAGTTTAACATGGACTGGATCAAAGATAATTTTGGCTTTCTGGAAAAAGAAGATCTGGAGACTTTCGACCATATTGAAGAAAGTCTGGAAAAGGGAGCAATGATTTATTTTGCCGTTGAAAACGAAAACGCTCTGGCGGCGTGCATGACAAAGCCGATGGATGTCGAGGGAACATGGGAATTATGCAAGCTGGGCTCCAACAAACATCTTCCGCATAAGGGCGCAGGAAGCGCCGTTTTTGAAGCGGCAATGAACTGGGCGGTCGCGCATGGGGCTAAAAGATTATTTATCATATCGAACAGCAGGTTAAAAGCGGCAATCCATATTTATGAAAAATACGGATTCCGCGAAATCAGACTGGATGATTATGAATATGACAGAGGAGACATTGCTTTTGAATATATCGTTCCGTAAAAACTCAGGCAGGTCTCAAATAAAATAATCAATCGTATTTTCCGGCAGAAGGCGGGTCTGCTTGTTGAAAACGATCACGGCTTCGCGCAGCGCAAGCGGCCCCATCTCATAGAAGCCTTCGCCGGTGCGGTTGAGGCGCTCGATGGAAACAAGGCGGTTAGCGCGCTTAGGCTGCCCGCTGATGAAAACGATGCCCGGCTCGGCATATTCTTCACTGAGTTCCGGATCATCTTCTTCCTCATAATAGGGGTCAAAAAGATACAGATTGTCGCCTTCAACGCCGGTCAGCAGAACATAATGCGGAACCTCCAGAAACAGGCGCAGAACAACGGCACCGCCCTGCTGTAAGGCGCAGACGATCTTATCTGTCTGACCGATATGTACATCTTCTCCCGATAAAAACTCACAGGAAATCGGGAATTTCTTCATTCGGCCGAACTGGTTGAGCCAGTTGGCAAGAAACATCATAGCGGATGCGGAAGTGCCAAGTTTGCCGACTTCGCCCGCTTCATTATAAGAATCCAGACAATAGAGCATAATATATTTAATGATATCGGGATAGATATCTTCTCTTTCGAAAAGAAAACGAACTGCATTCGTAAGAGAAACAGGCCCGCAGTCGTATTCGCTCGATTGATAGTTCAACAGATTTTTCATGATCGATCTTTTACCTTTCACGTTCATTCTCAACTTTTGTTCATGCTTTTTGGCAAGTTGAAAGTGATTGTAATATACAACGTATGCCGATCATTGTCAAGAACTTACGGCCAGGCGTCAGGGTAAGGCAGCATTTGGTTCCTTTGGAGGCACGCTTGCGCTCCGCGAAAAGCAGCAACAGATGCTAGGCTCGTGAGAAACCTCGCCAAGCACTGGCGCTTTTCAAGGGCCTCTGCAGGAACCAAATGCTGCCTTGCCCTGGCGCCTGACCGATACCGATATCCTATAAAGATGCAAAAAAAGATTGACAATAGTAATATATGGAAATATAATATACGCAGTTCCTAGTTGATTAGTAGGAAATGAACCGAAGGCGGTCTGCGGTGTGCGGCGGCAGAGCGGTCAGGAATGGAGGAGGAGTACGATGAAAAAATTTATCAGCAGTAAAATAGTCAGTCTGGCGCTTGTATTTGCGATGGCGCTTATGACGGCCGGCTGCGGTGCGTCGGATGGAGGCGCATCAAATGGAGACGCGGCTTCAGGCGATAATGCCGGTGGCAGCGCATCCGGAGAGAAAATCGTGAATATCGGCATCACGGATTCTCTGGGCGGCATTAATCCGCTGACGATCGATCAGACATGGGTCAATAAGTATGCGGTCGGTCTGGAGTTTCTTCCACTTGTGGAGCTCGATGGAGAACTGAATTTTCAGCCGATGCTGGCGGATTCCGTAACGACGGAAGATAACAGGAATTTTGTCGTTCATATCGATGAAAATGCGGTTTGGTCGGATGGAACGCCGGTTACTGCAGAGGATGTGGAATTCACTTTTTTGAAGCTGGCAAGTCCCGTGATCGCTAATCCGACGCTGATGCTTTACGCATTTGAAGGCGTGAATGATGACGGTTTCGTGGAAGAGGGCGCCGAGAGTGTGGAAGGCGTTAAAGTGTTGGACGAAAAGACCGTGCAGTTCACGACCAAATATCCGATCGCGCTGACGACTTTTGAAAATACTTATGCGTTTTATCTGCATACGCTTCCGAAACATATTTTGGGACAGTACAGCGATGCGGAGCTTATGACACTGGACTGGTTCAACCACCCGGATGTAGTCAGCGGTCCCTATATGGTAACAAGCTATGATGTAGATCATTTTATTTCCTATACGGCAAATGGGCAGTACTGGAAAGGCGCGCCGAAGATTGGAAAGCTGAATTTTAATATTCTCGATTCCAGCCAGATATATGCGGGGCTTCAGTCCGGCGAGATCGACCTGACGCATCATACGATGACGGCGATTCCGCAGGAGGATTATGAGAATATCGAGGCGCTGGAAAATATTGACGTAGTATACGGCTCTCCGGTCACGAATCAGTCGGTATTTATTCAGACAGAAAATATACCTGATACAAGAGTGCGTCAGGCGCTTGTATATGCAATCGACAGAAATCAGATTCTGGAACAGCTTATGAAAGGACATGGTGAAGTCGTAGACGGTTTCCTTTCTTCGGCGGGACCGTTTTATGATGAGGAAATAGCGCCAATGCCCTATGATCCGGAAAAGGCTAAAGAGCTGCTTGCGGAAGCGGGATGGGATGGTTCCCAGACACTTCGCTTCTATGTAAATTCCGGCGACGGAACCTTTGTAAATGCGGCACAGGCAATGGTGGCACAGTGGGCGGCCGTTGGAATTAAAGTAGAGATACAGACAGTCGATCTGGCGGCTTTGATGACGATAGCGGGCACGACGGATTACGATCTTTTTGCGGTACAGTATACTTATGCTCCGGTAGACCCTTACCCGGATATTGCATGGCTGCTTGGCGGCGAAGGAAGCTGGACCGGTTACGGCAGTGATGAGATCAATGCGGCGCTGGAGTCAACGCAGACAGCCGGCAGTATTGATGAAATGAAAGATTTCTATTCTATTGTAGATAAAAAAGTGCAGGAAGATGTTCCCATGTTTTCGGCTTATATCATCAGCGCGCAGGGGGCGGTCAACAAACGGCTCACAGGTGTGAACGCAAATGTCTACGGCACTTTGATCAATGTGCACGAGTGGGATATTGTGGAATAGAAGCCAGAAAGCGGCTTTCCGGCGATTGGATGTCTGTCGGAGCAGATAATGGGGATATTTTCCGGATTTGTCTTGCGATAGCAAAAAGTTGATGATAATATAAACGTTAAGTTGCAATACCACAGACGGCAGTTGCTGTCTGTGGTATTTATTACAAATGCGCCTGGCGGCGCACATTGATTTTGTATCCGGCTGTCGGGCAGATATGCCGACTTCAATATTGGGCGGCCGCAAAAGGAGGTATCGCTGTAAAAATGTCACATTTACTCGAAGTGAAAGGACTTACAACGTCTTTTAAGGGAGATTTCGGAACGAAAAGCATCAGTGTGGACCACGTCAGTTTTCATGTGGATAAAGGGGAGACGATCTGCATCGTCGGGGAATCCGGCTGCGGCAAAAGCGTGACATCCCTTTCCCTCATGAGACTGCTTTCCAGAAGCGGGGAAGTAACGGAAGGCTCGGTGTTGTTCGACGGGCAGGACTTATTTGCGATGACGGAGAAAGAGTTGGATAAGGTTCGGGGAAATAAGATCACAATGATTTTTCAGGACCCGCTCACTTCTCTGAATCCCGTTTTTACGGTGGGCAGTCAGATAGCCGAAAGCATCCGCGTTCATATGAATATGTCAAAAGAGGATGCGCGGGCGCGGGCGGAAATGCTGCTTAAAAAAGTCGGTATGCCGGATGCGGCGGGCGTTATGAAAAAATTTCCGCATACCCTTTCCGGCGGTATGCGCCAGCGGGCCATGATCGCTATGGCGTTGTCCTGCGATCCTAAGCTTCTGATCGCGGATGAACCGACGACGGCATTGGATGTGACGATACAGGCGCAGATCATGAAGCTGTTAAAAGAATTGCAGCAGGAAAACGGAATGTCTTTGATTCTGATTACGCACGATATCGGATTGGTCGCCCGTATGGCCGACAGAGTGCTCGTGATGTATGCGGGGCAGTTGATTGAGGAGGCTCCCGTAAAAGAATTGTTCAAAAATCCGAAGCATCCTTATACGGAAGCGCTGCTCGCATCGGTGCCGACGATACGGGATGAAGCCGACAGACAGCTTTTTTCCATTCCCGGCATTGTGCCGGAAGTGTACGATGATATTGAGGGGTGCCGGTTCGCGGGGCGGTGTCGGTATTATCGGCCGGAGTGCGATAAGAAGCAGGAAGATTATGAATTCGGACCGGGGCATACGGCGAAATGTTCCGTTAGAAAGCGGGAAGAGAAAGGAACGGGGAGATTGTGATGGTACAGGAGCAGATGCCGCTGATTCAAGTGGAAAATATGAAAAAATATTATCCTGTCAAAGGCGGTATCATTCCGCATACGACCGCATATATCAAAGCGGTGGACGGGGTCAGTTTTTCCATTATGCAGGGGGAAACGCTCGGCCTTGTAGGGGAATCCGGCTGTGGAAAATCCACCGTCGGCAGGCAGTTAGTAGGCTTGGAAGAACCGACGGAAGGCAGTATATATTATAAAGGTACAAATCTTGCTAAAATGAAAAATTTTTCCCGGAAAAATGGAGAAAGACTGAGAATCCGTACCAATCTTCAAATGGTCTTTCAGGATTCCTACTCCTCTTTGAATCCAAGAAAGCATATATATGAGATTTTGGCGCAGCCAATGCTGTATCATCAAGTGTCCACAAAGGAAACGGTCGAAAAGGATATCGCAAAACTTCTGGATATGGTAGGGCTGCCGATGAATGTGCTCGGCAGATATCCGCATGAATTTTCCGGCGGACAGAGGCAGCGGATAAGCATTGCGAAAGCGCTTTCCCTGAACCCGGAATTTATTGTCTGCGACGAACCGGTCAGCGCGCTGGATGTGTCTATTCAGGCGCAGATTCTGAACCTGCTGAGAAGTCTGCAGAAAGAGCTGAACCTGACGCTGCTTTTTGTGGGGCATGGGCTCGGCGCGGTCAATTATGTCAGCGACAGGATTGCAGTCATGTATCTTGGGAAAATTGTCGAAATCGGCAGTGCGGAAGACGTCTTTCGGCATCCGGTGCATCCTTATACAAAGGCGCTTCTTGAGGCCGTACCCGTGCCGGACCCGGAAACGGAAGACAAAGAGCGCGGTATTCTGCAGGGAGAGATAGGAAGCAGCGAAGCGCCGCCTGCAGGATGCAGATTTCATACGAGATGCCCTTATGCGGTGGAAGCCTGTGGGAAGGAAGAACCTGCGATGATGAAGGCAGCGACTGGGTTGGCAGATGGACATCATAAGGCTGGTGGAGAATGTTTTGCGGCCGAACGCGCAGATTATAGCGCGGAGAGCGGACATTATGCAGCCTGCCCGCGAATCATGGATAAATAGAGAGGCGTGCGGAAATGGGTAAATATATTTTAAAAAGAATTTTAATCGCGATTCCTGTATTGATCGGAATTACGATTATCGATTACGGGATTATGTGTCTTGCCGGAAGCCCGCTCGCGATGCTTCAGGGGCCGAGAGTGTCTGAGGGCGCCCTGGAGGCGAAAAGGATAGCGCTGGGGTTGGATAAACCTTTTTACATTCAGTATTTTGTCTGGCTTGGACAGCTTTTGCGCGGTAATATGGGGTATTCCGTCAAGTCCTATCAGTCGGTAGCATCGATGATCGGAAGCCATCTTGGCCCCACGCTCCTTTTGATGGGTGTTTCGCTGCTCGTCAGTCTGCTTCTTGCGGCGCCGGCGGGGATTTACAGTGCGGTCCATCAGTATTCAAAAGGAGATTATGCAGTTGTGACGCTCTCTTTTCTGGGCAGCAGTGTGCCGGGATTCTTTTTATCTTTGTTATTGATTTATATTTTTACGGTCAAGCTGGGACTGCTTCCGTCAAGCGGCATGATTACGCTCGGAACGGAGGGCGGAGCCGGAGACGTGGCGAAGCATATGGTGATGCCCGTTATTGTACTGGCTGCTTCTATGGCGGGGAGCAATATCCGCTATATCAGGAGCGCGGTGCTGGAGATCTTACAGCAGGATTATCTTCGAACGGCGCGTGCGAAAGGCATCGGCAGATTTAAGGTCATTTATAAACATGCACTCAGAAATGCTCTCATACCGATCGTAACAGTCATCGGGATGGAAATTCCCATGCTGTTCGGCGGAGCGATTATTATCGAACAGGTATTTTCGTGGCCGGGACTCGGATTGATGACGATGAGCGCGATTAGCAACAGGGATTATCCAGTGATCATGGGGGTGTGCCTTCTTTCGGCGGTCGTTGTGCTGGTCGGCAATCTTCTGACGGATATTCTGTATGCGCTTGTTGACCCGACGATTCAACTCCAATAGGGTGAAAAAGATTTGCCTTGCAAATCTTTTTCACCCGAAAGAATGGCTCTGGAGAGCCATTCTTCCCAACAATGAGAGAGAGGGAATGGATTAGTGTGAAAAATAAATTTTTCACACGCGAATTTGTGCCTGCGGCCCAAAGTTCGCAGGTTGAGAGAAAGGCATGGTTATTAGTATGGATGCACAATATATAGAAAACCGGAAAATTGCAACGGAGAGTTACAGGCAGACTATCGTCAGGCGGTTCAGAAAGCATCATCTGGCGTCGTTCAGTCTGGGCGTTCTGCTTTTTCTATGTAGTGCGGCGATTTTGGCGCCGGTGATAGCGCCATATGACCCGGATGCCATGGTGGGACCGTTCAGCGGCGCACCCTGTAAGGAATTTCTGCTCGGTACGGACCAGATTGGCAGGGATGTTCTGAGCAGGCTGCTTTATGCGACAAGGGTATCGCTGTTAGTAGGTGTGATGGCGACGCTGATATCCACGGTCATTGGTGTGATTCTGGGACTGATTGCGGGATATTTTGGCGGTGTGGCGGATATGCTCATCATGCGTTTTACGGATATGGTCATGTCTTTTCCCTATATATTGCTTGTGTTGGTGGCGGCTTCCATTTTTAAACCGGGTCTGTGGAATATCATTCTGATCCTGGGTTTCGTGGACTGGCCAGGCATTGCCAGACTTGTGCGCGGTAACGTACTGTCGCTTCGGGAGACGAATTTTGTCAAAGGAAATATTGTGGCGGGGATGCCGCTTCGGCATATTCTGTTTTCGGAAATCCTGCCCAATACGGTCGCGCCAATTCTTGTTTATGCAACTTCTGTTCTGGCAATCTCCATGCTGGATGAGGCGGCGCTCAGTTTTTTGGGAATGGGCGTACAGCCGCCGTCGGCAAGTCTTGGAAATATGCTGAACGGCGCGCAGTCTTTGACGATACTGACAAGTCAGCCGTGGCTGTGGATTCCGCCCGGCGTGGTGATCGTCGTGCTGGTAATTGCGATAAACTTTGTGGGAGATGCACTGCGGGATGCGCTGGATCCGAATAGTGAGAAGAGATGAGCAGTGGGGCTGCGGGCCGCTCCGGGCAGTCTTTTCTGCACTGTGGATTAGAGGAGAAAGACGGAAGAATGGGAAAGTGCGATAGGAAAAACAGGGAAGCGGAAATAGGAAAAGAAATCGGAGGAAGTCGCAATGAGTAGGATATGTCTGGAAAAGGAACTGCGGGAGGCGTTCCGCTGGTTTCATGAAAACCCGGAACTGGCTTATAAAGAGGTTCGGACGACGGAGAAGATTCGGGAGATTTTGACGGCGCATGGAATCGAGATACTTCCATACAAATTGGAAACGGGGATAGTGGCGGTTATTCGGGGTGAGAAGGACGGAGCGGTGCAGGCGCTTCGCTGTGATATCGATGCGCTGCCTATCGTCGAAGAGGCAGAGTTGTCCTATCGTTCCAAAGAAGCGGGGAAGATGCACGCTTGCGGGCACGATATGCACATTACGGCGGGAATCGGGTGCGCGGTTCTTCTGCAGGAAAACCGAAACAGGCTGCGGGGAACGGTCAAGATTATTTTTCAGCCGGCAGAAGAGACTTCGCTTGGGGCTTTGAAAATACTGGAAACGGATGTTATGAAAGATGTGGACAGAATCTGGGGATTCCATGCGGACCCGACGAATGAAGCGGGAACAGTCGCTATTCGGGAAGGATATGTGACGGCGGCGGTGGACCGGTTCGTCATTACGGTGAAGGGCGTGGGCTGTCATGGCGCACATCCCGATCACGGAACCGATCCGATACCCGTTGCGGCGGCGATCATACAGGCTCTGCAGTCAATCGTCAGCAGGAATGTTAATGCGTTTCATCCTTCACTGCTCAGCGTAACGAGAGTCAGTGCGGGAACGACCTGGAATGTAATCCCGGCGGTGGCTGTTATGGAAGGCACTGTCCGGACGATGGAACGGGAAGACAGAGTTTTATACGAGAAACGTCTGCGGGAAATCGCGGAAAGGACGGCGCAGGCTTACGGCGCGGAGGCGGAAGTGGAATGGATTGCGGGGCCGCCTGCCACCTGTAATGATAAAGAGATGGCGGATTTCTGTGCCAGACGGGCGAAAGAAATGGGGTTTCCTGTGACTGTGGAAGAGAGTTCTCTGGGCGGAGACGATTTCGCCTTTTATGAAGAAAAAATTCCGGGCTGCTATATAAAGATTGGAACCGGCATCGGCCATCCGATTCATCATCCGGCGTTCATGGTGAAGCCGGAAATGCTGCTCCCGGCGGCGAAGTTATTGAGCGGGCTGATATTGGGGGACCAGCAGGAGAAATCAGCAGACAAGATAACTGTACAGGAATGAAGGAGATTTCAGCCCACAGTTTGAATCGTCACTTCCTGTACCAGATTTGTCTGAAAGTAATCTCGTATTTCCTCTGTTTTCTCAGTTTGTCCAAGCACCCACATCAGTTTCGTGACGGCGGCTTCCGCCGTCATGTCGAATGCCTGGAGCACGCCGTTTTTCAGCGCCAGAAGTCCCGTTTCGTAGACCGACAGATTGCTTCCTTCATAAGGACACTGGCTTCCGGCCAGAATCGTCATGCCATTATCTACGGCCTTCTTGACAGCCGATACAAAATCGCGTTTTAAGAAGGGCATTCCCCCCAGACCAAATCCCTCAATGTAAATGCCGCGGTATCCCTGCTGTTGCAAGAGGGCGAGGATGGAAGGTTCTATACCCGGATATAATTTCAGGAGAAAAACTTTGTCTGAATAATTCGATTGCACCCGAAAAACTCCTTTTTTCATGGGAAGGAGTTCTTTCCTGATGTGGAGTCCAAGCGCGCTGATTTCCGCCACATTGGGATAATTGGCGCTGTCAAAAGCATCAAAACTCATGGAGCGGACTTTGGAGGTCCGGCAGCCCAGCATGACTTTTCTGTTAAATGCTGCAAAGACGCCGGGACATCCGCTTGCGGCCATATGAATCGCACACCGGCAGTTTTCCATGGCATCCGCTACGGGATGGGAGATGGAGAGCTGGCTTCCCGTGATGACGATCGGAACCGGAATGTTTTGCAGCATAAAGGAAAGCATGGAGGCCGTATAGGCGAGTGTATCCGTACCGTGGATGATAACGATTCCTTCGTAGTTCATATAGATCTGTCCGATTTTTACAGCTAACGCTGCCCAGTCATCGGGAAAAATATTTGCGCTGTCAAGAGAACAGAAGTCCTCTGTTTCCAGTTCCAGATTCTTCGATACCATCCTGAACTCTTCCAAAAGCTCTTTGCTGGAAAGTCCCGGACTCAACCCGTGTTCGTTGTTGACGGAGGACAGTGTTCCTCCTGTATTAATAATCAGTATTCTTTTCTTCATAGGAGCAGACGTGCCCTTTCCTGCTTTAAAAATAATCTGAAAAATAAGGTTTTTCGACCGGAATCAGCCGCTCCAGCCATGTCAGCATATAATATTCAGTCTGAATTTTCTCATGTTCATAGAGATAAGTCGGTCTTTTGTAGCCCATCAGCATTGTGGTCAGTGTATTGACGGAAAGCTCCACGACATTGATGCTCTGGTTGTCATCCACCCGTTCGCAGATCGTTTTGCCGTCATGCCAGGATACCATGTAATCGCCCTCGTTCCAGGGGGCCATCGTATCATGCACCAGAAAATGCAGCTTGAGTTCCTCGGGCTGTACCTGATAAGGATAATCGGTAAGAAATTCCTTTACATCGACAACGCGCGCCATGATGTAAGGCGAGATCGTTTCCGTAATCTCACTGTCATCGAATAAATACGCCATCGTTTCACCGGAATAGTTATCGCCCTGTACCTGCGTGATCATGGAAAAATGGGCGCTGATGTAATTCCACAGTCCATGATTGGCCTCGATGTTCAGATAGACCATTTCTTTAATATGAAAAATTTCGTTGGCGATATAGTAGACGACATAACCGAGTGGTTTATGTTCTTTGGTGTAATAGACGGCGGCAATGATATCCTCGTTGTCCCAGCGCCAATACTCTTCCCAGGAAAGGGCGTCGCGGATGAGAGCGCCATGACGCTGCAAAGCAAAATAGGAGTGGACATTGTGATAATCTTCGGAATCCAGGCTGACCCGCTCTACCATACCGTCTACCGGAACCGCTTTGGGGAGCTGTGTGTCCTTTACGACAAAAGTAAGCTTGTCCGATACGATTTCCCAGCCCATTTTGCGGTAAAAGGGAATCGAGTACGGATAGAGAAAAGAAATCGGCATTTTCCGCTTATGTATATAGTCCAGAGCGTGCCGCATCAGAGCATGAATCAGGCCCCGGCCGGTATATTCCGGGTAAGTGGCGACGCCGGTAATGCCGCCCATATCCATGATCGTATCATGGATGTTGACTTTCATGGAATAGACGACGATCATGGAGGCCAGCTTTTCCTGATAGAACCAGCCCAATACATAAGCTTCTTCCAGAATGGGCCGCTTGGCATATTTGATCTCATCCTGTTCCCATCCGGTCTGAAACAGATCATAGGAAGTGACCTGGAAGGCGTATTGCAGCAGTGCGTTGAACTGCTCCAGATCGCCTTTGTCCAGCTCCCTCATTTTAAAGTTTTCGTTGGTTTCCAGATAAATGTGTTCTCGTGTCTCGTCCATGATCATGCCTCGGAAAAATAGTCTGCATATTTGCCGTTGTCAGCATCAAAATAACAGAAGCCGATAATACCGCGGCCTGTATGGGCGCCGATGGCACAGCCGACGGTAGAGACCATAATGGATTTGGGATGAAAAGTTTCTTCTGCAAGCGATTTTACGAAATCCAGAGTTTCGGAATCTTCTCCGTGGCAGATTGCGACTTCCTGATTCTCCAGGTGGGAACTGGTCTCCTTCGCGTAATCAATCAGGAAGCGCAGGGATTTTTTCCGCCCGCGCACTGTTTTGATAACGGAAAGCGCGCCGTTTTTGTCAACGATCAGAACGGGTTTCATATCCAGTGTTTCCGCAATAGTCCCTTTGAATTTGGTAAGACGTCCGCCTTTGATCAGGTAGGCGAGTGTCTGTACTGTAAAAACGTGTCTTATGTGTGAAATGAAGTAATCGGCCGCTTCGATGATTTCTTCCTTAGAGGCTCCTTTTTCAAGCATTGTGACGAGCTTGGAGACTAACAGGCCAAACCCGACAGATGCGCATTTGGAGTCGATGATCGTCAGGTCGAAATCGGGATACTCTTCCAGAACATTGCTTTTGGCAATATTGGCGGCATTATATGTGCCCGCAATCCCCGTAGAAAAGCAGAGATAAATAATGGTGTCGCCCGCTTTGGCATAAGGGGTAAAAGCATCCGTGAACATGGCCGGATTGATATGATAGGTCTTGACATCGCGTTTGATGTCATCCAGTATTTGATAAAATTCTTCCGTCTGAATGGTCGCACCGTCAAAATAGTCGATGTTATCGATGACGACCGGCGTCGGGATAACATGAAGATGGTGCTTCTCAATATAATCTTTTGGCAGGTCACTGGCTGAATCGGTAATAATACGAAGCATAATTTCTCCCTTCTTACTACAACAAAAGTACTTCTTTTATCATACTTTATGAAGCGGGGATTTTCAAGTGAAGAAAATATTAAGTCTTTTCGTCTGATTTCTTAAAATCATAATAATATTCGATATATTGTTAAACATTCGAATGTAAAATACTTGCATCTGGGGAGCCTGTTAACCTATAATTAAGATAATAAGATCAGGAAGGGCAAGGGGTTATGGAGAAGGTACAAAAAAGAACGGCGGGCATAGCGGTCAGGTTTCTTGTGTTTATGTCTGCGGCAGCGCTTCTGGTGTTCGGGGGGAACGCCGGGGCAGTACGGGGAGCGGAAAAACGCACGGTTCGAATCGGTTTTTTCCCTATGGAAGGTTATCATGAAACAAGAGCGGACGGCAGCCGCACGGGTATGGATGTGGAGTATCTGGAAGCGCTGTGCGACTATGTCAACTGGAATATTGAGTATGTAGAGTGCGAAAGCTGGGATGACGCCCTGACGATGCTTTCAATGGAGCAGATAGATTTGGTGGGGTCTGCCCAGTATTCCACAGAACGGGCGGAACTGTATCAATATGCGGATCTGGCCAGCGGATATACCTTCGGTGTGATTGCGGTAAATGGCAGCAGCGGATTTGCCTATGAAGATTTTGACGCCCTGAGTGATGCTTCCTTCGGCGTTGTGAGCAGTTATATCCGAAAAGACGAGTTTTATGAATATATGGCGGACCATGGAGTTTCCCATCCCAAAGTGAAGGAGTATGAAAGTTCAGCAGCCCTGCAGGCAGCGTTGGATGCAGGTGAGATTGATGCTTTTGTACATTCCCTGACGGAGGTGAGGGAAGGACAGCGTGTGGTCGGCAGGTTTGCACCCATGCCTTTTTATTACATAACCTATCAGGGGAATGACGACCTGATCAGGGAGCTCAATCAGGGGATAGCGGATGTGAAGATGAACCGGCCGGGTCTGGAAAATGAGCTGATGGTAAAGTATTACGACAGCAGGCTGGACCAGACGATTTTGCTGACCAACAGTGAGAAGCAGTATATTGCGGAAAAAGGGACATTGACCGTAGGATATCTGGACGGTTACTACCCATTCTCCTATGAAAATGAGGGGACTTATATGGGGCTTTCCAGACAGGTATTGGAAGAGGTGTCCGTGAGCACGGGTATCTTTTTTGACTATGTGAGGCTGGAAAGCATGGCAGATGCCGGAGAAGCTTTAAAAAACGGCAGTATCGATATTTTGAGCTACTGTGGGGAGACTGCTCAGAATGTGAAATTGGATGGACTGGCGGCCACAAAAGTGTATGCCCAGGTACCCCAGGTCATTATTATGAGAAGGAATGACAAATCAGACTCCATAGATGTTCTGGCGGTGGAGGAGAGCAACGCTTCGGGGATGGCAGTACAGAACTTCACCGGTGAGAATACGGGCCTTTTGCTATATGCTACCCAGCTTGAAGGCTTGAATGCTGTGAAGGCCGGGGAGGCGGATGCGGCCATGTGCGACGGGTATCTGGCGGAATATCTGCTGGGTTCCCAGCTTCGTTTTAACAAGATGGAGATTCACAGTGTACTGAGCGATGTCCACAGTATCTATATGGTGGTGGCGGATGATGAGGAGTCGCCGCTTCTCGGTATTTTGAATAAGGAACTGCTCGAAGTCAGCGATAAGATGGTCAACGACTATATGCTTCAGGATAATTTCTACTCCAAAATGAGCATGGCGAACTTCATCAGCGATCACAGCATTCCGATTATACTGATTCTGTCGTGCTGTGCGGCGGCGGTCATCCTGGTACTGTTCTTTTTGCTGCGGAACAGTATGCGGGTTCAGAAGCTGATGTACAAGGATACGGAGTTTAATATCTGGAATCTCCATTATTTGAGATATCGGGCGGCGAAGAAGCTGGCAGCGGATAAGAACAGTAATTACGCGATCGCCTACACGGATATCGGCCAGTTCAAAGACTACAATGCACTGTATGGATGGGACGCTGGGCAGCGTATTCTGGAGCTGGTCATCAAGGCGCTCTCCGAAGAAGTGGATGACGAGAGAGAACTCTACGCCAGAAGTTACGGCTGTCATTTTGTCCTTTTTATGAAGTATGAAAATGTGGAAACTCTGCGGAAACGTCTGATGGACATAGCGGACAGGGTTTCTTCACGGATTTATGAGAAAACGGAGACGCATATGTCTCTGGTCATGGGTGTCGGCTGTCTGGAGAACGGGAACGATGATCTGCAGCGTGCCCTGTCCGAAGGTATACAGCTTGTAGAGTCTTTAAAGAACAGTTATGACAATGAAGTGCAGATTTATGATGACAAGCTTCGGGCGCAGCTGAGAGAGACTCATGAGCGGGAAAAACTTCTGGAGTCCGTCGATATCAACAGTGATTTTGTGGCTTATTATCAGGCAAAGGTGGATATTCGCAATGAGAAGATCGTAGGAGCGGAAGCGTTAGTGCGCTTTAAGGATCCAACGGCGGATGGGGCCATCCGTACGCCGTGGTTCTTTGTGCCCTATTATGAGCGTACCGGCAGGATTAAGGAAATCGATTTTTTTGTTATGGAAAGCGTATGCAAAATGCTGCGCCGGCGTATTGATGAAGGCAGGAAGGTGGTGACTGTGTCCTGTAATTTTTCCAGGATGCACTTTATGGAGAGCGGTTTCCCGGAAAAGTTTCTGTCCGTTATTGATAAATATCAGATTCCCAAAGAACTGATTGAGGTGGAGATTACGGAGACTCTTGTTGTAGAGGATGTACAGCAGCAGAATGTCAGGGAAATTGTGGACATCCTTCGGGAAAAGGGTGTACGCCTCTCCATAGATGATTTCGGCTCGGGATATTCTTCTCTGGGAGTATTTGAACAGATACCGGCATCCGTTATCAAGTTGGATCGTTCTTTCCTTCTTAATAATGAAAACCGTACCAGACAGGTACAGATCATGAAGAATATCGTAAATCTTGCCAGGGACCTGAACGCTCAGGTTGTCTGTGAGGGTGTGGAGACGGAGGCCGACACGGAACTGATGCTGGAGATCGGAGCCTATGTGGCTCAGGGCTATCGTTACTGCAAGCCGGTGCCGGAGGATGTGTTTGAGAAGATGCTGGAAGGTGGAAAATAAAAACGGTTCAGCCGCCGGGCCTGCCAATTTCAGCGTCAGGCATTTGGATTTTACTGCTTAAAAAAAGCAGGAAAGAACCATCTTGACAATTCCATTTTCCCAATACTATAATAGGCTCAGCATCTATATGCAAAGGCATTGAAGAAGACAGTACCTGATTTTTCAAAATCACAGCGAGCCGGTGACGGTGCAAGACCGGTATGAGTAGGAAATCAGGGAATATCACTTCCGAGCTTTGGCCCGAACCTCGAAGGAGCAGTAGGAGCCGACGGCATTCCGCCGTTACCGGAAACCGTATGATATCCGTTCTGACGGCCGGGAGACCGGATGGCAGAGTGATTTTCGTACGCTGTAACAGGTGGTTGAACGAGCACACGAACCTCGTCCTTTTACGGGACGGGGTTTTTTTATGAACAGGGGATGTAAAGAAAGGAGCGTATTTATGTATCAAAAAGTTGATACCAGCCTGAATTTTGTAGACAGAGAGAAAGAAGTAGAACTTTTCTGGAAAGAGAACGATATCTTCCAGAAGAGCATGGATTCCCGGAAAGAGGGGCCGACCTATACCTTTTATGACGGGCCGCCGACCGCGAACGGAAAGCCCCATATCGGTCATGTGCTGACCCGTGTCATCAAAGATATGATTCCGAGATACCGCACGATGAAGGGGTATATGGTTCCCCGGAAAGCGGGATGGGATACACACGGGCTTCCGGTGGAACTGGAAGTGGAGAAATTATTGGGGCTGGACGGCAAAGAGCAGATAGAAGAGTACGGCCTTGATCCTTTTATCAGCAAGTGTAAGGAGTCCGTCTGGAAATATAAAGGCATGTGGGAAGATTTCTCCGGGACCGTCGGCTTCTGGGCGGATATGGATGATCCTTATGTGACGTATCACGATGATTTTATCGAATCCGAGTGGTGGGCTTTGAAACAGATCTGGGATAAAGGATTATTGTACAAGGGATTTAAGATCGTGCCTTACTGTCCGCGCTGCGGGACACCGCTTTCTTCCCATGAAGTAGCGCAGGGATATAAGGCGGTAAAAGAACGCTCAGCAGTAGTCCGCTTTAAAGTAGTGGGGGAAGATGCGTATTTCCTTGCATGGACGACGACGCCCTGGACACTGCCTTCCAATGTGGCGCTTTGCGTGAATCCGAACGAAACTTATGTGAAGGTAAAAGCGGCGGACGGCTATGTTTATTATATGGCGGAAGCGCTTCTTGATAAAGTGCTGGGAAAACTGGCGGAAGAAGGAAAGCCGGTCTATGAAGTGCTGGAAAGCTATGTGGGAACGGATTTAGAGCGCAAGGAGTATGAGCCTTTGTTTGCCTGTGCAGGAGAAGCGGCTGCGAAGCAGCATAAGAAAGCGCATTTTGTGACCTGTGACACATATGTTACGATGACGGACGGTACCGGAATCGTTCATATAGCGCCGGCTTTTGGTGAGGACGATGCGCAGGTGGGACGGAAATATGACCTGCCTTTCGTGCAGTTTGTCAACGGCAAGGGTGAAATGACGGAGGAGACGGCTTATGCCGGCATGTTCGTCAAGAAAGCCGACCCGGAGATTTTAAAAGACCTGGATAAAGAAGGAAAACTGTTCGACGCGCCGAAATTCGAGCATGATTATCCGTTCTGCTGGCGCTGTGACACACCGCTCATCTACTATGCCCGCGAATCCTGGTTCATTAAGATGACAGCGGTCAGAGATGATCTGGTGCGCAACAATAAGACGGTCAACTGGATACCGGAATCCATCGGTGAAGGCCGGTTTGGCAACTGGCTCGAAAATATTCAGGACTGGGGCATTTCCCGTAACCGTTACTGGGGCACGCCTTTGAACGTATGGGAATGTGCGGACTGCGGTCATATGGAATCCATCGGTTCCAGAGAAGAACTGGCCGAAAGGAGCGGCAATCCGCAGGCGAAAACCGTAGAACTGCACCGCCCTTATATTGACGAAATCACGATGACCTGCCCGAAATGCGGCAAGACGATGAAGCGCGTGCCGGAAGTGATTGACTGCTGGTTTGATTCCGGCGCAATGCCTTTTGCACAGCATCATTATCCGTTTGAAAATAAAGAACTGTTCGAGAGCCAGTTCCCGGCACAGTTTATTTCGGAGGCAGTGGATCAGACAAGGGGATGGTTCTATTCCCTGATGGCGGAATCGACGCTGTTATTCAATAAGGCTCCTTTTGAGAATGTTATCGTGCTCGGCCATGTGCAGGATGAAAACGGTCAGAAGATGTCCAAATCCAAAGGAAATGCGGTAGATCCGTTCGAGGCACTCGCGACCTACGGAGCGGATGCAATCCGCTGGTATTTCTATATCAATTCGGCACCCTGGCTTCCGAACCGGTTCCACGGCAAGGCGGTACAGGAGGGACAGCGTAAGTTCCTGGGCACTTTGTGGAATACCTATGCCTTTTTCGTACTGTATGCGAACATCGATAACTTCGATGCGACGAAATATACGCTGGATTATGAGAAGCTTCCGGTCATGGACAAATGGCTGCTGTCCAAGCTGAATACGGCAGTCAGGGAAGTGGACGATGATCTGAATGAATATAAAATACCGGAAGCGGCCCGCGTTCTGGACAACTTCGTAGATGAAATGAGTAACTGGTATGTCAGAAGAAGCAGAGAGCGTTTCTGGGCAAAAGGCATGGAGCAGGATAAGATCAATGCTTATATGACATTGTATACGGCGCTTGTGACCATCAGCAAATGCGCGGCGCCGATGGTTCCGTTCATGACAGAAGAAATCTATCTGAATCTGGTAAAGAGCATCGCTAAAGACGCGCCGGAGAGCATCCACCTGTGCGATTTCCCGACGGCGGACGAAGCGCATATCGACAGGAAGCTGGAAGAAGATATGGAAGAGGTCCTGAAAATCGTTGTTATGGGGCGTGCGGCCCGCAATGCGGCGAATATCAAGAACCGTCAGCCGATTGGAACGATGTTCGTCAAAGCGGAGCATACGCTCGGCGATTTTTATCAGGAGATCATCAAGGACGAGCTGAATGTAAAAGAAATCCGCTTTACGGATGATGTCAGGGAATTTACGAGTTACAGCTTCAAGCCGCAGCTTCGTACGGTCGGGCCGAAATACGGCAAGCAGCTCGGCGGTATCCAGAAATATCTGGGCGGCGTTGACGGCAATCAGGCAATGGATGAATTGAATGAAAAAGGTGTTCTGAAATTCGACGTTGACGGTGTGGAGATCGCGCTGGCAAAAGACGACCTGCTCATTGAGATGGCGCAGAAGGAAGGCTATGTATCCGAAGCGGATAATACGATGACTGTCGTGCTGGATACGAATCTGTCGGAAGAACTGCTGGAGGAAGGCTTTGTTTATGAAGTTATCAGCAAAATCCAGACGATGCGTAAGGATGCGGATTTCGAGGTCATGGATCATATCAAAGTAGCAGTCTGCGATAATGAAAAGGTTGCTGCGATCGTTCGGAAGAATGAAACGATGATTGCCGATAAGGTACTGGCAGAAAGCATCGTCGCAAATGAAAGCCTGACGATATCCAAAGAATGGAACGTGAACGGAGAAAAGGTCGTTATCGGGGTCGAAAAGGTGTAAAGGGAAAGGCATGGTTCTTTACTGTTACTGACCTGACGTATAATCCGAATGAAAGTATCGGCTGGAGGGATTCTTATGACCGGGGGATAATAAAAAATATTGTTTCAAGTAAATATTTGAGCAGATTTGTGGTAGTCAAAAAGGAAAATTCGTACTATAATAGGCTAAACGGCATCTTCCAGATAATGGCTGCGTAAAACAAAGAGATGCCGCTTAGCCCAAAGTTGCCATGCGGCAACTTCCAGAAAAAGAGCTATGTGGAGCAATGCGATGCCGCTTAGCCGAAAATTGCATAACCGTTATGAAGGAGGCAGATAAATGCAAAAGAAAGCGATGAAGTTCGACACGGAGATGTTCAAGAGAAGTGTGCTGTATAATGTTAAGACCCTTTATAGAAAGACATTGGAAGAGGCGACTGACCAGCAGATTTTTCAGGCAGTATCCTATGCGGTGAAAGATGCCATTGTAGATCAGTGGTTAGCAAGCCAGAAGGAATATGATAAGCAGGACCCCAAAATGGTGTATTATCTGTCTATGGAATTTCTGATGGGACGTGCCCTTGGCAATAACATGATCAATCTGGGCGCATACAAGGTGTTTAAGGATGCGTTGGCGGAACTGGGAATCGATATCAATGTCATAGAGGATCAGGAGCCGGATGCGGCGCTCGGCAACGGCGGTCTCGGAAGACTGGCGGCTTGTTTCCTGGATTCTCTGGCAAGTTTGGGATATGCGGCATACGGCTGCGGTATCCGTTACCGATACGGTATGTTCAAACAGGAGATCAGGGACGGTTATCAGATAGAAGCGCCCGATGACTGGTTAAAGGATGGAAATCCATTTGAACTGCGTCGGCCGGAGTATACTAAAGAAGTAAAATTCGGCGGTTATGTCAATGTTTATGTAGATGAGAACGGCAGAAGCAATTTCAGACAGGAAGGTTATCAGTCGGTAAAAGCAATTCCTTATGATATTCCGATCATTGGCTACGGCAATGGTATCGTTAATACGCTTCGTATCTGGGATGCGGAGCCGGTAGAGTGTTTCCATCTGGATTCTTTCGATAAAGGCGATTATCATAAGGCGGTAGAACAGGAGAACCTTGCGAGAAACATCGTAGAAGTGCTTTACCCGAACGATAATCATTATGCAGGGAAGGAACTGCGCTTAAAGCAGCAGTATTTCTTTATTTCCGCCTCCGTACAGGAAGCTGTTGAGAAATATATGCGGAAGCATGACGATATCAGAAAATTCCATGAGAAGGTAACATTCCAGCTGAATGATACGCACCCGACGGTGGCGATTGCGGAACTGATGCGTATTTTGATGGATGAATATTATCTGACATGGGAAGAGGCATGGGAAGTTACGACGAAGACCTGTGCTTATACAAATCATACAATCATGGCAGAAGCGTTGGAGAAATGGCCGATCGAACTGTTCTCCAGACTGCTTCCCCGTGTATATCAGATCGTAGAAGAGATCAACCGCAGATTCGTAGCGCGTATTGAGCAGATGTATCCGGGTAATCAGGAGAAAGTGCGTAAGATGGCGATCATCTATGACGGCCAGGTGAAGATGGCGCATCTTGCTATCGCGGCAGGTTACTCTGTAAACGGCGTTGCGAGACTGCATACGGAAATCCTGAAGAATCAGGAATTAAAAGACTTTTACGAAATGATGCCGGAGAAATTCAACAACAAAACAAACGGCATCACACAGAGACGTTTCCTGTTACACGGCAATCCGCTTCTTGCGGACTGGGTAACGGCACATGTGGGAGACGACTGGATCACCGATCTGCCTAAGATCAATAAGCTGAAAGTCTATGCGGATGATGAAAAGGCACAGCAGGAGTTCATGAATATCAAGTATCAAAACAAAGTGCGTCTGGCAAAATACATTTTGGAGCACAACGGTATTCAGGTAGACCCCCGTTCTATTTTCGATGTGCAGGTCAAGAGACTGCATGAATATAAGCGCCAGCTGCTGAACATCCTGCATGTTATGTATTTATACAATGAGTTAAAGGAACATCCGGATATGGAATTTTATCCGAGAACCTTTATCTTCGGCGCGAAAGCGGCGGCAGGCTACCGCAACGCGAAACTGACGATCAAGCTGATCAACGCGGTTGCGGATGTCGTTAATAACGATGCGGGCATCAACGGCAAGATCAAAGTTGTCTTTATCGAAAATTACCGCGTTTCCAATGCGGAAATGATTTTTGCGGCAGCAGACGTATCCGAACAGATTTCAACGGCCAGCAAGGAAGCATCCGGCACGGGTAATATGAAGTTCATGCTGAACGGAGCGCTGACGCTTGGAACGATGGACGGCGCGAACGTAGAAATCGTGGAAGAAGTTGGACAGGAAAATGCTTTCATTTTCGGTCTGAGTTCCGATGAAGTCATCAAGTATGAGAATTATGGCGGATACAGCCCGATGGATATCTTTAACAATGATCCTGATATCAGAAAAGTTCTGATGCAGCTGATCAATGGAACCTATTCACCGAATGACCCTGAGTTGTTCAGAACGTTATATAACTCGCTGCTGAACACACTGAGCACTTCAAAGGCGGATACCTATTTTATCCTGAAAGATTTCAAGCCTTATGCAGAAGCGCAGCGGAAGGTAGAGAAAGCATACAGAGATGAAAAAGGCTGGGCGAGAAGCGCGATTTTGAATGTGGCATGTTCCGGCAAATTCACTTCTGACAGAACCATTCAGGAATATGTGGATGATATTTGGAAATTGGATAAAGTGGTTATACCTGAGAAAAAAGAGAAATAAGCAGACTAAATAAGAAAATAAGAATAAGTAAGAAAAAGAAGAGATGGTCAATGAGCGGCCGTCTCTTTTTTTGTGCATATGTCCAGTGGGTACACGCTCTTGAAATAGTCGTTATATTGTCAGTGTTGCACAAGTGCGCAACAAAAATTGCACAAAAAAGTGTCAAAATTGTTTATACTTCACAACAGGTTTTGGCGTTTTTCTAAGGGGTGGTCAATAGTCTTTGTGCACTTTTTTATTTATAATTATTTTATAAAAATTTTTTTATGAATATTAACAAAAAATAAAGAATCGTAGGAGCGCAACCGATGATTGCTCAATAAATAAAGAGCAGGATGCAGCAGTGATTCGGGAAGGGAGAGGGTTACATGAAAAAGAAGGCGGAAACGAAAAAGTATAAAGCACCGTTTCTGAAAACAGTCAAAAAACACTGGATGCTGCTTCTGATGCTGGCACCGGCTTTGCTCTATGTCATCATATTTAATTACATACCGATGACGGGCATTGTCCTGGCATTTAAGAAGTACCAGTACGCAGGAGGTATTTATGGTTCGCCGTGGAATGGGTTGAGCAATTTCAAAGCGCTCATGATTTCGGGAAAGCTTGGACAGGTAACGCGCAATACGCTGCTTTATAATATCGCATTTATCTTTCTGGGCGTTGTCTGTGAGATGGGAAGTGCGATTCTGTTAAATGAGTTGACGAACAAGTATTTCAAAAAGACAGCACAGTCATTCATGTTCCTGCCTTATTTTATCAGCTGGGTCGTAGCCGGCGCGATTATGTACAATATTTTCAATTACGAAAGAGGTGTATTTAACCATATTTTGACATGGCTTGGTCTGAATCCTTTTGACCTCTATAATAAACCGGCTGCTTGGCCGCCTGTCCTGATTTTCTTAAAACTGTGGAAGGGTACCGGATATGGTTCCGTTGTTTATCTTGCTGCAATTACGGGACTGGACCAGGAAATGTTCGAGGCAGCGGCAATCGACGGAGCCAACGCATGGCAGAGAATTCGGTATCTGACCATTCCGTCCCTGAAACCAACCATGATGATCATGGTGCTTCTGGCTATCGGAAATATTTTCCGCGGCGATTTCGGATTATTCTACCAGACCGTAAAAAGCAGCGCTCTCTTACAGCCGATGACGGATATTATCGATACATATGTATTCCGTCTGTTGATTGATACGGGGGATATCGGCGTATCTGCAGCAGCGGGTCTTTATCAGTCAATTCTTTGCCTGATTACCATTACGCTTTGTAACAAGCTGGTTAAGAAGGTCAATCCGGATTACGCATTATATTAAGGGGGTGGAGATTGTGTCAAAAGTTATGGTAAAGCAGAAACATCATATGAGCAAAGATGAGCTTTCAGTCAATATTGTAGGGTATGTCGTAATCGGCCTTTTTGCACTGATTTGTCTCCTGCCTTTTTATCTGATCATCGTGGCTTCCTTTACGGATGAGGCTTCCCTGATTCGGAACGGCTATCCACTGATTCCGACGGATATCAGCATACAGAGTTATCAGCTGTGTCTGAAAAATCCGGTAGCGATTTTACAGGCATATGGAACAACGATAGGCATTACGGTCGTTGGAACTTTCCTGTCAGTACTGCTTGCTACGATGACAGGGTATGTACTGTCTCGTCAGGATTTCCCGTGGAGAAATAAGTTTTCGTTTTTCTTCTTCTTTACAACGCTGTTCAGCGGCGGATTGGTACCATGGTATATGATGTGTGTGCGGTATCTGAACTTTAAAAATTCATATGTTGCAATCATTCTGCCGTTGATGTTCTCGGTATGGAATATGATCATAGCCAAATCCTTTATGATGGGCATTCCGAGCGCTCTTACGGAATCCGCCAAGATTGATGGTGCAAACGATTTCGTTATTTATGTGAAACTGATTCTTCCGTTAAGTAAACCTTTGATTGCAACGCTCAGCCTGTTCTCGGCGCTGGCTTATTGGAATGACTGGTATAACTGTATGCTGTTCATGACCGATGAAAATAAGTTCATGCTGCAGTATTATCTGCAGAGAATACTGGGCAGTGCAGAAGCGATGAGAATCGTAGCGGAGAAATCCGGTATGGCGCTCCCGACGATTCCTCTGGAAAGTATGAAAATGGCGATGACCGTTATCGCAACAGGTCCTATCGTTCTGTTATATCCTTTTGTGCAGCGTTACTTTGTAAAAGGTCTTACGATCGGAGCGGTCAAAGGTTAAAAAGGTCAAAAAAGGATGTAATCCTTTTTTGACCGAAAGTTTTCGGCCTTTGTCCGAAAACTACCAAACTGCATGTTATTTATATATAAAATTAATATAAAAAGGAGAGAAACTATGAAAAAGAAAAAAATCTTGTCGGTTACTTTAGCAACGTGTCTTGTGATGTCCACGCTGGCTGGCTGTGGTTCTTCGGGAGGAGATTCAGGAAGTTCTTCAAGTTCCTCAAGTTCCTCAAGTTCCTCAAGCAGCAGTTCCTCAAGCAGCAGCGATAATACGGCGGCTTCTTCGGGCGATACGGCATCGGCGGTTTCACTGGACAGCCTTCCTGCTGCAGTAGGAGAAGGAACGATTGCCGCATCCCCTGATTTCTATGCCGGAGTGGATTTGAGCGATCATTATACCGTAAATATGTATCTGATCGGTGACACGCCGAATGATTGGAATCGGATTCTTGATTTGACAAATGAATATCTTGAGCCATTTAATACAGATATTGCAGTCACCTTTATGAGTTGGAGTGATTATCAGACAATGTACTCCCTTGTACTGGCAGGCGGCGAGCAGGTAGATCTGATCTTTACGGCACCCTGGTGCTATATGTACACAGAAGCGGCAAAGGGTTCTTTCTATGAATTGACGGATGACTTTATTGCAAACTGCATGCCTATGGCGAATAAATATCAGGATAAGGACAGCTGGAGTGAGACAACGCTTTCTGGCAAAACGATTGCAGTACCTTCCAACGTGGCAGCGGCAATGGGTAAGATTGTAGCAATCCGCCAGGATTTGGCTGACAAATATGATATCAGCGAACTGAAAACATGGGAAGATTATATGAATTTCATGATTACGATGGGAGAGAAGGAAACACCTGAAAGCGGTATTTACGGTCTGGCTTCTTCCGTAGATAATAACGAACTCTGGGATGTATATCGTCAGCAGTACGATACTTTCCTTGCACTGGACAGTGACTATTTTGATATGATCTATTCATGGGACGGTGATCTTCCGACAGTAGACGAAATTACAATGTCATACGAAACAGATTGGTTCCGCGAATATGCAAAAGATATGAAGACATTGGCGGATGCAGGCTGCTGGAGCCGTAGTGCATTGACTAATACCGTAACGGACGATGATGCGTTCGGCGCACTGCAGGGCGCTTCCATTGCCTGGAACGGTTCCGTTATCACTTATGTAAGACAGGCAGAGCAGAGCGAAGGCGTTCAGTGTGCACTCTACGACCTGACAACAGACCACTTTGTAGGCTGTGAAGCGTTCTCTAACAACGACATGGCAATCGCGGCTGGTTCCAAGAACCCGGAGCGTGCGGGAATGATCCTTGATATGCTGAAATTTGATACTTATTTGAACAGACTGTGGATTCTTGGTATTGAAGGCGAACACTATACAATCGATGATGAAGGATACTATACAGAACTGGATAAATCCAGCGATTTCGCGGCATATGCGGTTTCAGCATCCTGGGCTATCAAGAATGATGATCTGCATGAAGCAGGCGCCGACCCGCGTATGCAGGCAATTTCCGACGGTTGGGCAGAGAGAGTAGAGAACAATCCGACGATTACCTTCGTATTTGATACGACACCGGTTGATTCTTATGTATCGGCTGTAAAAGTAGTATTGGATGACTATGTTCCAATGTTGGAGCTCGGTCTTGTAGATGATGTTGATGCAACACTGGATGAGATGATTCAGAAATGTTATGATTCCGGCTTACAGACTGTAAAGGATGAATTTAATGCGCAGTATGAAGCATGGTACGCTACCCGTTAGGAGCGTATAGCCGATTGCGGCATGGAATGACAGTCTAAAAAATAAAAACAGGGGGCTGCCGCGCGGCTAAATATTTTAGCTAGTGCGACAGTCCTTTTTTCAAATCGGGAGGAGAGGAAAAAGGGCAATGAAAGCATATTTATCCGGCAGAGAGCCAAGATGTACGGAATGCTTTAACTTTGACTGGTATTTTTACCACAGTAAAAACTCTTATCACAGTAAAAACTCTTATCACAGTAAAAACTCTTATCACAGTAAAAATATTGACTACAGTGAAAATTTTGGTCAGGGAGAAAAGGAATTTGTTCCCGGCGCATATGACGTGGAAGATTGTCAGCAAGTACAGCTTCCGCACGACTGGAGCCTTTTCTATCCGTTCGACGAAAATGCGCCTTCCTGCGGCTCCGGCGGTTATGTTGAGACCGGTACCGGCTGGTACAGGAAGTTGTTTCAGATCAGTGAAGACGTGAAGGAGGGGGAAAAAATTTTTCTACGCTTCGACGGCGTTTATATGCTGGCAAACGTCTGGGTGAACGGAAAAGAACTGGGACAGCATGTCTATGGATATACGCCCTTTGAATGGGAGATCACGCACCTTTTGAACGGGAAGGGAAAGGATAATGTGGTGGATGTGCGGGTGGATAATTCCGTCCAGCCGGGCTCCAGATGGTATTCCGGTTCCGGCATTACGCGGAGCGTGTGGCTCTACCGGGTACAAAAAGCGCATATTCTGCCCTATGGCATATGGATAAGGCAGTCCGGGGTGTCGAAAGAACAGGCGGAGCTGCGGGTGGAGACAAGTCTTACTCTGCCGCTTGGGATATCGAAAGCGGCGGATGCGGAGGAAGCGTTTTCCGTAGAGACGACGATTTTGTCCCCACAGGGGGAAATCTGTATGACGGACAAAGCAGGAGTGGCGCAGGATGGCAGTATGCGGCCCGATGTGGATTCGGACAGTGCACAGAACGTCGAAGACACGCCCAAAAAAACTGTAGTCTGTCAGGAATTTGCGATTGACGAGCCCATGCTCTGGGCGCCGGAGCATCCCTCTTTATATGAGGTGGTCACGAAACTCTATCGGGGAGATGTTCTGCTGGATGAGGTGCACAGCCATACCGGCCTTCGTAGTGCGGTCTTTCATAAGGAAAAAGGGTTCTTACTGAACGGAGAAAAATGCAAACTGAACGGCGTCTGCATACATCATGACGGCGGCTGTATTGGGGCGGCGGTGCCTCCTGAAATATGGGAAAGGCGGCTGCGTAAATTGAAGGAAATGGGTGTCAATGCCATTCGTATGTCTCATAATCCGCCGGACCCGGCGCTCCTTGAACTGTGTGACAGAGAAGGTTTTCTCGTGATGGATGAGGCATTTGATGAGTGGAAGATTCTCAAGGGAAAAGAATTTGGCAGCAATACGCATGAAAGCAGAGGATATTCGGAGTGGTTCGAGCAGTGCCATGAGGAAGACCTGCGGGCAATGCTTCTGCGGGACAGGAATCATCCCTGCATCGTAATCTGGAGCATCGGAAATGAAGTGCCGGACCAACAGCAGCCTCAGGGATATCTTACGGTACGGCATTTGAAGGAAATCTGCAGAGAACTCGACCCGGACCGCGTCATTACACAGGCAAACGACCAGATTTGTTCAGAGCCTTTTCCCGCGAAAGAAGATTTCCTGAAGGAGCTGGATATAGTCGGTTACAATTATGTCGGAAGATGGCGCAGCCGCGCGGAAACTTTTTATGACGAGGACAGGCGGGCGCATCCCGACTGGTGTATGATCGGCACGGAAAACGGCGGCATCGGCGGGATTCGTGGAGAATATCCGATGAAAATGTCGGAACGCTCAGGCTGGTGGCGGCAGACCTATTACAGTGCACCGGTAAATGTCGGGAAACTGCTTCGTTACACGATGTCTCACGACTATGTAGCCGGAGACTTTATGTGGACAGGTATTGACTATCTGGGAGAAGCACACTGGCCGGAACGTTCTTCCAGCGCGGGTGTACTTGATACATGCGGTTTCGAGAAAGACGGTTATTATTTTTACCAGAGCATTTGGAAACGGGATGTGCCGATGGTGCATCTGCTTCCCCATTGGAATCTGGATGTGGATCCGGGAACCATTCTGCCGGTGCTCTGTTATACGAGCTGTGACTGTGTAGAATTGTTCCTGAATGGGAAATCTTATGGAAAAAAAGCTTATGCTTATCCTGCTTATGGCATGACGGAAGAATACGGGCATTTTGACAGACCGCAGATTCCGGTCAATACGGGCGATTTGTTCCTGAGCTGGGATGTGCCTTATGAACCTGGCTGTATTGAAGCGGTCGGCTATTGCAACGGGCAGGAAGCGGTTCGCGAAATTGTGAGGACGGCAGGCGCACCGGCGAGGATTCAGGCGGTCTGTTATCAGGATAAACTTTCGGCGGATGGACAAAGCATCGGTCAGATTGAAGTAACGCTTGTGGATGCCAGTGGAAATTTCTGTCCGCAGGCGGACTGCACAGTTACTTTTACAGTGGAAGGACCGGCCGCGCTGCTTGGTGTGGACAATGGAAATCCGAGATGCCATGAAAGCATGAAAGGAAACCGGATCTCTGCTTTTCATGGGAAAGCTTTTGCTTTGGTACGCTCGGACGGCAATCCGGGAACATGTGTTATTAAGATATCAGCCGCCGGGCTTACGGAAAGCGTTTCGCAGATCTTGTTTGCGTGAAAAATTTGTCAGGGGGGGGGTAGGAACATGACACAACAAGAAATTGCAAAAGCGCTTGGTATATCAAAGACAACAGTCTCCAGAGCAATTTCCGGCAAAGGAAGAATTGGTGAAGAAACCAAAAACAGAATCCTGAAATATATGAAAGAACATGAGGCCGAAGAAAGCGGTATTGTGCCGACGCGGATGCTCGGTGTGGCCCTTCCCGCGGATAGTAATATTAATTCAAATCATTTTTTTTCGGAATGTTTGTATGGCATATGCGAGGCGGCGGCTTATATGAACTATAATGTACTGGTCGTAAAAGTGACGGAAGGGGATATCTCCGAGATCATCAGCGCGATAGAGAAAAAGAAGATCGATGCAGTAATTCTGCTGCGGCGTATGGAAAATGATAAGGCAATGCGCTATCTGGAAGGCGTGGGATTTCCGGTAGGGCTTGCAGGGCAGTGTGCCTATGAGACTGTCATCAGCGTTGATATTGACAATAAAGGCGCGACAGAAGAAATGGTCACGATGATGATCGCAAAAGGTTTTCGGCGTTTTGCACTGATATTGGAAGAGATCAATTATGTGGTGAACCGGGACCGGTATAACGGTTTCATGGATGCGCTGATGAAAAGCGGCATATCGGAAAAGAAGCAGTATATTTATACGGGCAAGGTCTACGACAATGTGCTGGAAATGGTCATGTCCGATATTCTTAACAATAAAACGGACTGTATCGTCTGCGGCGACGATGAGTTGTGTGTGAGAATCATGTCCTGGCTGCAGAAGGAAGGCTACCGGATTCCGCGGGATATCGCAATCGTGTCGTTATATAACGGTTCCGCTTTGAGTCTGATGCGGCCGTCTGTTACGGCAATTGATACTTCTGCAAGAAGTGTTGGTGCGGAACTCGGAAAACAGGTATGTCATTTTCTGCAGGGAGAGAAGTACCGTAAGAACACTTTGCTCAACTATGAAATTCTGATTCGCAGATCGACCGACAAAATGTAAAAGTGTGAAGAGAAGTTCTAAAGCTTGCAGCAAAGGCTGCTTCGCTAAGAACTTCTACGGTTCGCATTGCGAACCTTCTTCACACTGCAGAATGCCCTTCGGGTCATTCTGCATGAATTGTTTGTGCCGACTGAGTCGGCATGACGGAAAGTGTGAAGAGAAGTTCTAAAGCTTACAGCAAAGGCTGCTTCGCTGGTATGAAAAAAGAAGACCATGAAGAAAGGAAGGTATAGAAGTATGGGAACAAAAATGGCTTATGGTGTTGACCTTGGATGGCTCAGTCAGCTAGAGGCAAGAGGCATTCATTGGGTGGATGCGGAAAAAAAGGAAGTCGAGCCGCTTGCGGCAATGAAGGAAATGGGTGTGGATGCCGTGCGGTTCCGCATTTTCGTCAATCCGCCGAAAGATGCTTACTGGAGAAAGGACGAAAAGACCATCTGTATGCTGGGATTCTGCGATGGACAGAGCGTTCTTGAAGTATCGAAGAGAGTGAAGGAAGCAGGCATGAAATTGATGCTGGATTTTCATTACAGCGACCACTTTGCCGACCCGGAATATCAGGACATTCCGGAAGAATGGGCACAGGACGATGCAGCGCAGCTTACAAAAAGGGTTTATCAGCATACAAAAGATGTTATGACATTATTTGCAGAGAACGGCATCGAGCCGGAATGGGTGCAGGTCGGTAATGAGATTAACCCCGGACTGCTGTTACCCATGGGCAGCAGAAAAGAGCATCCGGAACAGATGACGGCTTTTCTGAATGCCGGGTATGATGCGGTGAAAGAGGTCTGTCCTTCCTGTCAGGTCATTACGCATCTTTCCTGCGGAAACTTTCCGGAACTCTGCGACCCTTTCTGGGAAGTATTCTTTGGAAACGGCGGTAAGACGGATATTTTGGGTTTTTCCTACTATCCATACTGGTATGATATGATGAAGGAACATATGGAGAAAAAGCTGACAGAGCCTCTCTACAATCCGTTAACCTATTATGCAGAGCGTTACGGCAAGCCGGTCATGGTCGTAGAAGTGGGCGGCCCGGAAACGGATGCGGAAGGTACTTACGAGCTTCTGACGAATACGATGGAAGCAGTAAGGCAGGTGCCTGGCGGACAGGGACTCGGCGTTTTCTACTGGGAGCCGGAAGCGGGAGCGGAGCTGCTTCCCGACAAATATCCGCTGGGAGCGGCTGTTGCGCTGGATGAGCATACGATTCAGTTCACGAGCGCGTTATCCGCCTATAAAGCATATAAAGAGAATCATTAAATATTGAATCGGCAGCGGCATGATTTCGGTCATGCCTTCTTTGCTTTACAGATTGGCCGAAAACAGGTACAATAAGCAATAAAAAGAAACGGGTTCACGGAGGGATTATGGAAAAAGCGTTGTTGGTCGGTATGAATCTGAATAACGGAGATGATTACAGGCTTTCGCTGGAAGAACTGGAAAATCTGGCGAATGCCTGTGAAATGGAAGTGGCCGGTATTGTGGAGCAAAATCTGCCAGAAATTCATAAAGCATTTTATATCGGAACCGGAAAAGTAGAAGAGGTCCGGGAGGAAGCGGAAGCGCAGGACGTGGATGTTGTGGTATTTGATAATTCCCTTTCCCCGATGCAGATACGAAATTTACAGGAAAAAATCGGTAAACCGATACTGGACAGGAGCACGCTGATTCTGGATATTTTTGCCAGACGCGCCCGTACCAGAGAGGCCAAACTGCAGGTAGAGGTGGCGAGATTACAATATATGCTTCCGAGACTTGTCGGCCTTCATGCGGCGCTCAGCCGTCAGGGCGGCGGCAGCGGTTCGCTGAGCAATAAGGGGGCCGGCGAAAAGAAGCTGGAACTGGACAGAAGAGTTTTGGAGCACCGGCTCGCGGAATATCGCAGGGAACTAAAAGAGGTCGGTGCGCAGCGTCTGACACAGCGGAAACAGCGCGCGGCTTCCGGTATACCGCGGGTGGCATTGGTCGGTTATACCAATGCCGGGAAGTCTACGCTGTTAAATGCCATGCTGGAGTTATACGGCGTGGATGAAATCGATGTGGAAGAGAAAAAAGTCATGGAAAAAGATATGCTTTTTGCAACGCTTGATACGACGGTGCGCAAGATCGCACCGGAAGGACACCATGCTTTTCTGCTTTCGGATACGGTAGGATTCATCCATAAACTGCCCCATCATCTGGTGGAAGCTTTTCGCTCCACGCTGGAAGAGGCGAAGGAAGCGGATATTTTGCTGCAGGTGGTGGATTACAGCGACAGCCACTTCAAAGAACAGATTGCTGTAACGGAACGTACTTTGAAGGAACTGGGGGCGGATGGCATTCCGATGCTTTATGTTTATAATAAGGCGGATAAAGTTTCTGCGGAAGATATACCGGGAGGTGCAGCTGTGGATGAAGATATCATCGGCAGTCTTCCGATTGTGATGCAGGACAGTATCTATCTGTCCGCCAGAGAAAAGACCGGTATGGAAGAACTGATCTGCCTGATTGAGCGGAAGCTGTCGGATGGTTATACGGAATGTACTTTTTTAATTCCCTATACCGATGGCAGAGCCGTATCTTATCTCAATGAAAATGCAGTAGTCTATGAAACATCGTATCAGGAGAGCGGTGTTCTGCTGAGAGTCAGCTGTAAGACGGAAGACAGCAGATATTATGAAAAATACAGGATATGAAAGGATACGTTATGGAGAAAGCTGTTAGAAACTCAAATCATGAATTAATGCGTATCATTGCGATGTATATGATCGTGCTGATTCATGCTAATATGTATCTCGGATATTTTTGCACGGGTCCTTCCTGGAGTTTTTTTAATGGCCTGGTGAACGGAATCTGTGATATAAGTGCTTCCGTATTTATTGTGGCATCGGGATATTACGGGTTGAAGTTCAGTGTCAGAAAACTCGTTAAGCTGGAGTGTATGATGGTAACGTTGTCCATCTTGGAAACGGTCATTCTGTGCATTCTGCGGCCGGAGGAAATGCAGGGAGTCGCATTGCTGGAGCAGCTCGTTAAATCTTTTCTGCCATTTATTACCAGTAAGCACTGGTATTATTCCAGCTATATATGTCTTGTGCTTTTCAGTGGTTATATACAAAAATTCATCGACCATTTAAGCCAGAAGGAGTTTGAAAGATTTCTGCTTCTTTTACTGGTGCTTTTTAGCGTGATACCTACTTTTTTCTATTTTGAACTGGTTCCCGGTAACGGAAAGGGCGTCGTCAACACAATTATGATCTATATGATGGGCAGATATATGCGGATGTATCGGGACGTGAAGCTGCCCAAAAAAGCCGGGCTTCTTTTTCTGGGATTGTGGCTGGTGAATGGACTCTCCCACGATGTTTTCCCGATTAAAATCGGAGATATTTATCATCATTGGTGCAAGGACAATAGTATTACCAACATGGCACTGACTGTCATTGCATTTTATATGTTCAAGGAACTGAAGATTCAATCTAAGTTCATCAATAAGGCGGCTACCTGTGTATTTGCTGTTTTTGCGCTAAATGGCAGCGCGGTCAGACTTGTCATGGAGTATGTACAGGAAAGCGGTTTTGAGAGTCCTGGAGGCATTTTGGGCGCTCTGACACTGATGGGTATCGTGTTCCTGATCTGGCTGGCGCTTCTTCTGGTTGGCTGGCTCAGAGAACTGCTTTTTGGCAGACTTGACCAAAAACTGGGGATTTTTGTTGAGAATAAGCTTACTTTTTTACATTGACAGGATTTGTGATATAGAATATAATGCTAATCGTTTATAGACATATACATAGAAAAGTTGAAAGAGAGGGGTAACAGTAACAATGAAGAAGTTAGTACTGATGGGTATGTGTGCGGTTTTGTGTTTTCA
Organism: uncultured Lachnospiraceae bacterium; assembly: GCA_910579395.1. Taxonomy (GTDB): domain Bacteria; phylum Bacillota; class Clostridia; order Lachnospirales; family Lachnospiraceae; genus UBA3282. The sequence goes on along the minus strand of CAJTUC010000004.1, from coordinate 57,017 downwards.
GATGACAGCATGTAGCGGCGCTGCGGCAAAGGAGACTCAGAAAAAAGAAGAAGCGATGGCTTTGCTCGGCGATGATCTGAAAAGCGGCGAACTTGTAATCGATGGAAAGAAATATTCTTTCCCCGACGGCGTTTCGGAATGGACAGGGGATGGATGGCATATTTCCAATAGATATGATAATACGGATACATTTGAGTTGGAATATAATGTGGAGACGAATGTATTCGAAATGTTCAATGACGAAAAAAGTTCGGAATATGTCAGCATGTGTGCGATCAATCTCGGTATGGAACCGAAAAAGATTGAGGAATCTACGGTTTCTTATCTTGAAGTAGATCTTTCAAACGCTAAAGACGCACTGTATGTTGTGCTTCCCGGCGGCATTACCTGTGATAGCACGAAAGAGGATGTTAAAAATGCTTATGGCGAGCCTGATGAGGAGGACGATGATTACTTCCAGTATCTTTACACAAATGCGGACGGCCTTGACATTGAGATACAGATTGATTTTGTTGAGAATGTTCACAGAGTAATCTATGCGCTGGCAGATTCCAACTGGGGGGCCGTGACCAATGCGGAAGAATGTGCAGAATTTATCAATGCAGCGCTGGAAACGAGTTTCTATGGTGAGTTCGATACTTATGTAGAGAAGAACTTCGATACGCTGGAAGGCGCACAGGAATTGTATGATTCCGAAGTTGAGTATTATGCAGAGGGTCTTATGTATTATCTGGATATCGATTACGAGACGGTTGATGAAGAGATTGCGGACGGATTCCGTGAAGTTGCCGCAGCAGTCCTTGCTAAATTCAAATGGGATGCACCGGTCGTTGACCTTATGGAAGGCGTATCGTTTGGAAGTTTTGAACTCACGATGTATCCGACGGATTTCCTTGATATCATTATCGAAGATGCGCAGGCTGTAGCGGACAGTGGGATTGATGGAGACGAATATGCGCAGGGAATGCTCGATGCGATAAGACCTAAGGTGGATGAAATTTCCTATAGAGAGCCGATTACCAAGACCTATGATCTGGATTTGAATAACGGCGTTATTTCACAGGATGACTGGGAGAATATCGATGATGTCCTGATGGATTTGTCAGAATAACGTACAAGAGCGATCATGAAAAACACGATATCTGTTTGAAAGCGGATATCGTGTTTTTATATAAAAGGAAATGCCATAACGCTGTCTGCCTTTCTAAGGATAAAGATTTATGGACAAAGATGGATAAAGATGTCAAAACTCATTGCATAGAAATGCTTTTTCCTATATAATAAATAATTAGAATCGGCAGAAATATTGTGCCCTGCGTATAGCGGACGGCGTTCGAATTCAAAGTTTGCAGGTTGAGAGAAAGGTATGGTTATAGTATGATAAAATTGTGGGAAGGCGGCGCATATCTGCTTCACGGTACGGAACTTATACCGGAGCAGCCGGATGCGGCGGCGCAGATAAAGAGTAAGACTGGGAAAGAGATTTCCAGGCAGGATGCGGGGAAGAATACGATTGCTTACCGTATTCTGGAAGATCATAATACCTCAGGCAATATGGAGAAGTTGAAGATTAAGTTTGATAAACTGACTTCCCATGACATTACTTTTGTAGGAATCATACAAACGGCGAGGGCTTCAGGTCTTACAAAATTTCCAATTCCCTATGTCCTTACGAACTGTCATAATTCCCTGTGTGCGGTAGGCGGCACGATCAATGAAGATGATCATATGTTCGGACTTACCTGTGCGAAGAGATACGGCGGAGTCTATGTACCGCCTCATCAGGCGGTCATTCACCAGTATGCGCGGGAGATGCTCGCAGGCGGCGGGAAAATGATTCTCGGTTCGGATTCCCATACGAGATATGGTGCGCTCGGTACGATGGCGGTCGGAGAAGGCGGGCCGGAGCTTGTAAAACAGCTTCTTTCTCAGACTTATGATATTAACAGGCCGGAAGTTGTCGGCGTATATTTAAAAGGAGAACCCGTTAAAGGGGTCGGGCCGCAGGATGTTGCGCTGGCGATCATCGGCGCGGTGTTCGGTAACGGTTATGTGAAGAATAAAGTAATGGAATTTGTAGGTCCGGGCGTCAGCAGCCTGAGCGCCGATTTCCGGATTGGAATCGATGTTATGACGACGGAAACTACCTGTCTTTCTTCTATCTGGGCAACCGATGATAAGATACGGGAGTTCTATGAGATTCACGGCAGAGGTGAAGAATATCAGGAATTGGTTCCGGGTGAAATAACTTATTACGATGGAATGATTGAAGTGGATTTATCGGCAGTAAAGCCGATGATCGCGATGCCTTTCCATCCGAGCAATACTTATACGATTGAAGAATTGAATGCTAATTTGAAGGATATTCTGCATGATGTGGAAGAGAAGGCGAAGGTCAGTCTGGACGATGCCGTACCTTATTCGTTACAGGAAAAGGTCGTAAACGGAAAATTCATGGTAGACCAGGGAATCATTGCAGGCTGTGCGGGCGGCGGTTTTGAAAATATCTGTGCGGCGGCCGATATCCTGAAAGGCTCCTATATTGGAGCAGATGGCTTTACACTAAGCGTATACCCGGCTTCTATGCCGGTTTATATGGAACTGATCAAGAATGGCTGTGCTGCGGCGATTCTGGAGACGGGTGCGGTTATGAAGACAGCATTCTGCGGCCCCTGCTTCGGTGCGGGAGATACGCCTGCGAACAACGCATTCAGCATTCGGCATTCGACAAGGAATTTCCCGAACAGAGAAGGTTCCAAGCTGCAGAATGGCCAGATTTCTTCCGTCGCGTTGATGGATGCACGTTCGATTGCGGCTACGGCGGCCAATAAAGGGGTATTGACACCGGCGACGGAATTTGACGGGGAAATCGGGAAATATCAATATCATTTTGATGCGAACATTTATGCGAATCGTGTTTTTGATTCTCACGGCGCTGCGGATGAAAGCGTGGATATTCAATTCGGGCCTAATATCAAAGACTGGCCGGAGATGGGAGCATTGCCGGATAATCTGGTCCTCCGTGTCGTTTCGGAGATTCACGACCCTGTAACGACAACGGATGAACTGATCCCTTCCGGGGAAACATCTTCCTATCGGTCTAATCCGTTAGGGCTGGCGGAATTTGCGCTTTCCAGAAAGGATCCGGAGTATGTAGGACGTGCGAAAGATATTCAGAAGGCAGAAAAGGCAAGAATGGCGGGAGAGCATCCCTGTCAGGCACATCCAGATGTAAAGCCGGTCATGAATGTGATCAGGAAGACATTTGCAGATGCTTCCCATGAGAATACGGGCTTTGGCTCTACCATTTTTGCAGTAAAACCGGGCGACGGTTCCGCGAGAGAGCAGGCAGCGAGCTGCCAGAAGGTGTTGGGAGGCTGGGCCAATATCGCCAATGAGTATGCGACGAAGCGGTATCGTTCCAACCTGATCAACTGGGGAATGCTTCCGTTCGTTATTAAAGAGGGAGAACTTCCTTTCCATAATCTGGACTATCTCTTTATTCCGGATATTCGGAAGGCAGTTGCAGAGAAATGGGAGACGATTAACGCATATACGGTATCCGTGGAGAAGGATGCGCTGACCGCGTTTGAATTAAAATTAGGGGAACTGACTGACGAGGAACGTCAGATTATTTTGAAAGGATGTCTGATAAACTATAACAGAGTCGATTGACGAGGGCAGTTGGCGGCGCCGTCAGACGAAAATGTTGGCTTGGCGGGTTCAGGACTGGTATGGTATTGTGAAAAATCTTATGGGTAAACTATTGGGTGTTAAAAAACGAAATATGATCAAGATGATATTGGTCTTATGCTTTTTTTCAGCGCTGATCGGGACGGTCGTTCTTGTGGAAGGGATGGAAGAAGTGCAGGAAGCGGAAGTCATGGCCGCAAGAAGGGCCAAAGAAGAGGAATTGGAGAATGTGCTTCCGGCGATGACGCCGGATGTGGTTCCGAGACCGCATGAAATGGAGATACACAAAGAAATCGTAAATGATATGATTCTGGGCGATGTTCCTGCGGCGGATTATTCTTATTCCTTTGACAGGCAGCTCGAGGGTGCCATAGTTGTTACAAGGCCAGAGGAGAACGGTGATTATAACGAAGGGGCCTATCCGGAAGAAAATAGCGAGAAGACCCCGCTGTTCACAGAAGGCATCGAGGGAGAGGCGATTTATCTCGATGGAAGCTATGGCATAGAGTTGTGTGATGTGGAACCGCTGTCGGATTCTTATACGATTTCTTTTTGGATGCGGGCGGAAGAAGTCTGTGACTGGTCGCCGTTTCTGCTGATTGGCTCTAATCTGTTGGATGTGAATGAATCGCAGAATTATATTTGTTTTAATAAGAAGACTACCGAAGAAGGTGAGGATGTTCTTCCGATTTTTAATACGATTAATGCGTATTGCGGAAATTCCTGTGAAGTCCGGCCCTCTCAGGAGGAAAAAGCTTGTATCGACCTGCATGAATGGAATTACATTACGATTCGTGTAGATGGAGAGAAGGTATCGGAAGAGGATTCGAGTAAAGTAACGGCTTATCTGTATATCAACAGTGAAATGATTGGCAGCAGCGAAGTTTCCAAGATGAGTTTTGACGAGACAAATATGCGCGCCTATCTTGGTATTAACTGTTTTGACAGACTGTTCCGGGTCTGCTATGACGAATTGCGCATCTGGAATACACTGTTAGATGAAAACCAGATCACGGATATGTATATGGCATATATCCAGAACGGAAAGAAATAAAATAGTGGATAAAACAGAATAAAATCGTGTGTGTGGATTAATGAAAAAATGAAAATGTCCGATATATAAATTACAAAGGATGGTAGTTTTTGGCCAGACTGCCATTTTTTGAATTAAAAATGTTCAGCCACGGATGGTGTTTTTATGGAAAATGAGTTTCCTTGAAGATATCATCCTTTTTTATTTTGCTGAGAGAGTGAAGATCTTGTATTCTGCGAAATTGGGCTTGGGCAGGAAAAAGGAGGTATCATTGCGAATTAATTCCAGTACGATAGGAATGGAATCCGCCAGAAGTTATTCTTCTGTAACACAAAGAACTGCACACTCTTATGTGGGCAGCGCCAGAAGCTTAAAAGCCGGAGTGGGAAATGGATTTCTGGGCGGCTTTCTGGGAATGGGAGATGAGTCAGAGAATGCCAAAGGGAGTGGTAATGCGCAGACTACTCTGGAGGATGTTTCTCTTCATTTCCGCAATCTGTCGAATACGGACAGGGTAACAGAGAACAATGTAACGACGAACAGTGTGGAGAAGGACGCGAGGGAGAATGTCAGACAGCATTGTATGAGATTTCTGATGTATCTGTTATTCGGCGACCGTCATAAACCGGAACTGGATGAAATCTGGAGAAACGGAACGGACAGCAGCCTGTCCGCGAACTATCAGACTTATGGCGTTACAAATCAGTATTATCACAGTGAGTCGGAAACGACATCGTTTTCCACGAAAGGGATTGTAAAGACTGCCGATGGCAGGGAGATAAGTTTCGGACTCAATCTGGAAATGAGCAGAAGTTTTAGAGCATATTATGAGGAAAGTTATGACATCGGGGTATTGAACTGCACCGATCCGCTCGTGATCAATCTGAACGGGAATATTGCAGGACTTTCCGACCAGACATTTTATTTTGATCTGGATGGAGACGGCGAAAAAGAAGAAATTTCTTCTTTGCAGTCAGGGAGCGGTTACTTAGCGCTTGACTTAAATGAGGATGGCGAGATCAATGACGGCAGTGAGCTGTTTGGAACAAAGAGCGGCAACGGTTTTGCCGATTTGGCGAAGTATGATTCGGATGGTAACGGCTGGATTGATGAGGATGACGAAATCTGGAGTAAGCTGCTGATCTGGACAAAGGATGAAGATGGAAAGGATAAGCTTTATCATCTTTCAGAGGCGGGCGTAGGCGCTATCTGTTTACAGAACGAGCGGACAGAATTTTCCCTGAATTCCATGAAGGATAATCATACGAACGGTGTGCTCAGAAATACAGGTATTTTCCTATATGAGAATGGAAGCGTTGGAACCGTTCAGCATTTAGATTTGGCAAGGTAATTGCTTTCGTGTAGTATGAACAGGGACACTCTTACATACAATGAAAAGAGGTGTCCTGATGAATATATTTAGAATCGTCCAAAAAAGAACAAACAGAAGGAAGCATGATGAAAATCCCTATCGGGAGGTTCCGGCGGTACTTCTGTTTGTTTTTTTACTGCCTTATGTGATTTCCTGCCTGTGGGGGCATATCGGTGAAGAGGCGGAAGTTTTTAACCGGATAAAAGAAGAAGAAACAGATTGGATCGATGCGCGTTATGAAGTGGTTCTTTCCGGAAATTGGGGAAAAAAGAGAATGACGATGCAGGAATATCTGATTCGGAAACTGGAAATGGTCATGCCGGAGGAGGATAACGGCATCGCCTATGAGTTGGAAGCGCTGAAGGCACAGGCCGTACTGCTGCGGACAGAGCTGTGTGGGCTTTTTTCTGCTCAGGAGGCTTCGACTGATGAACCGCTCATCTTGCAGGAAGAGATATTTTCATATCAGGACGATGAAATGAATGGATGGGAGAAAGAAGAACTTTATCGACAGGCCGTTCAGGAAACGGACGGGATTTTCCTGTCGTATGAGGGCAGACCTGTTCAAGCGGCCTTTTTTCCGGTCAGCAACGGACAGACAAGAAATGCGGAGGAAGCACTGCAGAGTGAGAATTATCCTTATTTGATCAGTGTGGAATGCGGTCAGGATATCATGGCGGAGGATTACCAGAGTCAGGTCGTGTTATCAAAAGAAGCGTATTATACGCTGGCTGCTCCGTTGTTTGTTGAAAATGGCGAGGAAGAGGCATTATGGGAAGGAACAGAATTTTACTATGACAGCGCAGGGTATGTGGTGGAAGCGGCTTTTCAGGGAAACAGCTGCAATGGAGAAACTTTTCGTTATGCGCTTGGACTTCCTTCGGCGTGCTTTCGCGCGGATTGGGGAGAAAATGAGGTGGTTTTTCATGTGAAGGGCGTAGGGCATGGCTTTGGCATGAGCCAGTACGGGGCCAATCGAAAAGCAGTCGAGGGGAAAACTTTTGACAATATTTTGATGGATTACTTTTTTCAGGTAGAATTAGTAAAAATTGAATAATGTGTCAGATTCGGGAAAGAATAAACACCAGAAAATAATTTCTCAAAAAAATCCGAAAGGATAACAGGAGGCAAAGTTGAAGTCATGATGAGAAGAAATAGAACTGGTGTTAGAAAAGAACGAATCATTATGCTGGCGTCATCGGCGCTGGTGTTGACGGCGCTGACGGTGACGGGCGTTTTTGTAAGAAGCAGCCATCAGAAAAGCAATGAAAATAATGTGCTGGATTTCAGTGCTATCGAGAACGGTGTAGAGGAGAGTGCGGAAAATACCCTGACGGGGGAAGATATGGGAACTCTTTTTACCGAAGTGGGAACGGATGACCTGGATTATGATCCCTTTTTTCAGGAGGCAAATTCCGCCAATGTAGAAAATGAAAGAAATATCGGAAAAACACAGGATAATTCGGATAAGACAGAAGAAGAGCCTGCGGAGAAGGAGGCAGACGAACAGGAAGGCGTAACGGAGACATCTGAGAAAAAGAAGGAGCAGGAGACAAAGCAGAAAGACAGTGCAGAAGAGGGAATGTTCGACGAATCTTCGGAGACGATAAAGGAGATGCCGGAAGATACGGAAGCGCTTGCTACGACGGTACAGCCAATTCTTGATTTTGGTGATGAGGACAGACTGGTCTGGCCAATCGTGGGCGATATTCTGATCAATTACAGTATGGACAAGACTATTTATTTTCCGACGCTCCAGCAGTATAAATATCATCCCGCGATCGTTATTGCCGCAACGGAGGGAGAGACAATAACGGCGGCGGCCGAAGGCCGGGTGACATCGGTTTCTTATGACCGAGAGCTTGGCAATATGGTCGTTATGGATTTGGGTAACGGATATGAACTGACCTATGGACAGCTCGATAATATTACAGTGAGCGAGGGCAGTTATGTGACAACGGGAGATATCATCGGCAGCGTAGCGTCTCCTACGAAATACTACAGTATGGAAGGGGCAAATATCTACTTTAAACTGACCAGGAACGGCGAGCCGGTCAATCCTATGAGCAGGCTGAACGGGTAAACCGGTTCGGCCGCGGGTTTGCGCCGATGCCGCCCGCATTAGGCGCAGACATCGCAGTTGGTAAGAGATGGAAGGTGGGTAAAAGATGCTGACGATTATTCATGGTAAGATCATAACGATGGCTGGAAAAGATTATGAAGACGGTTTTGTGCGGATAGAACACGGAAAGATTACGGCGCTTGGCGATATGGCAGATTGTCCTGTAAAGGAAAGCGGCGACGGGGTTCTTCATGCGAATGGAAATCTGGTCATGCCGGGCATCATAGAGGCACACTGCCATATGGGGATTACCGAGGAGAAAAAAGGAATAGAGGGCGACGACTGCAATGAGAATGTGGATCCAATCACGCCGTATCTGCGCGCTATTGATGCTATAAATCCGATGGATGCGGCTTTTGACGATGCACTGCGTGCGGGGATTACTTCCGCGATGGTCGGTCCCGGAAGCTCGAATGTCGTGGGCGGCCAGTTCGCTTTTATTAAAACGCACGGAAGGTGTATCGACCATATGATTGTGAAAGCGCCCGCTGCGATGAAAATTGCCTTCGGAGAAAATCCGAAGGTTAATTTTTCCGGGCAGAATGTATCGCCGGCTACCCGGATGGCGATTGCGGCAATGCTGAGGGAAGAAATTTTCAAGGCACAGGAATATCGGCGCAGGCGAAAAGAGGATCGGAATCAGGAAAAAGATTTCCGTTACGAGTGCTGGATTCCTGTGCTGGAAGGCAGAATTCCGTTAAAAGCACATGTCCATCGAGCGGATGATATTTTGACTGCTATCCGGATTGCAAAGGAGTTTGGCTTATCCATGACGTTAGACCATTGCAGCGAAGGGCATCTTATCGCGGAAGAAATTAAGGAAAGCGGATTTCCGGCAATCGTCGGCCCGGATATGGCAAGCAGGAACAAAATAGAGGTGCAGAACATGGCGTTTAAGACAGTAGGTATTCTGAACCGGAAAGGAATCCGCACGGCGATCATGACCGACCACCCTGTCTCTATGATACAATTCCTTCCTATTTGTGCAGGGCTGGCGGTCAAGTCGGGGCTTCCCGCGCAGGAAGGACTTCGCTCTATTACGATCAACGCGGCAAAGATATGCGGTGTTGCGGACAGGGTAGGAAGTCTGGAAGTGGGAAAGGATGGCGATGTTGTTATTTTCGACGGCAGCCCGCTGGAAGTATTTACCAGGGCATTATGCACGATTATAGAAGGAAAAATTGTATATCAGGATGAAAATACAGGATTTTTATGATATAATCATCGCAGAAGAAAAACAAGCGCCGCAAAGCGGCATTTGTTTTTCTGCGATGATTAACGAGCAAACGTCCGATGGAATCGGACAGAGAGCACTGAAAGTGCGGGTTTGCGAGTGACGCAAGATTAACGAGCAAACGTCCGATGGAATCGGACAGAGAGCACTGAAAGTGCGGGTTTGCGAGTGAATCGCATATTCTAACTGAACAAAAGGAATGCAAAAATGCAGAAAAGACATTTATACAGCATTACATCTATATTATTGTGCATGGCACTGCTCTCCGGATGCACAGAACTGGAGAATCTTACGTCGTCGGGAAGCGGGCAGCAGGCACCGGAGAATGAAATCGTCAGTCTGGGACTGGCGCCGGAGTTCGATTATGAAGTACCGGTAAATCTTCCGAATATTATAGTCGATCAGGTGGGATATTCCGTAAATAGCAATAAAATAGCAATATTTCGGGGAGAAGTACTACCGGATACATATGACCTGATCGATATGGAGACAGAAGAAATCGTCTATACGGGTTCCATCAAGGAAAAGGGATATGATGAAACGACAGGTGAAAATATAAGCTATGGCGACTTCTCGGATTTTAAGACACCGGGAACTTATTATCTTCAGGCCGATATAATCGGGCAGTCGTATTCGTTCGTCATTGCGCCGGATCCTTATGCGGATATTTTTGATGCGGCATTGAAACAGTACTATTACAGCCGATGCGGCCTGACTCTGTCAACGGAGCTCGCGGGAGAGGCGGCGCACAATGCCTGCCATACCAAAACGGCGGAATTAAAGGATGATACGACGGTACAGCTTGATATGCCGGGCGGATGGCATGTCGATGAGAACGGGACAAGGAATGTAACAGACGGCTGCCGGGCGGTGAATAATCTGCTGCTTTCCTATGAACTTTACGAAAATAATTTTACGGATGAAGTTGGGATACCGGAGAGCGGCAATGGCATCCCGGATTTGATGGATGAAGTGCGGTACGAAGTGGACTGGCTTTTGAAAATGCAGGATGCTACCAGCGGTGCAGTCTATTCGGCAGTCAGTGCCATTGAAGAGTCGACGACATCATATCGACTGTATATAGAGGCTGTTACGATGGATGCGACGATTCAGTTCGCAGCTACAATCGCCAAGTTCAGCTATCTGTATCAGAATTATGACAGAGATTTTGCAACCCAGTGCCTCAAGGCAGCAGACAGGGCTTACCGTTACGCGGAGCAGTATTTGAATGATGTTCTGCCGGAAGAATATTTTCATGCAGCGGCGGAACTGTATCGTGCGACCGGCGCCCTTCATTACCGGGACGAAGTGCATCGGTATTTGAACAGTGGGAACGAACTTGACTTGGATAATGATTATGTTTTCTGGGGGTGTGTTGTGTATATATCGACAAAACAACAGGTTGATGTAAATGCGTGTGAGACGATCATTGAAAAAATGTTATCGGATGTGGAACAGATATCTTATGATTCCAAGAAATCCAAATATCTGACGGAAGGGAATCGGGAACAGGATAATAACTGTGAGCTGCTTCGGAAAATGGTGAGGCTGGCGGTAGTCGATCATATTATTACAAATCATGAGTATATGATGGTACTGGAAAACCACCTGCATTATTTCCTTGGCAGAAATCCGGCCTGTATCAGTTATATTGATGATGTGGGCAGCAGAAATTATATGACGGTCGATGCGCGGATGGGAATTATGAAACAGATTGACCACGATGCGGAACTGGTCGTTCTGCTGAGCGCTATTCAGGATAACCTGCGCATGATGGAGGAAAGCGGGTTATGACATATATATCATTGGGATTTTATCTGTTGGTACTGCTTATACTGGTTTTGTATTATGCGATGCCGCTGCGCTTCCGGTGGGTAGTTCTGCTCATTGGAAGCATTACATTTTATTATCTGGCCTGCAGGGAAGGATGCCTGCTGCTGTTCGTTACGGCGCTGCTGTCCTATGCGTTGGCTGTTGAACTCCAGTCACTCAGAGAAAAATATGCGGCATCGCGCCGCGGACTGCAAAGGCTGATATTGTTTCTGGCGCTCCTGCCTGTCCTTTTGCCGTGGCTTATAGTAAAAAACGGAAATTTTACAGGCCTTGTATGGGCCGTTCCGTTGGGAATATCTTTTTACACCCTGCAGACAGTCTCTTATCTGGTCGATGTTTACAGAGGCAGGACGGCGGCACAGAAAAATCCGGCCAAATATCTTCTATTTGTGTTATTTTTCCCGCAGATCGTACAGGGACCGATACCACGGTATGAGCAGCTGTCAAAACAGCTTTATGAAGGGCACCGCTTTCATGAGGAGAAGTTCGTGCGGGGCCTTCACCTTATTTTATGGGGATTTTTTCTGGAATTTATGATTGCGGATAAGGCGGCTATTGTCGTCAGTACGGTATTTGATTCACCGGAGAAATATGCGGGATGCTATATTCTCGTGGCGGCTGTGCTGTACAGTATTGAGTTATATGCGGATTTCATGGCGTGTGTCTCTATCTCACAGGGAACCGCTGGATTATTCGGCATTGCGCTGGCGGATAATTTCAAACGTCCGTATTTTTCAACTTCTATTCAGGAATTCTGGAGAAGGTGGCATATTTCGCTCAGTTCCTGGCTGCGGGATTATATTTATATACCGCTTGGCGGGGGAAGAAAAGGCGCATTGCGAAAATATGGGAATTTAATCGTTACCTTTGCCTTCAGTGCTGTCTGGCACGGTTCCGGTTTTAAATTTTTATTCTGGGGCATGATGCATGCGGCCTATCAGATAATCGGGAATCTGGCCATTCCATTAAAAAACAGATTCTATGGGCTCCTGGGGTTATCGGAGCAATCGGGGATGCGGAAAATGATACAGCGCATAGGTGTTTTTTTCTGGGTAATGCTCTCCTGGATCATTTTCAGGGCGGACAGTCTGCGGACCGGACTGCAAATGATAAAAAAGATGTTCTTCGTTTGGAATCCGTGGGTCTTTTTTGATGACAGCCTGCTTCGTCTGGGACTTGGGTGGAAAGAGTGGTGTATTCTGCTCCTGTCCATGTTCCTGCTGCTGTGCGTGAGCATTCTGCAGGAAAAGGGAATGGATGTCAGGGGAATCATTCTGCACAAGGCCGTATATGTTCGTTGGGCGCTTTATATACTGGCGATTCTCTGTATTATGGTTTTTGGGACATACGGTTTTGGTTATCAGGGGCAGGACTTTATTTATGGAGGATTTTAAATGAAAAGGCATCTGAGATTTGCGGGGAAATGTGCGCTTTTTCTTTGCATTTTGTATATATGTGTTGAATTCACATTTCAGATTTTGATACCAAAACTGTGTTATGATGAAATGCTGCCGACGACGTTGTCCTATCTGAATTTTTATGAGATGGAAGAAGATACGATAGATGTACTTTTTATGGGAAGCAGTCTGGCGGCAACTTCCTATATACCGCAGGAATTATATGACCGGTATGGCATTACGAGTTATAATCTGGCGAGCGAGAAGCAGAGTCCGGTCATATCGTATTACTGGCTGAAAGAAGCGCTTCGCTATCAATCGCCGAAAGTTCTTATTTTGGACTGCTATTACCTTTTTCAGAATAGCGATTCCATCCTCAATTCGCCCGAAATCAGCATTAGAAGGGCACTGGATTATATGAAGTGGTCTCCCGTAAAGCTGGAAGCGGTCAGGACGGTCTGCGAACTGGACAAGAGTCAGTCTCTTTCGGGCTATTTTCTTCCGAATATCCGTTATCATGCGAGATGGGAAGAATTAACAGAAAACGATTTTGTGCTGGCGGATATGGTTGAAGGATATGGGTTAAAAGGATATGCGGCTTTAAGCAGACAGTGTGGGATTGAGAATTATGTTCCCTTTGAAGAGGGCGCTTCCGAAGAGGTGACGGTTATGCCACAGCTCTTAGAGACCTGGCTGGATAAAATATGCAGTTTGTGCGAGCAGGAGGGTATTGAACTCATTTTAACCAATGTGCCGTTTCCGGACGCGGATGTAGGCAGATTCAATACGATACGAAACTATGCACAGGAGCATGGGCTGCAGTTCTTTGATTTTAATGAAAAGAATTTATATGAAGCGTCCGGCTTTACGATGTCAACGGATAGTTATGACGGCGGACATAATAATTTGTGGGGGGCCCAAAAACTGACGGCTTATCTGGGCGGCATTTTGGACAGCCAGTATGATTTCGGCGGAAAATCCGATGAGCAGTGGGAATGCACACGGGATTCTTATGCGGGTATCCAAAAAGACTGTGAATTGATCCATATAACGAATATCGATGAATATATGGAAGCGCTGCGGGATGACAGGTACAGTGTTTTCCTTTCGGCTAAAGGAAGCTATGCCGTCGGCCTGAAAGATACGACCGTTCAGACAATGAGAGAGACGGGATTTCGGGTCGAGCTTCAGACAGATCCTTCTGTGGAGGACTTTTACTGTTATTATGCAGTCCTTTCAGAAGGCCGGCTGGAAGAATATATTGGGTATGAAGAAAATATTTACGGTGGTTCTATACGGGGCGGTCAGGTGCCCTATGACATTACGGGCAGCGGCTCCATTGTCATAGACGGGGTGGAACGGTCTTTACAGGGAGATGGGCTGAATATTGTCGTATACAGCAATGACAAAAAGAAGGTGTTGGATTCCGTTTGTTTTAATACATCCGTTGAGGAAAATACGGTGAGCAGATAAAATAAGAATAAGAAAGAGCTGGGACTCTACACCAGCTCTTTATTTTTGAAGTATGTTTCTTTGATGATTTCCTGAACTTTTGCCCCGATGCCTTTTTTTTCTTCCCGCGTCATTTCGCTCATGTAGATCGGCTTGCCATATTCGAGGATGACGTGCGTTCTTGTAATCTTTGGAATATGATCTTCAAAAATTGCAGCGGCATTGTTAATGCTCATCGGAACGATGGGACATCCGGACTTCTCTGCTATCTTAAAGCTGCCCTCGTGGAACGGCAGGAATGTGTCATTGACCTTGTTTCTCGTGCCTTCCGGGAAGATACAGATAGAAATTCCGGAATGAATTTTTTCGATGCCTTCCAGAATCGTTTTCATACCCTGCTTGATATCCTTTCGGTCCAGAAACAGACAGTGCAGATTCTTCATCCAGTCACGGAGCAGCGGAATCCGCAGGATTTCTTTTTTGGAGATATAGCCGGTCGGCCTCGGCACCCGCACATAAGTTATGAGAATATCAAAATAGCTCCGATGGTTGCCGACATAGAGAACAGCCTGATCTTTTGGCACATTTTCTTCTCCGATTACGGTCACTTTCACGCCGGCAATCAGGAGACAAACGCGGAAAGCCCAATTGACAATGGCCAGAGAACTGCGGTTCTTCACGTCCATATTGAATTTACCGATAAAATATTCAATGATCAGCAGTGGAATGCTGCAGATTAGGAACAAAACAACAAAAAGCAGGATCAGGACCAGACGAATCATACAAACATTACCTTTCTTCACTCTGTTGCGATATTTGAGTCACGGACTCAAACTCGCGGCTGAAAGAATTTATTTTTCAGCTATCACGCTGTTGCGATGTTTGAGTCACGGACTCAAACTCGCGGCTGAAAGAATTTATTTTTCAGCTCTTCATGCTGTTGCGATGTTTGAGTCACGGACTCAAACTCGCGGCTGAAAGAATTTATTCTTTCAGCCTATTATATAGGATTGTGCTTTTTTAATCAATAGGAATACACTTTCCGTTTTACTAATAAATTATTAATAACATAGATGCATCGCCAATGGCTGGCATGGAAAGGAAATAGTACTACGATGAATGAATTGGAAAAGAGGCTGCTCAGTGTTCTGCTTGTATGTGTACTTTGTGCGAGCGTGATTGCGTGCGGCGCAAAACAAGACCCGATGGAGAAAGTGAAGGATTTGGATTTTACCGTTATCGCGGAGGATAAACTGCCGGAAGAACTGCTTTCTATGATTGAGGAAAAAAAGGCGTCTCCGTTCAAAATAACTTTTCAGGATCAGGGATTTCTTTATATCGGCGTCGGTTATGGGGAGCAGGAGACTGCGGGATACAGCATTGCAGTCAATGAATTGTACGAAACGGGAAATGCGGTTTATATTGACACAAATCTGATAGGGCCGGGCCCGGAGGAAAAAGGAAAATTGACGCCGACTTATCCATATGTCGTGATCAAAACGGAAAATGTGAATAAATCCGTTGTTTTTGACTGAAAAGCGGCATCGGAAACAGCTTTAAAAGTGATGTCGGCCGAAAAGATGGTAGAGCATGCCTGAAATTTGTGATAAACTAATAGAAAAAGCGGAAACAGGCATACTTTTTACAGGAACCTGTGTGAGAAAGAGAAGGATATCGGATGATTTATATTACAAATGGATATGTAATAGACCCGAAAACGCAATTCGAGGGTTATCGGGACATTTTGATTCAGGAAGATAAGATTGCGGCGATGGCAGAGCAGGGAATCCCGCTCTCTGAACTGCTTCGGCAGGCCGGACTGCCGGAGGAGTGGAGCGATGCGAAGAAGGAGCAAAACGGTGCAGAAGCAGCAAAAGGGCAGATTGAGCGGATTGATGCGGCCGGTCAGATCATTGCGCCGGGGCTTGTAGACGTTCATGTACATTTCAGGGATCCTGGCTTTACCTATAAGGAAGATATTATGAGCGGTGCGGCAGCGGCAGTGAAAGGAGGTTTTACATCCGTTGTGCTGATGGCAAATACGAAGCCGCCGGTTGATAACCGGGAAACCCTGTCCTATATTCTGGAAAAAGGCAGAGAGACGGGGCTTCATGTGTATACCTGCGCCAATGTGACAATGGGCATGAAGGGGCAGGAATTGGTGGATATGGAAGTGTTGAGCAAGACGGGAGCCATCGGCTTTACGGATGATGGGATTCCAATCTTGAATGAAGAAATTTTACGGGAAGCACTGCGCCGGGCGGCAAAGCTTCATATGCCGGTCAGTCTTCATGAAGAAGATCCGGCCTACATTACGAATAATGGCATTAACACCGGAAAAGCTTCAGCTTATTATGGAATCGGCGGTTCTCCCAGAGAAGCGGAAATCAACATGGTGGAACGGGATATCCGGCTTGCACAGGAGGAAGGGGCTGACCTTTCGATTCAGCATATCAGCACGAAAGAGGCGGTAGAACTGGTCAGGCAGGCGAAAAGGAAGAGCGGGCATATTTTCGCGGAAGCCACCCCGCATCATTTTACACTGACGGAGGAGGCGGCAATCGAGCACGGGACACTCGCCAAAATGAATCCCCCGCTCCGGGAAGAAGCGGACCGGCAGGCAATTATCAGAGGCTTGCAGGACGATACGATCGATATGATCGCCACCGACCACGCACCGCACAGTGCGGAAGAAAAAGAAAAACCGATCACCGAGGCGCCGAGCGGTATCATCGGACTGGAAACGGCATTGTCCCTTGGCATCAGGGAACTGGTCGAACCGGGATACCTTACCGTGTGTAAGCTGCTTGAAAAGATGAGTCTTTCACCTGCCGGCTTATATCGTCTGGATGCGGGCTATCTGGCCGAGGGCGGCCCTGCGGATCTGGTGATCTTCGATAAAGATGCCGTTTGGCGGGTGGAAAAAGAGAAATTTGCATCGAAAGCGGCGAATTCTCCTTTTATCGGAGAAAAAATGCCGGGTGTTGTTACCTGCACCATATGCGGGGGAAAAATAGTCTATCGCGAATCTGGCGCCAGGGTGCTGTCAGCGTCGGCCCAGCGTTCGTAAGGTAAAAGAAAGGCAGGATATGATATGTCACAGAAGAAGAAAATAACGGCGAGGATTGTATCGCAGAAAGAGGCGGCACCGCAGATTTTTGATCTATGGATGGAAACGGAGCTTGCATCGGATGCGCATCCGGGACAGTTCGTTGCAGTCTATCCGAAGAGTGCGGACACATTGTTACCGCGCCCGATCAGTATTTGTGAGGCAGACAGAGAGCAGAACAGGCTGCGCCTTGTATACCGCATCGCCGGAAGAGGGACGAGAGAATTTTCCGCCTGGCGGGAGAATGATGAAGTATCCGTTCTGGGTGTTTTGGGAAACGGCTTTCCGCTAGAGAAAGCACAGGGAAAAAAGGTATTCCTGATGGGCGGAGGGATTGGCATTCCGCCGATGTTACAGCTCGCGAAAGAACTGCAGGCCGATAAACAGATTATTTTGGGTTATCGGAATCAGGACCTGTTTCTGGCAGAAGAACTGCGGCAGAACGGAACAGTATATATCGCAACGGAGGACGGCAGCGTGGGATGCCGGGGCAACGTAATGGATGCCATCCGTGAAAACGGACTGAAAGCGGAAGTCATTATGGCCTGCGGGCCGATGCCGATGCTGCGGGCGATTAAACAGTATGCTGAAGAAAACGGGATCGAAGCATATTTATCGTTGGAAGAGCGGATGGCCTGCGGCGTCGGTGCATGCCTTGGCTGTGTCTGTAAGACAAAGGAGGTGGACCATCATTCGCATGTGCACAATGCGCGCATTTGTACGGACGGTCCGGTATTTGAAGCAAAAGAGGTGGATATCTGATGAATACGAAAGTTACGATCGCAGGCGTTACATTAAACAATCCGGTCATGACGGCTTCGGGCACTTTTGGCTCCGGTATGGAATATGGTGAATTTGTGGATTTGAACAGATTGGGTGCAGTTGTGACAAAAGGAGTCGCCAATGTGCCATGGCCTGGCAATCCGACGCCCAGAGTGGCGGAAGTCTACGGCGGGATGCTGAATGCTATCGGGTTACAGAATCCGGGCGTTGATGTTCTGATTGAAAGAGACCTTCCCTTCCTGAAACAGTACGATACAAAGGTGATCGTCAATATCTGTGGTAAGACGGTGGAAGACTATCTGGAAGTGGTGGAGCGGCTCGGAGACGAGGCTGTCGATATGCTGGAAATCAACGTATCCTGTCCGAATGTCAAAGAAGGCGCGATTGCATTTGGCCAGCAAACGGATGCTTTGTACGATATTACTTCCCAGATCAGGAAAAAGGCGAAACAGCCCGTTATCATGAAGCTCAGTCCTAATGTGACGGATATTGCAGAAATGGCGAAAGCGGCGGAAGCGGCGGGTGCGGATGCGCTTTCCATGATCAATACGATTACGGGAATGAAAATTGATGTCTACCGCAGAAAATTTGTCCTTGCCAATAAGACCGGCGGACTTTCCGGTCCTGCCATCAAGCCGGTGGCTGTCCGGATGGTCTATCAGGCTGCGCAGGCAGTAAAAATCCCGATCATCGGTATGGGCGGCATTGCGACGGCTGAGGATGCCATCGAGTTTCTTCTGGCAGGTGCGACGGCGGTAGCGGTCGGTGCAATGAATTTTGTCAATCCTTACGCGACGGTGGAGGTCATAGAAGGAATTGAGGCCTATATGAGGCAGACCGGAACAGAGGATGTGAAGGAATTGATAGGGGCGGTAGAAAGGGAATGACCGGGTAAATGATAGTCATATATTCCCTCCATGCGGCATACAATACAATAAGTATACGCATGGAGGGATTTTTGTGGAATTAGTGAAAAAGAAGATACATATGGACCGTGTTGCCAGCAAAGCCGGAACCCAGATGGTGTTGGAAGAGGATGTAAATATATCGGATAACAGACCGGATGCCAGTCATCTGATTGCTGTCAAAGGGGATGTCATCATGGATGAAATCCGTGTGGGTGACGACCGTGTCAATCTGAAAGGCAGGCTGCAGGTGCAGATGCTGTATCTGACGGAAGAGGAGGGTATGTGTGCCAGTATGCAGGCAGAACTGCCGCTGGAAGAAAAAATCAACATGGAGGGGGTTCATAACGGTGATACGGTGCTGTCTTCCTGGGTTATTGAAGATTTGACAGTCGGCCTGATCAATTCCCGAAAAATGAGCGTTCAGGCGATGATTTCCTTTGATCTGGAACTGGAAGAAAAACTGGAGCAGGAGGCGGCGGTGGATATTTATCATGAGGAGCCTGTCGAGTATCGCAAACAGATTTACCCGTTATTACAGATGGCTGTCAACAAAAAAGACATTTTCCGTATCAAGGAAGAGATGGAACTGCCGAGCAATCTGCCGAATGCTTTTCAGATCATCTGGCACAGCATTTCGCTGAACAACATAGAATTCCGTGCGCTGGATGAAAAAATCGCATTGCAGGGCGAAATGAAAGCCTTTTTCCTGTATGAAGGGGAGGGAGATAACGACAAGACCCTCTGGTATGAAAACACGGTACCTTTCAGCGGTATGATAGAATGCCACGGATGCCGGGAAAATATGGTGCCGGATATCCGTTATACCACCTCTCAGTGCAGTGTAGAGGTAAAACCGGATTTTGACGGAGAGGAAAGAGTTTTCTGTGTGGAAAATGTGCTCGATCTGGAGATTCGCCTTTATGAAGAAGAAAATCTGGAAGTATTGTCGGATATTTATGGGGTGTCCAAAGAAATTGAAGCGGTGACGACAGAAGTCTCGTTGAAGGGTCTGTTGCTGCATAGCAGCGGAAAGTGTAAGGTGGCGGACCATGCGAGAATTCAGAACACGGAAATGCACATCTACCAGCTGCTGCATAACGAGGGAGAGATTCAGGTAGAAGAACAATCCATTGAGGAGAACGGTATTTCCATAAGCGGCACGCTGCATGTTATGACGGTTTATCTTTGCACTAACGGACAAAATACGCTGTATGCAACGAAAAGTTCCCTGCCCTTTAAGCATTTCATCGATGTGCCGGGGATTGAATCATCCTGTGTTTATCATATTCACTGGAATCTGGAACAGCTTCTCGTTACGATGCTGGACAGCGATGAGCTGGACATCAAGGCAGCATTGAATTTTGAAGCCCTAGTCTTTACATCCAAAAAAGCCAGTTTCGTTACGGATATCAAGGTAGAGGAGCTGGATATGAATAAGATCAGCGAGCTTCCCGGCATCGTTATCTACATTGCGGGAACGGGAGATACACTTTGGGACATCGGTAAGAAGTATTATGTGTCGATTGCGCAGTTGAAAGAAGTCAATGAACTGGTTTCCGAAGAGATAAAAGCGGGGGATAAAATCCTGGTCGTGAAAGGGGTTTCCTGAGAAAAGTGTTACCGGAATCCGGTTAAACAGGTTCACAGAGTGCAGGCTGACTGGCTTATAATGGTCGGCTTGCGCTTTTTCCTTTTACTTTTGTTAAAACATATGATATGATAATACAGGAATCTTGCTCAGCTTTTTCGAGCTAATAGGGGGAAAGAATATGAAACGTAAGGGACACAACCATAAGGAATCCTTTTCCATACTGTTTATTTCCCATGCGGGGCAGAAGAACAAGCAGATTAATATTTCACAGACTGCGTCCCGCTTTATTCTCTTTTTGCTGATATTCTTATTACTCGTTATCTGTGGCGGCGCCGGCTGGCTGGGATGGATGCTTTATCATGGAGCATTGCCGGGAGGCGGACAGGATAATCTGCGCGCGCAGTTAGAATCTCAGACACAATTGGTTCAGCAGTTAGAGGCGGAAAAGGAAAGCCTGAACAGCGAAATGCAGGCGCTCGTACAGGAAAACGAAACGCTGCGTCAAAGTGCGGAAACAGAAATCGGGGAGACAGGAGAAGGGGATGAAGCGGAGGAAGAGACAGAAACCGCATCGGATGCGGGAATTCCAAAGCGTTACCCGTCGTCGTCCACGAGCAGTCTGTTGTCGAATTATTCGGAAGAAGAGCCATACTTATCGATCAGTACACATGAGGAAGGAAATATTGTAGCAACGGGTAAGGGTACGGTAATCACCGTTTCATCCGATGACACTTACCCGATCATCGTTGAGGTGGAACATGAAAAGGGCTATAAGACACGCTATTTGTGCCGTCAGGACGCAGAAGTGAAGGCGAGTGAAGGGGCACAGGTCGAGGCCGGAGATACTTTATTTACAATTATTACAGATGAGACACAGCTGGATTATCAGATTCTTTTTGAAGAGGAACCGATCGATCCGCTGACTGTCATAGAAGCGAAAGGATAAGAGGAGGAATTAAAATGATGAATCGGAACAAGAACAAAAATAACGCAATGGAGTTAAAAGCAAAAATCGGTACGGTAATCGGCCCAGGTGCCGTTTTTGACGGACATTTCGAAACGCCTGAGTCTGTCAGGGTGGACGGAACGATAAACGGAAACTGCAACTGTAAAGAGCTGCTCATTGTTGGTGTGGAAGGAAAAATTAATGGAGATATTACTTCTCAGAATGTAATCATTTCCGGTAAAGTGGAGGGAGACATTATTGCAAATGGCAAGCTGGAGCTGCTTTCAACGGGCAAGCTGGTCGGCAATATTACTGCGCGCTCTCTTGTTGTTGATGAAGATGCATGTTTCGACGGCAGATGTACGATGACGACCAACTCGGAACATAACAGTATGGCATCCATGCTCGATAAGGATAAGAGCAAAGACAAGAACAAAGACAAGAACAGTACTCCCGCAGAATTGGATACGAATTCGGATGTGAAGAAGAAATACTAAGAACAGAGAAGTGGAAAGTACATAATAAAAACCGTGGAAGATAAAACAGAGCCGACATTTTTGCCAGGCTCTGTTTTTGTGCTTATAGATGCGGAACGGTTCAGTTTTATTCCGGCCGGATTTCTATTCTGTCCGCAGAGGGAATCACGATCGTGTCGTTTCCATCCTTTTTGGTGGATGCGCCCGTTGCCGAAACGCCGGTTACATTGATGAGACGGATGGTGTAAGGCTTGGAAGCAGCGGTCTGCAGGAGAATTGTCCCGTCCAGCTTTTTTGCGGAAATCTTTAAGTCGATTTCACCCTGCATATTGTAGATGATCGTGGAGGCTTCCTGCCCTTCCTGTAAAGCATAGATTCTGATTTCGACATCATCCGCATAATCGTAGTCGGGCCTGTCGTCACGGCCAAGAGTAATAATGCTGTTTTCTTTTACCATGAGCGGAAGGTGCAGATAGTCGTATTCCTTTTCTATCCATGTACCGCCGTCCATCACTTCTCCTGTAAAAAAGTCCGTCCAGTTTCCTTTCGGCAGATAGAAAATGCCTTTGCTCTCCTCATTGAAAACAGGAGCGACTAAGAGCGCATCGCCCAGCATATACTGTTTATCCAGATAGTGGCAGTTCCGGTCTTCCGTAAATTCCAACACCATGCTGCGCATCATCGGTATGCCGGTGCGGGAAGTGTCGATTGCCGTTTTGTATAAATAAGGCATCAGGGATGCTTTCAGTTTGGTGAAGCTTCTCAAAACATCTACCGCCTCTTCGTCATACAGCCAGGGAACGCGGTAAGAATGACTGCCGTGCAGGCGGCTGTGGGAGGAAAGCAGGCCGAACGCAACCCAGCGTTTGTAGACATCTGCCGTGGAGGTATGTTCAAAACCGCCAATATCATGCGCCCAGTAACCGAAGCCTGACATTAACAGGGAAAGGCCGCCGCGCAGGCTTTCTTCCATCGATTCATAATCAGACCAGCAGTCGCCGCCCCAGTGTACCGGGAATTTCTGTCCGCCGACAGTCGCGGAGCGTGCGAACAGGACCGCTTCGCCGTTGCCGCGTTTTTTCTCCAATAATTCGTAAACGGTCTGATTGTAAAGGTAAGTGTAAAAGTTGTGCATCTTTTCCGGGTCGGAACCGTCAAAATAAACGCAGTTGACCGGAATCCTTTCCCCGAAATCTGTTTTGAAACAATCTACTCCCATATCCAGAAGAACTTCCAGTTTGTCCTGGAACCACTTACATGCGGCGGGATTGGTGAAGTCCACGAGCGCCATGCCGGGCTGCCACATATCCCACTGCCATACGTCGCCGTTTGGCCGCTTGAGGAAATAACCTTTTTCCGTGCCTTCCGCAAAAAGCACGGATTCCTGGCCGATATAGGGATTGATCCAGACGCAGATATTCAGGCCCTTGGCTTTGATTCTTTGCAGCATTCCCGCCGGGTCGGGGAATACATCATCATCCCAT
Organism: uncultured Lachnospiraceae bacterium; assembly: GCA_910579395.1. Classification (GTDB taxonomy): domain Bacteria; phylum Bacillota; class Clostridia; order Lachnospirales; family Lachnospiraceae; genus UBA3282. The sequence goes on along the minus strand of CAJTUC010000004.1, from coordinate 33,584 downwards.
ACGAAGCTGCTCCAGTGAAAGCCTTTCATCCAGAAGCAGTCGAAGTGGAAGGTGCGGAGCGGGATATCGCGCTCCAGCATACCGTCGATAAAGCTCATGACGGTCTCCTCGTCGTAGTTTGTCGTAAAAGAAGTGGAGAGCCACAGACCGAAAGTCCAGGGAGCCGGTAAAGATGGCTTTCCGGTCAGGTCGGTATACCTCATTAAGACTTCTTTCATAGTCGGTCCGTTGAAGAAGAAATAATCGAGGCTGCCGCCTTTGACGCTGAAAGCGGCTTTGGTCACGTTTTCCGTAGCAAACTCGAAAGAAACTTTTTCCGGGTGGTTCACGAGAATGCCGTAGCCTTTGTTGGAAAGATAAAAAGGAATGTTCTTGTAAGACTGTTCGGTACTCGTGCCGCCGTCTTCGTTATAAATTTCCACGGTCTGTCCGTTCTTTACAAACGGCGTGAAGCGTTCGCCCGTGCCGTACAGCAGTTCACCGACACCGATGCTCAACTGTTGGCGCATCCAGGTATCCTGGAGGTCGCCTTCCAGGTCAAAACAGTCTCCGGTCCAGTTCGCTTTCATCATGGCGAGGTCTCTTGGAGCGCTCTGGGTAATGACTCTGCCGTCCCTGATGTAGCGCATATACCATCTTTTTTTGCCGATTTCAAGGGAAAGGGAGCCGCTTGTAACGGTCAGCGTATCTTCGTTATCTTCTACCTGCAGGGTCTGCGGATTACCGAGATTTAAATCAAAAACAGGGCTCTTTTGGCATGTCCCCATATAATGGTCGGTCTGTACGCGGATAACATCCGGCATCGGGGAGGTAATGCGTATCGTCAGATTCGCGCCGCCCAGCGTAGCGCCCCTGTCGTTGACCGGATGAGTCGGTGCACATAGCGAAACTTCTTTTTCCTTGATGGTGGCATAGTAGACCTGCGCAGGAGAAAAACAGCCCATTCCCTCCTTTAACAGCCAGCAGCCGTGATTAAATTTCATTGTAACCTCCGTTCTGAAAAAAGCGGCTCGTTCAGTTATTATGAAGAGCTGCATTTTTCTTAAAAAAATAAGTTGAATGATATTATTATTTGATTATAAATGGAAAATATTGAAAAAGATAGACTGTTTTTCAGCGGCCTCATTTTAATCGGGGGGGGGTATTTCTGCGTACGGCGACAATTGTGCTATTCGATATTGCGATGGCGTCATGCGATATCGGTGTTTAAATGCACGCGTAAAATTTTCCGGGTTTTCATAGCCCAGGGTCTGACTGATCTGTGAAACGGTCATATCCGAGTTCAGCAGAAAACTTTCCGCCTTTTGAAAACGGATTCTGCCAAGTAATTCGGAGAAATTGCAGCCAAGATGATTTTTCAGATATTTGGAGCAGTAAGGCACGGTATAATGAAGCCTTTCAGCTAATGCCGTAAGGGTGATCGTGTCGTATTGTTCATAGATTAGAGAAAGAATCTCGTTATTGCGGTCGTTTCCGGGCGCAGTTCTGAGAGCATCCTGATGGGTGCGGCTCAAAGAGGTGAATAAAAGCACCAGCATACCGGTGAGGACTCTGTCCGTATAATCATCGGCATTTGCCATCAGGTCGAGCATCTGCATCATAATGCTCCGCAGCTCTTCATTCTGCCCGGTATGAAATAAGAGATATGTTTCGGAATCGTTTCGGTAAATGCTGTTCTTTAGAAATTCTCCAAGACAGTCCTGTCCATTCAGGATACCCGAGAAAATATTTTCAAAGGCATCCGGGTGGATCAGAATCGCAATGCAGTTGCCGGTGTTCTCCGGCAGGGCATGATGAGCCGGTGGTGGCAGAATATAAAGGTCGCCGGTATAGAAACGTTTCGGGTGCTGGTTGATCAGATGCGTTTCGTTTCCTGATAATACATAGACCATTTCAAAAAAACTATGTGTATGCTCTGATTGGGAAATTGTCGGGTTTTCCAGAACAATGATATTATGTTTGAAGTCTGCGGTGTGGTGATGGATAGTTTGTATATATTGCAATACAGATTCCCATGTAATCATAGGCACGAAACGTTTAGAGCTTTCCGTGTCAAAAAATTCGTTTAACAGTATTTGATTGCTTTTTCCATTCGTCATTTTTTTACCGCTTTCAGAAAGAATCCCCTTAATTTATATTAATATAACATAAAACTGCATAAAAAACAACTGACGATGTTAAAAAATGATAGTATATTTGATTAAGTTTTGCCATGCTCAATAGGGTTTCATTCTGTTATAATTAAGCAAGGTGCCAATAAAAAATGAAAAAAAGATGAAAAAATTAGACATCTTGACAGAAAGGGTGGGGTATATGGCAAAAAAGAACGCAAATACTGGAAAGGGAAAACAGAAGCTGAGCCTGCAGCTTTTGTGGAAGCAGCGATATCTGTTAATGATGTCACTACCGTTCGTTATCTGGCTCATTATTTTTAAGTACATACCGTTATGGGGCTGGACGATGGCTTTTCAAGAGGTGAAACCCGCAACATTTGCAATCCCCATCTGGGAAAGAGCTTTTACGGGGTTCGGGAACTTTACGAAGGCTTTCAGCGACCGGCTTTTCAAACAGACAATGATCAATACGATCGGTATCAGTATTATTGATATCGGTATCGGTACGGTCGTTGCGATTGCGTTTGCCGTACTTTTGAATGAAATGCAGTTCATTAAATTCAAGAAACTGACGCAGACAATTTCATATCTGCCTCACTTTGTATCATGGGTCATCATTGCAAGTATCGCCAAGAATATCTTCAATGACGGCGGCGTTATCGATACCCTGACGAATTCCAATCTGCATTTGATGAGTACGAACTCCATCCTGATCTGGTTCGTTATCGTTATTATCAACTGCTGGAAGGAAATGGGATGGAATGCCATTATTTATCTATCTTCCATGGCAGGTATCGACCCCGGTCTGTATGAGGCGGCAAAGATGGACGGTGCGAACAGATGGCAGAGAATATGGCACATTACGCTTCCGGGCATCCGCTCGACGATCATTGTATTGCTGATCATGAATATCGGCGGTGCTTTGAATGTCGGCATGGAACGTCAGATGCTGCTCAGCAATGCACTTGTGCAGGATCATACGATGGTTCTTTCCTGGTTCTCTTATGAAAGAGGTATTGGAACGGGTGATTACGGTCTTGGTACTGCTATCGGTGTATTCCAGTCCGTTGTCGGCCTGGCCCTGCTGCTGATCGCCAATAAGATTGCCGGTATGGTCGGCGAAGATAAGCTGATTTAGGGGGTGTGGATATGATAGCAAAGAAAAAGACGTGGTTTGATGTAGTTCTTGTATTATTTTTTATCGTGATTGTTATCATCACATTGTATCCATTCCTGAACGTGCTTGCCATTTCCCTGAATGATGCCACGGATACGCTGCGCAATATTAACTTTGTTATTCCGCGTAAGTTCACATGGAGCAATTACAAATATGTATTTCAGGATGCGGATATCATAAAGCCTTTCTTCCTGTCCGTTGTGAAAACGGTCGTAGGAACGCTGGCCGGCGTTGTCTGTACCGCGATGCTGGCGTATACGCTGAGCCGCCGGGATTTTATTTTCCATAAACCGTTTACGATTCTGTTCGTTGTTACGATGTATGTGAGCGGCGGTCTGATTCCGGAATATCTGCTGATCATGCGTACGCTGCGTCTTGGCAATAACTTTATGGTCTATATCCTGCCCGGTCTGATCTGGGTTTACAATATGATTCTGGTACGTTCTTTCATCGATGGACTGCCGACGGCATTGCAGGAAGCGGCAAAGCTTGACGGAGCAAATGATTTTCAGATATGGTACAAGGTTGTTATGCCTCTGTGTACGCCGGTTATCGCTACGATTGCCCTGTACTATGCGGTAGGTCAGTGGAACTCCTTTATGGATACCTATCTGTATGCGAAGAAGCTTCCGACGCTGCAGTATAAACTGTATGAGATCATGTCACAGGCGCAGATGCAGCTGGATACCCATTCGACGAGCAACGTGACACAGGCCGTTACGCCGATGGCAATCCGTATGGCCGTTACGGTAGTGGCTACCGTTCCGATTATTGTCGTATATCCGTTCTTACAGAAGTATTTTGTAGGTGGTATGACGGTTGGTTCCGTAAAAGACTAGCGTGAGAAGAAGTTCTAAAGACGTTTCGCCAGTGGGCGAAACGCCAAGAACTTCTACGGTTCGCATTGCGAACCTTTCTCACGCCGGAGAATGCCTAAAAAGCGGCATTCTCCATCTGGGGAGTGCCTGCAATATGGGCATTCTTCAAGACAAGATTTTTATTGATGATATGTAACCTGAATACGTTCAGGATATATATAGAGAGAAAAATAAGGAGGATTTATTTATGAAAATGCGTAAGATTTTATCCCTGTTGACAGTTTCTGCACTTTGTGCCGGCCTGCTGGCAGGATGCGGCGGCGGTTCCGATGATTCATCGAACAGTTCGAGCGGCGACACAAGCAGCAGCACAAATACGGCTTCCGATTCTGGAAATGACAATGCATCGGGGGATGCGGCGGCTGATGACAAGTCTCCAATTACATTTGAAGTATTCCTGACGGATGCGAACAACGACAGCTGGGATAATCCGGTCGGAAATGCGATTACGGAAGCAACTGGCGTTACACTGGAGATTTCTTATCCGGTATCTTCACAGGGTGATGCAAAACAGGATGTTGCATTGATGATCGCGAACGATGAATATCCGGATTTCATTTATGCAAAAGGTGAAGCGACTTCTCTGTACGAAGCAGGCGCTTTGATTGATATGACAGATTTGATCGAGCAGTATGGCCCGAACATCAAGAAGATGTACGGCGACGAGCTTGAGAAACTGAAATGGGGTAATGGCGATGAAGGCATCTATCAGCTCTCTTATGCGGGTGTAGGAGCGCAGACCTTAAAGACTGGCGGCGGCTGCCAGATTCAGTTTGCGGCTCTGAAAGAGAATAATTATGAGTATCCGACAACATTGGCAGAGTATGAAGCATTGATCAAGAAGTATCTGGAAGCACATCCGACAACGGATGATGGTCTGGAGACGATCGGTATCACGATGAGCGCTTCCGACTGGCACTGGATGATCACGCTGGGCAATCCGGCAGGCTTTATCGCTGATGCGGCGCCGGATAACGGACAGTGGGTAATCGATGAGAATTACAACTGCTACTATAAGCATACGACACCGGAAGAGAAAGAATATTTCCAGTGGCTGTGCCGTATGTATGACGAAGGAATCCTTGATCCGAACTTTGCTACACAGACACATGATGACTATATCGCTAAGCTTTCCAGCGGACGTGTTGTAGCGATTACGGATGCTGAGTGGGATTACAATCAGGCGCAGCAGGTTCTGATCGCAGACGGCAAAGTGGATAAGACTTACTGCGGACTTCCTGTAACGCTTCGTGAGGATCAGAAGGCTCCGGCACTGTTATATCAGGGTCTTCAGGTAGGCTGGGGTATCGGTATTACAAAGAGCTGTGAAGATCCGGTACGCGCTATCAAATTCCTTGATTTCCTTTGCTCCGACGAAGGTGCGGTTCTTCATAAATGGGGTGTTGAAGGTGTTAACTATTTCCTGGATGAGAATGGTATGAGATATCGTACGCAGGAAGAAATCGATGCTTCCAATTCCGACCCTGATTATGGTAAAAAGACGGGTGTCGGCAACTATACAGGTTTCCCGATTTACGGTGACGGTTCTGAAGATGAGAACGGCAATCCTTATACAACGATCACGAGACAGTCTGTAATTGCTGAATACAATGAAGAACAGTTGGCAGCATGTGAAGCATGGGGGGTTGATATGCTGATCGATATCTTCCCGCAGCCGGACGAATTTGAACTGCTTCCTTATTCCGCATTGTGGGCATATCAGATTCCGCAGGATCTGTCTAATAAAGTAGATATCCTGAACGAAATCGCATGGCCGGGTCTGGTGAAATGTGTGACCGGCGGACAGGCCAACTTCGATGCGAACTGGGATGCTATGGTAGCAGAGCTCGAAGCGAACGGAATGAATGAAGCAAATGCGGAAATGACGGCGTTCTTAGCTGAGAAAATCCAATAATAGGGTGAGAAGAACTTCTAAAGCTCACGCCAGAGGGCGTTTCGCCAAGAAGTTCTACGATTTGCGAAGCAAATCTTTCTCACCCGGGAGAATCGCGGAGCGATTCTCCTGCATGAACCATAAAGTGTTGTAAAGAAACATCAAGAAATAAAAAGAGAAAGTGGTAAAATTGGAAGGGTCTGATATCGCAGGGTGTTGGGCCCTTTCTGTAACCTAAGATTGTTTATGATAATGTTTGGAACTGCCAAACGCGCAATTATCTGAAAATTTGCAGGTTAAGGAAGGAGCATGGTTAAGGATGGAAGTGAAAAAGAATACGCCTTTCTGGGATGTATCGCTGCCCATAGAGGAGCGGCTTGACTGGCTGTTATCGGAAATGACGATGGATGAAAAACTGGGGATGCTCGCGACAAGGGTTCCGGAACTGGAAAGACTTGGTATCCCCGCGATGTCGGTGGGCGGGGAAGCGGCACACGGCGTTGAGGCGAGGAACGATCAGAATGAATTAGGCGGGCCGGAAACGACAACTTCTTTTCCACAGCCAATCGGTATGAGCGCGACCTGGGACACGGAGCTGATCAAAAAGGCGGGTGAAGTGACGGGAACGGAGGCGCGTGTCATTTATCACCGCCATCCGGACAGAGGGCTTAGCCGCTGGGCGCCGACGATCGATCTGGAGCGGGATCCGAGATGGGGCAGAACGGAAGAAGGTTACGGGGAAGACTCTTTACTTGTCGGAGAAATGTCTTCCGCCTATATTCAGGGAATGCAGGGGGAAGACCCGCATTATCTCCGTGTGGCATCTACGCTCAAGCATTTTTATGGAAACAATACGGAAGTGGGTCGGGGCTGGAAAAATTCATCCATTGATCCGAGAAATAAATATGAACTGTATCTGGAGCCTTTCCGCAGAGCGATTGAAATCGGCGGTGCGGAAGCGATCATGACGGCCTATAATAAGATCAATGGCATTCCGGGGATGCTTAACCCGGAGGTCGGACGTATTTTAAAAGACCAGTACGGATTAAAGCATGCGGTCTGTGACGGCGGCGCGATGGAGCTGGTAGCCGATTTTCATCATTATTGCGGACTTCATGCCGAAACGCTGGCGATGGCCTTGAAAGCCGGGGTTGATGGCATGTCGGATAATCCGCAGGTAGTGGAGCAGGCGGCAAGGGAAGCGTATGAGCTTGGGCTGATTACGGAAGCCGATGTGGATACGGCGCTTCGAAATATGTTCCGCACGAAGCTGCGTCTCGGCATTTATGACAGGGAGCCGCGCAATCCCTATGATGCCGTAACGGAAGCGGATATCAATTCCGAAGAGAATCAGGAAATATGCCGACAGGTATCGAGAGAATCGATTGTTCTTTTAAAAAATGAGGGAGAAATACTTCCGTTAGGTAAGGAAACGGCCGCGGAGGCCCTTGCATTGGTCGGTCCTGCGGGAGATTCCTGGTACCGCGACTGGTACTGCGGTGAGCCGCTTCGGAAAACGACGCTCAAACAGGGTATCGAGAGGCTGCAGGGAGCGGAGATTTCTTTTGCGGACGGCTATGACAGGATTATCTTCCGCTGTGGGGATAAAGGAATTGCCGTTATGGAGGACGGCGCACTCGGCCTGTCCGAAGAACCGGATATTTTTATTATGGAGGACTGGGGAGAGGGCAGCCTGTATTTCCGCTGTGCCCGTACCGGAAGATATATGAATACCAGATTCTATCCCGGAAAAGTGAAACCGGAGGAAATGGGAAGAATTGCAGCCGATGTAGAAGAACCTTTTGACTGGTTCGTCATGGAAATTTTTCATCTGGAAGAGCAGCCGGACGGAACATGGGTATTGACAAATCGTTTTGGCTCGTCCATACTTGCAGGGGAAGACGGCAGTCTGTGGTCCATGAAGGGCGGCGAACAGATCGGACCGAGTGTGGGACTGGCGATGGATACGGCGGCATCCGCAAGAAAGGATATCGCGCTGTCCGAAATATCTTTTACATTGGAAGTCGTGGAGTCCGGTGTGGAAGCGGCGGTCAGACTGGTTCAGGGAAGGGAAAAAGTACTTCTTGCACTGGGCTGTAATCCGATGGTGAATGCGAGAGAAGAGGTGGACCGTGGCACGATTGTGCTGCCGCCGGCGCAGGAAAAGCTGATGGAAGCCGTCTATCAGGTGAATACAAATGTTGTGCTCGTACTGATTTCCAACTATCCGTATGCGATGAATGCTGCACAGGAAAAGCTGCCCGCCATTTTGTGGAGTGCGACGGGAAGCCAGGATATGGGAGACGCGCTGGCGGAAACAATTTTCGGGGAAAATGCGCCTGCAGGCCGTTTGAACATGACATGGTACCGAAGCGACGACCAGCTGCCCGATATCGATGACTATGACATCATCAAAGGAAAACGCACCTACCGTTATTTTGACGGGGAAGTGCTCTATCCGTTCGGTTTCGGCCTGACCTATTCGGATTTTGCGTATTCGGATTTGGCGGTGGAACTGGTGGATAAGCGAAGCCTGCGGGTATCTTTTGCCGTGAAAAATATCGGCGGCCGCATAAGTGATGAAGTGGTGCAGGTATATGGAACGGCGCCCGCTTCCCGTGTGAAAAAACCCCTCCGGCAGCTGTTAGGTTTCCGACGTTTAAAAAATATGGCGCCAGGAGAAAGCAGAACTGTGGAAATTTCGGTTCCGGTGGAAGAATTCCGTTTCTATGATGTCATCAGCCGTTCTTTGATGGTGGAAGGCGGTTGTTATACCATATATGCGGGGCCTTCCAGCGCGGCATGTACCTTGTCGGCGCAGGTCGAGATTCCGGGCGTAAAACCGGGACTGCGGGATATGGCGAAAAAGACCGCGGCAGACCACTATGACGATTATGAGAATATCGTGCTCACGGAGGGGCAGTTTGGGTACAGTGCGGCAGAACTCTTGTGTTCGGATAAAGAAGGCGTCCTCGTTTATCGTGACTGTGCGATCGCGCCGGAAGCAAAGGAAATCACTCTGCATTTGCTGAGCAAAAACGGCTGTAAAGTAGAAGTGCTCATTAATGGAAAGACGGCAGGAAGCTGGCAGGGAGAAACGAGAACCTATGTGAAGCATCCGCGTCCGGTAATGGGACCGCTGATGGTCAAAGATACCGAAGAGCGGATTGCGGGCTGGAAGCCTGTTTATGCGGACGTCAAGGTAGAATTGACACATGATATCCAGGATGGACAGAGGCCTTCGGAATTGGCGCTTCAAATGACGGGGGACGTGAAGTTGTGTTATTTTAAAATGTGAGAAGTGTGGTTTGAGGCGGTAGAATGGAGGATTAATATGATTTACAAAGAATACCCGATTCGGGTGGAGGGATCGACGGAACAGGCGAAGATGACCACCTATCTGATTTCGCATTCGGAAGCGATGCACATACAGGAGCGGCCGTTGATCATTATTTGTCCGGGCGGCGGTTATCGTTATGTCTCCGACCGGGAAGGGGAGATGATCGCGCTGCAGTGGAATGCGTATGGTTATCATGCAGTGGTGCTGCGTTATTCTGTGGAACCGGCAACTTATCCGACGGCGCTCATAGAACTTGCTACCGTCATGAAAATGGTCAGGGAGCACAGCGAGGAATGGCATGTAAAGGCCGATAAGATTCTGGTGGAAGGCTCCTCTGCGGGCGGCCATCTTGCGGCAAGTTATGGGATGTTCTGGAAAAAGCCTTTTTTGGCGGAGAAGGTCGGCCTTTTGTCTGAGGAACTGCGTCCGGCGGGTATGATTCTGCACTATCCGGTCATTACATCCGGCGAATATGCGCATCGGGATTCTTTCCGCATGCTGCTCGGCGAAAAATATGAGGAATTAAAGGAGGAAGTATCTTTGGAGAATCAGGTCAGCGCAGATACGCCGCCGACTTTCCTCTGGCATACGAATGAGGACGGTTCCGTGCCTGCGGAAAATTCTCTTCTGTTGGCGCTGGCTATGCGCAGGCATAATGTTCCGGTAGAGCTGCATATGTACGCGAAGGGCGGACACGGGCTGGCCCTCGCGGACGAACGGACGATGTGCGCCGACGGAAGCGGCACGGAAAAGGAATGCACGTCGTGGGTAGCGCTGGCGGATATGTGGCTGCGGGAAGTAGTGTTGAAATAATAGCATTATGAATTGTGTAGTAAATAGGGCACTCTCCTCGTGGAAACTGGGAGGGTGTTCTTTTTGATTGATAGTTGGAATTTAGTCATTTATAATATAAATAAAGAGTGTTGTTTCGTGCTATTGAATTTCAGTGTCTGCTTGAAGCAGGCAGATGGGAGTAAAAATGGTAAATAGTATATCATTTAATGAAAGAGAATATGCGTTAAAAATATCTGAGATGCGTTATGCTGGTAATTTTGAGAAAGCTATCAATATATGTGATGAAGCAATAAAACTATACGAAGAAAATAATTTCTTTTATAAAATCAAAGGCGATATTTTGTTTAAAATGAAAAATTATGATAAAGCAGTTGATGTTTATATGGATTATCTAGAAAAAATTAAGAATAATCCAGAGTTTTTTACAAATTTCTCCCGGTTTATTGAGAAAGTCGATTCGGTGTATGAAATAAAAAAGTCTGTTTTTGATAAACTTTTAAAAATTAGCAGCAATGAAAATTATGCAGAAGTAATCAGAAAAGGAGCATTAAGGATAATTTATGATTATTGGCCTGCTTCGAACGAGGTTCTTGAATATATAAAGAAAGTAAATGCAGAGTTTACTGTTGAAGCGATAAAAAAATCGATACAAAGTTTAAAATTGAAAGATAAGTGCGATATTATTTATTTTTTGAATAAAATAAGCGTAGAAAATTGTATCAAAAGCAATAATGCCGTTAACAGGCATATTTTAAAATTAGCAGAAACATTTCAAATGTATGATTGTGCGCTTTTGTGGGTAAAAGGAATGCTTAAATACAGTAATGATGGTGTGGTTATTCGAAGTTTATTTAGAATCTGCAGATTAAGGAGTGATTATTCTGATGCGCAGACGTATATGGAGGAGCATGACCTTACAAAGCAAAGGGATTTTAATATACAATATGAATTAGTATTGTTTTATGATGCACAAGGAGATGAAATTAAGCGAAATGCAACACTTGCGGATATAGACAGAATATATGATAATAGTATTCCGATTGCACAAACTTTGTTCAAATTTTATATCAAATACGATATGCCTGATAAAGCCAGGTTAATTGAGAAACGGATTAATGATTTAAGGAAAATAAAAACATTTGATGAAAAGAAACAAAAGGATTTTGAAAAGCAAAATAGAGAAAATCAAGAGATATTATTAATGCGCTTGACAGATCTTCTGGAGGAGCAGGAGCATAATAGGCGTTTGTTGGCAATTACAGATTTGATAAAGGGCTTTTCTCATGAATTGGGGCAGCCGATAACAAATATAAGATATGCCATACAGCTTTTTTATATGAGGCAAGAAAAAGAACAAACAACAATAAATCCTGAAGAGAAAGAACTTTTGGATGGTATAATAGTTCAAACAAGCAGAGTGGGTAAATTATTAGACCGATTTGCGCCAATCGTATCAAGCAAAAATAAAAAGGAATACTTCAAAGTATATCATGAAATAGTAGCTATATTTGAAGAACTTAATATGAGATTAAGTAATGAAGGGATAGAATACACCATTACAGGTGATGAAAATGTTGAGTTATATGGAGAGGCAATTCAGTTTTCACAGGTGTTTTATAATTTGATTATTAATTCTATTTATGCAATAAATAAAAAGGGGGTTAGAGGGAAAATAGATGTTAGTATCCAAGTGGAAGAAGATGCTTTGATTATATGTTTTGTGGATAATGGTACAGGGATTTCAGGAGAAAGTTCGAAAAAAATTTTTGACCCGTTTTATTCTACAAAGAGAAAAGAAAGCGAAGAAGGAGGAGAAGGTCTTGGATTGTATATAGTATGGAATATTTTAAAAATATTTAATGGAAGAATCTATGTAGACCCAGCCTATATGGGTGGGGCTAAATTTGTGATAAGAATAAAATTGGAGGAAAATAGGAATGTATAAAATATTATTGGTTGAAGATAACAAAGAAACGGCTGATCTTGTGAAAATGGCATTAGAATATGAAGATATGAATGTTGATGTAGCATTTGACGGGCAGGATGGTCTTGAACATTTTATGAAAAATGAATACGATCTTATTCTTCTGGATTTGGAAATGCCACGCATGAATGGCGAAGAATTAGTGATTAAAATAAGAAATATTAATCCATATGTTGATATCATTGTCTATACAAATTATTCTCAATTTGCAGATGTAAAAAAATTAGTCAATTTGGGAATTAATGGCTATATTAACAAAGGGCCGGGGGCGGATTTAAAAGAACTTGTAAACATGATCAAAAGCAAGCTGGAGCCAATGGATGAAGATACAATGAAAACGCTTATAAATGGAACTGACATCATGAAGGCAGATTAGGCGGTGAATAAACAAATGACAAGATATTTATTAGATACGAATGCATATTTTGCGTTATTAAAATATGTCAGCACAGAGGAAAGTAATGAAAGTATTGATAAAATCCTGGAGGGAGAATGCTGCATTTCAAAAGTTACACAAATAGAGATTATTTCGGTAATAGGTAAGTATGCAAGAGGGACGGGCGGCGGAGTACAAATATGTAATCGGATTCATAAAGCAACGGGTACTGTGTGTGAAAGTCAATATATTATACCGAAACAGAAAAAATGGAGTCAAGCGAAACTGAAAGCATGGCTAAAACTTGAAAAGGAAGTATCAAGTGGATGCAATAGTCTATTTAATGTTAAAGTATTAGAAATAGATACTCATGTAATTGCTGAAGCTGAAATTTTTATTCACAATGCTTTGAAATATAATTTTAAATCTATGGATGCTGTGATATTGGGAACAGCAAAGGCAAATTCTACAGATTCGGAAAAAATGATTGTGGTAACGGCAGATAAGGCTTTGAAAGCCGGGATGGACAAGATTAATTATCCTCATGTATCGATTGCATAGAAAGTAATGTCGCCAGCAGGATCCTTCTGAGGTTCCCACCGGCGATATGTCTCATATTTCCCTATTCTGTTTCAACCTTGACCACGACCGGAAACGCACTCTTCACAGACTTGGTCACAAAATGCAGTCCATCTTCATCTACCCGGAAGTCAATGGGTTCGTCAAAGCCGAGAATGCTGACTTGGCGTATAATGCCGTGGAAGTTAGGCTTGTTGGCATCATGGCTCTTGGCCAGCGACTGAATCGTCACATGGCCGTCAGCCGGATACTGCATACAAGCGGCATAAATGCAGCCGTTTCCGGCTGTGAATCGGAAATCTTTGCTCGTATAGGCCGTGGCGGATTTATCGCTGAACTGGCCTTCGATTTCCTTTGTCGGGCCTTCAGCCGGATAACGCCAGGGCTTGCTGCCGTAAATGGCTTCTCCGTTCACGGAAAGCCAGGAACCGATATCCTGTAAAATAGCGGCTGTTTCTTCCGTAAAAGAACCATCGGCTTTGGGGCCGATATTCAGGAGGAGATTGCCGTTCTTGCTGACCACATCGACAAGATAACAAATTAACTCATTGCTGCTCTTATAGTTGAGCGAAGTGGTATAGCACCACGAATTACGCGTAATGGAGGTATCTGTCTGCCAGTGATATGGCTTCGTATCGGCAAATTTACCGCGTTCCACATCCACAATAGCGCTGCCGAAAGCCATTGCATCGTGTTTGTAGCAGATGGCGGTCGGGAAGCCCCATTCCAGGCCGCGGTTATAATAATAAGCGGCAATTTGGCGAAGGCCGGGTTTGTAGCCTTCGTGCTGAATCCACCAGTCAAAATAGAGAATTTTCGGCTGATAGCGGTCGATGATCTCGCAGGTACGGCAAATCCAGTCTTCCAGAAATTCTTCTGTCGGATAGGGATTGGCGAAAAGATTCTGGTGCTCCGGCTGTTCCTGCAGGGAAGGCCAGTAAAAGTCACCACACTGTAAAGGCTCTTTGATGTCGCTGTCGAAATCCTTGCCGTTTCCCATAAACCAGAGATGTTCTGCCCGATGGGAAGATGCACAGAAAACGAGTCCCCTTTTTTCAAAAGCTTCTTTTAATTCTCCGAGGACATTGCGCTTCGGTCCCATTTTCGCAGCGTTATAAATCGACAGGCCGCTGTCATACATCTGGAAACCGTCATGGTGCTCCGCCACCGGGACAACATATTTGGCACCCGCCTTTGCGAAAGTGTCAGCCCAAAATTCCGGGTTGAACTTATCTGCTGTAAACAGGGGGATAAAATCTTTATAACCGAAATCTTTGTGTGGGCCGTAAGTTTTGATGTGGTGCTCGTATTCCGGCGTGCCTTGAATATACATCTTCCGGGAATACCATTCATCGCCGAAAGCCGGAACGCTGTACACACCCCAGTGGATAAAAATGCCGAATTTGGCTTTTTCATACCATGCGGGCATGGTAAAGTCCGTCAGGGATGCCCAGTCGTCGTGATAGGGGCCTTTGCCGATGACTTCCCGGATTTGTGCAAGATATTCTTTTTTGTCTGTTATTTTCATGGTATATTTTTCCTTTCCTTGTCATTGCTTTTGCCTACGAGAAGCGGAAAAGAGTCATGTTCATTTCGCGACTCGTATGATTGCAACACCCTTTGTTTCCAGCCTCAGGCATTCACCGGGCTGATAAGCCGTATTCGTTAAAATATCCGTTCCTGCATAGGGCAGAGCGATATCATGCGCTTCCGTATCGTGATTGAGGAAGAACAGGAAAGTTCCGTTATGGTTACGGCGCTGTGTGACTTCTACGAGTTCCGGCGTTTCCATCAGCGGTTCAATGCATGCCTCTTTACAGATATTGCCGATCAGGCGGCGGTAAAAGCCGGCGTTGGAGCGGGTCGCCGCATAATAAGCATAGCCGTTTCCGAAGCGGTTGCGGGTCAGCGCGGGCATACCGGCATAGAAATCTTTTTCATAGGAACAAAGGGCTTCAGCGCCTTCGGTATGCAGCAGGTCGCAGAGCAGAACGGCAGGATAAGTTGTCCCTTCGTAGGTAAAGCTGTTTGCGTCGTTTTCCGGCAGAGCATCTTCTTCCTCTACCCAGATGCCGAGGATATCGCGGAGTTTGCCCGGATAGCCGCCTACTGTGACCAGATCGTGTTCGTCTACATAGCCGCTGAAAAAGGTAGTCAGGAAATGTCCCCCGCCGGCAACAAAGCTGCGCAGCTTTTCGTCATGGCCGGATTTTACCATATAAAGGAGCGGAGCGACAACGAGACTGTATTGGGAGAGGTCATCTTCCACGCTGATCATATCTACGGAAATGTTCAGGTTGTGGAACGCCTTATAATAATTCAGAATTTCATCGCAGTAACGGAGATTAACACTCGGACCGGCAGAATAGCTTGTGGACCACCAGTTGTCCCAGTCAAAGATAATGGCAGCTTTCGCATCGGTCCGCGCGCCCAGCGTCAGAGAACCGATTTTTTCAAGCTCTGCGCCGAGTTCCGTGATTTCCCGGAAAACTCTCGTATTTTCATGACCGACATGGTCAATAACGGCACCGTGATATTTTTCGCAGGCGCCGATGCTGCGGCGCATTTGGAAGAACATAACGGTATCCGCGCCATGAGCGACGGCCTGATAACTCCAGAGACGCATGACGCCCGGCCGTTTGAGGGCATTATAGGGGAGCCAGTTGGTAACGCTTGGTGTCTGTTCCATCAGGGCAAAAGGTTTTCCCTGTTTTAAGCCGCGCATCAGGTCGTGCCGGAGCGCGACTTCCTCGATGGGCGTATCGTTGGAAGGATAGTTGTCCCAGGAGATAAAATCCATATATTTTGCCCACTTCTGATAATCCAGGTCGGAATAGGTGCCCATCAGGTTCGTGGTGATCGGAATGTCCGGCGTAATGGCATGGACAGCATCGTATTCCAGACGGTAGCAGTCCAGAATGCTTTCGGAATTGAATCGTCTGTAATCCAGTGAAATACCCTGGAAAGTCGTTCTGTTCGGTGCAAAGTGTTCGGTGAGCAGGTTCGGCGTTACAATATCGTCGAAATCATAAAAGGTATGTCCCCAGAATGCCGTATCCCAGACGCGGTTGACTTCATCGATCGTTTTATATTTTTCTTTCAGCCATTCGCGGAATCTGCGTTCACAGTTTTCGCAGTAGCATACGCCGCCGAATTCATTGGAAATATGCCATGCAACGATATTGTCATAGTCCTGATAGCGTTCTGCCAGTTTGGAGGCAAGCGCACCTGCGTATTTCCGGTAAGTCGGGCTGTTCGGGCAGGAGTTATGGCGGCCGCCGAATTTGCGTTTCATACCGTAAAACTCCGTTCGGAGAATATCGGGATATTTTCTTGCCATCCATGCCGGATGAACGGCGGTAGAAGTTGCAAGACAGACTTTCAGGCCGTTCCTGCGCACCATGTCCATGATTTTATCGAGTTTTTCAAAGGAATAGGTATCCTCGTCCGGCTGGAGGGAAGCCCAGCTGAAAACATTCAGCGTCACGATATCGATATGAGCCAGTTTGAGCAGACGCATATCCTCTTCCCAGATATCTTCCGGCCATTGTTCGGGATTGTAATCCCCGCCATATAAAATTTTCTGTACTTTGTCATTTTCGATCATAACGTAACCCTTTCTTTAAGTTAATTGTATGATACCGTCAGGAACTGTATTTCTGCTTTCAGTATAGCATACAACAGATGGAAAAAATAGAAAATAATTCCTTTCGGCTCTAATATTTACAGGGCGATGATACGATATACTATACAGAAGTAGCGGAAACCAAAAGTTCCGTGTGATTGAAAATAAAAATTCCAAGGAGGGATAGACATGAGCGTAAACGGAGTTACTGGTGCTGCCAGCGTATATGAAACTTATCAGACAAGCCAGACCGATGTGAAAACAGCGGAGCAGGCAGCAGAGAAAACAACAACTGATGCAGCGTCTAAGAAGGAAGATACCGGCGCTGTTTATGAACCGTCTAAGGAGACCACAACAGATTCTGTGAAGAAGACCTATACACAGAATTCATCGTTAGTTGCGAAAATGAAAGCAGATCAGGAGGAACATCAGAAACAGTTACAGAGCATTGTTGAACAGATGCTGTCAAAACAGGGTCAGACTTTTAACAGTGCAAATGGTATCTGGAGCATTCTCGCAGGCGGAAACCTTGAAGTGGATGAGGCTACAAAGTTACAGGCGCAGAAGGATATTGCGGAAGACGGTTACTGGGGTGTAAAGCAGACATCCGAAAGAATTCTGGATTTTGCGAACGCATTGACAGGCGGTGATCCGGATAAGATTGAAGAGATGAGAGATGCTTTCAAGAAAGGTTATGAGCAGGCTGAGAAGACTTGGGGCGGCAAGCTGCCGGAGATTTCCCAGCAGACATATGACGCTGTTATGAGCGGCTTCGATAAGATGGCTGAGGATGCCGGACTTACGGTTGAAAAAAGCAACTAATCTGAAAAAAGAAAGAATCTGAAACAGAAATCGATGTTTCTATTATGAAAAAGAACTCCCGGCGTGCAGAATTTTTTCCCGCACCGGGAGTTTTTATGTACCTAGTTTAGAGAAGAGAATAGCACATTCCGGATTCTTCTGGTGTATTCTGTTGTGCCGGAACCGGTTTTCTGCTGCATGATCAGAAGCGTCATCCGGTTGGCTGGGTCATTCGTGATATAGGGGCCGAGCCATCCGTCCCATCCATATTCGCCTTTGCTTCCCATGGAAACAGCGGCACCGGGATCTGTCATAATACGCAGAAGATTTGCATAAGTGTATCCCGGGAGGTTTTCCCATTGGTTCACATAGTCCTGCAGAGCGGGAGTCAGATGCGCGCCGGTCATAAACTCCACGGTTTTGGGAGAGAGCAGCGTAACGCCATTGAAAGAGCCGCCGTGCAGAAGCATTTGCGAAAACACTTTATAGTCGTCAATCGTAGATACAAGTCCTGCGCCGCCGGATTCAAAAGCGGGCTCAATCTCCATCCGGTTCTGGATGGCGAGATGAGAGCCGTGATATTCTCTCAGGCCGCCCGGCGTGGGTTCATATACTTTGGAAAGGCGCGCCTGTTTATCCTGCGGTACATAGAAGGCCGTATCCTTCATGCCGAGCGGTTCGAAGATTCTTTTTGACAGAAATTTTCCGAAACGCATACCCGATGCGGTTTCCACGACAGCGCCGAGAACATCTGCCGACGTGCCGTACTGCCATCTTTCACCCGGCGCAAAAGCGAGCGGAAGCTGCCCCAGCCGATTCATGATTTCGACGGTCGCAAGCGGTTCGGAAGAAGTTATCCTGTCCGTCACTTCCTGTATCAAAGCGCCTGTCTGAACTTCAGCAGCGCAGTTTTCTCCCGGATAGACAAGACCGGAAGTCATGTTCAGCAAATGCTGGATTGTGACCGGATGGGTAATTGGCATCCTCATGCCGTTTTTGATAACATATTGCTCTGCAAAACCGGGCAGATATTTGGAGACCGGTTCCAGCAAATCGATTTTTCCTTCTTCCAGAAGCATCATGACAGCCGTTGAAGTAATTGGCTTTGTCATGGAATACAGCCTGAAAATTGTGTCACGCGTAATCGGAATCCGATTTGCGGTGTCCCGGAATCCGGCCTCATAATAACATTGTTCTTCACCGTCTTGTAAGACCATACAGTTTACACCCGCCACAAATCCGGTATTTACCATTTCTTGCAATACCCCTTCTAAACGGGCCAGTTTATTTTTGTTCAGTTTCATGTGATTCCTCTCCTGTCCTGATTGTGTGTAAGTCATTTGCTGACAGAATTGCTGAAAGCAACTCTGTAGTGTGAGAAAGGTTACGCAGCGCGGAACCTTTCTCACACTATTATATCTTCTCAAGCATTGACAAACAATCCGAGATTGTATAAAATTAAGTACAATCTCAGTTTTTGAATACAATGTACACAGAAAATACAGAATTTTTGCTTTGCGGATTAAAATACCGCAGGTTGAAAGTGTAAAGAGAAGTTCTAAAAGCCAACACACCTGACGGTGTGGCAGCAAGTGTGCCTCACAGGATGCCCTTCGGGCCATTCTGCATGAATTGTTTGTGACGCTTTGGAATGGAGGAAAAATGGGGGAAAACGATGGAACAGCTCAGACGAAATGCGTATGCCAAAATTAATCTCGGCCTGGATGTATTGCGCCGCAGGGAAGATGGTTATCATGAAGTAAAGATGATCATGCAGACGATTGATCTTTGCGATACATTGACTTTTTGCCGGAAGAAAGAACCGGGCATTGTTTTAAAAATTGACAAAGAGAATCTCTCCGCCGGAAAGGACAACCTGATCTGCCGGGCGGCTGAAAGACTGTTCGTGGAGACAGGCATATCCGAGGGCGTGGAAATCCTTCTGGAAAAAAGGATTCCCATTGCGGCAGGAATGGCGGGTGGAAGCACTGATGCGGCGGCGGCGCTTATGGGGCTGAACGAACTGTTCGGATTCGGATATTCACTGGAGCAGTTACAGGCCCTTGGCGTGACGCTTGGGGCGGATATTCCCTATTGTCTGATGGGTGGGACGGCCCTGTCGGAGGGCATCGGAGAAGTTTTGACGAAACTGCCGGCACCGCCGCCGTGCGTCCTGGTCGTTGCCAAGCCGGACATTGATGTTTCGACGAAATATGTCTATGAAAATCTGCACGCCGATACGCTGGCGTATCACCCTGACATTGACGGTATTGAAGAGGCGATTCGAAACGGCAGTCTGAGCGGCATCGCAAAGCGAATAGGAAATGTGTTAGAGACGGTTACGGTGCGGAAATATCCGGTCATCGATGAGATAAAGGAACAAATGAAAAAAGCAGGGGCCTTGAATGCGCTGATGAGCGGCAGCGGCCCGACGGTTTTCGGACTTTTTACGGAAAAGGAGCCGGCAGCGGCAGCTGCTGGGCAGATTAAGGGCCGTGGTCTGGCCGGACAGGTCTTTGTGACAGGGTTTCATTAATGGTGATGTCAGGACGGCCAGTCGGCAGGAAAAGAGTCAGGAAAGGGGAATGGTAAATATGGGGGTTCAGTTTCAGACAAATATGGACGAATTTCTTCCTTTGCGGGATGTCGTTTTTAATACACTCAGGAAGGCGATTCTGACTGGTGAATTGAAACCGGGAGAACGGCTTTTGGAGATTCAGCTTGCCAATCAGCTCGGCGTGAGCAGGACGCCTATCAGAGAGGCTATCCGAAAACTGGAACTGGAAGGACTCGTCATTATGATGCCGCGGCGCGGCGCAGAAGTGGCACAGATCACGGAGAAGGGTCTGCGGGATGTACTGGAGGTCAGGCGGGCGCTCGATGCGCTCTGCACAGAGCTTGCCTGCGACAGGATTACGGAGGAAGAAAAGCAGAGGCTTAGGGATGCGTGTGACGAATTTGAGAAGGCGACTGCAACAGGGGATGCGACGGTCATTGCGGCGGCCGATGTAGCGCTGCACGATATCATTGTAGAAGCGACGCGGAACCAGCGTCTGATTCAGCTGATCAATAATCTTTCGGAGCAGATGTACCGGTACCGGTTCGAATATATTAAAGATGAAAACCAGCATAATAATCTGGTGGAAGAGCATAGAATGATTTATGAAAGCATTGTCCGCTGCGATAAAGAAGGGGCTGCGAAGGCTGCGAAGCTGCATATCGATAATCAGGAGAGTTCCATTATCAAACAGATCCGGGCGGAGAATATTTCCTGAACAGCATTGTGTGAAAAGAAAGTATGTAACAGTTTATTTCCGCGGGCAACGAGCCAGGCGGCCATGTTTAAATGGGTAGTTGGCGACTGCTGCGAGAGTGGAATAGTCATCATGGAATTGGGAATACTCCTTGAAAAGCCGTACAGTAAGGAACGGCGGGAAAAGGAGTATGAAACGATGATGAACACGATAATAGATAACCTGAAGAAACTGGAACAGAGATATCTGTGCAGTATGAAAGCGTCTGTCCCACGGATGCGGTCTGCCGGTCTTCTGGCAGGCGTTTTGGCCTTTGTGTGGTGGTGTGTGCTGTACCCGGAACTGTGTTTTCCGCAGGATACCTATGAGGCAGTATATGAAGCGGGGGAAGGAAGCGCGGCAAAAGAAGGCGTGGAAAAAGAGGGCGCGGAGCAGGAAAGTTCCGCTTTGACAGAAGAAAATTGCTGCCGGCTCTTGCGGGCGGACAAAGAACAGGTTATAGTAAAAAGCAGATTGCTCGAGTGGCTTGAGCAGCATATAGAATAGAAATAACGGGAGTCCGATTTTGAGATGAATGAGAAAGAATTACTTCATAATGCGCCGATAGGCGTTTTTGATTCGGGAGTGGGCGGCCTGACGGTGGCGCGGGAGATCATGCGCCAGCTTCCTAACGAGCGGATCGTATATTTCGGTGATACGGCAAGGGTGCCTTATGGCAGTAAATCTCCGGAGACCCTTACGAGATATTCCAGACAGATCGTGCGTTTTCTGCAGACGCAGCAGGTCAAGGCGATCGTTATCGCCTGTAACTCTGCAAGTGCCTGTGCACTGGAAGTTCTGGAAGAAGAAACGGCACTTCCGATCATCGATGTGGTGCGGCCCGGCGCCAAGACGGCGTTAGAGACGACCAGGAATGGGAAAATCGGCGTTATTGCGACGGAAGCAACGATCAGCAGCGGCATTTATAAAAGATACATAGAAGAAAGTGACAGAAGTGTCAGTGTTATCAGCAAAGCCTGTCCGTTATTTGTACCGCTTGTGGAGGAAGGGTTGTGGGAAGACCCGGTGACAGATGAAATAGCGAGGCGGTACTTGTCGGAACTGATCGACAGCGGCATTGATACGTTGATTCTGGGCTGTACTCATTATCCGCTGATTCGTTCCACTGTCGGAAGGATCATGGGAGAAAAAGTCTGCCTTGTAAATCCGGCGTACGAGACCGCACGAGCGTTGAAACGGTTATTGGAAGAGAAGGGACTGGAGAGCGAAAAAAGACCGGAGCTTGGTACGGAGCTGTATCGTTTTTTTGTGAGCGATGCGGCAGAAAAGTTCCAGCGGTTCGCCAATTCCATTCTTTCTTATGGAATTCTTTCCGCTAAAGTAATTAATATTGAGGATTATTGAGATGACGAAAGATGTATTGATCTCCCTGCGCGGTCTGCAGTTCGACCAGAGCGACTCGGATGTCGAAAAGATTGAGACGATCATGCCGGGGAGTTATTATGAAAAAAACGGAAGCCATTACGTGCTGTATGATGAGATCATGGAAGGGTTTTCGGAACCGGTCAAGAACAGGATCAAATTTGGTGAACATGCTTTAGAGCTTACCCGGAGTGGAGCCGTCAATGTACATATGATTTTTGAAGAGAACCGAAAAAATATGACGAGCTATAATACGCCGTACGGAAATATCCTGATCGGAATCGACACACGAAAAATCCACATCACACAGGAATCTGACAGAATCGTGGTGGATGTGGATTATGCGCTGGATGTCAATTATGAATATCTCGCGGACTGCCAGATCGTTCTGGATATCAGATCGAAAGGCAGTATCGAAAAAATTATTTAAGCGGTTTTGCACCGGCTTTTTCCTGAGCTTTTTCAACAGCACGTTTGAAGAAGCTTTTTTTCTTGGGCTCTACCGGCGGAAGCTTGCCGTGAATACCCTTTACATCCGTGATGTAGATGCCGCTTACAACGGCCTTTACTTCCTTTTTGACAGGAATGGAATCGAAAATCTTTTCTTCGGAGATCAAAGTCATGATCTGTGGTCCGACTTTGGCCTTGACGACCGGAAGCTTGGAATTGCGCAGCATTTTGGGCGTCTGGTCTATGACGGCCTGCGGCAGACCTGATTCTTTTATCTTCATCCGTTTCTTATCGATGATCAGCATGGAAACGGTCTGTTTCATTGCTTCAATCTGTGCCTGTTGTGCCTCTTGCTTTTTCTGCATGTTTTTGCCGAGAAAATACAAAACGACAATAGCGATAATAAGAACGGCTAAAATGCACAATAATACAATTGCCCATGTACTCATATAGATACCTCCCGATTTTACTTGCTTTTGCATCAAACATTTTATCATTGATTTGGACAATAGGCAAGAGAAAGGGTGGAAATAAATATGGATTTGTGTTATATTCTAGTATGATGTTATTGGATATGATGAGAAAAGGAAAGGCAATATTTATGATGAAAAAAAAGATTACGTTATTGGCAGCAGTCACGTTGGCGGCGGGGATGCTGTCCGCCTGCGGGAAGGATGCTGCTTATCTGAGCGAAATAAAGGCTTCCAAGTATGTTACGCTCGGGGAGTATACGGGTATTGAAGTAACGCAGCCGGAGCCGGAAGTGTCGGACGAATATGTGGACAGCTATATCGAATATCTCCGCTCTCAGCGGACTGTTATGGTAGAGGTGACGGATCGGACGACGGTGCAGGAAGGCGATACGGTCAATATCGATTATACGGGCTATCGTGACGGCGTTGCTTTTGAGGGAGGCACGGCACAGGGAGACAGTCTGACGATTGGCTCCGGGCGCTTTATCGAGGGCTTTGAAGATGGGCTGATCGGGACAAGTGTCGGCGAGACAGTGACGCTGGAGTTGAGCTTTCCGGCTGATTATGCTCCCAATCCCGATTTGGCCGGAGCTGCGGTTACTTTCGATGTGACGGTCAACAGTATTTCGGTTTCGGAGACGCCGGAGCTGACGGACGAGCTCGTGCAGGAATTCGGCATAGCGGAATGCAGTACGATAGAAGAACTCCGCGCTTATGTATATGATGCGTTCTATGCGGAAGCGGTAGGCATGTATGAAGATGCGGTGGCAAGCGATATTACGCAGGCGGTCATGGCGAACAGCATTTTCAACGAACCGCCGGAAAAAATGGTAAAGCGGTATGAGGATGTGCTGATTGAGTCGATGACGGCGCAGGCTTCCTCCTATGGTGTGAATCTGGATACTTTTATGCTGAATTATTATGGCATGGATACGGAATCTTATTTGGCGGTATTTCAGGAGGACGCTACCACGATGGCGCAGCAGTATATTATGTTCCAGGCGATTGCGGATGCGGAAGGGCTGAATCCGACGAAGGATGAAATCGCACAGAAGATGGAAGAAGAGGCGCTGGAGTTTGGATATGAGTCCGTGGACGCTTTCAAAGAAGAAGTAGGCGAGGAAGTTTTTTATGAATATCTGATATCGGAGACGGCTATGGAATTCTTGAAGAATAATGCGGTCATTAAGAACGAATAGGATGAAAAGAACTTCTAAAGCTTGCGCCAACGGGCGCTTCGCTAAGAAGTTCTACGATTTGCAAAGCAAATCTTTTTCACCCGAAAGAACGCCTAAAATAAGGCGTTCTTCTAAATAAATGATATAAGATATAATCAGAAAGGCAGGATATGGAGATGAATTTAACGGATATCAAAGATTTATATCGTAACAGGGAGGCTTATATTGACAAAGAAGTGACGATTGGCGGATGGGTCAGGAGCATTCGGGATTCCAAGACCTTCGGATTTATTGTCGTAAATGACGGAACTTTTTTTGAGACGCTGCAGATTGTTTATGGGGACGGGCTGGAGAATTTTGAGACGATTTCCAAATTGAATGTCGGTTCCGCCATCGTTGCAAGAGGAAAAATCGTTGCGACACCGCAGGCAAAACAGCCTTTTGAGATGCAGGCGGAAGAAATCGTTATCGAAGGCACTTCCACGGCGGATTATCCACTGCAGAAAAAGAGACACAGCTTTGAATATCTGCGGACAATCTCGCATTTAAGACCGCGGACGAATACCTTTCAGGCGACTTTTCGCGTGCGTTCTCTGATTGCTTATGCGATTCATACCTTTTTTCAGGAAAGAGGTTTTGTCTATGTGCACACACCGCTCATTACGAGCAGCGACTGCGAAGGCGCGGGAGAAATGTTCCAGGTTACAACGCTCGATCTGGATAATATTCCGAGAAAAGAGGATGGGAGCATCGATTACAGCCAGGATTTTTTCGGAAAACCGACCAGCCTGACGGTGAGCGGGCAGTTGAACGTAGAGACGTATGCGTTTGCCTTTAAGAATGTTTATACTTTTGGGCCGACTTTCCGTGCGGAAAATTCCAATACGACAAGGCATGCGGCGGAATTCTGGATGATCGAGCCGGAAATCGCGTTTGCGGACCTGACGGACGATATGATGCTGGCGGAATCCATGCTCAAACATATTATCCGCTATGTGCTGGAAAATGCGCCGGAGGAGATGAACTTCTTTAACCAGTTCGTGGATAAGGGATTGATTGAAAGACTGCAGCACGTTTTGAATTCCGATTTCGGTCATGTGACTTATACGGAAGCAATCGAAATTCTGGAGAAGCATAATGATGAGTTTGAGTATAAAGTATCCTGGGGCTGTGACCTGCAGACGGAGCATGAGCGCTATCTGACCGAAAAAGAATTTAAAAAGCCGGTTTTTGTAACGGATTATCCAAAGGAAATCAAGGCGTTTTATATGAAGCTGAACGAGGATGAAAAGACCGTAGCGGCGATGGATTGTCTGGTTCCGGGCATCGGCGAGATCATTGGCGGAAGCCAGAGAGAGGACGATTTGGCGACACTGGAAAAGAAGATGGACGAGATGGGCCTGAACAAAGAGGATTATCAGTTCTATCTGGATTTGCGGAAGTATGGCTCCGTGAGACATGCGGGCTTCGGCCTTGGATTTGAAAGATGCGTTATGTATCTGACGGGCATGGGCAATATCAGAGACGTTATCCCGTTCCCTCGTACGGTCAATAACTGCGAACTTTAGTACGGGTTGAGAGAAAGGCATGGTCGCTAGATGACACGCGTTTTTACACATAGAAAAAAAAGGTTCATGAGATTTATAGGTGCGGTGGCGGTTCTGACGCTCGTTGTGGCAGCGGCAGAACCGGTCTATGCCACGACCATTTCCGAAATACAGCAGCAGAAGGAAGAAAACGAGAAGAATCTCAATAATGTCAATCAGCAGATTTCCGGCTATAAGGGCGCGCAGGCCGATATCGGGAATGAGATTGAAGAGTTGGATGCGGAGATGGTGAGCCTTTTGACGGATATCAATCTGATTGAAGAGGCCATTAAAATAAAGGAAGAGGAAATTGCGGTAACGCAGGCGGATTATGATACGGCAGTGGCGGTCAAGGATGAACAGTATGAGTCCATGAAGGTCCGCATTAAGTTCATGTATGAGCAGGGCGAGATGTCTTATATACAGCTTTTTATGGAATCTCTCAGCGTCAGCGATATGGTCAATAAGGCCGAATATGTGGAGAAGCTGTACGCATATGACAGAAAACTTCTGGAAGAATATCAGGCGACGGTAGAGGAAGTCGCGGCCCTGCAGGATCAACTGGAAGAGGAAAAATCTGAGCTTCAGACTTCCCAGTATGAGCTGGAAGAGGAAGAGGCCTATTTGGAAGAAGTGCTTGCTCAGAAGAAAGAAGAATATGAGAATTACAGCGTCATGCTGGCGAAAGCGCGGCAGGAGGCTGCGGCTTATACAACGAAGATCAAACAGGAGACCGCTCAGATCAGGCAGCTGGAGGAAGAAGAGCGGAAACGGAAAGAAGAAGAGGAACGGAAGCGGAAAGAGGAAGAAGAACGGCTGAAAGCGGAACAGGAGCAGCTTTTGGCTCAGCAGGGCCAGTCGGGAGAGAGTCAGAGCAGTTCCGAAAGCAGCCAGACTTCTTCACAGGAGGCATCTACGTCATCATCAACCTCATCAGCCGTATCATCCGGCGGAAGTGGGAAAGGGCAGGAAATCGCGAATTATGCCTGTCAGTTCGTGGGAAATCCCTATGTAGCAGGTGGAACCAGCCTGACGAACGGAGCGGACTGTTCAGGTTTTGTCATGTCAGTCTATAAAAATTTCGGTTATTCTCTGCCGCGGAGTTCGTATGCGCAGTCCGGCGTTGGCAAGAGTGTTTCTTATTCGGAAGCACAGCCAGGCGATATCATTTATTACGGCGGGCATGTTGCGATTTATATCGGAAACGGGAGGATCGTGCACGCCAGTACCGAACGGACCGGAATAAAGACGGAGTCGGCTACTTATAGGAGTATTATTACGATCCGGCGGATTGTTTAGGAGAAGGATATCAGTAAATGAATAAGGTACTAATGGTCATCATGGCGGCGGGGGCGGTAGTCGGCGGCATTGACCGGATAATGGGAAATAAACGGGGGTATGGTGCAAAATTTGAAGAAGGCTTTCAGTTTCTTGGAAGTACGGCTTTATCGATGGCGGGGATGATCTGTCTTGCTCCAGTACTTGCGGATGTTCTGGGAAAAATAATCGTGCCACTTTACAGAATGATCGGCGTAGACCCCGGGATGTTCGGAAGTCTGCTTGCAATCGATATGGGCGGATATCAGCTGGCAAAAGAGCTGGCGGTCGATGCGCAGATAGGAAGTTATGCGGGAATTGTGGCGGCTTCGATTTTCGGCTGTACGGTGGTCTTCACGATTCCGGTGGGAATGGGGATGATCCGGGAAGAGGACAGAGGCTGTTTTGCGAAAGGTGTTATGATTGGTCTGGTCACAATTCCGGTAGGATTGGCGGCAGGCGGAGCGCTCGCCGGACTTTCCGTGCAGGCCTGTATCCGGCAGAATCTGCCGGTGATTGTTATGGCACTGTTTCTTTTGCTGGGATTGTGGAAGATACCGACGCGGATGATTCGGGGCTTTTGTGTCTTTGCAAAAGGAATCCGTTGTGTCATTACGGTCGGATTGGTTTTAGGAGCCGTAGAATATATGTGCGGCATTCAGCTGCTGAAAGGGATGACACCTCTTACAGAAGCAATGGAGGTCGTTGCGGCGATCGGCATCGTGATGCTGGGGAGCCTGCCTGTTGTAGAATTTCTTCAGCGGATTTTACGGAAACCTTTTTGTATGCTCGGAAAGTGGGCCGGGATGAGTCCAGCCGGAATGACAGGACTTTTGGTGGGAGCGGTAAGTGCCATTCCCGCTATTTCTATGTATGGGGATATGGATGAACGCGGTAAGATAGTTAATGCGGCTTTTCTGGTCAGTGCCGCAAGTATGCTGTCTGCGCATATGGGATTTACGCTGAGCACGGAACCGGAACTTTTGGGGGCTTTGATCGGGGCGAAGATATGCGGCGGCGCGGCGGCGGTGCTGGTGGCGTTTGCGGTGAGTGGAAAACGTACCGGGACGGTAAATGCAGAGGCAGAAAGTGCATGATTTCGGGAGACGGGCATTCGATTGGAAATCGGGGTAAAACCATCAGGGTATTTATCCCGATTTATTGTTCGTACCGCGAATATCGTCAATGATTGCGGCTATATGCGCTAACTGGCAATCCGTTAATTCACTGATCTCGATATATTTTTGCCGGTCAAGCCCTAAAAGGTAATCGGTAGAAACAGAAAAAAACTGCGCTAAGCGGATGAGCATATCGATAGAGGGCTGGATGTTATTATTTTCCCAGTTAGAAATGCTTTGTTTGGTAACGCCGAGCGCTTTTGCCAGATCAACCTGTGATAAATTTCTTGCAAGACGCAATTGCCGGATGTTTTCATTGAGTGTCATATCGAATTCCTCGCATGAGAGTCAAATATTTATTTACTATTTTAAATTGATAATTGACTTATCAAAAATACAACAGTATAGTAATTATGGACAATGAAGAACTGTTTTATGTAGATGGAGGATTTTGATCATGTATAATAAATATAAACCGTTTCGCTATTTTTTCCGTGCCTTGAATCTGGTCGTTTATGCGGCGACGGCATCCGTTGTATTCATTACTGTTTTGAATGAGATTTATATTTCCGATATCATGGATTCTATTTTTCAGGATTACTCTATGGGAACGGGACATGCGCTTTTTATTGCGGTTTTTTTATTCGCAAATATGCTGCTCATTTTCTTCTTTAAGCTGATCAGTAAGAAAAAAACAGAGGCGCTTATGTATTACATATGCGATTTTATCATACGGGTCACGTTTTCTATTCCGGTTTCCTTTATTGTGTTTTACTTTGTTCTATATCGTTTCTGTGGCAGCCTGTTCTCGGCGACCGCTGCGCAGGCCGTTGTGTTCATCGCATTGTTTGCGTTGTTTGATTATTTGATGAGATGGCAGATTCAGTATCAGCTGGATGTGAATTATTTTAAGATTCGGGATAAGATGTGAGATGGAAAAATTTAAACAATCATACCCCCTCAGAATACTTCATACAATGTAAAAAAATATTTTTGAGGGGATTTTTTTGAAAGATTATATTGAAGAGAGGGCAATAAATATTGCTAATTATATTATTGAGAACAATGCCACGGTCAGACAGACAGCGAGGCAGTTTGGGATTAGTAAGAGTACGGTACATACGGTAGTAACAAAATAGAACGATTCGTGTGGAGCGTAAAGTAATAGAGGTACCGGGTTAATCTTTCACTTCAAAGAAGTTCCCTTGTTTTTCGGACAAGGTACAAAGGCAGATTGGTAATATGCCCATCCTTCCGATAACTGCGTTTTGAGAACTGCTACGATTTATGATGTGACAGATACAGCAAGATTATGGAGTGAGAAAGGAAAAATAATTGATTTAATTTGTATCATGCATAGACAATTTGATTTTATGTTTGAAATGCTAAGCGTATTAGAAGAGAGGAGCATGTCCAATAAAGAATTGGCGGCAATCGCAAAAGTTTCTTATGGTTTTGAAAGAGAGAATATAGACGAGATTCGCAGAAGAGTTGCTATCTTTCAGGCGGCGAAACTTATAAGGAATAATTCTATAGATGAATACACTATCACAAGTAGAGGCAAGAAGCTCTTAGGACTTATTAAGTTGGAGAAACCCGTATTAGCAGAATCGAAAGAAGAATGTTGGGTTGAAGATGAAAACACACAAGACTTACACTTTTTTACAGAGTTGCGATTGGCGGCAAAAGATTTCAGTAATTTTGAAAAGGCTCGAGAAAAATGTTAAAGTGGCATTTGAAAAACTTGGATTTGGGGCGCAATGGATTGGCGGAGCAGGAAAAACGGATGTGTTAGTAAGAGCAGCAGGAAATTCGATGACGACGTATTCTGTCGCTATTGATGCAAAATCAACATTGAGTGGGAATGTAACGGATAATCTTGTAGATTTTGACACATTGGAGGAGCATAGACGGAAACATAAAGCAGATTTTTCCGCAGTTGTGGGTGGTGGTTTTCAAAATGAGAGATTGATTAAGAGGGCGATTGAGCATAATGTCGTACTAATTGATATCGATACATTAGAAACCTTGATTAGAAATCATTTGGAAGTGCCTATACAAGTAACATCCTATAAGAAATTATTTGAGTCTCCGGGGATAGCCAATGTTAAATGCTTAGAAGAGGAACGCGAAAAGATTACAAGGTATGGAAACCTTCTTCATGCAGTGATGGATTGCTTAGTGGCAGAAAGAGAGGACGAAGTCACTGGTGGAATATTGCAGGAAAGGGATATTTATCGTTCTTTAAGGATGAATGAAAGTTTTTCTGCTGCACCAAATATTGATGAGATATCCGCTATGCTTCAATTCCTCGCGTCTCCTTTAATAGGCTGCGTAGAGAAGTCTAAAGAAGGATATTTAGCAGTAGGGACATTAGATGATGCTGCACAGAAATTCGACTTTTATTCTCGAATGTGTAGGAACTCAAAATGAATATGCTAATATTTTTATAATAAATTGTACTTGAAAGGAACTAACAATATGAGTTGCTGATATGGATAAAGAAAAAATGGAAGCATGACTTTGCATGAATAAA
This sequence comes from uncultured Lachnospiraceae bacterium, assembly GCA_910579395.1. Lineage (GTDB taxonomy): Bacteria > Bacillota > Clostridia > Lachnospirales > Lachnospiraceae > UBA3282. Next base: position 2,687 of record CAJTUC010000004.1, on the reverse strand, counting down.
GCAGTATCAGTCATACCCCTTCAAAACACTTCATACAATGTAAAAAAGTGTTCTGAGGGGTTTCCTTTTGAAAGATTATATTGAGGAACGTGCAATTCAGATTGCCAATTATATTATTGAGAACAATGCCACGGTCAGACAGACAGCGAGGCAGTTTGGGATTAGTAAGAGTACGGTACATAAAGATGTAACTGACCGCCTGTCGCAGATAAATCCCACTTTAGCATCAGAGGCAAGAAAGGTACTCGATATCAACAAGTCTGAGCGTCATATCCGCGGCGGACTTGCAACAAGAGAAAAATATTTGCATAGACAAACAAGATAATAGAAAATAATGATAATATATGCAGATATGGATATGAACATAATATGCAAACATAATATATGAGCATATATGCTTTGACAAGCGTTTCAGTTATCTTTATAATATAGCTTACAAGAAGTTTACTTGCTTGCAAGGGTAAACTTCGTAAGCTAACGAACAGCTTTGCTGTGAGTGATAACATACTTTATCAGAAGGTAGAAAAAGTGAATAACAGAAGAGGGATACGCTATGGAAAAAGAAATGGTCATTGTACTAGACTTTGGCGGGCAGTATAATCAGCTGATTGCCAGAAGAGTCAGGGAATGTAACGTATACTGCGAAGTCCATCCTTATAATATCAGCCTTGAGAAAATCAGGCAGATGCAGCCAAAAGGCATTATTTTTACTGGTGGGCCGAACAGCGTATATGGTGAGGGCGCTGCTGTTTGTGGAAAAGAAATATTTGAGCTGGGAATCCCGATTTTGGGAATCTGTTATGGCTCTCAGCTTATGGCATATCTGCTCGGCGGAAAAGTCGCTACGGCGCCTGTCAGCGAATACGGCAGGACAGAAGTAGAAGTCAATACAAATTCTGCTCTGTTCAAAGGCGTATCGGAAATGACAGTCTGCTGGATGAGCCATACGGATTATATCGAAAAAGCGCCGGAAGAGTTTCAGGTCACGGCGCATACACCTGTCTGTCCGGTTGCCGGCATGGAGTGCCCGGAAAAAGGTTTATATGCTGTTCAGTTTCACCCGGAAGTCATGCACACGGTAGAAGGTATGACTATGCTCCGGAATTTTGTGATGGATATATGCGGATGTAATGGAGACTGGAAAATGGATTCCTTTGTGGAGACGACCATTCGCGCGATACAGGAAAAGGTTGGAACCGGAAAAGTACTCTGTGCTCTTTCCGGTGGTGTGGATTCCTCCGTGGCAGCAGTTCTTCTTGCGAAAGCAGTCGGAAAACAGCTGACTTGTGTATTCGTAGACCATGGCCTTTTGCGTAAAAATGAGGGCGACGAGGTGGAGGCAGTCTTTGGACCGGAAGGCCCTTATGAGCTGAATTTTATCCGAGTCAATGCACAGGAAAGATTTTACGGAAAGCTTGCGGGTGTTACGGAACCGGAGCAGAAGCGCAAGATTATCGGAGAAGAATTTATTCGTGTTTTTGAAGAAGAAGCAAAAAAAATCGGCGCAGTAGATTTTCTTGTGCAGGGGACGATTTATCCCGATGTGATTGAGAGCGGACTCGGAAAAAGTGCGACCATCAAATCACATCATAATGTAGGCGGTCTTCCTGATTATGTAGATTTTAAGGAAATTATCGAACCGCTCAGAATGCTATTCAAGGATGAAGTGCGGAAAGCCGGACTTGAACTTGGGATTCCGGAGCATCTCGTATTCCGTCAGCCTTTCCCGGGACCAGGGCTCGGCATCCGTATTATCGGAGAGGTAACGGAAGAAAAGGTGCACATGGTTCAGGAGGCTGATTATATTTATCGGGAAGAGATTGCAAAGGCCGGTATTGATAAAAAACTCGGACAGTATTTTGCTGCGCTTACCAATATGCGTTCGGTCGGCGTTATGGGAGACGAGAGGACATATGATTACGCAATCGCGTTACGGGCAGTATGTACGAGTGATTTTATGACGGCGGATTGTGCGGAGATTCCGTGGGAAGTGCTGTCGAAGGTGGCGAATCGGATTGTAAATGAGGTTAAGGGGGTTAATCGGGTACTGTATGATTGTACTAGTAAGCCGCCGGGGACGATTGAGTTCGAGTAACGGATAAAATCCCGGAAATGCTGATAAAATGGGCATTTCCGGGAGTGCTTTATGCCGTTTGGCTCTAAAATGGCTCTAATTATTTGAGGAATACTGGATTTTGGGCGGGTATCATGATACCTGCTTTTTTAATACAGAGGAATTTCGCCCTCATAGTTGTCGGCTCTTTCCAACAGGGGACCGGTTGCACCCATTGTAAAAGCTATATCACTGCTTCGGATAGACAATAGTTCCATTCCAATCTTCAGATTAAGAAAATCTAATATCTGCTGATTAAGCTGAATTACACCATTCTCTGAAATATTTACCCAACAGTATGACCGCCCTTTGTATTTGACAAATTCGCCCTCTGCGGTCTGATAATTCAGTAAAGCCGGATTATCAGTAAGAATGTGTCCTAACTTTGATGGTTCTAACAATCCTTTTCTTGTCACACAAAAGCCGCCAGTGACCTTGCTTCCAGTAAAAAGATAGACTTTTTCCTCTACTGTGGCGTTGTACTCTGTAAGAGCCTGGGCTGGCAGATGGATTGTCAAATCATTTCGTATCAGTGATTTTCCGAAAATAAATTTACCGCCTTTATTCATCTGTG
>CAJTUC010000003.1 GCA_910579395.1 uncultured Lachnospiraceae bacterium | reverse complement strand
AAGAAAGCCTGTTCCCTGCCACAGCAATCCTTTTATTCTGTCTGAACGTTGTCCGCAGAATAAAAAGAGCGTGCCTTTTTCAAAGGGATTCTGCTTATATTTGTCACCAATGATCATGGCAAGCCCGTCTATGCCTTTGCGAAGATCCACCGTGCCACAGGCAAGCACCACCCGGCGGATGCCTGCAGCATCCTCAAGCATGGGATACCTCCCTGAGAATCCTTGACAGCAGGCTGTCAGAAATCTCATTGGAAATCCCAATCGACACGCCGTTATACCGGATAACAGCCACCGGGCTTTCATACGGTTCAGCAGGTGACGAAATGCAGGACCGTACAGTTTTGGCAGGGATTGTTATCTCTGTAAATGCAATTTCATTACCCGGATTTTCATTTGTAACCGGGGGCTGCATTTGCGCATAGGCTTCTTTACGAAATTTTCGGAGCCAGTAATAATACGCCTTTTCTTTTACACCATTGTCGGAAAGCCATTGTTTGACGGAAATACCTTCCGGTCTTTCCTGACACTGGGTGATGATAGTCAGCCAGTTTGCACGGCGGACGTTGTGGGTTGTCTGATCCATGATAGTTCTACCTCCTCTAAAAAACTACTAGTTTTTTTGTGTTCTTTAGAGTATCGCATAAAAGCGCTGACTATCCAAGGCGTTGGATTTGACGCTTACTATTTTTCTCCATACCTTTTGACACAAATATTGTATTATATTTGAAACAAATGTGTGTCCTTTTACAGGACATTTGAATAAAAATATGTGGCTTCTTGTAATTTAGGATAGAAACAAAGCGCCCCCGGTTCTTTTTAAACCAGAGACGCATTCCTCTTTTTCATATCAAAAATCATTGCAACAGGCTCAATATCCCATCTCTGCTCTGATTACTCTGAACCAGCATTGCCTGCCCTGTCTGTGATAAAACCTGTTTCGTTACAAATTCTACCATCAGCTTTGCTATATCCGCATCACGAATTCTGGATTCGGACGCTTGTGTATTTTCGACTACATTATCCAAATTGTTGATGGTGTGTTCCAAGCGGTTTTGATATGCACCCATTCGGCTTCTTTCATCGCTCACATATTCTATCGCCTTCTTAAAAGCAATGATACCCGCACTGGCGCCATCCTGTGTCCTCGCATCTACCTGGCTGATTCCCATCACTGGAGTAGATATAAAAGGAAGCGCTATATTGATATGCTGTCCCGGTTCACATCCCGCCTGTATATGAACGCCCTGTTTTCTGGCAAAGTCCTGTACATCATCTATTGAATAGGCAACTCCCGGGCCAAATCTGCCATAAACATCGTGCGCACGAATCCAAAATTGATGATTCTTCCATCCGTCCCAGCTCCCAACTGTAGCACCGTTGCCGACCGGCAGCTGCGGTCTTGGCGCATTACAACGGTCATCATAGACGATCAATTTACCGTTGTCTTCCACCATTTTCGTAAAATGACCGCGGGGATTTCCATTATCCGTCCCCTGTATAATACGTTGAATCAGTTCAGAAGCATCTTTTGCGCCTTCAATTCCAATATTATAGATGAAATGATTGCCGCTGACTTCTAATTTACTGGAAGTTCCTCCTGTAAATTTTATACTATAGTGATTGGTACAGGTACAGCATGTACTGTAAAACCCGTTTCCTATCAACTCCCTGATCTGGCTTTCCGAACCATGAAACTGCCTGAAATCTATCGTCGCAGCCTCATGCGTAATATCAAATACCTGTGTTGCCGGATTACCATTCACATCCGTATATTTATAGGTTTCCTGTGTTATATACTCTTCTCTCAGATTATTTTTTGAACCAACCGGAACCCAGTCCGGCAGCCCGCCAACAGCAATAATCGATGGGTCATCCTCTATAAACCGAAATCCGGTCCCCTGCAATATCGGAATCTCATTATAGGTCGTTCTTTCTCCGATATTGTTAATTTCCTGCAGTAGCTGCCGAATCTCCATATGTATATAATTTCTATCCTCAACCGTCAGCGTTCCGTTTGCGGCTTTCACGCATAATTCGTTCCCTCGATGAAGCATGTCTTGAACCTCTTCCATCGCACCATCCGCAATCTGAACCAGAGAAATACCTTCCTGACAATTGGAAGAGGCCTGTGACAGCCCCCTGACCTGCCGTCTCATCTTTTCGGACATATACAATCCTGCCGCATCATCTGCAGCACGATTAATTTTATAACCTGACGCAAGCTTTTCCATATTTTTAGCTTTCGCCTTTGTGGTCTGAACAAACATTCTATCTGCATTTTGCGCCGACAAATTATGTTTTATGACCATAAAATCCCTCCCTGGATAAAATACAATGACTTCAGCATTCTTGCCGGTTTAAATAATATAAGTATTTTATTTTATCATAGATAGGAGGGGAAATAAAGGGGACTTTTATTAAAACTGCGAATTTATATTTAGGAAGAAATATATTTCTCATATTTAAAACCTATTTTTCTAAATCAACTCGCTATCCCACACATCAATATCACTGTCCTGAAATACTTCTTTAAGCCTGTCGTGGAGCAGCTCTTTTGAAATTCCCTTCTTCAAGATTACCTGCAGGAAACCGCCTCCGCCTGCACCACAGATCATACGGCCATCAATCAAATCCGAGATACTGTCAAAAATCTGATCGATCAGAATATTGGTACTTCCCTTGTCAATCTTTTGGGACAACTCCCAATGCTGGCTCAGGAGCTGCGCAAAATCATCCACATGTCCCCGGCGAAGCTCAAATGCCATCAGGGTAGCTACTTTTTGTATCTCATTTAAGGCATACACTGTGCCCGGCTCGTTGCCAATGTAATTCCCTACCACATCCCGGAGCAGATTTCTTGCAAGCCGGCGCTGCCCGGTGTAAATCAGAGCAAATCTCTCATCCAGCTCTTTTTGGGTTTCCTCCGAAAGCCGGATATGACGCACCTTGATCTTCTGCCTGATGCCCGGTGCGGTGGTAGTATATTTGATTCCAACCGTAATACCGCCCACCTGGTCCTGCCAGCCGCCGCCTGTGGACATAATCTGCTCCATACAAAGCACTGTACTGTAAAGCTGCTCTTCATCATACTCAATACCGGTAAACTCAAGCAATGCTTTGACACAAGCTGCCGCCAGGATACTGCTTGTCCCAAGACCGCTCCCTTTGGGCACTCCAGTCACCTCTGAGCGCATCAGGAAACCGCCGCCCATTCGGGTCAAAATTTCTTTCAGGCTCCCACCTTTCATGGGGAGAATGCCGCAAGCCAAAAGCGCCGCTTTTTGCAGGGCAAAAGGGTCATAAGGATCGCCTGTCTGCTGCAAAGAAGCAATCTCTTCAAACTCCCCGTACACATCCATATCCCGGCTGTCAAAAATAATCTTCGGCTCTGGGAGTTTTTCAAGCACTACTTCCACCGGTTTCTTTCCATTAAGCAGTATGGCCGCATTTAAAACCGTGCCGCCCTTTTCATTACAATACGGCGGCGTATCACTCCAGCCGCCGCCCCAATTGACTCTGAGCGGAAGAGACACCCGGTGCTTTGCTGCCACAATGCGGCAGTCCTCTTTTACCTGAAGCTTCTCCAGGGTGGCGCCAAGCACTTCTTCTCCGATACAGCGGAAACATTCTCCAATCTGCTTATCCCCTGCATAACCCCCAAGAGCGGTTCCTATATAATAATGCAACCGTATTTTTTCACCAAACTCTGCTCTCTGCAGGTGCTTTTCAAACCATTCCTCCTGAACGGGCGAAAGCTTTTGGCTTTTCAATATTTCAGTTCCCCGCATTGCCTGCCCGCCGGCCTGAATCAGTTTGGAAAGCCTGTCCATCTGTACCAACTCTCCCATTCGCTTTTCCCAGGCGATCAGAGCATGAGGGTCTGCCTCATTAAAACCGGAACAAAGACTTTTTCTCTTTTGGCTGCGCCATTTCGAAACATCTCCTTTTCCACGGGTCATAGCATACAAATTCAAAGAAGCCTGAAGTGCTTCCCGAATGGTAGGACAGGCAGGATAAAGCCTGGCGTTCCAAATTGTATGCTCCTCTCCTTCCTCCCACAATTCCTTTGCCGTAATTCCGTTTTTCTCCAAAAGCTGCCGGAAAGGAAGGCCCAAAAAGATACAACTGTCTGTCCCCGTACTATTTTCTTTTGCGTCACTATAAGCCGATTTGGGATTATCCTCCGTTCCGTAAATCCGCGCCACAAAATTTCCGTCTTTCTGTTTCAATCCATGCACTACCACATCGGAAGGAATCTTTTCGTCATAAACATCAATATAGGAAAGCAGTACATTATCCCCAAGCTCGGCCCCATGATGGACATAACTCACCTCCAGGTAACAGTTTTGTCCACATACTGCATGGCTGGAAAGCACGCTGTTATAGCCTGCCACTTGATTGTCATAGCTGCTCCCCACATGCCTGCTCCATCCAAGATCTGCATAATCCTCCACTCCACTGCTCATCAGTTTCAGGATTTCTCCGGTGGTTCCAAAATGAATAAATTTTGCGGGCACCAGCCGCAAGAGTTTCATGCGGAAAGGCCGCAGCGCTTCCCATACTTTTTGCCGCGCCGCCATAAGTTCCGGACAAAAAGACCCTTCCGGATTTTCTCTGTAAAAGTCTTCAAGCGTAGAATCTGCCGCAAGAGGATATAAAAAATCCCCATAAAGAGACAGCCGCACCTTTTCATTAACCAGCTCCTCAAAAAGTTCTTCACTGAATTTCCCCTCCTGGGAAATCAATTGATAAAGAGCCGCAAGCATTTCTTTTGAAAAGATAATCGCTCCGGTATCAATGTCTACACAATCCTGCTCATTGACCGCCCCGCATTCCCGCAAAGTCTCTACTGTCTGCTTATGCATGAACTTTCTGACATTTCCGTCTTCTCCCCGTAAAAACACCCCATGATTCTTGCCTGTTTTTACATCCTCTTTGAAAGAAATCGCCGCAGCATTTTGACCGGAATAGTCAATCAAAAGTGGGTTAAAGAGAAGCAGTACATCTCCGGAAAGAAGCAGCATCCCCTCCCGAACCCGCGAAGGAACCGTTGCCATCGCAATCATAAATTCGTCAAAAAGCGTGGATGCCCGGCCGTTTGGCAGTTCGTGAGGCACCGGAGAAAACAGTTTTCCCAGGGCTGAGTATTGAGGCACTCTTTTGCTGTCGCCGCCGGAATGAATCACCAGAATACGCAGACCGGAGAAGTCTGCTCTTCTAATCTGCTCTGCCACATACTTCAAAACTCCTAATGTAGCGCCGCCGCTGCCTACCCGCTTTCCCATCGGGTCCGGAATTACGACAAACTGTGTCTGCAATGGCAGAAATCCTGCCTGTCGGCGCTCTCTGAGCTGTGCTTCAAAACCTTCCGCCTGCTGTTCATTTGATGCTGTCAAAATAACATAATCCCAATGCACAAACTGCGGGCTTACCAGAGAACGGCTGTAATCCGCCCACGCGTCTTGATAGGATTGGGATAAAAATAAGGATGATATTGGATGCATGTCAATCATTTCCCTTCTATACTTCTATATGAGATCGTCATGGATTCGCTCTTGCAAATCCAAAAAAATGCAGTTTTTTGCGCCATAAATCAAAAATTTCCCACAGAAAACCACTGAGCTCTGTGGGAAATCCTTTTCATTACAAATAAGATCAAATCGAGTATTATTTTATAGAGCCCTGTCTCCGTTCATCATAGACTTTTTTAATCAGCCCATAATATTGTTCACAGTACTCTTTCTGATTCTTTTCCAGATTGGATATCGTTTTCTTTATTTTTACATCCGTAATTCTGATTCCATTCGCACTGGATGTTCTTATATCCATAACGGCATTTTTAACTTCATGCATCAATCTTCTGGTAGCTTTTACAGCTTCCAGATGTCGTCCGTCCTCTTCAAGAAGCAGCAGCCATTCCTGCAAATCTTTTTCCAATATCTTTTGGCAAAAAAATACAAACTGATCCTTCGCCGCTCTGTTCCCATGTTCCTGAATATGATTCCACTGTTCTTTTTCCTGTTCCAGATCTCCTTTTTCTACTGCTTCATAAAATAAAATGAAGTGCATAAAGGAATCACGGATATTAATCAATTCTGAAGAAGAACGTTCAAACTCATTTCCCATCCCAAAGATTTTATTTTTGCCTTCGTTGTATTGACGCGTAAACTGCATAAAAGAATCTAAATGGTAATATAACTTTTCAATATGTCGAACAACCTCAATCTGTACGTTCTCATCATATGTGGATTCCTTATTCATCCTGATACTTCCTTATCAAATCTCTTAAAAATCCGCTTGGCGAAAAATCATCATGTATACTGTCAAAAGCAGCGCCCCCGCCACTATAAGGAACTTTCCCGACAACCTCCGCACTGCTCCCTGTTATCCCTCCAAGTTCAAACGCAGAAAGCGTCTCTGACACCTGCTGGCCGCCATTTAAATCATTTCCCCATCTGACAAAAATATTCGTCAGTTCTTCCAATTCCGTATTTGCTTTTCTTACTTCTTCAATTTGTAATCTCTTCATATTTACACCTACCTGTCTGCTCCAACAGATAATCAAACTCAATAATCAAAAATATATTTCATTCAATCATGCCATCTCAATATACCTGTTCTTCTAATTGCCGAATTTCCTTTAATGCCGCCACATCTACGATTTCCATTTGTTTCATCATCTCAATCTTCTTCTGACAGCAGTCAACGGCCTCTCTCGCCTTCTGCTCCTGGCAATTATCCTGTATAGCCTGTATCAGCGCATCAATATATTCCCAATACTTATTAACTATTTCTTCGGACAGTTTTCTGATCATTTCTCTTAGCCGGCTTTCTTCCAGGTCCGCCTTATACAGAATATTAACAGCGTCCCATATTTCCCACATACTCTGGTTAAAATCCTTGCTCTCAAAGTTCTCACGCACGATAGCATAAATAGTGTACTGTCTGATGACATCTTTTGCAAAATCATACATAATTTCAGCTTTCGTAAAAATCACTCCCTGCTACGGTATCTATTCTATCACCATCCACTTTAAATGACAAGTGTGTTTTATTGATGTTTTCCGCCAAATTTTCGGCATATATCCAGATATAACAGTGTGCACATCAGTTGACTATAACTACTATCGGTAATATGATTCATTATCTTTAATTCAATATACAAATCCACGACATTTTCAAACTGTTCCGTATATATCGTTAAATTGGCTTTTTCTAAAATCTTATTCACTTTCTGAAGCAAAGTGCCTGTCAGGGCCGTGTTCTCCTGAACAACCCAGTCTTCTCTGTTCTCCTGTGCAAACATATTGCTGCAATTCTCCAGGCACTCCTCCAGTTTCATCCTGTTACCAATTTCTTTGCCCTTTATAATACTGACTGCGTCCGTGAAACATTTTACAAATTCCTGCATATCCTTAACAGAATCAGCGCCAACAGCCCGCAAATATGCCTCAGCTATATCTGCGTTAACTGCCAGCTGCGCCGCACGCGCTATCTCTGTCCCCAGTTTTCTTGACTGTCCGATAAAATCATCTTTTCTGTTTCTACGAATCTGCCAGATTTTCTCAACGCTTCTTTTCCTCAGCAGTTTCAACGTTTCAAGGATATCTTCTCTTGAAATACTCCCTTTTGAACTAATAACTGCACACAGTATCCGATTACGATATCTTTCCTCTTCAGCCAGTACTAAAGAAATATTTTCCCGCCCAAATAGTCTTATGCTCATTTCTCCATCTAATAAGAGAAATCCTGTTTCATCAATATATTCACCTACAGGCAATTCCAGATCTTCAATAAAAATCAAAACGCCGTCTTCATTCAGTTTGCTGAAAATGAAATTTAAATCTTCTTCCCAACACCATACATACATTTCATGTAATACATTACATAATAGGACAACATCAAACTTCTTTGATATCTCTTCTTTCGCACCATAGACTCGTTTTGCCAACTGACTCTGTTGAATTTTCCTGACATTATCTTCTTTAATGTCATAGGCATAATATGATATTCTATTATCATTCAGATTCCTCAATGCCTCTCCGATTCTTCCTTGTCCGGCGCCAAAATCAAGAATATCTATCTCCTGTTTCTCTTTACTTAAACATTTCATGAACAGTCTCAGCTGTATGTCCTTTTGATTAATACATTTAACAGTCTCCGGCTCCTTCAGACATTGTATCATAAACTCAGAAAAATAATGCTTCATTTCATTTTCTCTGAAACTCTGACCGTATTGAGCCTCAATATCATTTCCGTATAATTCTTCTCTGATCTTGCTATAATGTTCCATGCAAGGCTTATGGATGAATGTCTCCTTACTTCTTCTCTCTACCCAGAAACAATTTCTGCCGTCCAGGCATAACAAAACATCCAGCGAATGCGACGCGATCCACAACTGTCCTTTCTCTCCGAACACTGCATTCAAATGCTCCAAAACATTCCGTATACTCTGCGGATTTAAATAATTTTCTATTTCATCGATCAATAATATTGCATCATCATATCTTCCCGGCAGACATTTTGTAATCGCTATCAATAATAGATAAAAGACCTCTATCCATTCTCCATCAGATAAAGTATAAGCATCAATATCCAGTCCATCGATCTGAACCTGCGGTTTAAAAGTGACATAATTCACTACAGTCCTGATTCTGCCTGAAAAAAAACTTTTAAACAACTCACAAAAAACATATGAAAAATCATCTTTGGAAGATTCCTGTATTTCAAACCATTTTACGCCTATATAGGTAAGCATTTGTCTTCCGTTCTTAATGATGTATTTTTGCAATCCCGTCTCATCAATCAATGCTTCATTTAAAAAACTGCCTTCCACAACTTTTTCCGGCTCTCTCTGCCCATCGCTATGCTTAATCTCAAGTATTTCCGCCGCATTTAAATGTAAAACTTTGTGCATTGCATCTTCCGGCATATTTTCTACATAAGCCTGCTCCTTCATTCCGGAAGCCGCCTTTATTGTATTATATACTGCCTTTAAGAGTCTTGTTTTTCCTGCTCCGTTTTTCCCGAAAATACCAACGATATCATGGTACGCAAGAGAATCCGTCTCTTGAATGGATAATTCTTTATTTTCCGGAAGTTCATAATTAACTTTTCGTACTTTCATTTGTGGAGTCACCTATTGATTTCATTGTTCGATTTTTCGCACCTGTAGAGGCCTACTCCTATTATATCATCTCACTGCTTTCTACTTTTGTCTATTTTTGCTCAAAAAACGTCTAATTTTGCTATTTTTGTAATTTCCTATGCAAATCAATCAATTATGGAAAATGTCTCTGCTTTATGCAACTACACTTCTTTCATTTTTTCACAGCTATCCCATTCCTGTCATAAAAACACTAATGCGGACAGTCAAAACTTTCTATCTTCTCCACCATCCTATCCCAGCTAAATCGATAAGATTCTTTTTTTACGTTTTGCGAAAACTCTTCCTGCTTATGCTGCATAAAATATTTAGAAATTGCCTCTGCCAATGCCTGTCCATTTCGGGGTTCTACGATATATCCCGTCTTTCCATCTTCCACTACATCCGGAAGCCCTCCTACATTGGTAACGATCACAGGCTTATCAAACCCGAAAGCAATCTGAACGATACCGCTCTGAGTCGCCGACTCATAAGGCAATACCACTAAATCACTCGCAACAAAGTATTTCTCCACTTCACGGTCCGGGATATAATCGTCTATTACCTCTACACAATCGGAAATGCCGCTTTCTTTAATAAGATTCATATAACTTTGTTTATTATTATCAAAAGCGCCTACTACCAGAAGCTTTATATCTGAAATTTCATCTTTGATATCCGTCATTGCCTGTAAAAGATATTTCAACCCTTTATACTCTCTTACAAATCCAAAGAAAAGCAGTATTTTTGCATCATAAGATATATGCAGTCTATCCCGCGCCTGCTGTCTTGTCAAATCACCAATTTTGAATGTATTGTAAGTCGGATGAGGATTATACCGAAAATCTGCGGTTTTCTTTATTGCCAGTAAATCTCTGACGTCGCTTTGAGAATGCACGATAAAAGCATCGCCATGTTTCAACACCATCTTTGTTAAAAGCTTGTCTGCCGGGAACCGTTCATGTGGAAATACATTATGGCAGATAAAAACTTTCTTTATTTTCCTCCCAATCACTCTTTCTAATATCCAATAGCACGGCGCAAAATATGGATGCCACCATTGTATGACAACCATATCGGGCTTCTTCTGTCTGATTTTCCTTCCAACCTTTACAATATTAAATGGATTGGCCGTATGAATCAGAAATTTTGTATGTTCTATCCGAAACATATCATCGCTATAATCCTTTTGCTCTTTCTTAAAAAGGAACTTAGGATACTGCATTTTATACGATATCATTTCTACATTATGCCGGGAACTTAATGCGCGATATAATAAGCTGGTATAATGTGCAATACCGCCTTTATAGGGGTATACCGGGCCGATTAATATGATATTTTTCACAACAACGCTCCTATTGTCTTTTGGATTATGGCATTCGTGTTGCCATTCTTATACACTCATATTTTAAACGTATCAGGTTCCATGTCTCTTTCTACATAGTGTCTGCTGATTAAACAACTATAATTCTCTACTGGAAATAAAATCATCTTCATATATGCAAAATCTCTATTTCTTTATCTTATTGAACAAGATACACCTATTGTCATCCATAGCATAAATTCTGCGGCAGATCCATAAATAATCGTAACATTCCCTCGCCTGCATCTTATCAAATTGCAAATTCTGAATACATTAAATCTGGCAAAAAATTATGCACGTTTTGGAAGCCTTCTCACACTTATATTCTTAAACTAATATAATAAACCTATACACCGATCATTCTCCATGAATGAATTCCTTTAATAAAAACTCACTGTATCGGTTATCCAGTAATTCTTTCAACAACTCCTCATTCACATACTTACGCAGACAACTTTCTTGTACAAGCATATCTTCAACCATATAAGCATAAGCAACTTCTCCACCATGAAAACCGTCTACAAAATACGCATCCCCTACACCCAACACCGAAATATCCGTATAATCAAAATATTCATAACCGTACTGCCCAAATATCTCCTCACACTTTGGACTGATTTCACCCAAATAACCATAGTTACCGCTGTCGATCATTCTATCATAAACACTCGGAGCAAACGGTGGGGCAAATCCGATCACCATAATTCCATTCTCATTACAATATTCTAAAAGTACTTCCAGATACTCATATGTCTTATCATCAACATGGTCTCCCCATTCAAACCGCCCGTATCCTCCGGCAATTCTGTCAAACGTATTAGCAAACATATAATCTTCCTGTGCCGTCGGTTCACGATAAGCATTCCCATAGTAGTAAGAGCCATCCCATTGAAATCCACTATCTTTAATCTGTCCATTAACCCCATAATTCATAGGATAATTTTCAATGGTATGAATATTCCATTTACGATTAAATAAATCTTTCATCATAGCCCATCCTATAGACATACTGTTTCTATCAAGCATATCAATCGGAATTTTAGTTCTATATGAGACTCCATGCTGATTCCAAGCATCGTTAAATACCCATTGATCTAATCCTACAATAATTACTTCGGGCGTATAATTCAAATTTTTTAGAAAATTCAGGTACTCATCATAATTCCAGCTTACAGCCCCACCACAATTATAGAAGTCCGGGAAAAAATAATCAATCCTAAACTGCATTACTCGTGATGTACCCAATGCAATGACATCCGCCTGATAGTAATTCGCATTTTCAAGCTTATAATACGCAGTCTGCTCATTATATCCCATCCCTATAAATATATCATGATCCTGTCTCTGTCCCTCTATTAACTGATCAAAATCGACCAGTTCCCCCGTAGTCCATCCGACATAATAAATGAACCCTATAAATAATCCCACCAAATAAAATGGTATCAGGAAAAGTAACAATCGGCATACAAATTTTTTCATGTCCACACCTCAAAATTGGAAATAAACAAATTGATTCTCACCAGCATTACTAAAACAATATGCGATCAAAACCATCCCTAAAAGATAGTATATTCCCCAACGTATTACTCCTGGTAATTTAACAGCTTCCATCAACGGGTCTCTATGCAGATTGATACCGTCAAATAAGAGCAATATCATCAAGGTTATTCCAATTCTGATATATGTTTTCCTTCTGATTCCAAGCACCGCAAAGCCATTTCTGATATATGTTATGGGACTGGATATTCCGTCAAACATGAATCGGATTATATATCCTGCTTCCCCAAGCGTGTCTGCTCTGAAAAAAATCCATGCAAAGGTTACAAACAAAAACACAAGCGCCATCGACAAACAGCGAAAATTTTTCTTTTTATTCAACCCAAATATATCTTCAACAATTTGTGCTAAGCCGTGTATCCCTCCCCAGATGATAAATGTCCCGTTCGCGCCGTGCCACAGACCGCTCAACAAAAAAGTGATCATTGTATTAATATACTTTCGGATACGCCCTTTTCGATTACCTCCCAATGGGATATACACATAATCACGAAACCACGTCGATAATGATATATGCCATCTTCTCCAAAATTCATTAACAGAAGGCGATAAATAGGGGCTCCTGAAATTTGTCATCAGTCTGATTCCAAACAATCGCGCCGTTCCTATCGCGATATCGGAATAACCCGAAAAATCACAATATATCTGGATTGAAAAGAATACTACTGCAACCAGAAATACCCCCCCCCGTATAGGAGAAGGGATCATCGTACACTATATCAACATAGTTCGCCAAAGTATCGGCAATGACAACCTTCTTAAAAAAACCCCATAACATCTGACGCAACCCGTATATGGCATCCTCATACCGGAAGGAATGTTCTTCCCTGATCTGCGGTATCAGGTTTCCTGTTCTCTCAATCGGTCCGGCAACCAACTGCGGAAAAAAAGATATAAAGACCGCATATCTGCCAAAATGTTTTTCCGGCTGTACTCTTCCATAATAAACATCAATTACATAACTTAGTGTTTGGAATGTATAGAAAGATATCCCTACTGGCAGCAATAAATTCAATGTAATCGGATGTAATTGTAAAGAAAAGAATTCTAAAAACTCACAAAATATACCTGTAAAAAAATTGAAATACTTAAAGAGGAATAATACACACAAACAGATTGATATAGAACCAAATAAAATCAGTCTTTTTATTTGGTTGGATTGCACATCTGCCAACAGTCGACCACTTAAATAAGAGACTCCTGTTGTAAGTAAAATCAGAAATACATATATTATATTCCAACTCATGTAAAAGTAATAACTCGAAATCAGTAATATAATCCATTGGTATTTCTTTGGTATTGACCAGTATAACAAAAAAACTATTGGAAGAAAAATTGCGAATGCAATTGAATTAAAGCTCATAATACCCTCCGTGTATGAAAATCGATGCTTTTTTAGATACTCAATCGGCTCCCCTGTCTATTAATCTCCACTGATCAACCAGCAATTACTCTAATAAACCATTCCATTTAGTTTCTATATTTTGAATCATCATTATATCATTCCTCTCTCATTCTCACGATAACCGACTCCTTACCAAAATACTCTGCAATAGCCATGTTGACCCAATCATTCTCATAATCTCGCAGCTGTGGCAACATCAGCATCGGCGATGCATAGAATTCCTGATTCATTTCAATCTCAATATTACGTTCTTCCGAATCCCGTATTGTAATAAGACATTCCATCCAGGCATCATGAACTGCCTTAGTTTCTCTAACATTATGTACAGTCTGAAACCATGGTAATTCATTTATATTCTGAGTATATACCAATGTGGAATATAAAAGCAGGAAAACCATTCCTGACATAAACAACTCTATGGAAACGCTGTTGCATACTGCCTTATACCGAGAGAAGCCCTTTACATACATCCCCAAACAAATACAAACAATAATCATCCCCATCATAGCCGTAAAGTCAAGCACAAAGTATATCCTATTAGGCATATAGGATACTCCTGCATATCCCAGCGCAATCGGAAAAGAATTTAAAAATAATGTAAGTATCGAGAGTAAAATCGATATCACAAACACTTTTCCACTAATGCTCTTCCTTGTATATCGAATTCCAATATAAATTGAAAAAATCATTAACGCAATCATCAGCGGCTGCTGAGTCATATGATTTAATATTATAATCATCATTCTATAAGACTCGATACAAGCTTTGCTAATATTTAGAGACGAATCAAACGCTGTATGTCTCGCGTAATTACCGGGAGCTCCAACAGCTATTAATCCACTCATAAGCATTAACCAGAATGGAATCGTTTTTTTCCACAAAAATCTGTGTTCCTTAATACTGCAGCAACACCATAATACTACATAAATCATTCCCGGCAAAATCGCTTCTTGAAAATAATTGCAAGCCAATATCCCGCTTAACGAAAGCAGCAATACCCCCCCCCGGTTCACTTCTTCGCCCAAAAATAATTTTATTGTCAGCCCAATCGTAATACACCCTAATGTTAATGCCATCATATAGCTACTCCCTACAAACCAATAGAAAACTTCACGATAAATATTTGTGTTTAAAAACACAAATATAACGATTAACGTAAAAAGTGCTACTATCTCTTTATTATGGATACCCAATACTTTTTTTGATGCCACAATGATCAGTGCCATGAGCGATGCTATAAAAGATAAAAACAGAAAAACCATTTCCACTCCACTCCACCAGCTCTCCAGAGGAAATAGAAGCAGTGGATTAGCCAACGTTTCAATAAACATATAGGGCCATAGCCCTGACCAATTCATATAACGTTCATTGGCACGATAAATACTATCCCTAAATAATGTTCTCCTTTCACACCCACTTATCATTGAAAAATCATCACCTGAAGGTAAACTATAAAATATAGTGTACACCATTGGAAATAATACCACGCCCATCAATAAAACATAAAATAGGACTCTCCGGTTCTTATATAATCTCATTTTCAATTTATCCATAATATCTCCTCCCTATTTCTGGCATAATTACTATAATCCCAACACCTCGCCTTTACTCCGTTCTACAGCTACGCCATCTTTAATTTCATAAACCTTATCACAGTTTCTAATCGTACTTAATCTATGTGCCACAATTATCATAGTAATCTGCCCCTGCAACGCATCTATAGATTCCATAACTGCAGTCTCTGTCTCATTGTCTAGCGCTGCTGTCGCTTCATCTAACACCAAAATCCCTGGCTTATTGTATAATGCTCTTGCAATTGCTATACGCTGCCGTTGACCACCCGAAAACTTAATTCCCCGTTCTCCCACAATTGTGTCCAATCCACCAGGAAGACCCTGAATAAAGTCCTTTAATTGTGCTTTCTCAAGAGCCTGCCAAATATATTTATCATTCACCATCTCCACAGGCGTTCCAAACGCAATATTATTTCTGACTGTATCATCAAGTAAATATACCGATTGCGGCACATATCCTACAATACGCGCCCATGTCTTAGGTATCGTGTAAACATCTACTCCATCCATTAAGATATTACCTTTGCTTGGTCGCAATAATCCAAGAATAATATCTGCTAATGTTGTTTTTCCAGCTCCTGATGCCCCGATTAACGCAATAGATTCCCCTCTCCTTATCGTCAAAAAAGCATCCGATAGAACTGGATTGTGTTGATTATCATATTTCCAAAACACATGATTAATAACCAGTCGATCATGGAATCCTAAATTTCCTAGCGCAATTGCTTCGTCTTCCCCAACATATTGCTTCATTTGTTTTTCATACCGATTAGCCTCTTGCATATTTTGATAGACTTTGTCCATTCCCGGGTAATTATAAATAATCCCTGTAATTCGATTTGTCAGCTTACTTATTGATGGAAAAATTCTAAACGCAGCAACTGCAAACGCCGCTAATTTGGGAATAAACGTTAGCATATCTCCACTATTACTTGCTAACCGAATACATACAATTCCTATAATACCACTAATGCAAATACCCTCTACAATTTTATCTGGGCTATTGCTCAATACGCTATATATTCGTTGTGCCTTTCTAAACCTGTCGCTCGCTTCCTCATATTCTTCCAAAAAGAACTCTTTCTTCTGCGCAACAAATATTTCTTTTATCCCACTAACCGTTTGAACAAGTATTTTACTTTTTAATGTATTTAATTCCATACTATCAAATCCTGCTTTTTTAATTGCAGGTTTAAAAAAGAATACCATCCCCAGAAACACAATGACCATTAAAACAAGCACACTAACCGCAATCATAGGATCTGTGTAAACCAAAAAAAGACCAATCAGGAAAACTGTCAATAATTGGGACAAAATAATACTCAAATTCTCAATAATATTATAAGCGCTTCCTATATCATTTGCACACCCTCGCAAAATTTCGGATGTATTTGTATCCAAAAAATAAGTATATGGTCTATTCATATAAGAATGCAACATCTTAACAGTCATCTCTTTTTGTAAACGCGAAGAAAAATCATATTGCACATAATTTGCATAAAGCATAAAAGCATTTTTCAATATATACAATAAAATCAAACCTACTCCCAAAGAAAGTAACAATGTATTTGAATCATCAATTCCAAATACAGGTGCAAACTTTGCAATATATTTATTCTGCATCATCTTATCTGGAGCGATAACTGCCTGTACAAACGGTAAAATTGCAGTAACACCCAACAGTTCAAACCCAGCACTGATTACTATGACAAGCAAAAGCCACATAGCTCTCCTTTTTTGAGTACTGGTCATTATATAGTTCAATTCATAAATAATACGAATTAATGCCTTAAAATTATTTTTCATTTTACTATCCTACCGTTATTTCTATAGTAATGCTTACTGATTAGATAAGGATATCCTTTTGGGACTGATAATTTATCAAATACTTCAATTGCATGCACATCATCGGACGTATGATTTTCCACATTTTTTATTGCATTTTACTAGTCAAGCAAGCACGATATCGAAGTTTTGTTAACTAATAATATAGCACAAATCATCTCATAAAAAAATATATTTCATGTCAATCTTCACTCAGTGTCTGGAATGTATAGAAAGTAGTTCCTACCGGCAATAACAAATTCAACGTAATCGGATATAATCGTAAAGAAAATATTTTTCCAAATATCACAAAAGTCGGGCTCCCACTGCCATATGTAAAGTCCTCATTGAATAATCACTCACATCTAGCCTCCAATCTGTATTTCCTTTATTATCCTCTGCAACCTTTACAAATCCCATACTTTCATAAAAATTCCTGACCATTGCATTCTTCGCTGTCGGATAGTAATGGCCGATAACAGTTATAACTCCTCGTTTCTTAGCCTCTCCAATCACCGTATTCATCATGGCATCTTCCAGTCCCCGCTTCAACACACGGCAACTCATAAGCCATAATATTAAATGTAGTTCTTTATCATGTATCTGTCCTATTACAATTGTTACTAATCCATTATCAGCAAACTTATCAACTAATCTGCCGCAAAGACATATATACTCTGCAGATGCCTGCATTGCTTTTATATCATCCTCGGAGCAACGTAATGTGGTCAAATTAAACTGATTGGATTTATTCGTAAGCTGGGCAATTCTTTGTATATAAATCGGCTTGAAATCATCAATTATTGCCATCATTTGAAGGCTGTCAAGATAATCCTCATAGGCAGCAAATGTGGCGGCAGCTTTATTCGCTTCTGCCTTTGCATGATACATATCCGTCTTCTTTAAATCTTCTGCTGACAAAGCAGTAACCTCAAAATAGCCGCTATGATCCAAAACTTTAATGTAATCTTGTGCCTTTTCCATTGCTGGTACTGCAACCCGTGGCAACTGTGCCGATACAATCGCACGCTCTACAGGATTATCATCTACAAAAACAAAGCTATCCACTCCAAGCGTAAGTTCATCAGCAATTTCCATTAAATTTTGGTCTTTTGAATGCCAATTAGCCTTAATGGCCACAAAATCATTCGGCCTTAATACACCATCCGGATGATTTAACCCCGCCATCGCATTATCCATTTCATTTTTTGAATCAACAACGAGTATTACACCTATATCCTTCAGATTTTTACAGTATTCCTGAAATTCGGTATATACTTGACCCTTAGAAATCTCCGGGCCAATCTTGATACCTTCTACACCATCATCCCCCACTACCCCCCCCATAAAGTATTATCCAGGTCAAGAGCTAATACCTTTTTATTTTTTCCATAAATAGATTTAATAATATTAGCAACACTTTGAGCTACATACGGAATAGCATCCATACACATTGCACATTTATACATGTGCCAATAAAGCGAATTATTCCATTCAGAAAGGCCATAGTCTTGCGAGATATATTCTAAATCATTAATATAGAAGTTATCATGTGATTGTGCATACTCATAAAATTTTTGATTTAATCTGGAAATATAGTTGCTCCGCCCTCTACAATCCCAAATATCTCTATTACCCATAAGACGGTAATTAGGGCGGTCAAAATTATTCTGAATAATCGGACAGAGAAATTTTTCCTCTAATTTATGCCACATCATTTCAAAACGATTAAATTCGTTTTCTAATAAAGAGTCAACTTCTTTTACTGTATCAGTTATTAATGGGAATGATGTTATATTCCTCCAACTCGTATGTATATATATTATGTCCGGTTCAAATAAATCAAGTTTCTCTGAACCAAACATAGCATCCTGCCAATACTCTCCATATTCTGATTGATAAAATTCTGCATGTATTCCATGATATAATAAAAAAGTATATAATTGTTCCACAACTTCATTGGTGGTAGAACCTCCTAAAATAGCAATTTTCTTCTTTATCAAATCAGTCTGTTCCAGAAGCTCCCGCCGTATTTTTGCTTTTTTTCGATACAAAATTTTTGTATCCAACGGATAATTAAAATAATCCATTCTTACACCACCAATCATTAATTTGGACGATCCTGATCGCCATCACCTCTAAAAAGAACTATATTTTCGTCTGAAGTACAATAGTTTATATCAACATTTATCTGTTCATAGGGTGAAAAATAATTTGGAATAATATTGTCCGTCTCATCCAATTTAATCCAGCCAGCCTTTTGAAGAATATTACTATCTACCCCTTTTTCATACATATCTATGTACTCTGTATTAAATTCATCGAGCAATTCATCTAATATATGTGTGATATTTCCTAAGACCTCAGTATTCCCAATACAATCTACAAACCTTAGTGCCTTTGCACCATTACATTCCTGTATGCGTAAAACTATGACCGCATTTGTTTCACTGCCATCCTGCTTGATTCCATAAATCAAATATTCATATATCGGATGCTCAAAATATCTGCGTTTCAAATATGATAAACTTTTATAAGGAACTGACTGCTTTGATACATGCTTTTCAAAGTCAAAATCTTCCTTCAAATCCTCAAATGCAAAATAACGCACAGCCACAGTTTCACAGGCAAGAATATATTTTGGTATTCTGGCATCAACAATCTTAGCTATAACGTATGATTCTACCTTCCGCAAACGATACCATTGATTCATTCTCCCCATTTTGAACTGCATTCTCTCATAAATATCACGAGTCGTTTTAACATTGATTCCCGGACTGAAAAGTGTTCTATGAGGTTCTTTATCCATAACATACATCAACAGCTTAATTCCCAAAAAGCTTGTACCTGCGTTAGCTTTCCACATAGAAGTAGCGATGTCTCTATCATCATTATCATCATATGAAATAAATCCCAACATGCCCTGTATATTTCCGTCAGCATCAATTCCCAAAACATAATCCAATTTATCACTTGTATATTGCCACTCAAAGAAGTCCTCTTTTCTTGTTAAAATATGATTTTTCTTCCAATTCTCATCAATGAACCGTTTGATGTTCGGAATATCTTCCTTTGTTGCATATCTAATTGTATAGTTTTCCATTTGCCACCTCACTAATCCGGTATTCCGCTCAAATTAATATTTGTTCCATTCATAAACTGACTCTCATCAGAAAGTAAAAACATTATTGCCGGGACTACGTCACTAACTTGCAAATTCCTATGCCTGGGATTCTTCTCCGCCGTAAATTCCTTTACCTTTCTTCCGATATTTTTGATGAATTTTGTCTCTATCATACCGGGAGAAACAGCATTAATATTTATACCATACTCACCATAATCTGCAGCAATACTTTTTATTAAACCCAGCAGTGCATACTTAACAGTCGTGTATTCTGTTGTGTTTTTGGGGGGAATATTTGTTGTCGCTGCAGATAGCATAACTACAATTTTTCCAAACCCCGATTCCGCCATGACAGGAAGAAACGCCTGACAGATCAATGCAAAAGAATATACTTGTATTGTCATATCAAAATTCATTCTCTTTATATCTAATTCACTTAACCTGTTAAACCTGTATGCGTATGCACAGAAATTCAAAATATAATCAGGTCTACACTCAAGCGCTTTCAGTTGCTCAATGAACTTTCTGGTATCCTCCAAATCTCCGAGATTGGCATTGAGCATATCAATTCGAAAATCAGGATTATTGTCTTTAATATTTTGAATCTCTGCGCCAGAACTAAAATAATGCGCAATCATTCTTATTTTTTCCGCGCCCTCTGATTTTATGATATTCTTTATGAGTTCTATCCCCAAATCAGAGGATGCTCCCAAAATCAAATAAACTTTTTCCATAATCAATCACCTGTAAAACCAACTGTTATATCAGCCGTATTTACAGTTTTCCCTTCTTGATCAACCATTTTCCCCTTTATTTTCAAACGACGCGTTGCACTCCTTTTGTCAACGACTTCGCCAAATACGGTAAGTTTATCGCCAACATATACCGGATTCCTGTAATCAACATCGCATTTATGCAAAAGGCACTTTTCTCCCGGCAAGTACATTCCTACCAGCGTAGAATAGAAAGAGGACGCCAACATTCCATAAACTACTTTATCCGCATAACCACGTTCCTTTGCATACTTCGAATTCATATGCATAGGATTCAAGTCACCGGATATTTCAGCAAACATTTTCATCTGATTCTCAGTAATCTTTATCTCAAATGTTGCGTTTTCCCCGATTTCTATTTCATTGAAATTGTAATAATTCATATTTTTTACACCTTAAATGCGAGATATAATAATATCGATCATCGCTCCTACATTTTCCATTCCTACTACTTCATCCATATCAAAACGCATATTGAATTCATCTTCAACCATTTCAATAAGATTCATTTGCATGAGAGAATCCCAGCCTTCAATATCTGATGACGTTGTTCCAAAATTGATCACGATATCTTCCCGATCAAAAGCATCTCTAAATATTTCATTTACCTTCCTTAACACTTCTTCTTTTGTCATATATGTTTCCTCCTCTTTCTATAAATCTATATAATTTCTACTTTTAGGCGGAAAATCATTACAATCCAGCCTCGGCAGCTCAAGCGCATTGTCACTATCTAAATCTGCTATTCTTACTTCCGTTGTCATCCCGGCACATGCACCTTCGCTCTTGATATACTCCAATACATCCGGGCTATAATTGCCATAAGGAAAATTCATGACCCACTGTTTACGGTCAATAAATTCGTCAAGCGTATCCAGTGCCATAGATATATCCTGTCTCATCTTCTCAACAGGCAGATTTCCAAGCCAGTAATGATCATAGCCGTGAATTCCAATAAACATTCCGTGTTGTTTCATTGTTCTGATCTGCTCTTCAGTCATATATAATTCATACGCTAACTGTTCTTCTGTTACACCAACATATTTTTCAAACAATTTACTGGAAATCGTATTTCTAAGCCTTTCCGGTAATACAGTTTGCAGCATTCTTTTTATAAAAATTGTTTCCTTAATATCAAAACGGCTGGCAATCGCATATTCATGAAACAACTCGTCCACAGGAGCATAATCATATTCCTGCCCTCTGTAATAATCCATCTCCTTCTTAACATCCTCAACCAGTTCAAAAATATTTGCACTTGCCAGAATATAATGGATCTTATTCACATCAAGCAGTTGATGCGTAACAAAGGTCTTACCGGGAATGAAAAAAGAGCCTTGTACTCCAAATTCCTGCAAAATTGGGAATGCAAAAGTATAATTATCTATATAACCATCATCAAATGTAAGCAGTAATGCCTGCTCTGGTAATGGCCCCCCCCTCTCTCTTTCACGGACTGCCGCCAGCACCTGTTCCATCGTAACAATATTAAAATGGCTTTTCATATACTCAATCTGCTGACGGAACAGCGATATATCCATGCCCCTAATTTCAGGATATCTGCTATGCTTCAAATCCCTTGTATAATGATACATTGCAATGTATAATTTACGCATTTTTATATACGAATGTTAACAGACAGGCAAACATTCTATTCCTTTCCTAATATATAGTCTGCATTAAATAAAATGGCTTTCCGGAACTGCCCAACACTCCAAGTGCCATCCACCTCGTATATACAATCTATAATCCGCATTCAATGACTTAATGTACTGCGCTATTTCATACAAATCTTTCTCTTTATGATATATACATATTGCCAAATATGGCTTATGCGTTCTTATAAATTCCTGCATACCTTTCAGTGCACTTAACTCGAATCCTTCAATATCCATCTTAACCATAGCATCACCTACGGACTCCACCTGTAGATTATCAAACATTTTCTGTTCTATTGCAATTTCTCCCGCTTCAGATACCTGCCCCATTGCTCCCTGCGAAGAAAAACAAACTATTTTTTCTTCATCCCCCAACGCATAAGGCAGTACCGTAGAGATATCCTCCATTGCATGATCAGATATGTATTTCTTCAACTTCGCAAAAAGTTCAGCATTAGGTTCAAAAGCAATACACTTTTTTAATCTGTCGCCATAAAATTCTCGAACCGGCTCTATTGAATCACCATCAAAGGCGCCGACATCAATAAATGTAACATCCCCTTTGGGAGCCAATTGCGCATCACAAAAGTAGTTTATACCCCCCCCCGTATTTTTATAGAAGTCCGGCGTATATAAATCATCTTCTCCCTTTAATCTCAGTTCAATGATAATATCCATATATCTTTTCGTGATTTCATCTTTCATCCAGTACAAATCGACAATATCTTCTTTGTGTTGAAGCATATCCTCTCTGGCAGCTACATTTATATAAGGGAAATCCACAGTACCATGATACAGGTAATAAGGTATAACTACATAGTCATTCGTAATTCCGAGCATTTTCATAGCATTTTGAATTGCACATATCGAAATCGTATTCACAATGAGCAGCGCATTCGGATGCCCGAGAATCTCATCCGTTGATTTAATACTATACCCAAGTCTTTTCCTTCCTATTAATTTTTTATTACTGTCCACGATGAAAATTACTCTATCAAGAATTCCCTTTTTCTCTAATATATCGAGCAGCCGTTCTATTGCCCTTCCGTGTGAAGTGGGCACATCCGTTTCTTCCGGCGGCATACATGCTCCCCATATAATAATCTCGTCATAGTTTGATAAATCGGTCACGTTCATCTTCTCCTTTCATTTGTACGAAAACACCCTCTAAAAACTTTCGTTCCTAAAAACTTCCTTTTTTCAATAATAAAATGTATCAATAGTGCAAATAGTAACGTACCTATATAATAGGAGAAATATACCATTGATATTCCTAATCCTATTCTGGAATAAAAAAAATAAATTGCTGTACCAACTGTCCAATGGCAAATATAAATAGGCATACTTAATTTTCCTATAAACGTTATGAATCTACTGTTTATCTTTCCCGAAAAACTTTTCCCAGAAAACATAATTGAAATCTCCACAACAAAACACAGCAAAATTCCCTTAGTCAATCCCCATCCCAAAAGCGCATTGCAAACTGTTAAACCAACGCAAAGCAATTCAATACATGACAAAAAAAATTCATTAAAATTATAATCCTTTATAGATTCATTTAGTTCAAATATACCCCCCCTATCAACATATCAGCTGAAATTCTGAGCATATCATGCGGAACTTCTCTTATCATCTGATAATTGGTCAATCCAAAATAATATAACGGCAACAGAAAACCGACCAGCATAATAAAATATCGATTTTTACTCTGAACAAATAAACAAAATAGAGGGAATACAAGTAACATTGCAGACAAAAACCATAATGACGCAACAGAAGGATATGCATAACCAGATGATAATAAGGGTATATCAAAAAGTAATTGTTCTATCATATTTCCTAAATGTAGTTCATTTGCAAGAAATCGATCAATGAAATTGATTGCAAAATCTATTAATATAACTATAATTGTATAAGGTATAAACCGACTAAATTTCGATATCGTGTATTTAATCGCTTCCTTAGATTTATTTTCATTTAATTTATTTGAGAAATGTTTCGTGGTCAAATAACCAGTTACCATTGCAAAAAAATCGACAAAAAGATAAGCTCCAGGAGCATATAGCGTAGTTGCACCATGTGTTGTATGCCCAGAATGATAAACAACAATCATAATTGCCGCCATAAACCTATATAAATCTATATTAGAGTATCTTACATTATTCATCCTAAAGTCTACCTTTCTTATAATATATTTTTTACAATTCTCTTCTTATTAAACAGAAAACAATTTGCAAAACTGTTCCCTAAATTCCTGCCTCCGTTCCATCATGAAACGAAATATTACCTCCATCAGTTCAAAATCCTCGTCACTGTCAATGTCCAAAATTCCTGTATCAGCCATTTCCCATATTTGTGCCTTACGCTTGTGCATCGTGCCATGAAGCAGATAATTTCGTCTATACGCATAGATAGACGCATTCATATCATAGCACACCGGTGTCTGCTGCCTTGCAACAAAATTACTTGTCAACACGGTTCCGTAATAGCCATCCTCTTTTTTACACACCATGTTAAAATAAGGCGAACGTCTGGCATCGGTCACACTGTATGCGAGATCAGCCTCTTCATCATCCAATAATGCAGACAATGTACCGTCTATATCTTTCCAAGTCCTTAATGGAGAAGTCAGATCAAGATCGAGCACAATATCAAAGTTTGTCTCACACATCACTTCCGCCTTGAGCAAAGTATCCTTTATGACGTCAAACTTAGCAACCGCTCCTCCTGCCAGTTCCTCTTCACGCCTAACCAGAATATAATCTACTCCTGATTCCTCCATTTGTTCTATCAGCTCTTTGCTGTCAGTATTTAATGCCAACCGTATACATCCTTCTATTCCTTCCGCTTTGTCGCAAAATGAGCGATACGCTTCCAACGTATACAATACCAGCGGATGATCACAAAAGTTTCTTATATTCTTGTTTCTTGCTCCCTTGGAACCTGCCCGTGCGCAGATTGTTACCAATATATTCATCTTAGTTTTTCTCCGTATGTTTTTCTTCTATTTGGTCAATGATGCTTAATATCCGCGCATCCATTTCCATCGTATACTCGGGCTGCTTCCCGGTTAAGACATTAAAAAACTCTTGTATCTCATTGATATATGCACACTCATTTACAAACTCACTATACCCTGCTTCATTAAAATAAGTACCGCAGCTTACATTCTCCATTTTACCCGTTGCTATATTTTTTATTTTTAATGTCTGTGGTGTCCCTTCCCACTCTATATATATATCTTCATTATAAACTTCCAGTTTTCGAACTGGTTTTCTGCAGACAACATCCACTCCAAACATTCCAATATTTCCATTAGCATGGATAATTTGAACAAAGTAGGCGTCTTGGTAATTTATCTCCAGATTAGTTAAACGTCCTGATACAACATGAATATCTTCTATTTCTCCAAAAGCCTTTACTATCCAAGGCAGTTCAATCGCAAATATCTCCCTGCATCCATTCGTTCGTCTGTTTCCCACAAAGAAATCTTTGTACTGCTCCCACGGATGCCAATCCGGAAGATACTGACCTACATGGTAAGAATACGCAACTGTCTGCTTACTCATTTTGACACGTTTTGTAATTTCTTTCATTTCATCCCGATAGATAGGGGTTGATGACAGAAACAGTGTCAATCCTCTTTCTTGCGCCAATATAATATTTTCGTCATATTTATCAGATACCAAATTAATCTCCGTAAAGACATGGAATCCATGTAACAGGCATTGCTGAATAAGCTCTGCGTGTGCCAGTGGCGAAGTGCAGATAAAAGCGCAGTCAATCCTCCGTTGTTTCTCCGCTTCTTCTATAGACGTACAACAATCTATCAATAATTGAGACCTCGTCTCTTCACATCTCTCCTGCCTGCTATCAACGCCAACAATATCTATAGGGAGTTTCATCGCCTTCATCAAACGAATTCGACGTTTTCCCATGCTTCCAAGCCCTATTACGATCACTGTCATTATCTTCACCACTTCATACTATATCATAAAACGATTTTTTAATCTCTATTCCCTGTTCGAGAGCATCGCAAATCGTTTCTACAATCTTGTCCGAAGTTCCTTCCCTTTCATACGGATTATCCATATCTGTAAGTTTTTGTCTGAATTCTTTCGACAATGCCAACAGAAGGGCACTTTCTATTTCATTTGCTGAATTTCCACAATGAATCACCGATTCTGCGCACACCCTACCGCGCTGCCTGTCCCCAATGTTAATCGTAGGAATATGAAAAGAAGGTACTTCG
This sequence comes from uncultured Lachnospiraceae bacterium, assembly GCA_910579395.1. Lineage (GTDB taxonomy): Bacteria > Bacillota > Clostridia > Lachnospirales > Lachnospiraceae > UBA3282. The sequence goes on along the minus strand of CAJTUC010000003.1, from coordinate 190,793 downwards.
ACCAATCCGCTTGAAGAATTTCCGAGCACCGCATCCACATATTGCAATGCACTTAAATACCTTCTTTGCCCTAATGAGGTATAGACTGCGCACCTATCACTATTATCCCGGACATATTCATCAATCATCCGATTAATGATGCGGCCATCTGTATCGGCATTTGCTTTTGTAAATATTACAGAAATCTCTTTATGGCTGTCTATAACAGATAATATATCAGTGAACTGATCTTTCGCCGTTAACATTTCCAACGTTACAGGATGATATGTCACCATGACTGTTGGCTCTGAAAAATGGAAACCAATTTGGTTCTCTAATTCTTCTTTACGCAACAAACTTACTTTTCTTGCATTTTCAACTCCAAGCGCGCCCACATTATATACCCGATCAGGCTGCTCTCCAAGCTGTATGACTCTTCTACGATATTCCTCTGTAGAAGTAAAATGCAAATGGCTCATTTTCGTAATGGAATGCCGAATGGCTTCATCAACAGCCCCCTCTGTTTTCTCCCCTCCATGCAGATGTGCGATCGGGATTCTTGCAATCATAGCTGCCGCAGCTACCATCAACATCTCGTATCGGTCCCCTAAAATAACAACGATATCCGGTCTGTTTACCGAAAAATAGTCCCCAAAACCAATCAATGCAATACCCATCGATTTCGTGATACCTACCGGTGTATCTGAACTCAGCAGCATCTCTATCTTCTGATCGATTGGATAGCCATCCGCTTCGATTTCCTTATATGTCAATCCAAACTCCGGCGATAAGTGCATTCCGGTCACTACTAGTTTCAGTTCTGTCGTTTCTGATTTATATATCTTTTCTATAACTGGTTTTAACAAACCATATTCTGCTCTTGTTGCAGTCACAATACATATTTTTTTCATAACTCTATCAGTTCATCCTCTTTAAAATCTCGAACCGCTTTTGTTCCCAAGACCTCATGCCATTTCATAGGAGATATACCGTTCCCCGGCCTTTTTGTCGTTATATTCTCTTCTGTCAGAATTTCTCCCTTAGTAATCATTTTTCTCGCTATTATGCTTTTTCTGGCAACAGTCATATTCGCCATTTCAGACGGCACTGGTTTCTTTTCACCATCTCCCATCGCCTGTTCTATATGACGTATTGCTGATACCATAGACCTAAGTTCTACCGGCTCTAAACTCGCTTTCTGATCTGGTCCCTCCATGCTGCGGCTCAATGTGAAATGCTTCTCGATAACAACCGCCCCCATTGCTGCGGCAGCTATGGGAATTTCCGTACCCATTGTGTGATCCGAATAGCCTACATCCGTTTGAAACTCTTCTTTTAATGTCAGCATAGCCTTTAAATTGACGGTCTCAAACGGCGCCGGATATTCCGTCGTACAATGAAGAAGCGTAATTTTACCTGCGCCACTGTCATATAGCACATTTAAAGCTTCCTGAATCTCATACAGCGTGCTCATCCCTGTCGATAAAATGATTGGCTGATGCAATTTGCCAATCCGCTCTAAATAAGGCAGATTGGTAATCTCCCCAGAAGGTATTTTCCAGAGCCTGCATCCTATCGAAGAAAGAAAATCTACGCTGTCTATATCAAAAGGAGTGGAAAGAAACTGTATGCCTGTCTCGCCACAATAACGTGCAAGAATTGCAAAATCGTCATATGGTAATAGAAGCCTCTTTAGCATATCCATCTGCGATTCCGTTTTACCCGTATTTTCCTTTTGATATTCCGCCATTGGCGCATATCTGGACACAAGTGATTCCAACTTTGCAGTTTGAAACTTGACAATATCCGCTCCACTTTCTTTAGCTGCTTTAACCATTTGTTTCGCTAATTCCAAATCTCCGTTATGATTAACGCCCGCTTCGGCTATGATCGTTATCCTGCTCATATTACTTATCCTTCTCATGATATTTAATTATTTTCGCTGGCACCCCTACAACTGTTGTTTCTGCCGGTATATCCGATATCATCACAGTGCCGGCACCTGCAATAACGCCCTCTTCAATTGTTATACCCTGTATAATTTTAACACCTGTTCCTATTTCTATAAAATCCTTCAATACAACATTTCCCGAAATATTAGTTCCAGGATTAACAGTATTATAATTTCCAATTCTCACATCATGCCCTATCGTGCACCCCAAATTAATAATATTAAAACTACCTAATGAAATGTCCACTGTCATGATATTATCTGCACAGATAATGTTTCCTTCTCCTAAATATACACATTCAGACATCTTTACTGAAGGATCAATAATGTTCGGAAATTCAAGAAATTTATTTTCCTTATACTTTAAATAAATATTATTCCTTACCCTGGGATTACCAATTGCCAAAACCACCGATAATTTCTTTTTTATGTTCAAAATATAACTGTCATCCCCTATAACACCAGTTTCATCTGCTGTTCGATCAACATATCCCAGGAAATTCCATTTCGCTACATTTTGATTTATACGATCGATTATCCATTTTGTTTCCCTGGCAAAGCCACCTTTTCCTATAATTACAATATCTCTCATGCACAAGCCCTCCGCGAAATATGCCTGAGAGAAACTTCATCTCCATAAAACGCAGGAAGATATGGGCTAAAGCGCATTACCCCCCCCCTGGGGAGATTTTTTTAATCTATCGCCTATTTTCACTTTGCCGTTATAAGTATACTCAATAATTTCTAATATGGTATCCCCTGTTTTTATTAAAAACCCTTCTTCAGTTTTTCCGATCACTTGTCCTACCGTATTCCTATATGCACATGCTTTCGGCACCATACGAGCTTTATTAATACAAATCCTTTCTCCATCTATCCACGACGATGCCTGCGGTCCCGGCACACATAATGCCCTGATAAAATTAAAGATTTCTCTGCTTGTCTGATTCCAGTCAATAATCTCGTCACCAGGAATACGCATTCCGCAATACATACCGACCGGATGAATATCTTGTTGTTTAACTGGTTTAACTTCATTATTTTGAATCATTTTGATTGCACGATAGAGAACATCTGCACAGCCATCATAAGCTCTGGCAAGCAATGTGCCATAATTATCTTCATCCGTGATCGGATACGTTTCCTGTAAAATAATATCTCCGGTATCAATTCCTTCATCCACATAATGAACCGTTATTCCAAACTCTTTTTCATCATTGATCAATGCCCAATTCAGTATATTTCTCCCTCTGTAAAAAGGCAATTTCCCCGCATGACAGTTTATCGTCTTATATCGGGGGAGATTTATCATTTCCGATTTGAATATCTGATTGAACGACATGGAAACAAATAAATCAGCCTCATACTTCTTGACTTGATTTATGAATTCCTTAGAATTAATATTTCTGCTTAATTCTACAGGTATTCTATTTTTTTCTGCCAATTCTATTAACACCGCATCTCTCTTATCATATCTTACCATGACAAATTTTATTTTCAAGGAATCATCAGACATTATCTTTTCGAATGCCTTATGTCCCCAGGGACCATCTGCAAAGTATCCTATTTTCATATTTATTACTCCTCACTTAGTTATTTAGGTATCGCATAACACTCTGTATGCATACCCGCCCGCAAATAAAATCTGTAATTTCTATCAATCTCCCTGATATAAGATGGCACCGCTAAAATATCTTCTATTCTATGGTATACGCAGACAGCAAGGTACGGTCTTTTTTCAGAGATAAAATTTTTCATACCTTTTAATGCCGACATCTCAGCTCCCTCAATATCCATCTTTATATATGGTGTTCCTACTATACATAAATTTAACAAATCAAGAGGTTTAATCTGTATCGCTTCGCTACCATTTTCATTATCGACATTCGATAATGGTCCATTTTCATTAAAATACTCTATCCTTTCCTCGCTACCAAGACCATATTCTAATATTTCAGATTTATTTGATATTTGTAATCTATCTATTGTATTCCTTAATGCATTAATATTATTTTTACTTGGTTCTAACGCATAATACTTTTTAATAGAATCTCCAAACCTCTTATATGCCAACTCTATTGAATCACCAGTATAAGCGCCTACATCAATCCATGTTTTTTCCCCTGCACAATTTAAACCATCATCATAAAAATATTCTCCAACTTCGGATAGTCCTTCAAACAATTCAACTTTCTGAAACTCCTCCTTTCCGCTTTTTCTTTCGTTAATAATATGTTTTAATAAATTCACGGTATACGAATCGTTTTGTTGATATAACTCAATAATTTCATCCTCATGCTTATTAATAAACTTTTTCCCCAATTCCAGATCATAATATGTTCGATATATTAAAAAAGGCGTCATGTAAATCTCATTTTTTACTCCTGATCTACGCAAATCTCGGTTAATAACATCAAATTTATAGGATAAAATACAAACTACCGCATCAGGATAATTTAATATCTCCGACGGAGCTTTTATATCAATTCCGCAGTATACCCCCCCCCAATATAAACTGTTAGAATCAGAGAAAAATAAAATATGTTCTTTTGCGTTTTCCCAGGACCCATATTTATCACCCAACATTCTGATAACATTATCTTTAAACATTGACAAGCCATACAATATTATTTTTTTATTGTAATCCATTGTTTTCTCCTTTTTCGCAATAATAATTAAAAAATTCACTTCATAAACGAATTATCTATTGCAATTTTCAGAATCTCATTTGCATATATAATATCATTATCATTATTTCTTTTTCCTTCTATCATAGCAAAAAACGCCTTCATCTCCTGCAAGTATATATCATTTTCCGTTATATTCACACTCTCTGTATTCCCTTTCCCGTACATATATTTTAGTGTATTATGAAGCAAATCAGCTTCGATAACATAATCCCTACAGTACAATTCCAGTTTCCTGACACCTTCCCGTCCAAAATAGTCTGTATGTATTTCGACTGCTTTATCCGGATATTTTAAAAGATATATCGACAGATCATCGCTATCAATATCCAATTCGGAAAACTTGTCACACAAATGATAACTCCAATCCGGTAAGCCAAATAACCAGACGACATAATCTAATTCATGTATCAAATCAAGCGTAACTCCTCCGCCCATATTTTTATGTGCACTATAAACATGCCTATAATCCACTCCCACGCGCCAATCGGGCAGATAAGAAGATGAGATAGCACGCACAGAGTAAACTTTCTCGCCCTTCAATCGTTCTTTTAATTCCTGTAAAACCGCACTATACCGCAGAGGGCAGGCAACATAATGAACCCCGTCCGGATTAAGATTTAACTGATCAATACTTTCAACATATTCATGAAATACTGGTTTTTCAATAAACATATGCTTTGCATATGGCATAAACCGTTTTATTGTATCATAATGACAGACTGTGGGATTTGTAATAAAAATGATATCATACTCTCCCTGCAATTCTTCCACATTATGATACAAATGATTTACCAGACTACTTATTTCAGGGGATATCGGTTTTTCTGTACTTCTTACAGCATCAATTTCATAAGCCCGTTCTCTCTGATTTAAAAGATAAACCACATTTTTGATATGTCTCTTTCCAATCGACCCAAGTCCAACAAAGCATATTCTAAACATATATCTTTTCTCTACACCTCATGTTAATCCATGTTAAGCTCTTTTATTTTTCTTTCCATACTCTCCATCGTATCAAACTGTCCCATATCCAACCAGGCATTCTCGCTAATAGGATAAATCCCCACCTTTTCCCCCTTCAAACGCATATGGTCTATAATATCCGGCATCCCCGCTTTTTCTCCCTGGTTGATGAAACGAAAAACATCAGGTTCCAAAATGTAATATCCTGTATTGGTGAAAAAAGACATTTGTGGTTTTTCCTCAAATGAACTGATCTCTCCTCCTTCTGAGAAATTAACAACCCCATATGGTATTTCAAAGTTCTTTAAGGAACATACCATTGTCACCTTATTCTTTTCATTTTTATGATGTTCTACGATTTTTCGTACATCGTCTAATATCAGCACATCACAATTCGTCAGTATAAAAGTACTTTTAATATGATTTCTTAAAAAATAAAGTCCCCCTCCTGTCCCAAGCGGTACTTCTTCATCCCAGAAATGCACATTATAACAATTGTCCATATCATTATAATATGCCTTGATCATATTACGTTTGTAATTAACGATCATATGAAATTCGTCACAACCGATTTGTTGAAACGATTGTATGATCCTCTCGGAAATAGGCGTGTCCAGTATCGGAATCAACGGTTTCGGGAAAATCTTCGTATATGGATATAACCGTGTTCCCAGTCCTCCTGCCATGATAACCACCGGAAGATTTAATGATTTCTCTGAATCCTCTCTTTTATCAGCCCTTTTCACATAAACTTTCACAATTCTTTTATCCAGATCAACAAGCGGCAGTGCGGTTACTTTCTCAAGATACATCTGCGCTAAATTCTGATCGTCATTCTCCAAGTATCGCGGGCTATAATTTGCGACATCTGAAACAGGAGTCTCCAAAGAAGCGCCTGCCAGAATGGCTCTTCTGACATCACCATCTGTCAATGCTGCTACAAGTCTTTCCTCTAAGTCAAGAACTAATAGTACCTTCACGCTAACTTTATCCAAACGCTCCAAAGCATACTTTAAACTGGCATTTTCAACTATAATATTTAGTGAAGTATCTGACAACACACTCAATTTTTTTTCCATATTCTTTTCATATATTCCTTTATTTTTTCTGGCTCATGCTTAATGACCAGATTAGGAGACATCCCAAACACTATACTGTCGTCCGGAATGTCTTCATTGATCACATAAGCATTCGCACTGAATATAACATTATTTCCGACATGTACATCTCCTAATACTTTCGCATCTGAAAAGAAAATGATATTGTTCCCCAATGTAGGGTAAATCGGATTTCTATTTTGGAGGGACATATTTCCTCCAACAGTTACCCCTTGATAAATAAACAAAAAATCACCATAATCGGCTCTGCCTAATACACTTCCTAACGGATGCTCCACCATAAAATGATCTGGCAATTCTATCTCATAGAACCAATCAACACTATGCAATATTTTATTGAGATAATATACCGTTTCTGCCCCCCCCTGAAATATTTCTAAGGGAATTTGACAGGTAATATAAGAAAATGGACCAACATCCACTATGTTTCAGCAGAAATCGAGGTGTACCATCAGGATTCAAATACTTATTGTTGGATGCTGATATCGCAGCTATACATCGCTTGTATGCCTCGTCTATCTTACTTTCAATCACAGACAGATCGATATTAACAAAAAAATTTTGCAGCTGTCTCTCCAGTTGTTTATATATTTCTCTATGCCCAACACACAATTGATTCATTCCTGCTCCTTAAATATTATAAACATCTGCCTTATATCTACTTAAATTATTCCTAAAAAATTCTATGGTTTCTGCAAGTCCCTCTTCAAAGGTATACCGCGGCTGCCAATCTGTCAATTGCCTTATTTTTTCGTTCGACCCAAGCAAACGATTAACCTCACTATTTATGGGTCTTTTCCTCTGTTCATCACATATGATTCTCGCATTTGGATTAATCTGCCTGATTAATTCCTCCGCCAATTGGCCAACTGATATTTCTTTCTGTGTTGCTATATTAATTTCCTGCCCTATTGTCTGTTCTGATTCATACATAGCAATAAAACCATTTGCCGTATCCTTTACATAATTAAAATCTCTTGTCGGTGTTAGCGCTCCCAACTTTATTTCTTCATATCCTGACAATAATTGTGTAATGATTGTTGGTATAACCGCCCGCGCCGATTGTCTTGGTCCATATGTATTAAATGGACGGACAATGGTGACCGGAAGTTCAAAAGAACGGTAAAAAGACTCCGCCAGACGATCTGCGCCTATTTTAGTTGCAGAATAAGGCGATTGCCCCTGATATGGATGCTTTTCATCTATCGGAACATATAGGGCTGTTCCGTACACCTCAGAAGTAGATGTTACTAATGTCCTGATATTACCACATTCCCGCGCTGCCTGCAGCACATTCAGAGTTCCTTTGATATTGGTATCTACATAGGTATCTGGGGAATAGTAACTGAATGGGATTGCTATTAATGCCGCAAGATGAAATATGGCATCAACCCCCTGTACGGCAGCTTTTACACCATGTGGATCACGTATATCTCCCTGGAAAATTTCAACATTGCGCATAACAGACTTTTCAAGCGTATCCAACCAGCCCCATGTATTAAAAGAATTGTACAGCACAAATGCTTTTACATTATATCCCTTTTTAACAAGTATTTCAACCAAATGACTGCCGATAAAGCCATCGGCACCTGTCACTAATACGGTACTCATATTTTTATTCCCTCTCAATTTAAAAATGTCGCCGTTTTTTAATTGTTCTTATTAGGTCATTCCAAAACGTATTTGCTCCGCTCATCAGATTCACTGCATATCTAAGATATATGCTCGTCTGGCCAAACTTAAACTGTATCAGTGTCTTAATTATATACTTATATATCATAATCCTAACACTTCTCACAAAGTCATCAGACACAAATTTCTGGCTGATCAACTCTTTTATCTGCAATTTTTCCGAATGCAAATCACCACTTATAAATTTCGCCATCTCTTCTGATGGGCAATACCGCATATCTGGTCTCCAATTGAAACTATCCAACAAAATCGTTTCTGCTTTGTTATTCTTTTGAAATGTTACACCGTTTATCACTTCTTCTTGAAATAGAGAATAATCATTAATGTCTACTTTAGTAGTATAAACAAGTATATTATTACTGTTTTCGTCAATATAACCTTTAGCCGAGCGTAAAATTGTTGGTTTTCCATAAATGTAAGCCTCTAAAGAAACTGTTGAACCATAATGTATCAACAATTCAGCATCATTTAAAACAGCTGCTATCGGAAGCGGCACATCAAGTAAAAAGATATTATCATAATCTCTCAGCACTTCATAATAATCACTTATTCCCCTACGCATACGACTAATTTCTGCCGGATGTAACTTGACAACAATGCCCATATCAGGAAAAGTTTTTGCTAACTGCAGTATGTCATTGACATATTTGTCTCTATATCCTTTCATATATGCAATACGCATTTCATAATCATGCGCTTCCCGCTCATATGCCTTACTTCCTACACTGCTTCCAATTATTTTCTGAAGATATATGTCTTCCATTGATGCCTCTGCAATGTGAAACCCTGTAACACACGCAATGATTCTTGCATACTTTTTTCCCCATTGAACATATTTAGCATATTGTTCATCATGTTTTACATATTCTAATACTGCTTCCTTTTCATATGGTATATATCCAAAAGCCTTTATTTTATCTACTGAAGATATTTTTTGCAGATTTAGAAGTTCTCTTCCCTCAATCTCTTTATTTTTCTCTCCCCACATAATAAAATAATCTATCAAATTCACTGGGCATTTATCCAGACCAATCATTCTTATTACCGACTTATGATCCTCTAAATCGTAATACCCTTCTACGGTCATCGGAATCATAACTGCCCCTGTTGCCAGCTTCATTGTTGCTAAAAATATTACATCTGTCTCAGTCCGAATAGGATGTGTAATTATGACATCAGGTCTAAATTTTATACACCCGTTAATATCCATATAGTCTGCATATTCTACCACCATACCGAAATTTTCAAGACGTTTCCTTAATATCTCTAATATGATATATTCTCTCTCCCATATGTGATATTGCAATAATATCCGCTTCATAGGTATTCATACACCTCCATAACAATCTATACGAACAAGTGTTTTATCTTAGACTTCACTCTTCTTACATACGGCACCCAAAATGCTATTTTCAAATGAGTCCTAAAATAATGCATATATACTTTACTGCCACCTCCAAAGTGAATAGCCCAAGCTGGAACCAGTCCATGTTTCACAGAACTAAAATAAGGTCTATGGTTCTTAGCAATAATGACTTTACCAACATTATGTTTATCCATGTAGTACTCGTCCTTAAAAAAATTCTCTGAGAGATTAAAATTACTATCCACAACACCTTCCTTGCTATACTGGCACCAATTCCAAACATCATCCGCATTATCCATATACCACCAATATAGATAATTCATCTCACATACACCACCATCTTGATGATTATCTATATGATATTGCCACTTTTCTTCCAGGCGATTACGCTGATTTTTATAGAGATCAATGGAAAAAAGCAAAAAAGAATATAATGTTTCCCGTTTCCAGTAAGATACTCCTGCACCCGCAGCAATTCGCATATTTCCCTGATCTTTTGGTATCGTGAACGCTGCTTTATAATTTCTTATTTCCGGTATCTCTGAAAAATTTATAAATACCAATACATCGCTATCTATTATTACACATTCATCTATACCATTTTTCACCATAAAATCATAAAAGATAAAAAAACGTTTAATAATCTGAATCGCATAGCTTGTCGGATAATATGACATATGCTCATAATACTGCTGAAATTCTTCCCATAATAATGATGTAAAGTCTGAAACATCGTACCATTCTGAGCCCATCTCTCTATTTGTCTTATCGCCAAATAAAATTACTCTCTCATTGTATTTCTGCGCCTGAACAATACAATCTTTTACATAAGAAGCATTTCCTTCATGATGTACAAATACAGGAATTAATTTTCTTACTTCTAAGTCCATTCCGTTTTCTCCCTTTTTGTCTGCTGCCATTTATAAGTAACCGTATCAGCATTCATATTACAAAATCTGCAAAAAGGAATCGGTTTTGCCAGAAACTCCAGAATCTCTTGAAGACTCTCCGCCTCGTATATATTTATATAATTGCGATCTGTCACAGGCAAATTTTCATGAAAACACTTATTAAAATGGCCTATATTAGCCACTAAGCTACATGTAAATAATTTTCCGTCTTTTAACGCTATGCAAGCATTTGCCCTGTGGCATTTCAGGAATGAATCAACTTCATTCTGTTGCCCTGACAAATCTAATGTAAAATGAAACAATTCTTTTTCATGTTCCGGAACTGTGCAATACTGATAGTTGACACCATGATTATTCGCAAGTTCCTCTGCTTTCTCATAATCAAATGCTATTGGATATTTTGTTACCATAATTCCAATATTGGCATCTTTTAAAGTAGACCAAAACTCCTCCGTCTGCTTAAGTAACAATACTCCATTTGTATATATATCAATAAGCGCATACGGAAATCTCTCCCTGGTGATCACCGCAGCTTTTGCTGCCTCGGGGTGAAGGAGCGGTTCTCCTCCCATTAAGTGAATCCGTTTTGCCTCGCCTTGGCATAAATAAGAAAGCCGTTCTAAATCCTTATTATACTGCACCAAATCTAATAAAGAAGGCTCTGCGATACATGAAAAATTATCACACCCCATACAGTTTAAATTACAATGTTCTGCCAAATGAACCTCAAATTGTAATGTAGGCAAAGGAAGCAATTTTTTCAAATGCTTTATTTCATTATCGATTTCCGATATTTGGTTTACTTTATCTCTTATCTTTCTAACAACATCCAACCCCATTTATTTTCCTCCTAATTAAGATTGAAATTTTCGTTTAAAATGCACTAACTTATGCTGTATACTTTCAATCCAATGTTGTTTTTTCATAAGCCAGATAACTGTTTTTTTTATTTTAGGAGACTCTTCAATTTTATCTGGATAAAACTGAATTTTCGTGTCCATATTTGCCCAATCCGTTATCACATTTTCTCGTATTTCCCCATGTGTACCGCTACCATCAAATCCTATATTTTGTACCAATGTCTGATTTGGAATCAACACCAATGCGTCATGCTGAAATTGTGCTATACGCCAAGATACATCCCATGTATATTGACCCGTTTTATACTGATTTATTAACATATTTTTCCACGCTTTATAGTACGCTCCATTAACATCATATCTTCTAAGGCTTTCCCGATTATTTATTATCTTCTCCACATCAGATTTTTCCGGTATTTCTCTAAAATATGTCCAGCGGTCTCTCCATGTAGCCCATCCCCAAGTAGACGGCATATTTAGCAGCATACTGTCAGGTAATTTTTTTGATTTTTCTTTCAAGTAACTATATCCTGAGATATAGAATATTTTCTTTTCTTTGGAATACTTTTTAAGTGCATGATTCATATACTCAAGAAAATTATATGCTACGACTAAATCATCTTCTAAAATAATAACTTCTGGATAGCTTGACAATATTTCTGTAATAGCAGATATCTCTGACTTTTCTATTCCATAGTTTTCTTTCCGTTCAATAATATTTATCTCCCTAAAACCACTAATATGGCGTATATAATCCCTGACTTTCCTCACAGCATCTTCTTCTCCTAAATCAGGACCATCTGAATAAATATATAAAACGCTTTCCTTTGCCAAATTATTTTCTAATAATGCTTCTACTACCTGTCTGGTATGCTCTACACGATTATAGACAAATAATATAACGGGCGCTAAATTCTTCATACTTTTATCTCTCTCTACAAATCATTTTATTTGCACATTTACTTTTTTATAAATCATATACAATCCCGAATATGCTTCGTTTGGCCATCTTGCAAATCAATTACCAATTCATCACCAATCAGCCGTAAGCCCTCTTTCTTGGAAAGGTATGTAAGACCCCCCCCTGATTTCTGGAGTCTCTATATCTTAATCCTCTATAAGCCTCTTGAATACTAACTTCCTTCATTCCCTGTTCTTCTTCTCTAACAAAGAAAGCATTATTACCCATCTGATTCAAGCATACCAATTTATATCCCTTTCTTTTTGCCAAAGACACATAGGCATTCAAGGATGCGCCCCAATACAAATTAGAATAATGTGCCTTGGTCCTATAAAAATCGGCCTGATAGGGAATAGTAACTATGGCTTCCGAACCAAATATAGGATTAAACTCACAAATAACAATATATGGCTCTATGCAATCAATGCTCTCCCAAACCCAATAATCTACTCCGTCAATATCAATACTGAGAATACCTACATCTTTATTCCCTGCTTCATTCCAATCACTAATTAACTGATTTATATTTTCCTTCGTAATAAAAACATCACGCGCCTGAATACTATGCTTCCAATACAACGAACTATTCCGCAACTGTTTCATATTATCCTCGGAACCATCCATGATCAATCCAGACCAATAATTATTCATCAATAAAAATCGTGTATTGCATTCTGTATAATTCTGCACTCCGAACTCTATAAATGTTTTATTCGGAATATTAATCTTATTAATCATATACTGAATCAACCCGTCCTCATTCGACTGTGAAAATACACCAAATCCAAACTCATCCCACGTCTGCGGCTCAAAAGCCATCTTGTCCCAGATGTTTCTTTTGGCCTCTAACATGATTTTTCCCAATAGAAATCGGTCTTCTATTCTTTCCTCACTATATTTATATATATATTGCGCTAAAACTTTGTTAATCTTATTCCGTATCATGTTTACTCCCTGTCATACAATGCATTCATATCCGCAAATGCCAATCCATTCTTGCGATTCTTTTTATAGTAATAGTATTGCATAAATTCAAATTTTGGATTTGTTAATAACTTTAACTTCCATTCACTTATTTTCTGATCTGTAAATAAATGCAGGCCGTTGCTTATTTTATAATAATGTATCCCATTCTTTTCTGCTAAATACTCCAATGTTACCTGACTGTAAAAACTAATATGCTGTCCCGTATCCATTGAGTAATACCACCAGTCATTCTGTTTTTTATACTCAAATTTTTCATCGTAGAGTTCTGTTGAAAAAAAAATGGTTTTTGAAATTGACAACAAGTGTTCCAATTCCTTCAAAGGTTCGTCCAAATGCTCAAAAAGTTCAAAAGCAGTTATCAAATCAATCTTCTTTGCCTTGCCCGACTCAACATGGTAAGAATACTCATACCCTCTCACAACAAGATTTGATGAATACTTATCATACCATAGCCAGTTGTATCCAATATCCCTCATCATTCTTGTAAATATACCATAGCCACCTCCATAATCCAAAAATACCCCCCCCACTTTAAAGCATAGCTCCAACAGCATATTGACCAACAGTACATCCATTACATTTCTTTGCATCACACCTGTATCATATCTGCTAATAGCGTCAGAATATGCCTCTGAAAGCCAATATGGTGACTCTGTATAGACCAATGCACATTCAGGACATTGATAATATTTCACATCATATTTCTTTAATATTTTACCCGTAAATATCTCTTTACCAACTGAATTACAAATTGGACACTTTCTCATATGCAACCTCTCCATAGGCTCCTACGCTTTTGTATAAATATTATGAAATTCCTATTATTTCCTTATAAAACTCGTAAGTTTCGGCAACTGTATTTTCCCAAGAAAACATTTTTAGCCTCTCATTTCCTTTTTCTATTAACTTGTCAGCCAATGAGGGCTTTTGAAGTAATAGACATATTTTTTCTGCAAGTTCTTCTTCGTTATCTGGTTCAAAATATAACGCACCATCCTGAGCAATCTCCGGGAAACAACTTGCATTACTTAATATCACTGGGCATTTACAGTAAAATGCTTCCAATATTGGAATACCAAACCCTTCATATAACGAGGGAAATACAAAACATTCTGCATATTGATACGCATAATATAATTCGTCATCGGTCAATGAGATTTGCATTACGGATTCCCTCACTCCCAGCTCCTCCATAAGCCCGATTTCCACATCGCTAAAGGATCCGCCGCCCACACATACAAGTTGCAAATCACCAATAACTTCCTTTACTTTCTTTAATGCCTTTAATACAACATTTCCATTTTTATACCTGTCTCTATTTCCTACCATAAGAATATATTTAAGAGGAAATTTTTTATCATTCTTGCTCTTCGGCCTTATCATTGAATTTCCATGATAAATTACCCTTACTTTTTCTTCTGAAATAGATGGATATATGCGCAAAAGGTCCTCTTTTGTTTTTTTCGATACGGTAATAATTCCGTCTGCCTTTTGCATAATTTCTGCTCTTTTCTGTAAATCTTCACTTTCCGGATAAAACATTTCGCAGATTAAATCGTGAACTGTAATGATTAATTTTGATCTTTTCTTAATAAACAGAGGAATATATTTCAGGTAATCCGGATAATAATAAGTCGGATGGATAATATCATATGGCTCCCCTTTCAAAAAATTAATATATATATCCGTTACCAGCTTCAACCGATTCGCTAGGAGCCTCTGGTGTCTCACATAATCTTCAACTGGCTTAACATACGTTGCGAAATAATAATTATACGAATATTTTATCGGTAAATTTGCGTAAGTATATTTACAATTATTTTCTCTAAAAAAAACATATAATTTATAAAAATATCTGGAAATTCCGCCATATCGTTGAAAGCATAAAACCTGTGAATCATATAATATTTTTATCTTTCTCTTCTCTTTCACTTGATTACCCCTTTAAAACGTTACCGTAACCGCCCTATTATGTATGGCACATTTATTCTGTACAGAATATAGGCTATGAAACAACTAATGACAAACGCTCCTATAATACTTATAACCCAGTTGTCAATTTGAGGAATAAAACTTCTCATGACCAACAAAACAATAAAATGAAATAAATAAAATTCATATGACACATCGCCCAAACGGACGAATACGGGACATCTCAATAACTTATCCAAAAAATCACCATGTATACAAATCACAATACATAGACAACTTCCTATCACCGCTATGTATTCCATAACAGAACCGCCCAGTGCACCGGGAAAAATATTATTAAGATCCATTAAAAATATGCTGATGCAGCATATCATTATCTGTTTTTTCCCTTTTATATACTTTTTAATCCACGCTTCATTTACAAAAATCAATACACCAAAAAAATAGTAAGGAAGAACTGTAATCTCGATAATTGGAAAAGTAACGCTATACCCCCCCCCTATGATGATTGACGCTACAATATAGAAAAGACTCTTTGTTTGACGAAATATGACAGCAGTCATTCCTATGATGATCGGTAGAAAAATCACCATATTAAATTCATATTTCATCGTCCAGACCGGAGGGTTTATCGTATTAAAATCTCCACGCAATAGCATTTGTTCCACAAAACATTTCACATTCACTGGCTGATTCCAAAACTTCGCAATCCATTGCGAAAAATATTGGATATCAAATTCCAGTCCCATATTACAAAATAGTGTACCAGTACAAAGCGATGCAAAATATAACGGATATAACCTTGAAAATCTCTTTACAAGATAAGTACCATATTTTTTGATTGAAAAAACTGATATACTCTTCTGAATATAATAACCACTTAGAATCCAAAAAATTCCAACTGCAATTTTTCCATCATAAAAAAAATGTAATGGCTGCCAATTAAAAAATATTCCACTTTTGATTTCCTCGGGAATCATCCCCAGTGCATGACTCAAGAATACCATCGTACATGCCAGACCGCGGAGACCTTGTATAGTGTTATTTCTCCCAGTACAGGTTTTTTTTGTATTACATTCTTCTACTCGCATATATTCTACTTACGTTGAGATATTACTTTACATACTCATTTCCAACACCGTTAAAACTAAAAGAATCGCTTTATTTATCGCTTTACAAATTCAAACAAGCCAAACCGCAATCCGTCATTATACTCTTCATCATATTTGTGAATATCAATATCATACTCTATATAATCTTCCAAATCATGGACTGTCGCAAATTCCACTAAATCCATCTGCGAAAAACTATCTATAATCGTACTCGCATAGAAAATGCGATGTGCATCGAATTCTATATGTTCCTTTCCTATGGGAACTGCGATATACGCTTTGCCTCCCTCTTTCAAAACCCTCTGTATAGCATCAAAAGCTTCAAAGCAGCCTTCCGGATTGACTTCGTCTCCATATCTTCCCAGCCCAAAATGCTCAAGTGCACAAAGTGAACTAATACTGGATATACTGTTATCTTCCATATTTTCAAGTTTTGTCGCATCCATACACTCAAATGTGACATTTGGTATTTTCTTATTTAATGGACGCACATCAATCAGAACTACTTCCGGAATAAAGCTGCTGACATGTGCAATAAATCCATCAATTCTGGAACCAATATCATAATGCTTCTTAACGTTATCCTTGCAAAGGTGTTGCGCCGCCCATAAATCCTGCCAGAAATAAGCCCCTAAGCGACCCGCAGAATGATATCGATCTGTATAACAGGGTTTCGCAAGACTACGATGGTACATAAAATTGGGGCGTTTATTCATTGCAATGTATTTTTTCTTATTCTGCCTATACGCTTTTCCGTAAATTATACTTTTAACCCATAACTCGAACTTATCAATCCCTTTTTCTATAATCCTTATCACTCGTTTCATAATTCTTCCTCGAATATAATAAATAATATTTCCCACAAACACTATCCTTCAATCAATCCTTCAGGCATTAAAGTACACTCTGCTCTTATTCATTCCATTGTCCAAAAGCTGGTACTCTAAATAATGCTTTTCATTAAGCTGATTAAAAACGTTTGCAAAGAAGCTAACTCTGGATTTCCCGGAAAGCAAACATGCGCATTTGCTTAACAAATATACATCACGAAGTACCTCCTTCCCCAAATTATAGTGGTGACATTTTCTGGGCTTTTCAGCAAATGCAATTGATACATCTGAACTGCCACGTATTACATCTGAAAAGAAATTAATTTTATTCCCAAAGTAATCGATATATTGTTCCAATATTTCCTGATCATCTGTCGCTAAAAATATGCCATCTAATTTATATTGATTCAGCATTCTCTCTGCCTGCTTAATTCCCTGCTCAACAGATACCATTACAGGATGACAATTATATCCTTTTTTATAATCAGTTCCTCTATGATGTATTCCGAGAATTTTATGATTTCCCAGTATTTTTTCTACATCCTTATCAAATTCATTTAACAATTCCGACCGTAAACGAATATACTTCTGAATAACCTGCATAAGTTTCTGTTCATAATCATCATTAGACGCATATGCTGTGATATTATATTCGTTTGAAATATACTCATTCTGATATACTGTCGAGAAACAGACATTTTTACTCCGATATAAATCTTCAATCTTTATTGGTTCAAAATAATATTCATACACATTATCAGTAAATGAAATATCTTCATCATAATACAAATGCCCATTCCCCCAGGTCACATGAGGAACAAGACCCATTTCTTCCGCAAAAACCAGATTATGCAGAAGAGATAAAAATTCCGCAAAAAAACCATACCCCATTCCCTGTTCTTTAATGCAATAAATAATTTTACCCCGATTCTCATCTCCGTATGTCTTGATAGACAGCCGCTTAGGATTTGAATACTCTTCTATTGCAAAATTTACATAGTCTATATCTCCTGTTAGTATTCTGCGAAGACTTTTAGAAGCAAACAAGACGTATGGATGCGCTTTCAATTTTTCTTCCAATTTACCCGAGTCCAGTTTCATAAATCATTCCTTTATATCCCATAAACATCTTCTATTTTTTTAGTATAAACACATAATTTGTCGTTGCAAAATTTTCCAGCCGCTCATCGTATTGTAATATTTCTTTGAAACCATCTCTCAAAATTCTACACATTCTGAAGTCTTCATGTAATAGATTCCAAAAATCCCGAAAGAAAACCCGGGAATCAATATTGCATCCGCCAAATTCTATCTGTATAACCTTAATTCTCTTTTCAGCCAAAAGCTCGGTCGCACCCTTTAGCGCATTTAACTCATTTCCTTCTATATCCAATTTTAATAAGTCAATATGTCGAACATTATTTTCTCTGCAATAATGATCCAGCGTATCCAGCCTGACAGTCTCGCTTTTACTAAAATCAACACCAAAGTAATCTAATTGTCTGTTATACAAACTTGCCCATCCTGAATTTTCCTTATCATAATACAAAATACTTTCTGATATTTCATTGCTGATTCCAAAGTTGTTCAACTTCACGTTTTCTGCACGTACATTTTTCTTGAGTGTCTTATATGTTTCCCGTGCAGGTTCAAAACTATGAATCTGTGCATCAGGAAAATTTTGCAGCAACGCCTTTGTGTATTCCCCTCGGTTGGCTCCGATATCAAATAGCACTTTCTTTTTGCTTTTTGTGCCCTTGACCAGACGAAAAACATTATACTCTCCGCTCTTTTTTACGTCTCCTGCTGAATTCCCAATATTCATTCCCTTCAACGACATTTTATACATCTTATACCAGAATTCATAAAATAACTTTCTTCCTAACATTGTATCCTCCCTACGTCAGTCCATCAACAATATACCATTTATCTTACACGGAAAGCAGCACACACGTTACAACAATATCATTCCTTCAAACCAATACGGTTCACTGCATTTTCCAACCGTACTCCGCGGTCCGATAACTACCTTGTTTCTATTTGAATTAAGATAAGCTCCCCAGAAACTAAATGTGCTGTTTGCCATAATATTATGCTTACATAAAGACATAAGCTGCATATCGATATAGCTGCTACTCCCTTTATTATTATCAACATAGTAACAGTCGTCAAATGTTCCAATATTTTTTTTCGCATTTTCCGGATCGTCTGTAAAAATGAAAAAGCACAGTTCCTCAAATTGCTCTTTTAACAGGCGGACTGCTTTTGTATAGTATTTCTCTCCTATTATCTCAAAATTTTCTTTATAGTAATCTCCACCCCTAAAGTGAATACTTACGGAATTTGTCTGCTCTATCATTTCTTTCCATTTTAGATTCTTTTCATCTGAGATTTCAGGAAAAATAAAAATATTCCTTATTGCACTCTCACATTCTTTGAAATATCTGTAATTTGCCCAGACTCCTTTAAAATAATAATTTCTATTTTTATCAAGTTTTTCACATAAGGGAAAATACTGTGTAGAATCTGCCTGATACACCATGCTCTTTTTTCTGCCAAATATTTTTCTCCTTACAGCCCATACAAAAGTCCACAAACTACCAAATGCTATATTTTTAGAACAATATTCAGAATACCTGATCACTTCCCACTTCGTACACAGTGGCTGCTGTATTCCAAAAACTCTTTGCAACTCGTATCCATTATGCATGAAAGGATTGATAAAACTTAAATCTAACTTCATCAATCCATCCCCATAACGTTCTTTCAACGATATAAATAGGGCATATTGGAACATCTGATTACCCAAGCCGCCTTCTATCGCAACAATATACATTGTATTCTCCTACTTATATTTAATCAATATTTACCTTTTATCCTTTATCGTATCATTCCTCTATACAATTTTTTATTTTGAAGTACAGTATAAGAAGCCTCCATAAATGTAAAGTATTTAAACATAAAAGCACGCGACTTTTCATCATACATTTTGAGCTGGCATATATTGCAGTCTGAAAATCGCTTTTTTCCTCCATGGTTCTGATTGCCAACAGGTTGTTTTCTTTACAGGCTAATCTGATCGCATACAGCATATCATCAATATATACTTTATAAACAGCCATAAGTGCTGTTGAATCATTGTTTAATTTCTGCGTTACAAAATTTAATAGTGCATGATAGATGCTTGTTGCAATTTCTCCGCCGTTATTCTTAAACCTATCAGACGGCATATAGTAATAATTATACATCATATCCCGCATACCCGCAATACTGGTACAGCCACATAAATACTCCATATTAAACAATAAATCTTCACCGGCAAAATAGTTCACATCAAAAGGTATTTTGATTTTTTCTCTAAGGTATAACTTATTCCAAGGATTATGAAGCAAAAAGTTTTTAAGATAATAAGCAAAATCGTCTACAAAACAACTCAAATTGGCAAAAAATGAGTCAGTTGCTTCAATATGCTCTATTTTTCCTTTCGTGATTAAATTATACCCACATATCACTATATCCGCATCTGTTTCTTTTTGTCTCTTTACCAGTTTCTCACACATATATTTTTCAATTGTATCATCACTATCCACAAATTGGATATACTTTCCACTGGCGGCACGAATACCATAATTTCTTGCTGCTGATACTCCCTGATTTTTTTGATGAAATACCAATATCCTAGTATCTTCCTTTTGCATCTGATCACATATCACACCACTTTTATCGGTCGAACCGTCATCAACAATAATTATTTCCAACTCGCAATAACTTTGTTCTCGAATACTTTGTATACATCTTCGTATACAATCTTCACGATTATACACCGGTATAATCACACTTATTGTGTTTTCCATACTTTCCGTAAGCTGTTCATTCTTCTTTATCACCTGAAACATCCCCGCACTTCCTGCAAAATTCTCGCGGCATACTCCTCAATATCCAATTCCTTTTTAACCCTGCTGTGCAGCTCAATTCTCTTATCAAAATCATCACTGTAAATATCGCTTACTTCCATCAACTGTTTCAATATAGTTTCTTCTGTCCCACAATTTAATAAATATACACCTTCAAATTTTCGGTCGCTCAGTTCTCTGATTGCACCAACTCTGTTACCAACTACAGGCACTCCTGCGGCAAGACTTTCTAATGTCGCCATTTCAAACCCCTCACATTTGCTGGGAAAAAACAGTACATCACCTTTGTTATAGAACTTATTCATTTGCTCTAACTTTAACTCGCAATGAACCTCAACATTCTTCAACTTATCAAATAAATCTGTATTTATCCATTGCGTTGTCGCAATGCAAAGTTTTATATCATCTCTTTGAGCAATATATTTTGCCAGCTCAAGCAACTTTTCCATACCCTTTCCTGGTTCAAGCCGGCCACTGTAAAGTATGGTTTTCTTTTCATGTATACTATCTTTTATCGGGAAAAAAATATTTGTATCAACACAATTATTTATAACAGTTATTATATCGCTTCTAACGCCATAATGTTTTACCAACACCTCCGCCGCTTCACGCGAAACAGCAATGATTTTTTTACTGTTTCTTAATGCAATCTTTTCAAAGGGTGTGCTGCCGCTCCATACCGGCTGTCCTAACGCCTTTTTTATAGCATACATACTGCCATGTGCCACCGAAATATCCTTTCGTACAAATGGAGCATTAAATCCATTCCCAATCAAGATACCACCTTTTCTCCTACATCTAGCAGCACATAAAGAAAAAAGTATCATCAGCCAAACCGGATGATCGCTCACATACAGTCTACGCCAAAAATGGGATTGTCTGATATACTCCCTATCAAGAATAACTACTTTATATTCTTTCTCTAAGACCCGTTTCCAAATGCCAACGACTCTCTCCATGCCGCCAATGCGGTCACATCCATTCCATGAGACAATATAAATCGTCCTCTCCATCCTCAGTCCCCTCTCAAAAAATCTCCTAAGCACTTCACTATATGGCTTGTCTCATATTTATTCAAAAAAAGCTCCCTTGTTTGGCTCACAATTACGTCATCCTTCTTTATACGTCTCAGCTCTTCTATAGCTGAAACAAACTGCTCAATACTATTACACTCTCTGATTCCCTCAGTCCCGAAGATATCATATCCTTCCAAGGCTTCCTGCGTAGCCAGGATTGGCTTCCCATACATCATTGCCTCAGCAGTCTTTACTTTCATACCATTACCATACAAAATCGGAAGCACCACCACATCCGCTTCATAATAATAATGACTCAAATCATCAACTGTACCGACTACATCCACATTCCCCGCCGTCAGTTCCTCTGATTTTGTCTCCATGCCTTTACCCACAATACGCAATATACAGCCAGAAACTTTAGTCATTACATTTCTGACAAACCATAAAATACCATCATAATTAGGTGGAAACATGGAACCAACAAATAGTAACCGGAGCTGTTCTTCACTTTGTCGATTCTTTTTTGCCTCCTGATCCCTTTTTTCATCATATCTATCTCCAAAAGTCATCGGCATATAGAAATCCGGCGTTCTATCGTAACATTCCTGCAATTCTATACCATCCCGCTTGTTCAGACATATAACATCGTTCGCCCTTTTTAAAATACATCGCTCATTGTATGAATATGACAAATAAGGTAACAAATAGGGCAAACCTCTCTTGCACACCCTGTTCCGCATATATTTTTTTTCAATATCATGCTGAAATACTATAATTCTCGAATTTCCACGGATATGACGAACCAGCAGACCTGTGATAGAAAGATCAAACCAGATAATATCTGCTTTCACGCGATCAATATATTGTATTATGTCTTTCTTTGATTTTCGACTGTATCCATTCCTAAAAAAAATAGTATTCCAGACTAGTTCTGCCTTATTTCGATGCGTAGGGAATACTCGTATATTTTTGCTCTCATCCGTCTGTGTCACATTCGACAACATACACAGATATACGTTTTCCCTTCCGAATATCTGTTGAAGAACTGTATAGTTGCGATAACTACACTGTCTCCCTCCATTATCCTGTTTTTCCATAAACTCATGCCCAGCTATGAACAGAAGTTTCATATAATATTTCCCCTCTATCTATCCTTATCATACTCCTGCTTCTTCAAATGATACTGCACATCCTCCAGTATCTTCCGATTTGCGCTGATCACATCCGCCAACAACCCAATCACAAACGTAACAAACCCAATGATCAGCAGTGTACACGCCAATATCAACGACTGTGTATGCCCGCTGCCTCTCCCGGTAAAATAATAAATCAGAAATCTGACCCAAACCAATACGCCAATCAGACTTGGCACCATTGCAACAAGTGTAAAACAGTATAACGGTTTATACATCATCAAAGCCCTGAATATCGTCAGTACAGATTTCTTCACATAACTCCATATGCTGTGAAACAGCCTCGACTCCCTTAACTCCGGATTCGTCCTGACCGGTACGCTGGTAATCGGAATCCTGTTCCTCCCAGCCTGCACGATCGTTTCTAACGTATAGGTATAATCATTGATCACATTGATCCGCATCGCCGCCTCTCTACTGAAGGCCCGAAAACCGCTCGGTGCATCCGGTATGTTGGTGTGGGACGCCTTACGCACTACCCAACTTCCAAAATGCTGCAGTTTCTTTTTAATCCACGAAAAATGCTCCGTATCGTCTATTGGTCTCTCACCGATCACAATATCTGCTTCATGATCCAGAATGGGTTTTATCAGCTTCGGTATATCATCCGCACAATATTGATTATCCGCATCTGTGTTCACGATGATATCCGCGCCATTTCTTAGGCACGCATCAAGACCGGCCATAAATCCCTTTGCGAGTCCCTTATTCTGTGCAAAACTCACCACATGATGCACACCCCAGTTTTTGGCTACCTCCACAGTATTATCCTTACAGCCATCATCGATAATCAGATATTCAATTTCATCTATCCCATCTATCTGTTTTGGCAGATCGTTTAGCGCAATTTCTAGTGTATCCGCCTCGTTGTAGCAGGGAATCTGGATAATCAACTTCATTTTTAACCTCTTCTGTCTCTTCGCAATATAAATATTAGTTTCCCTTTTAGCGTTTCCAACTACTAGCTGCTTAACATTTATCCGGCATCGCTTCCCTGATGGCAGCCTCACGCTGAGCCAACTTCAGATCATGAAGCGCCATAATACGAACTAATTCCTCATAGGTAGTCTTCTGTGGATTCCATCCCAATACTGTTTTCGCTTTCGTGGGATCACCCCAAAGATTATCCACATCTGTAGGACGATACCATGCTTCATTGACCTCCACAAGCACTTTGCCGGTTTTCACATCAATACCCTTTTCTTCTAATCCGCTTCCTTCAAATCGAAGTTCGATTCCCACAGCAGCAAATGCCTTCTGGGTAAAATCGCGGACCGTATGCTGTTCGCCTGTCGCGATTACAAAATCTTCCGGCGTGTCGTGCTGCAGAATCAGCCACATGCACTCTACATAATCTTTTGCATATCCCCAGTCTCGAAGCGAATCTAAATTGCCAAGCTGTAATTTCTCCTGTAAACCGCAGGCAATTCTTCCAGCCGCCAAAGTAATCTTTCTGGTTACAAAATTTTCTCCTCTGCGCTCTGACTCATGATTGAACAGAATACCATTTACAGCAAACATTCCATATGCTTCTCTATACTCTTTTATCATCCAGAATCCATACTGTTTGGCAATGGCATAAGGACTGTAAGGATGAAACGGTGTTGTTTCACGCTGTGGCACTTCTTCCACCTTACCATATAATTCAGAAGTAGACGCCTGATAAATCCTGCATGTTTTTTCCAGTCCGACATTGCGTACTGCCTCCAGAATACGCAATACGCCGAGAGCATCCACATCTCCGGAATATTCCGGTACATCAAAACTTACCTGTACATGACTCTGCGCCGCCAGATTGTATATTTCATCCGGCCGTACCTTCCTGATAATGGCTGTGATTCCCGAAGAATCTGATAAGTCGCCATCATGCAGTGTGATGGCATTTTTTTCGATCAAATGATCGATTCTTGCCGTATTGGAAATGGATGCACGACGTACAATGCCATGTACCTCATATCCCTTGTCCAATAAAAACTCTGCTAAATAGGAACCGTCTTGTCCTGTAATTCCTGTGATTAATGCTTTTTTCATTTTTGATTTACCTATTTCCCTTCATAGTTCTTTGCTTCTCTGACAAAAATAGTATACACCCAAAAGGGTCTGATGTCTATTTGTCAACCTTTAGTGTAAAAAACAGCTGCATATAATATCTTTTCATCATCTTTGGCTTCTAAACGCCCAAAGCTTATTGATTATAAAATTAATCGGCACACCAATGATCATATTTATGAGTGGGGCAACCACCTTAGATATCCCCAGCATATCAATCCATATATAGGATAAAATATTATTGAGTATAATTCCAGTAAATCCATAAGACATATATGTCTTAAACAATGATGCCGCGAAATTTCTCGTCTCACCGTCTTTAAGCTTAAACACATAGCGATTGTTCCAGTAAAATGACCATGAAACACCAATAATAAATGCCAAAATATTTCCTGCGAAATAATCCCAGAAAACATCTGTATTTCTGAGTGCAAATATTGTAGCAATATTGACTAAGTAACCTATTACAGTATTACTAACACCTACGATACCAAATTTAATAAACTGAACTAAAGCTTCCACTTTTTCTTCTGAATCACTTATATGAACCATCCTAAGAAAAAGCCTCACTATTTTAACTATACAACCATCCATTATTCCTCTGCTAATCCTTTGTCATTTCTAACTCATCGCGATTTTTGAAAGCATTTCACACTAACCCTTATCTTAAAAATTCTTCTATTTGGTCATTCATTACGCTTACTACATCCTCTCCCTGTATATACGCCTTCGACCACTCTACAATCTTTTCCATTGCAATTTCTATATTCCATTTCGGCTTCCATCCAAATGTAGTTTTTAATTTTGAACAATCAAGCTTGAGAAAATTTGCCTCATGGGGGCCTTTTTCATAGATATTTTTCCACGTAATATCAGTCCCATTCGCGTTATTCCACTTCTCACAAAATAATGTCACCAATTCTCCCGTTGTCCAACAGTCACGGTCCTCCGGTCCCACATTATAATTGCCTGCTAATGTTTTATCTTGATACTGCTCCTGCGCAATCATTAAATATGCTACTACAGGCTCCAATACATGCTGATAGGGCCTTGTAGAATATGGATTCCTCACAAGGATTTCTTCGCCATTCTGTACCGCCCTGATACAATCTGGAATAATTCTATCATTTGCAAAGTCTCCTCCACCGATCACATTTCCGGCTCTACAAGTTGTAATGGCTATTTCTCTACCATCAATCATTGTACCGCCATCTCCATTAAAGAAAGAATTTTTGTACGCGGATGTCACAAGTTCTGAACATGATTTAGAATTAGAATATGGATCATATCCATTCAACTCTTCATTTTCCCGATATCCCCATGCCCACTCCTTATTCAGATACACTTTATCAGTTGTTACATTCACAAAAGATTTTACGGATGTACAACTACGCACTGCTTCTAAAATATTCACAGTCCCCATAACGTTTGTTTCATAAGTATACACCGGATCCTTATAAGAGTCACGCACAATAGGCTGTGCTGCCATATGTATAACAATCTCCGGCTGTACTTCTTTAAAAACCTGCTTGAGATGCGTCAGATTCCTAATATCACCAATGACAGAATTCATTTTCTCGTTTAATTTACACATATCAAATAAAGAGGGATCTGTAGGTGCCTGAAGTGCATACCCGGTTACTTCTGCACCGGCACTGATCAAAAGGCTGCTCATCCATGTACCTTTAAATCCTGTATGCCCTGTTATAAGAACCTTTTTCTCTCTGTAAAATTCTTTCTTAAAATTCACCTGTCATCACCTCGTTATACTTTTTAAATTAAGCCGAATTATCTTTTTGTTAAGATAAACAAAAAAAATGCTGTTCACTGCCCCTGTATATCTTACAGTAAATCTGCTAAATCTTCTATTATCAGGTCTACTCTCAGGCGATTTCGCTCCATCACTTGTGCTACATTATATCTGTCAAGAAATTCCTTTTTAAGACCATAAATAAGTACCTTAACATCACTGGGTCCATAAAAACCTGCAACCTTCTGCCCCCATCCACCTTCAAGTACGCCATCTTCAAGCGTCACAACAATATCATGATTATCTTTTAAATTCTGAAGACAGTTTTCGTCTATTCCTGTAATATACCTCGGATTGATCAATGTGGCTTTTATGCCAAATCTTTTATCTATTTCCTCAATCAGTTCTTCTCCCATTTGGAAAAAATCTCCCAGCGCTAAAATTGCTATTTTATCACCTCGTATTACAGTTTTAAATGTATTTAATTTACTGTAATCTGTATCTACTTCGTCCATTGTATAGAACACACCATTTCTCGGTGCTCTCACAGCCACTGGATACTCGTTCTGATCAATAGCCCAATCCAACATTGCCAAATATTCTTGCTTGTTAGTTGGGGCTAAATATACAAGATTCGGAATGTTAGACATCATAGGAATATCAAATATTCCTATATGAGTTACATCATTTGTAGCATATACGGATGCATTTACTACTACCAGAGTAGCAGCGGCATTATTTATGCATAATTCCTGCGAAATCTGATCATATGTCCTCTGAAAAAAGGTTGCCATTGTAGCAAAAACCGGCTTGCAGCCATTCTTCGCAAGTCCTGCTGCCATAGAAACGGCATGTTCCTCAGCAATGCCAACATCTATAAACTGCTTACCCGCGATCTTTCTATGCTCCTCGGTAAAATTCAGTGCATCCGGAACAGCCGCAATCATTGTTACAACTTTAGGGTCAGACTTCATCTTTTCAATCAAATAATCTCTGACTACTCGATCATACCGCTCACCCATAAATGGATTCTTTTCTTCACCTGTCTCAATGTCAAAAGGTCTGACCCAATGTGTGCTTTCTTTATTTTTCTCCGAATAATCATATCCTTTCCCTTTTACAGTACAAATATGAATCGCTACAGGATGATCAATATCCTTTACTTTATTCATAGACTCAACAAGCGCTTCTACATCATTACCATCCTTTACAAAATAATAATCATATCCAAAGCTCTTGAATAAATTATCAGATGCTTTCCCTTCTGTTTCCCTAAGTTCGGCCAGATTTTTATAGATACCGCCATGATCCTCCGCTATTGACATCTGATTATCATTAAAAATAACAATCAAATTTCCATCTATATCTGAACCGCCAAAGTCCAATCCTTCAAAAGCCTCTCCACCACTTAGAGCTCCATCACCAATTACAGCAATTATATTTTCATTGCCGCCATTAATATCTCTTGCCTTCGCCAAACCACAGGCAAGACTAATTGATGTGGCAGTATGTCCTACACGAAAATGATCGTGCTCGCTTTCATCCGGATTCGTATATCCATTGACATCATTATAGTTCTCTTCGTTTAGAAATCCAGCCTTGCGCCCTGTGAGAATCTTATGTGTATAACATTGATGAGACACATCAAAAACGATTTTGTCCTTAGGAGAATCAAATACATAGTGCATTGCAATCGTAGCTTCTACAATTCCCAGATTAGATGCTAAATGCCCTCCTCTCAACGCAGCCTTGTTCAAAAGGGCTTCCCGAATTTCTCTGGCCAAAACCCTGCATTCATCAAGACTGAGTTTTTTAAGTTCTTTAGGACTACTCATTTTTTCTATATACATATTATTGAACCTCCTTACAATGCATTAAGTTCTTCGTACAATCCACGGTTTATAAATGGTTCCATGTCCTGGCATGGTCTTCCTTTTGGCAGATTAGGTGTCAGCCGTATATCTGTATTAATCTTCGTCTCTAACAATATTGCACCATCGCCATATTGAATAAACGCATTCACATCCTCTGTGGTGCTTATCCCATAAGCTGATGTAACTTTTGTAAAAGCTAAAGACAAATACCCACTATCATGATCTACATGCACCAGCCTGTCTCCAAGCATCTCCTTTTCATGATCCAATATCATTCCTGAAATATAATTATTCAAAACAACGATTTTTATAGGAAGTTTCCACTGGCTTATATACTGCAGTTCCTGCAGATTGGATTGAAATCCCTGATCTCCCATAATGCAGACCACCGGCTTCTTATTTGCATAATAGGCTCCTATGGCTCTACCTAACGCAACTCCTAATGTTCCATATGCCTTGGACATAAGAAGTGTTCCAACCCTTCCGGTCCTTTCATACGCCCTTGAAGCCCAGAATTCATTATTACCTATATCAGAAACAATCGTCGCTTCCCCATTCGTCATTGATATAATATCCGTCAAAACATCTACCGGCTGTGAAATATCATATTCTGAAAGAGCAGCCTTTAAACTATTACATACTTCAATCCAATCATCTTTTACATTCCAGGCATCTTGAACGCCTCTCGCCAGAATTTCTTTTATTACGACACCCGCATCCACAGCATATTCAGTACTTCCGGAAATACTTCTATTAAATTCCTGACTATCAATATCTACCCTGATAAGCTTTGCTTTTCTAAACACCTGTGAAAAACTCTCTGATTTTACCGGGAAAGCTAATCTATTTCCCAGAGAAACGACTAAATCTGCCTTTGAAAGAATGAAGTTAGCATATCGAATGCCATGACTGCCAATATAACCATAATAATAAGGGTTACCACCTAACAAATCCTGTGATCCCCTACTCGAAATAACAGGAAGTTTCATTTTATTGGCAAATTCAAATAATGCAGCTTTTGATATGGAATATCTAAGCCCATCGCCAATTAACACAACCGGACGATTTGCCTTTTTTACTTCATCCTCTATATTCTCTATAATTGAACCATAATCAATTGGTGCCTTGCCTTGAAGACTCCTATTGACATCTCTGACCTGAATCATATCTTCTTCATTTAAATCCTTATTCCATAATGCGGAGCTAACATCAAGTAATACTGGACCTTTTCTTCCAGAGACCGCTTCAAAGCAAGCTTTTTCGATCACATACACTACATCCTTGATTTCATCTAAATCAGCAGCATATTTCGTGATATCCGAAACCATCTTTACAATATTCAATTCCTGATTGTTTTCAAACCGCATATTACTATCCGGTCTGTTACCATGTGCTGTTATAAACAATACTGGCAAGGATTCCTGGTAAGCTTCCGCTATGCAGGTAATCATATTCGTAATACCAGGACCTCTTGTAGCATATGCTGCGCCCAGTCGGCCACTCGCCTGTGCATATCCGCATGCAGCAAATCCGGCCGTCTGCTCATGATACATAAGATGTGGCGTGATTATCGGTTCCCGCATTTTCATTGCATCTAAAAAACGCAAAATTACTCCGCCCGGAATGCCAAATGTATCTGTTACATCATATTTAATTAACTGGTTTACAAGATATTCCGATACCTTCACATTCACTTCTCCAATTGCCAGCTTCATTCTATCGTTTCAATATTTTTTTCAGATTATCCGGTGTGTACCTATGTCTCATATCATCTGGAATATCTTTTAATGCCCTATTGATTTCAACCAGAGACATATTGTACTGCAATTTCATTGCAACTGCATATTTATAAGCCGCTTTATGCACTGCCGGAACAAGCCGTACAGGAGAATAGCCCCATGCTTCCATATCATGTGCTCTGAATTTCTCAAGAATATCACAGATTTCAAGTACACATTCAAAATCATACTTTGTACCATGATTTCTATTAAGATAATCTACCAGCACCTCTGTCTGCAGGTTTCCCGCACCTTGTCCCATTCCTATAGCACATGAATCAATCAATCTATCTCTATCATTTAACTTTTCTATAAAATATCTCGCATTATAAAATGCATTTTCCATATTGTTGTGGGCATGGAACCCAATCTTAACACTCTTATCAAGCTCCTCTATATAAAACTTATATAGACGCTCTACATCATTTTCGTTCATATAGCCAAAGCTATCTACAAAATAGAGTGCATATGCTCCCATCTCATTGGCGGCATATACAAGTCTTCTTAGTTCCTCGTCTGTATATCTCATTGTAAGCATTGGCTGGATAAACATCCTATATCCCTTTCGGGCCAATCCTCTGCAAAAATCTATCGACTGCTGCAACTGAGAATAACGCAAAATAACCCTAATACCTTCTACCAATTCCGGAGAATAGTCAGGAATCACATCCAGCGGCGTATCAGGATCAACGTATAACCCTGTATATATCTGCTTATTATTTTTCTTCTCTGGCAAGAATTTGGACAACTCCAGTATATTTTCATAGATAGCAAATTTTTCAAGTCCGATACAAGTCTTGGACATACATCCGATTTCTATAATATCTATACCGGAATCTCTGACCAGTTCAGCAATTTTGATTTTATCCTTGTCTGTGAATATTTCTGTCTTTATACCATTTGCATTTAAATTTTCAAGTCCCTGTCCGCCATCTCTAAGTGTACAGTCAAGTACGTTTAATATTGCACCCATTTTTATTAACCCACTCTATTCATTAATTTTATCATAACATCTTTTATACCTTCTTCTAAACCTACCGATATCTTCCATCCCAATGCCTTGATCTTCGCATTATTGAGTCTCATTCCGGGCTTTCTCTCTCCCTCCATATGTTTTATTTGTACTCTCACCGAAAATGTGGGACTAATTTCATTTGCACTATCTGCAATAATCTCTGCAATTTCATCTATTGCCCTAAAATTATTCATTTCGCCATTAGATGAAATATTATAAGCCTCTCCACATTCTCCTTTTTTAGCTGCAATAAGAATCCCTTCAACTACATCATCGACATGAATATTGTCTCTACGTCCCATCCCGGAATTATTAAGCGTAATATTTTCTCCTCTTGCTGCCTTACCTATAAATTCATAAAATGCAGTATTGGGCATTGGGTCAATAAATCCATACACATACCCAATCCTGACAATTACTGAATCCACCCGATATTGAGCTGCATACGCTCTGGAAATAACCTCTATCATCCTCTTAGACTCAGAATATGGTGTATTATCAGTATTCAATGCGTCTGCCTTATCTGTGCTTGTTTCATCATATGAAACATCAGATGAATACTGATTTCCATAAACTGTTGCTGAAGAGAAGATAACCATTCTGCCCTTCTCCTGACATTTTAAAAACTCCAAACAGCGTCTGGTTCCATCAATATTAGCTGAAATCGTATCTACGGGTTTTGTTTTGATCTCTGTCCCTGAAATCGGACTCGCTGCATGAAATATATAATCCACATCTGTAAGTCCATCAGGAAACCGATCGGCAATATTTCCTACTATTGTAGAAAACTGCGGTTCCATTAGCTGCTTTTCAAAAACTTTATTCAGCTTTTCCTGACTGCGCCCCACTGCAATTACAATAGCGCCCTCTTTTACAAGCCTCTCTGCAAGGTGACTTCCTATAAGACCGGTTGCTCCTGTAATCAATACCCGCTTATTTTGAAATGCCTTATCCATTTTCTTCGTTCTCGTCCTCCACATCAAAGTTAATTCTTTCATGCTCCACTACTAATGGTCTGTGCATAGTACGTTGATTTATTGTGATGATATACTCTCCCATAAATCCCAGAAAGATCATCTGTACTGCTCCTAAGAAAAACATGCCGATCAAAATAACAGGAATCCCGAATCCAAACTCATCCCAGTATAATAATTTTCTAATCAAATAAATAATCGCTATAACAAAGCTTCCTGCCGCAACTATATATCCTAAAAAACTGGCAAGACGAAGTCCAATCTTCGTATATGAAGTAAAACTGCGCATAGCCATATCATAAAGTGTAAAAAATCTAATATGACTCTTTCCTGCTCTTCTCTTTAACTGCTGATATTCAATAGAAGAACGGTTACCCGCAAACTCCGCAACAACGCCTCGTAAGAACGGAACAGAATCATCCAATCCCCTCAATATCTGTAGAAATGATTGATCATAACATCCAAATCCTGTAAAATGCTCTATAATCTCAGTATTTGAAATTTTCTTTATCAGTCTGTAATAGATAGTTCTAAAAAAGCGTACCAGTTTATTTTCCTGACTCTCTGTTTTAACTGCTGTTACGACTGTATACCCTTTTTCCCACTCTCTAACAAGTTTATGTATCATCTCCAAAGGATCCTGAAAATCGGCACAGAACAATATCGCACAGTCACCTGTCGCCTGAAGAAGTCCATAATATGGCGAATTATCTGGTCCGAAATTCTTCTCATTCAATATAGCCTTTACTTTTTTATTTTCATGACAAAGTTCCCTAATGATCGCCCTTGTTTGATCTTGCGAATTATTATCTATGATCAAAACCTCATAGTTATATTCTGGAAGATTTTCTTCTATTTCTCTAATTACAGCCTCGGTAACAGGTCTAATATTTTCTTCTTCATTAAAAGCAGGAATAACTATACTTACCTTCTTTTTCATCGAATATACCTCATTTCGTATGCGTTACCATGTTTTCCAAGGGGCCGTGTTGGTTTCTAACATCCTCTCCAGCATAAGCTTCTCTCTTGCATTGTCCATACATTGCCAAAACCCTCTATGTGTATAGCTCATCAATTCGCCCTGCTCCACCAGTTTCTCCAATGGTTCTTTCTCAAATACAGTTCTGTCATCTGTTATATAATCAAATATTTCCGGTTGTAAAACCATATACCCAGCATTAATAGGTACTCCATCTGACATATTCTTCTCGCGAAAAGATTTTACCGCATTATCCCCGCCTATATCAAGCACACCCTTTTGCTGCTCCTGCAAAACAGCCGTAAGCGTAGCAATCTTACCATGCTTTTTGTGGAACTCAACCAATTTACTGATATCGACATCACATACTCCATCTCCATAGGTAAGCATGAATGTTTCATCGCCTATATACTTCTGAATGCGTTTTATTCTACCGCCAGTCATCGTATTCAGCCCGGTATCTACCACAGTCACCCTCCATGGTTCTATGTTAGTATTATGAACTGTCATCTCATTCTTGCCATGAGAATAATCAAAAGTCACATCACTGCTATGAATAAAGTAATCAGCAAACCACTCCTTGATCACATGCTGCTTATATCCCGCACATATTATAAATTCATTAAACCCATAATATGAATACTCCTTCATAATATGCCAAAGTATAGGAGCCCCCCCCCATCTCAATCATTGGTTTTGGTTTTATCTGACTTTCCTCGCTAATACGTGTGCCGAATCCTCCGGCCAGAATTACTACTTTCATTTGTATTCTCCATATTCTTTTGCTATTTTTTACTCAGGCAATTATCAAAACTCATGGTAAAATAGATGTATCAAACTAACACTTTTATTGGCAATAGCTTTATAAATTATATAATATCATTATTTCCTGCCTTATGCAAACCTCTTATACCTGGCTCTTCCTTTCACCTGATCATTGACTACACGATATATCTGACGGAATATTTAAATAATTACTATAACCACTCATAATACTGAAGTAGCCCTCAGAACATGCCCTTTCCACCACTTCAAATACAAAAATATCCGGTTTCGCTTTTTCCGCTAATTGTATAACGGTTTCTACATCCGCGTTACGGATAAAATAAACATCCTCAAAACTTTCAGCCAACATTGGAAGTATAAATTCATATATATAAGAATCTCCTACAATTAAGAGCTTTTTCCTTGTACTTGCATTTTCATTATTATAATGATGATAATTTAAATTGGGATTCAGTACCATTCCATCAAGTCCTGTTTCTTCTGTCGAATGGTACTCCCCCCCCCTCAAATGATAAGAATAAATAACATCTTCATAAGCAAAATTATTATGAAGGATTGGTACATCTGTATAATACGACATTAGCCCTTTGTAGTTGTTCTCAGTAATATCAAAATCTTCTTTTTTCAATATTTTAATATCCGGATCGTGCTTTTGAATTGCATACATAAGCTCCTGATATCCAACAAACGCTCCATTCATATTCCAATGAGATGCATCGCAGGATTTATAATAGAGCTGCTCAGATTTATTTGCCAGAAGCGCATCTTTGACATTAATAACATTCAAATCTGTATGATCTGCTATGTACTGGGAAAGTATGTCCATCCGGCTATTCTCTGCATGGTATACATTGGGATCATATAATTCACTATAAATTGCTTCTTTGTTGGGAATGAACATATTATATGTCTGACATCCCTGCTGCTTAAAATATTGATTTAAGTAATTGAGATTATCAGTCATATTTTGCATTGCTTCCTCTGAGAAATAATTTGCTCCAGCAAATGTTGCAATATCTTCACCCCCAGAAGTATAAAATAAGTTACCTTCTTCCCCCACGAGCCAATTGGGAATATCCAATATGCCGAAGATTTTATCTTTTAATAGTATATTTACAATTAACGCTTCTTCTTTAAATCCAATATTATCGTTAAAATAATCTTCAAACTCTGCAATATAGAGTTTATTTAAGCTTCCATCTTCTAAATATAACTCTGGCCTCTGCGCAAGCATTTTATTCTCTATCTTAGAAGCTTTGTTTTCCTCATGATTTATAAATAATATTGGCAGAGAAAGCATTAAAGCAAATATCACAATAAACGCACTGTTTATAATCGCATTTTTCTTTTCCATATTCTCCCTCTTTAAAACCTGAAATATATAAATGGGTTATACGTTGCCGTCATAACATAAATAATACATACCAACAACAAAGCCAATGTTATAGTATTTCGAATTACCAGATAGTTCTTGCATTTTTCAATTTTTTCATACATCCATTTAAACAATCCCAGCGAAGCTGTGATTGCAAAAATAATGATAAATATCCTATATGAATTCACATAATATCCTGTTTTATAGTATACCGTTGATGTCGTATTTAAACCAAACATCCTTCCAATATATCCAAACGCATAACCCATTGTATCTGCTCGAAACATAACCCATCCAATCATAACAATCAACATTGTAACAAGCCTTTTTATAATTGATGGGATATGAATCCTGATAATCTGATATTTTTTATTAATCATCTCTAATATGCGGAAACAGCCATGCCACAATCCCCATATCACAAAATTCCATGCAGCACCGTGCCATAAACCTGTCAGAAAAAAGACAATCAGCAAATTAATATATACATTTCCTTTACGGCTCCCACCCAATGGAATATATACATAATCTTTAAAAAAAGAGGATAAAGAAATATGCCATCTTCTCCAAAATTCCGTAATACTAGTCGATATATATGGCAAGTTAAAATTCTCCAGAAAATCAAAGCCAAACATTTTTCCAAGCCCAATCGCCATATCACTATATCCGCCAAAATCAAAATAAATCTGAAGTGTATAACATATAATCCCCAACCAGGCAGTTAAAATCATATGCTCCTGATATGGTGCATTAAAAATTTCATCTGCAACCATTCCAATACCATTCGCAAGAATAATTTTTTTAGCTAATCCAATTACAAAACGGAATATTCCTTCAGCAAACTTGTCTATGGATTCCTTCCGTTTATCAATCTGCGCAGCAACATCTTTATATCTGACAATTGGCCCTGCGATCAACTGTGGGAACAGAGAAATATACAAAGCAAGTTTCACGGGATTTCTCTGAACTTTAACAGTTCCCCCATATAGGTCTATTACATAAGATAATCCCTGAAATGTAAAAAAAGAAATTCCGATTGGCAGTATAATCGTTCTCACGGAGAAATTTGTTCCTATTACTTTATTAATCGAATCTACGAAAAACCCCGTATATTTATAATAGAACAACACCCCAATATTCAACATGACCGATAATATCAAAGCAATCTTCTTCATCCGTGTTTCACGAAAATGCTCAACTACCAATCCACTGAAATAATTTATTAAGATAGAAACTATTATAATAACAGCATTCTGTTTTTCTCCCCAAAAATAAAAGAATAAACTTGCCAATAACAAAAAAATATCTTTATATTTATCCTTTATAAGATAATATCCCATTAATACTATGGGCAGAAATCCAAATAAAAAAATATTTGAGCTAAATACCAAAGTGTCCCACTCCCCAAAAACATAATTATCAATAATAACAAAAGCAGCCTTTTAGCTTCATCATAAATCCTGCCATTGATGTTTAATGAAATCTATTGAATCCACTAAGTAATATCTTCTTTAATCATCTCGATTTTTGATAACACTATAGCTATCCCTAAACTTCTCGAGTCTTCCGTTCCCAGCAAATCACAGGGTCTCCATAGCCTGGAAGTACAGATCATCAATT
This sequence comes from uncultured Lachnospiraceae bacterium, assembly GCA_910579395.1. Taxonomy (GTDB): domain Bacteria; phylum Bacillota; class Clostridia; order Lachnospirales; family Lachnospiraceae; genus UBA3282. The sequence goes on along the minus strand of CAJTUC010000003.1, from coordinate 153,115 downwards.
CCAAAACGCTTTCTGACTGACTTAAATTTACAGGAATTATCCAGGTTCCCACAGGACTACATATCTTTTGTTTCAACTCTTCGCATCCATTAACATGAATTGAAACCTCAAAACTACTTCTTTTGGAAATTATCTTATCCGACAGCGTATAAGGGATCTTTATGGCTTTGGTCCCTGCTTCTATTAACAATCTAAATATACTCCTCATAGCAGAGGTCCAGACATGCGTAATCTCATTCTCTGTTTCTTCCTGATGAAAACCTTCCATCAATCTATATGAATGATAATTATAAATCCCTAAATTCTCCTTTTGTCCTACAAGACAATATTCTGCAGAATGATTGGATTTAAATTCTAAATTTATTCTTAGAGGATTATACAGTGCTTCCGCTGTATCCAATTCATAAAATAAATCTCCAGCTAAATCTCTTCTGACAAAAAAGGCATTACATCCCCTTAAATCTGTTCCTACCAGCTGATAACCCTTATTTCTTCCTAAAATCTCATAAGATTTCAGGGATGCACCTTGCCAATCTGTTCCAACATGCCATACATGTGACGGATCATAAGCCTGCTTCCATTCTAAATCCGGCGGAAACTTCCCATTGTACTCTATCACAACAACTCTTGGATTGATTACGTCTATTGCCTCCCAGACATATAAATCATTTCCGTCAATATCTATTGACAGTAAGTCTATCTCGCCAGAAAACCCCTCTCTAATAAAGATTTCATTGATATTATCTTTCGTTATGAAGCAATTTGCTACCTTTAACTGTCCTTTCTCAATTACCGGTCGAAATCTAATCCCTATCTCTTTACAAAAATCTTCCGACCCTTCAATCCATAGCCCGCTCCAACCATAAAATAACAATAGATGACAATTACTTTCCAATCCATTCTGAACACCAAATTCAATAAATATTTTATTTGTAGTGCCTATTCTTTTGAAAATCTCATGTATGATTCCGTCTTCATCATTTTGAGAATACACCTTATAGCCATATGGCTCCAATGCTTTTGAATTCTGCATCCTTTCTTTTGAGAGCACATCCCAACATAACCCGCCCTCTATGATTCCTGAAAACCTCACATTATCTTCAATTGTCATTTTTTCACTCATAATTCAAATCCTTCCATTACTCTGCTATCTTTCTTAATTCAACTAACCCGGCAGAAAAGCCATAAGTATTTTTATCCTCTGCCCCATATTCCGCCGGAGACCATAAATCCGATACAAAATGGATTATATTGCATCCATCCGTAATGTAGTCTGATGGTATAATCAGCCCTTTGTCCTCCATTACATTCTCTTCTGTCCAATCAAGGGTACCCAAAAATTTTTCATTCAAATATACATCCACTGCTATTTTATCTGCCTGAATAGAATCGAATGGGATGGCATGTCCAGGATGAATGATCATCTGATAGTCTTCTTTACTCATAAAGCACTCTAAATAAGCATCCTCTTCCCACATCCAGCGATACCCTGCCGCATCAGCCGACGTCCAGCCATCCAGGTAATTATCCTCATCTACAGAGCTCCCATTGTACCGATAAACTGTAACCGGATATACCTCCGTATTCACAGCACCCATCTGGGGCAATCCCAGAACAATGTTCCTGCAGTTAACACGACTATCCACCTTTATCTCAGCATAATCTCTATACTTTACGGAAAGCCACGGATTAACATTTTCCTCTCTGTTTCTTCTGGATATATACGCGACATTTTCTCCTGTTTCAATATAATCCAGAGTTTTCTCTAATGTTTCATATACAGGATAAACTTTGGCATTACCCACCGCACGTATCGGGAAAAAAAATATACGCATTAAATCATTATCTAATATAACAGTATCTGCTGTCTCTGCCTCCTTTAACACAGAAATAAAAGTGTCCCATTGTATATAGGTATCGTCCTGAGCACTCGTAACTAACATCGCATAAGGTGTTAGAATCAATAATCCGCCCATCAAAAGGGCACAACCTAATTTCTTAGCCGCCATTAATATCGCAAAAAGAATCAGCACAATGGACAGATATGGCATTAGATAACGCGACCAATAATAATAATAAGGTACCTGCATTTTCATAACCATCGAATAAACCACAATACACCAGGAGAACAAAATTCCAACAGTTCCGAGTTCAATGCTGTAGTCATACTTTTTGACGATCAATCTATATATAATACATGGAATCATAAAGACACCTGTCAAAACACTATAACAGATTAAGGTCATAGAACGAATCTGATCCCATGTTTTGTAATGTACAGCCGCCATAAATATCAGATATGCAATCGCTGCGGCTCCGATAACACGCAAGGCAGATTTACATACTTTTTCAATTGTGTTTCCCTCAATCCTGATATACTGTACAAGATAAGAGACAATGATCCCAAAACACGAACCTATACAAGCCACTGCAATAATTTGTTCCAATGAAAGAAATCTCATACCCTGATGGTAATTCCTGTCCAAAGTATATATAGGTTGTACTTTTACCATCATAAAAAAACCTAATAAGTATGTAACCGATATGATTCTAATACATCCCAAATACATTTTTTCATGTTCTGAAATATACCTATACACATAAATCAGTATGAAAAGCGGCATCATTGTAAATATTGTAACATGAAAAAAGGCAAATGTTGTGATAGGCATAACAGACCAGAACCTTTTTTCCCTATCAGGATGCAGAATATAATAAATATAGGTAATGATCAATACCGCTATAAATCCCTCTGTCAAAGTCGAATCTTTACTCCAGACCACCTGTGGGGACATCGCTAGAAGCAGAACTGTACCTCTTCTCATCCAGCGGGAAATGTTCAGATCCGATAAAATAAACTCCATCATGCACAACAAGCATAGATAGAACAGCAATCCGATAAACGGTATATTTTTCAGCCCGAAAATTTTAGCGCTCAATCCTAATATCGCAGAATAGGTAGGTATACCATGGAAGATGCCTTCTACTTTTCCCGTTTCGCCCGAAACATTTATATTAGGCACATGACCATATTCTATCAATAAATCATATCCTCTTAATTCATCCGTTTTTATCTGTTCCTGATAGAACGCCTTGTATTCTGTGTCCTCCAGAGCCTCATATTCCTCTATGTCCTGATATGTCTCTGTTTTATCATAGCAAAAATTAATTGCCTGTGTTGGATACACACCCTGATCCGACCCCATTCCCAAAAATCCAAAATTTCCCCAAGTCAATATTGCCGAAAATGCAATCAGCAGAAATGAAATATAGGAATCCTTTTCACTCACCCATACTTTATCCCTATTAAATTTCCCCCTGGATAACAACACCAAATTTATAAGAAAGCAGATTCCACAAATCAGTCCAGTCCCTACCACTGCATATCGGATTTGAAAAATATCAAATACAAATAATATGGCACTGCTCAAAACATAAAGCATAAAATAGAAAACAAATGTCAGGATCACACTACGGGCAAATCTTATTTGTGAGTTCCGTATATATCCGGCCAACCACAAGCAGAGCATTCCAACCAACAGTACGCACATATATTGTATCAAATATAATCCTCCTCTTCTACTACAAAAATCAATTTATATCAGTGCTTTCCTCTCTTTATTGATAATCTTTTTAATTATACATGGGGCATATAACTTAGTTTTCAAACCTTTCTCTTACCTCATCACAAGTCATAAAAGATTTAAAAACATCATATCTTGAAGTTCCGGAATTTATAGTTTCCGTCCAATGAGTATTCTCCTCGCTACTTTCTTCCCTCTCCAATATATACAAATAGAGATTATGAACATACTCTTCCGTAGATATACTGTCACCCTCCATCAGATTATATAAATAAGCAAATCCTTCTTCCGGATTATCCCTGAGTAATTTTGCTATATCATTTATTTCAACAATATTTATCTCCTTACCCAGATTTTCATAATATGTTTGTACCAGATAATATAGAGATGACTTATACATAGAATAATACTGAATGTCTTCGTATTTATTGACATTTATATAATAAACTTTATTATCATCCTCTATTTGCAATTTTTCCTTAAATTTTAATAAATCTTCATCTTTAGATGATTCCAAAATGCTCATCAGCATTTGTTTATTATCAGTATTATTATAATACATGATTTTTCTGATCTCACCGTCTGGATTTTCACCTACACGATAAATAACAATCCCTCCCAAGTCATAAGCACAACTAAGATGATCCACCCTTGCGTTAAATGTTGATGGACAAAAACTTATATATAACTCTGGAAATCTGTTTAAAATTGCTTTCGAAACATGACTTAACTCTATATAAGAACCGCCCTCAAAACCCCCATTATATCTAAAAACGCATACGCTAATTATTAATGATATAAATACTATTAAAGAGTGATATATGATTTTGGTCTTAAAAAACCTGCTCAAAAATCCATGTATACTAAAAATAAATACGGGATATATCCACACTAAATATCTTGCAATATGTATCATCCCACTATTGATATGAACTTGGAATGAAACTGCAATAACTGTAAAAATGACAGAAAATCCTACAAAAAATAAATGCCTTTCTTTTTTTATAATTGCATAGCCTATTGAAAGAAGATACAAAATGACCCCTAAAAGCGAAACTGATGCCAAACCGAAATTCAGATCAAAAAAATATGCCATCGCACGTCTCCATACCGGTTCCGTCGTATGACCTCCTATTGTTGGATTCAACACACCCAGATAAAATAAATTCACAGCAAATGGAATCAATGATGGAATATAGCAAATGCACAGTTTAACAGTCTTAAAAAATCCGTCTTTCTGAAATAAAAATTTTTTATTAGCCGACAACTCTTTGAAGAAAAAATCCAGAAAAATCATGATTCCAAATCCCATAACGCAAGGATTCATCATACACGTTACACTAATTATCAATGCAGCAATCCTATATTTTTCTTCCTCCCATGCTAACATTGCAATTATCAGCGCCGAAAACATTAACGGTTCTCCGCCTATATAATGAAAATAAATCCATATGGGACTACATATCAGCAAAATTGCAAGTAAATAATTACTTCTGCCATGTTTCTGAATAAATTTATATAAAAAGCAGAGTGCGATAGCAAATGCCAGGCCATTTGTTATCGTAAATGCATACGCCTGATTTCCCTCTATGAATTGCATCAGAAGTTTCATCGGCAGACACACCATGGCATATATTGGAAAATAAAATGGCATCCAATGATTTTCATCGATAGGGACCAGTTTTGAACTTCTTAAATCTTCATACGAATTAATCCACCCATACAGGGAAGGCATATCTCTTTGCGCTGTCTCAATGTCTTCCTGCGTCATCACTATGGAGCCGCGATATTGTATGGAAACTATGGGCAACGCATAACTATCGATTTCCATAAATATGTATGGTTTCATGCATGTCCATATAATCGCAAGCAATGCAACCATCAAAAAAAGGTATTTTGCAATAGAATCATATACTTTTATTTTTTTACTTACATCTATTTTAGTATCTCCAATTTGCACGTTTTGGCACCTCCGTTATGAAGTGACTTTTGTCAAGAGGTAAAATTAAATACAACAAACTTTTACCAATACAACAAACTTTTTCTCTGACAAAACCCACATTTGTTTTCGGAAGATATCTTGGAGAAGCCCTCTGATTAACAGTTCCCGGCATTTGGCCACTCCGTTATTCGTGGATTGGTTACATCAGGTCAATGGTCCGCCGTGGGTTCTGCTGTCCAATTGCGTGGATCAATGTATTCCTACTCTGCCGACATGGAGGTACCGCAGATAACCCGAACCTTGAAATCCAAAAAGGCTTCTTCAAGATATCTTCTCTGTTGCTTTGTTGTTGTCATTTTTTGCTGCTGCGGATTACGCAGTTTTTCCTGCTTAATCCGCTTGTCTGCCATCTATCGGAGTGACAGCTGGCTGTCAAGGGCTGCGCAGCAGTTTATTTACCCTTGACGGACGGATGGCATTCTGATATCACGCCATGTCGATGTTGTCTGTCATCATGCCCCATATGAAACAGACAAGTTCCCTTGCAACTGCCGTTACCGCTATATTCCTTTTCTTTCCATGCCTTATCATCCTGTAATACTTTCTTCTCAGCCTCTCATTTGCTTTGTCTGCATAGGCGATCACCTCCGGCGGGTTGCCATACTGTCTCGCTTTTAGATCTTTTGATTTATGCCCGATCTGCCCTTTGCATATCCCTCCTGACGCTTCTGTAAGAAGTTTTCTCAAATGGCTGTTCCCCGCTTTGGTGATCGGAAGCCTGTTAATACTGTCACTGCTCAAATCCTCCCCCGGCACCAGACCCAGATATGCAGCATAGATGTTCCCTTTCGCAAATCTCTTGAAATCCCCGGTCTCTACCAGACAGTATAACGCCGTATGGGTTTTTACTCCCAGAAAACATACCAGCTTCTTGACTTTTTCCACATACTCCGTTTCGGACGCCAGTTCCTCTATCCTCTTATCAAAACTCTCTATCCGGTTCGTCTGGTATTCATATGTGATCAGATATTCGCCAAGGGTTTCCCTGTCCAGTTCGCTTAGCTCCAGTGCTTTCAACCACTTGAAATGCGCCTGCGTCCACTTCCCGCCATCATAATGGTATCCCTGACTTAAACAGAATTCCCTGATCCTCTGTTTTGTCTTTTTTAAATCCTGTTTATGGTCGTCCCTCATGCGCAGATATACTTTGACATCGTCATCTTTATCTGTCGGGATGTGTACCGCATGGTAACCACCATAGGCCAGGCACTGCGCTATCATCAGCGCATCCCTCTTATCTGTTTTGATCCGTTTTCCCTGCTGTGTCATCATTGTGGTCGGTGCCAGAATCACACAGCGGATTCCCTTTTTCACCAGTTCGTGGTATAACGAAAAGCCCAGACATCCTGCCTCATAACCGCAGAGAATATCGCATTCATCTTTTACTTTTTTCTTTATATTTTCAATGAACTGCACGATATTGTCCGGTTCTGGTGTTACCTTGATATTCGCGTAGATAATGTCATCCCCGTCAAATCTTGGCTCAACGGCGCATAAGGTGTAGTTTGTGCTATGGACATCCATTCCGATTCGTAGTATTCTTTTCATTAGGTGGCCTCCTTTTGTATGCGGTAATCCCTGTTACCATTGTTTTTCCAACAACTTAGTATACAGGTAAATCCACGTTGCTACAAATGTGAGGTCACTTCATATTGTCCAAATACTCTACCCTTTTCCAGACCTGCTCAATTTTTTATCCTTCTATAAATCTTCAGAAATTTCCTTCCGCCATTTTTTATCAATCCTTTAACGCCTCCATTTCTATATGCATCCGCATAATCTCCCATAAATTCTCCCGATTTGAGAATAGCTTCCATTATCCAAATTCGATTTTTTATCGCCAGGGCCTTCACTCGGGTTCGCCTTGTTATTATCAATCGATTCGCCCAGCTTGCGATTTCATCTTCGGAAGGAGTTCTCTCGAGAATACTTTCATAAACTTTGATAATAAATTCTCTATCAGAGCCTTTTCTTACAATATCTGATTTTGACATATCTACTGCAACTTTATGAAAATTTACAGTAAGGCCTTTCGACCACGCAGCTGCCAATTGTTCCTGCTCTTTCCCGGAAAGTTCTTTTCCTGTCAATTTTTGATAACAGGGTATACACAATTTTGCCATAACTTCCGTGTTCTTGGCCGTACTCCAAGTGTATTCTCCCCTCTCGATCATATTTACGATCTCGTCCAGACGTTTTTTCATACGTGCTCCACATACGGACGGTGTAAAATCATTTCTGATGAATGCTTTCGCTGCCACAGAAACTGCCTCATAATATGACTTGTCCGAAACAAGTTTTTTCATATACTCAGCTGCCTGCTCTACACTTGGATCAGCCCACTTCTGCCATGCCTCATATGGTCCAATATCCTCACCCACCGAAACCATATCAAAATCCACAAGACAAGCCGTATCTTCCGTCATAAAATCCATATTTCCAGACCAGGCCGTTGCGATAACAGGTTTCCCATAAAACATAGCCTCTTCACATAACAGGCCCAACCCTTCACTCCGATGAAGAGAAACAGCTGCATCACAAGTATTCAGCAAGCCATTGACTGCCTCTCTTGTCATTGTTTTTGCAATAATATAGATATTTTTATAAGATTTTATCAATCTATTCAGCATTTCATGCTCTTTATCATCATGTCTACTATTATTGAGTTTCAGAACAAGTCCCACAGACATATCATCTGGTGAAAATGCAGATTGAAACGCCTTTACTGCCGCCTCAGGATTTTTTCTTCCAGAAATACTATACACATCAAACATATTTAAGAAAAGGAAAGCATTTTCCGGCAAATCATAATAAGCTCTATTGTAAATAGTTTCCTCTACTTCCTTTCTTATAATCCCTGGCGGCATATGATAAACAGGACATGTTGCACATTTCTGCAAACAATCAGCAATATATTTCGTAGGTGCCCAAATTTCATCTACATCAAAAAATGCACTCATCCATTTAACTGGAAATTCAGGGAGTTCCCAATACCAAACTCCAATCCTATAAGTATCCCACAATTCTTTTGGCGTGTTTCTTCTAAGAACAGGCATTTGATCAGCATTCACATTGATGATAGAAACACCATATTTTATAAAATTCTCTATTCTGTCTTTGAACGTTTTATCATTCTTCTGACTCGGATTTCCAATCTCAAAGTCATAACCGCACCAATCAATTTTTACCGCATCTAAACAATTGGCTGTCAGTCTTGCCGCTTCCCCTACTCCATGTTCAGAGCTGAGATAACCAATAAGATTCACACCATCTGAGGGTAATTCAATCTTTTTATTTCCATAAAACAACCATCCATATTCATATGGATTTTCTTTACAATAACTTTGAAGCGCCTTACTTCTACGATATTTTTTTCTATGTTCCTTGAGTACAGCCCTGCCATCTGAATATTTATTATAGGAATATTTAAACTTCTTCCACATATCAAACTCATTACTCAGCACTATTTTAGAATAATTTTCAAAAAGTTCAGAAGCATCTCCTATATCTGCAAGCACATATCTATTTTGATGCTTTGAAATTGCATTAATATCATGTACATTTAGTCCGCTGAAATGAAAAAAAATCAACGGATCATCATTTACATACCATTCCCCTTGCTTTTTAACGACTTTTCTGTGAGATAAATTCCAGTATGCAACATTTAACCCGGAATCATGTAAAATGCACACATTCGTATAATAAGCAGGTACTAAATCCATCCATTTCTGATCAACAAAAATTCCCTTCTCCTGCTCATTCACACATTGATATTCCAGCTTATCAGCCCACCACGATACCATCTCCAATGTATCAGCACATTTATTAAGAGCAATAAAACCCAGATTATATATTCCCGCGAGCATAATATCCACTTCACTTGGGTGCATACCATCATTCTCAAATAAACCATTAAAATGTGGTGTAAACACAAAATTATTCCCTGAATCCAGAGCATTTTCTACCGGCAACAGCCTTTGATAAACATAAATATCCGGATCCAGATAAATAACCCTGTCATATTGTTCAAATAACTTTCGAATTGCGAATGGCTTTACAGCAGTATTAAATTCCATAATATCGTACCTGAACTGGAAACATTTAGGATGCGGCAGATCAAGTCTGCTAAGCTCTAACAAATCAAAATTACGCGGAAGCGCAATAAACTCATCATCCAGTTCATCCACTACCACTACATATCGGTCCATATGTGGATTGGAGTCTTCAAGTGACTTCATAAGAGTCCTGACATATGCAAAATAATTTTTTGAAGCAATCGTAAATACTACTGTTTTCATGCTGCTCAATCTCCTCTTTTTACACCGTATTTATACGCATAATTTTATTTTATAAAAGTATATCAAATATATTATTACAACAGTAAACTATATCCCATCAATTTCCCATTTATGTTTCATTCGCGCAATGCCAATATCATCCAGTTTTGCATAAACCTTAAATTTCTTGGCATTCGTAAAGTAATCAACCGGTATCCCCACGTCTGTCACCAATGCTACCTCAAGCACATAATCACCCGGCAATAACGTCATTGCTTCCATCTGAAAACGTACCATACCGCTTTTTGTCAAGGAAAAATTCGGTATTTTGTCTATTTCAGTGTTTGTCCCATAGCAGCTCAGGCCATCGCTCCGAAATAGTCCAATACCAAATACTGCATTTTCCACACGTTTTTTCACATCATAATTAAATTGAATCGTTACAGGATCGTCTGTCCAAAAGCTTGTCGCCTCCTTTCCATCTTTATCCAATAATTTAATTTCAGAAATCACCGCATCCCCATTTCCCCAACGCGTCGCATTTTTATCAACTTCCTCCTCTTTTTTCTGCGCTTCCGCATTAGACTTTTGCTTCTCACTCATATAATCTAAATACTGTGAGTTAATATCACTCGGAACGCCCTGGGTTCGAATCCGTCCTTTATGAATCCAGATAACTCTGTCACAAATTCGTTCAATCTGTTTCGCTGCATGAGAAACGATCACAATCGCTGTTCCATTAGCCTTAATTTCTTTTAATCGATCAAAACATTTCTTTTGAAATCCAACATCACCAACTGCCAAAATCTCATCAATCAACAATATATCCGCATCCACGTTGATTGCCACGGAAAAAGCCAAACGCATATACATTCCTGATGAATACGTTCTCACCGGATTATCAATAAATTCTTCTAATTCCGAAAAAAATATTATATTTTCCAGCCTTTTATCTATTTCTGCCCTCGTCAGTCCAAAAATAGAAGCATTGCTATAGATATTCTCTCTACCGCTCATATCGGGATGAAAACCCGCGCCTAACTCAAGTAAACTTACCACGCGCCCATTCGTCTGAATCGTTCCACTATCCGGATAAAGAATTTTAGACAGCATCTTTAATGTGGTGCTCTTACCACATCCATTATGTCCTATCAGCCCGACCGCTTCCCCTTTATCCACTGTAAAACTAATATCCTCCAGTACTTGTCTGTTTTCATATTTCTTACGCTTCCAGAACAAAAGTGATTCCATCATCGTATTACTTTTATCTATATATATCTTGAATGACTTCGATATATGCTCCACTACAATAGCCTTGTCCTGATCCATTACAGCACCTCCGAGAATCTCTTCTGCATCCTTCTGAATACGCCAAAACCAATCAATAAAAACGCCAGCGCATACACTATCCCCATTACCAGATATCTTCCATCAGGCTCTGTCTTATAATATAAAATTTCACGATAATTTATAAGAATCGGCGCCATAGGATTCAATTCAAATATTCTGCGAAACATTCCTTCCGGCACCATATCTATACCATACATGACGGGACTTAAAAACTGCCATGCCATAACGAGAATACCCGTAATATATTCCAAGTCCCTATAATACACTGTTAACGCAGAAATTAAAAAGATGAGCCCCAAAGCGAAAAAATATTCTATTAATATGATAAGCGGCAGATAAAGAAGTGCATATAGATTAATACCCTTTCCGGAAATCAATAAAATGGCAAAGATTACAAGGAATGCATAGAACATATTGATCAACTGACTTGTAACCGATGCAATCGGCAGAATTTCTCTGGGAAAATAAATCTTATTTACCATTTCTTTCTGCGCGCGAATACAGGAGGCCCCCATTGTGACAGACGAGCTGAGGAAAATCCAGGGAATCAAAGCTACAATCAGAAACAAATAATAATCTTCAATCCCATTCCGCATGATAAAAGAAAAAACCACCGTATATACGAGCAGCTGAAGCAGCGGATTTAAAAAACTCCATAATACCCCTAGCGCGGAACCCTTATATCGCCCCTTCAATTCACGGTTGATCATACTGCGCATCATTTCCCGATATTGATAAATTTCCTTAAAAATACCCATAATCATTTATTCCTTACCCGTAAATTTCTCTTAACATGGTCTCCGCGCAATTCTCCCATGAAAACAGTTCAGCCCTCGCCAGACTATCCGTATGCAGTTTTATGCGTAATGCTTCATCCGTATAGATTTGGCGGTAAGCCTCTATATGCGCTTCTTCACTATCCCATGCAACTGTCAGTCCGGTATCCCCGACCACTTCAGGCAATGACGAACTCGTGCTTGTAATGACCGGACATCCACAGCCCATGGCCTCCAATACAGGCAACCCGAATCCCTCGTACTGTGAAGTAAATACAAAGCACATTGCCCGATTATATAGATGCGGCAGATCTTCATCGTCCACATATCCTATCATTTTGACATAATCCTGAAAGAAAACATCGCCCGAGAACTCCGCCAGCAACTGGTCATAAAATTTCTTCCATTTACCGCCGCCAACCACATAGTATAAATCCGTAATTTTCTCCTGCCTGATAAACCGAATAAAGCTCTTAACAGAACGAAGCAGATTTTTCCTTGGTTCTACCGTACAAAGGCTGAAAAAATATTTTGTATCCTGATCTATGTCATATTTTTCCAATACTTTTATATCAGGGTTCTCAATATATTGATATCTGTCATTTTTTCCAAGATAAGTTACTGTAACCTGTTCCGGTGACAGTTGCGGGAATAACCTGCAAAAGTCATTCTTAGTTGCCTGTGAGATTGCAAAATACCGTCCTTGTGAATTAAACTGACTGATCAGAAGTCTATACCAAAAATAGGAGTCTTTCATCTGCGGAAAGTACTCCTGATAAAGAATCGGAATCGCATCCTGCAGACATATATATTTCCTGATCGATTCATTTCTATTAATATACCGGGGCGGAACATATCCTGTAGAGAAGAACGCTTTTGCCCGAAGGATTCTTTTTCTTTTCCCATTCAAAAGATTGATCAATGACAATATAGGCTGTAATATCGCAAAACCTATACACTTTATTATATGGCGCAGTTTTATTTCCAGCGGGCAGTTTCCACCAAGTGACTGCTCCCATCTGACATAATACATAATATCAATCCGGTCATTGGAAAAATATTCCTTTAGCGTTTTTTTCATGTTGAAATACATTAAAACATCACACATGACTAACATATTCGTATTTCTTTTCAGAAACTGTTTAAATACCTCAAACGTCTCAACAAAAACACCGCTCCGCGCATCGTTCGTAAGCACCGCATAACTTAATATAGTTCCCTCAAATAACAGCAGTCCGCTTTCTTCGTTTTTATATTTCACTATACGCCCTCTGGTTTATCCTGTAAATTTCAATTTCTAACTTCTGATCCACTGCGCCCAGCTCCGGCGGTATTCCGTGGGTGTCATGTTCTCATACTTCTTAAATAACTCAATAAAATCCTCTACGCTTTTCATTCCGATATCCGTTACGATTTTCTCTATCGTCTGGGTGGTAAACCTCAACTTTTCTTTTACAACGGTCAGTTTTCTGTGTACAATATAACTCTCTAAATCGACCCCAAAATGATTTGCGAATCCGGCAAGTATTTCCTCTTCACTAATACGAAATTTCTTTTCTATTTCTGATATATAATTCTGCATCTCAAAATCATCCGTCAGACACCTGGCATTAACGCATTCCCGAACATGATTCCAGTTAACGCCGCATTCTCTTTTTTCATTTCTTATTACCTGTTGTAAGAGCTGATTCAGAATATGCTGTAATTTTTCGGCAACCACCAATTCATTGCTTAAATGGTTCTCATATAACATCGGCATAATCTCATCCACCAGCTGCTTTACCGCTACTTCTGATAAAACAGAGTTATTCCCACAATAGGAAGATATCGTGTCATAATAACCTGCAGCCGCGTATCCGTTGAAATGAACCCATGCAATCGTCCACATATCATTTGCATCGCTCATATGGTAATAATCTTTATTGCAGTCTATCAGGACAGCATCGCCTGTATTCAATGGATACTCTTTACTCTCAATCGTGACAACCCCTTTTCCCTCGATCACTTCAAGCAAAAGATAGGAATCCAGTTTCCGATGTGAACTTTTATGGGCAGCTATACTGGTAAGAATCCCTGTCTCCTGAACAAACAGCAGATTCTTCCTCGCGAACTCTCCCGGCGTATATAACACTCTGTCAGACTGTGTGATTCCTTCTGTTTCAAATAAAATATGACTTTTATGATCCATATCTAAATATGTTCCCTCCAATATTCCAAAGTTTCTTCAATCGTTTGTTCAATAGATATCTGCGGCGTCCATCCTATGGTCTCCTCTATTTTGGTAATATCAGCTTCTATGATCGGCACGTCTACAGGCCTGATCTTGGACTGGTCAACTTCTACAGAGATATTCACATGAGCTTTGGAAATGATCATTGTCAAAATATCATTGATATATACCGCTTTTCCACATCCGACATTATAGGTCTCCCCAGCTTTTCCCTTTTCGACTAGCAGACAGTATGCCCTGACTACATCCCTGACATCCGTAAAATCACGCCTCGCCATCAGATTTCCCACCTTGATGACAGGTTCCCTCAATCCCTTTTCAATCTCCGCAGCCTGTTTGCAAAAATCAGAAACAACAAACAGAGGAGCCTGTCCCGGTCCTATGTGGTTAAATGCCCTTACCTGCATCAGATCCATATCATAAGCCTGTGCATAAATCGCGCCAATCATATTCTGGCATGCTTTTGTGGCAGCATAAATATTGCCGGGACGAAGATGATTATCCTCCCGTATCGGAACTTCATCCGTTTTTATATGACCATATTCTTCTCCTGAACCAATCAGGAGTATCCTTGGTTTATAATATAATTCTCTTACCGCATCCAGAACATTGACGCTGCCCTTTATATTTACATCTATCGTTAAGGCAGGATTTTTCCATGCAACACCGACAGAACTCTGGGCCGCCAGATGGAAAATATGTGTTGGCCTTATTTCATACAGTAGGGATATAATACTTTCCTTATCCAGAATATCCAGATTATATATTCTGGCATTCGCATTATTATATTTTTGATCCGAACACTTTGTAGCATATATCTCATCAGCATTATTTTTCGCAAGGTATTCTATCAGATAATCCCCAACAAATCCCCCTGCTCCAATGATCAAAGCCCTATCTATCATTTATATACCCATGCCTTTCCTCAGCCTGTAAGTTCGTGGTCGGTACAGCCTTATCAACTTTCTCTTCTTATAGCACATCTACGCATAATTCAATATATCATAACACAATCTTTCCTATTTTCCAAGCATTTATCTCCTTTTCATGATGATCATCCGATATGATATCTGTTTTTTTTCCACTCAGGTTCCTTTAAAAAATGCAGATATTTCCTTGAAATCTGCTCCGGGTCATACGCGCTGAAATCCGGTGTTTCCCACATAACGCCATTTATAACCTTGTCAATCCATTCCTCCACATCATACGGATCATCCACGTAAACAGCTTTTCCCTGCGTCACTTCCGGGATAGACGCACATCTTGTCGTAATAACACGCGTCCCCATAAGCATAGCCTCGATCGGCGGCATTCCAAATCCTTCAAAAACACTTGGGAATAAAAAAGTATGGCAATTCTGATATAAAGAGTTTCTTTCTTCATTGCTGATAAATCCTGTCAGGATAACAGCATCCTGCAGATTCTTATCTTTCATCTGCTGCTTCAGCTCCTCCGCGGAATTACCATTGACACCGCTGATCACCAGTTTTTTCGGCAAATCATATTCTCTATGCTCGGAATGTATGATCTTATCCATCATATCAATCAATGTTTTAAGGTTTTTATGCGGTATCATCTGGCTGACTGTGTAGAAAAACTGCTTACCGGCAATGTGATATCTGTCTTGCAGTAATTTAAAATCTGCCACCTCGTTTTCTCTCATCAAAATGGGCACATAAATAACATTTATATCTTTTCGACGATATTTTTTCTCAATATCATTCTTGACCCAATAGGAAGTTGTTAAAATCCTCGCCGCATTCATAATATCCATTCGCCAACACAGCCTGGAATATGCGACCTCATGAAATGGATGATATTCAGGATAATGAAGCGCCTGAAGGTCAAAGATGACACAAGTATACTGAATCCTGCCATTCAGCCAGGGCTTACAGTACACAGGCTCAAAACACTTCTTAAATCCATGTTTACGAAGCAGCCTGTTTTGAAATAAATTCTGCCATATAATGCGTTTTGCAATATTAGCCGACTCTATATCTGCCGTCAAAAGATGATATCGTCTGTCTTCTTCATACTTTCTAAAAGTCTCGGCATTATCCCGTGACACAAGCAGGGTAAAATCAAAATCCTCCTGCAGTTTCAGGAATCCATCGAGTAAATTTCTGATATAAGATTCTGTTCCCCCCACTTTCCCTGGCCGTACCCATAATAAGTCAATGACAATTTTCTCCATTCCTCTCTTCCAACTCCCGAATCCTCTTATCCATAATCCCTATTTCCTGCACCAGCTTTCTGACCTTTCTGTCCAGCCGGGAAACAATGGAAGTCAGCGCCATCAAGATCATTACAATAAAAGCAATGCACATAATAAAAAGGCCGTTCATATTGTCCTCTATGCCAAGCAGATGAATGCCATACACAAGTAATTGGGGGAAAACAACAAGAAGTCCCATCACAACCCCGGCCAACAGCCAAAGCAGCGTATATTTCAAATTTAATACCCGCTGTTTCAAATAGTACAATATAATAACAAAATAGCATATCACGCCTACAATCAATGTTAAACGCAATGTAGAGGGAATGATTTCCATAGACTGCCCTTTCTTTAAACGTTAAAAGTATACTGCCTTTAATCTTTCGCCCTTCTGACCCCATAACTCAGCCGGCAGACCAGAATCGCCAGCGTAACCTTGATCATATAATAAATCGACTTTTGGAATGTGATCGAACTTTTCCCGCCTTCTCTGGCTTTCATCTGTACCGGCACTTCCATGACCTTACCTTTATACATAACCGCAGTAACGATCGCCTCCGGTTCCGGAAAATCCGTCGGATAATCTTTCGAATAAATATCAATAAATTTCCGGTTCACTGCCCGGTATCCACTCGTTACATCATATATTTTTTTCCCTGTTGTCAGGCGGATCAGCCTACTGATCATTCTGCCTCCGGTTCTTCTCGCCAGCGAAGACTGGAATCCTTCTTTTCTAAGGAATCTGGAACCGATGACCACATCGGCCTCTTCGGATATGAGAGGGCGCAGCAGATCTTCCAGATAAGCGATATCATGCTGGCCGTCACCATCAATCTGCACTGCGATATCATAGTCATTTTTACTGGCATAAACATACCCTGCCTGTACTGCTCCACCGATGCCTAGATTGATTGGAAGATCCAGATATTGATATTGCTTCTCTTTACATATTTTCAAAGTACTATCCGTTGAGCCGTCATTGACGATCAGGTAATCGTATCGAAGTTCACAATCGGCAGATTGCGAAACCTGCTGATGCGCAGTTATCCGTCCTATTACCTGTTCAATACTCTCCGACTCGTTATAGGCCGGAATGATGATCAATACCTTTCGTGTCTTATCCATACAATTCTCCGTAACTTTTCCGTAAGATTCTGTCGATACACTTATTTATATGCCCCAACATCAATCTTCCCGATAAACCTCAATCGTACTCCATCTTCCCCTTGTTCTACCCGGTAAAAAGCACCGTCTTCTATCGTATCACGCTCTTCAAACAGTTCTCCATAGGATTCCTGAAATACATCGCCCGGATGAAAAAGAAATACATATTGGACATCTCTTAACTGATTTTCCCACATGTCACAGGAAATTATCCCTCCCATTCCATGCTCTTCCTCTCCTCGCTGCGCCCAGATCTCCCTCTGCTTTTCATAAGCGTCTTCCGAAGCATATATATCATACGAAAAATAAGGCGTCCGCACAGGACTTACAACATTTTTAAAAATATAATAAGAATGACCATCGCTTTCATTGCATATAAAATAGGCACTCTCAGGACTCGATGAAACACTTCGGAAAGCCTCCGCAATCTCCTGATTCCCATATATGTGTTCTTCCTGTACCTCCGTATCCATATTTTTCATCAGGAAACTCTGCATAGGCGCACATATAACAAGTCCCGCCAGCAGGCCGGTCACGATAGCCAGGCTCAGACGCTTCCTGTCCGGTCCACGCTCTGCCGCTCTAAACAGTAACAAACAGGTCAGTGCAATGACAACTCCCCCCAGAAAGGAACCGAGATATCTCGCATGGGATACGAGCAGAAGCGCTTCGCCCATAGGAAATGCAAACAAATATAGCAATTCCAATACAAGACTATAACACACTCCTGCTAAAAATGTAAAGATTCCGAACGATATCATTTTATCTGCCCAGTCTCCCCAGAATCGGAAACACCATAACCAGCCAATCAATAGTAAGATCAGAATATACATATCTATATAAGAAACACTGATACTTCCAAACCGGAAAGTTTCCTCATCAAACATCACGATCAGATAATTCTTAATCGCCTGATAACGATATCCGCCATCATCATGTTTCAACAATCCCAGAATACCGTCCAACGTAATGCCGCTCGCATCTGCCGTACTCTGAAACGAAATATCCTGCGAAGTTTCTTCCAAAACAGCTTCCGGCTCTCCCACAAAGCCCTCTTCCGCGCTGACCGTCTCTTCATAAATTCCAGCCAGCATCGGCTCACTTTCTGCCTCTGTTTCTTCCACAGCGGCTACAACCGTCGTAATTTCCAGTGTTTTGGCCGGAATACTCATATAAATCTGCCAGCTGAAATAAACACCAATGACGAACAGCACACAGACGCAGGGACAGATCAGATTCCTGATGACTTTTTTCTTCTGCCGAAGCGATTGATACAGCCTGTCCGCTACCATGATCGCTGCCAACAGCCCGGCAATGACCATTCCCATATCTTTCGTCAGTGTCAGTGCAAAAAGACCTCCCAGAATGCGCAACAGATTAAAGCCTTTCAATTCTTCCGTATAATAACAGATCAGCACATAGGCCGCAAATACCGCCAGCATTGAATCTACATAAATACAGTTGTAGATATCATCGAAAAAAATGATCGGAAGGACCAGCATAATAGCAACTGCCGGTACCAGATAGGAACGTTTTTTCCTGCCAACGCCACAGATCATGATCAATGCATTCAACATCGCACTCTGAAATGCTATATAGACCAGTTCCTCAGAAAACACACCATTCGCAAATATGAAGAAATATTCTATCAATGTCGCGAACGGCACATACCGCGGAATCATGACCGTCGTATTCACGTGCTTTGCAAAAGAATCAAAGTAAAACATATCCTTGACCGCAAGTCCCCAATGGCTGTATTCGTCCCACCTCGCAAACCATGCGCCTTTACAGTTCAAAACGATCAGCATGCAGAATATCCCATAAACGATCATTGCCGGTGAATACAAATTACCGGCCTGTATTTTTTTCTTATTATATAAATAGACAGAAGCGAGCAAAGCAAGGCCGGCAAACACATACACCAGCGCCACTCCTGCCAGAAGTTTATCTAATAAGCCAGCTGCATATAAAAGCGCTATCATACCAAACATGGACAGTCCGATACATTCTTCCCATTTACGCCCCCAAAGCAGCATAAACAACAGGGAAAAAGCAGCAAAAGGACCAAAAATGGCAAGCAACAGAAACCGGCCGGAAGGCTTTACGGAAAATATTTCAAAGGCGGCAGCGATATTACAGTCTGTCCCGTCGATCGTACATCCGCCATACTGGCTCCCTGCATCAAGCAAGAGCGAGCCTTCCTCCTGGACATCCCCATAACGCAGCCGTATCCTGTACCGCTGTCCCGGCATCACTTTAATCTTCGAAAAAGCCAGTTCCAGGATTCCCTCTTCGCCTTCGCGGAACACAAACTGCATATCCGTCTGCACCAGAATTTCCGAGTAATCATCAGAATGAATAGAGAATATCATATTACCGCTAAAATCCGCCGTACTGACATACGGTAACCTGATACCCGTAATATTCTTTACGGGCGGCTGCCAGGTCTGCTCCAGCACCTCCTGCTGCGTAGAAAAAGTAATCTGGGAATCGGGTTTCGATACGATGGGTGTGGAAAAAGAACTATCCCGCGTTATGATACATAGAAGGATGGCCACAGTCAGAACGATAAATAAAATATTTTTTTTCAATAAATTCCGCACGTTTTACCCCCTCCCTATCATATTTCGCTCATTCATTCTTCCTCAGACTCCTCATATCTCCTGTAAAATCTTTTCGACCTGTTCATAGTAATTGGAAAACTGGAAATTTTCTTTCACATGCCGATAGGCTTCTGCCCCCATTCTGACAAGATTTCCTCTGTCACAAATGATTTTCTCAAGTTTATTTTTCAGATCTTCTTTATTATTATCTTCAAATACATACCCTGTCCTGCCATACGCAATATAGCCCGCGGTTCCGTTACCCGTACCGCAGATGGCCGGCACAGAATACGCCATCGCTTCCAGAGGCGTAACTGCCGCCGGTTCTCCCGTACTCGGAAGAACATATACATCTGCCTTCCGGTATTCTTTTGCAACATCTTCTTTTTTCAGATTCGATAAAAAGGTGACTCTGTCCTCCAGCCCATGTTCTTTCACATAGCCGGATACCTTGCGGTAATATTCCTCGTGAAAAGAATTGGATATTTCCCCCGCGATCGTCAGTTGAAGATCATAACGCGGAAGAAGTTCTTCCACCGCCTCTATCATCATCTGGTGATTCTTTCGCTCCTGATATTTCCCGATACAGAAAATATTGATCCGGTTTTTTGCAAAATAAGTTTTCTCTTCCGGCGGTACCTGCGGCTCCATCACAAAAGGCGCCCAGTATGCTTTGTCATCTTTGACCATGTCATCTCTGACAATGTCATTCTCAACAATATCATCTCCGCCAATCCCATCCCGAATCTCCTTCCCGGCGGATTCCTGTAATGCAGTTCCGCTCAGATTCACAGGCGTGATACGGTATTCCGGCGTGAGTTTCCAGACAATTTTATGCGCCAAATCCATTTTCTTCGGCCTTTCCCAAACAGGATCCTGATTATAAAGAATTGTCGGAATATGGTAATGTTTACAAATGATACACATGCAAATAGTATACATGGAACGTTCCCGCAAAATTGCTACATCCGGTTTGAATTCCTTGATGTATTTTGCTATTTTCAATAGCGGTGGGATGCCGCATTTCAATTTCATATCGATAGCGGCAGGGTCCTTTCTTTTCAAACAATGCACATAAAGATAATCAAATACCCGAAAAAGCGGGGAATATCCGACCACGACCGGCCGAATATAAGTATAATCCTCCACTTTGCCGGCATACTGACTCAAAAATCTTACCTCGTGTCCGTTTTCTATCCATCCTTTCACGATCGCCGTCTGATTCGTGTGATATCTGTGTGACATATATAAAACTTTCATCTATGACCATGTCCCTTTCCGTTAAAGAGATATCCGTTTCCGAATCTGCGCCAGATAAGCATCATATCCTGCTTCTCTGTTCGCTTCCTCTCCGACGATATCGTGCTTCGCCAGCTTTTCCTTGCCTTTTGCCTGATGCAGATACCATTCATATTCCATATCCAGATTCCCGATATCAAGCGCCCTGTATCCTTCCAAAAAAAGCTTCTCCACCAGAAATTTGGCGGCAACACCAAGAGAGACCAGAAATAATCTGTCTTTTGGATATTCTTTGCAGCAGGACAGAATTTCATCCACCTTTGCATAGGCCTGTGCGCTCGGACCGATGATCCGCTCAATGCTCTTTGCCGTATCGAGCAGGTCATTTCCTACGCCGTTATGGGTTCTTTCCCCCTCCACAACGACGACATCCTTATCATTCCAAATCTGCCGGATGTCTTCCGCCCATTTCCCGCACTGGCCCTTGTCTTCCAGCGCATAGTAAAATCTGGAAACCGATGTATTATAGTATTTTTGGGCCGGATTGCAGTATTTTTCATAAGTTTTCCTGCTAAAAAGCAGATGGTCCTTCCAAAACTGCCTGCTTTCCTTTCGATAAATCGATAAATCACTAAAAATTTCCGGAATGGTAACGATCATCTTTTCGTGTTCATACGAAAGCAGTCTTTTCAATCCTTCTACTGTTTCCGGCTCCACCTGCTGCAGCACAAGACTCCTTCCGCGGATCATGGTAATTTCTCCGTCGCCGAACCTGATCATGCTCTTATCGGTGCAAATCAGCTCTTCTATCGTTTCTTCCACCGTATGAACCTTTATGGGGCATTTTTTCAGCCCTGTCCGGTAAAAGGCGTAATCAATCTGTGCAATTATATCCTTCACGCATCTTTTTATATCCACAACAGCAAACGCTCCTTTTTCATCGACAGACTGGACACGTCTTGTTCCTTCCTGCAAGTTCCTGTCTCTCAATTCAGAACTTCCTCTTTATTTCTTAACTCAGGACTTCCTCTTTGCTCCTTGGTTCCACCTTCCCATTTGCCACTTCATAAATAAAATCCGCATTTCTGATCGTCGTCAGTCTATGGGCAATGATGATCATCGTCTTTTCGCCATGAAGCCTTTCGATTGCTTCCATGACCGCCGATTCCGTATCATTGTCCAGCGCTGAGGTCGCCTCATCCAATATGAGAATCTCCGGATCATGATATAAAGCCCTTGCAATACCGATGCGCTGTCTCTGTCCCCCGGATAATCTGACACCCCTGTCACCCACAAAAGTATCAAGTCCCTCCGGAAGCGTGTCCACAAAATCATAAAGCTGAGCCTGACGCAGTGCGTTTATTACTGCCTGCTCATCTATTTCCTTCTCATCCATTCCAAACGCGACATTATTCCGGATCGTATCATCCGACAAGTAAATGGTCTGTGGTATATACCCGATTTCCTTCTGCCAGGTCGCAAGATTCTGATACACATTCAGATCATCCGCATATATTTTACCGTACTGCGGGGGCAGAAGTCCCAGCAGGATATCTGCCATCGTAGACTTTCCGGCTCCGGATGAACCGACAAAGGCAACGGTCTTTCCTTTCGGAATGATAAAACTCGCATTTTCGATCACATTTGCTTCCCCTTCAGGATAACGGTAAGTCACCTTTTTTACTTCAATTTTCTCTTTCAGTGTCCAGTTTTCGTCTCTTTCCCGCTTACCCTCTTCAAGCCGTTCTACTTCACGCAAATCATTATAAATCAGTTCCAGCGATGGAAACGCATACAGCACCGCGGAAACATGCTCATTGATCTTACCGACGGAAGGCAGCAGACGAAAAGCGGCTACCGCAAAGACTGCAAGCTGCGGAACGAATTCCGCCAATGATCTCTGTCCGAAAAAGATTTTGAAAATAATAGCGGACAGAAGCCCTGTCATACATACCATCTCGATACTGTATTTGGGAATAATACCGATCAGACGATTCAACCGGAGTACCCGGACATATTTTGCAAAATAACTGTCATAATGCTCAATAAAGCTTTCTTCCCTGTTCAATACCTTAATTTCTTTAATGCCGCCCAAAGACTGGTTCATCCACTGATAGATCTTAGACTTGTGCTGCTGTCCTTCTCTTCCCCATGCGCTGGAATATTTCTTCGATATTATGGAAAAAACGGCCAGACACACAATCAACAGGCCGACGATAATAACCGTGATTGATTTGCTGACAATATACAAATAGATTCCAAGCGCAATACAGACGCTTATCTCAGCGATCATTTCCATCAGGTGAATGATCCCTTTCGTGAACTGGTCCGTATCCTCCTGCATACTCCTTTGCAGAACGGAAATGTTTTTGCCAAGATGAAACGTATAAGGCTCATTCATATAAGCTCTCAGC
Source organism: uncultured Lachnospiraceae bacterium (assembly GCA_910579395.1). Taxonomy (GTDB): domain Bacteria; phylum Bacillota; class Clostridia; order Lachnospirales; family Lachnospiraceae; genus UBA3282. Next base: position 129,261 of record CAJTUC010000003.1, on the reverse strand, counting down.
AGATTCGTGGACATTTTCCTTTGTATTTTATAAGAAAATTTGTAAATTGCATTTTTCTCTATAATGGTATAAACATCTTTAACGATATAAATGATAATGATGCTGCCCGCAAGAAATGCGAGAAAATATTCCTGACTTTGAAACGAAAACAGCCGATAGATATAAGCTATCGTTCCATCCCCCTGCATCGCCGCCGGATCCATGATCAAATCGATAAATGGAGAAAAGATGGATACCGCGAGCAGTTCCAGAAAACTTCCGATAATGACCGCTATCATCAGAATGCCTATTTTAATCTTATCCGTCTTTGTAAAAATATAATTTAATTTGCTGAGCATTTCTGTCCTTTCCTGTCAATCTGATAAAAGTTCCTCTTCCGATACAATTTCCTACAGAAAAACAATCACAATGGAGATCAATCCGCAAATAAACAGATATCGTATCTTCAATTTTCTTTCAAATAGCAGCATCGTCTCAAATGACAACAGTGCAAACGGCATCCCCACTACCGATCCATAAAGGAACGTTACATTCATTGTACATCTTACGGTTTCCCGATGAACTTATTCTCCCCCAGACGATACTTTCCGCCCTTTAAGAACTTATGCTTAATGACCCACCAGCCGGGAACCCAGATATATTTGTGCATTGCCGGAGATGCGCTGCCGATCATCCAGCAGTTTCTTGTGCAGTTCTTCGTACAGCGGCGTACCTCTTCCGCCTGTTTGGAATTCCACAGTTCTTCCCAGCTCTGTTCTCTCAGATTGCCCATGACAGCCTTTTTCTCCATGCCGTTACAGGGAATGACATCGCAGAACGGGTCGATGAAAAAAGCGTTCTTTGACATATCGCAGGGCAGGAGCCTCTTATTGCCGTAAATATAATTGATCAGCCCATGGTTAAAATAAGCGCGGAACCATTTTTTCGGAGATTTGCTCTTTAAAAGCTCGTTGATCAGCTTTTCGAAATTCTGTGCCACCTTGTACTTATCGTTAATTTTGTTATCCGTCTTCCTAAAATAAAAGGAATTGTGCAGCGTCGCCGTTGCGAATTCCATTCCCATATCGTTTGCAATGTTATATAGAGGCACAAGGTCCTCACAGTTCATATCCTGCACGGTCATGCCGAATCCCACATCCGGATGCCCCATCTCCACCAGCGTTTTCAGAGTCTTATAGCCCCTGTTATAGCCATCGGGAATGCCCCTGATCGCGTCGTTTGTCTCCTGTAAACCTTCTATGCTGATGCGGATTCCCACCTTCGGAAACTCTTTGCAGAGCGCAATGATCCTGTCCGTAAAATAACCGTTTGTAGAAATGACAATTCTGTCAGATTTCTTGTAAAGCTCTCTGACGATTTCCGGGATATCCTGTCTGATAAAAGGCTCCCCTCCGGTAATGTTCGTAAATGCCATTTCGGGCAGTTTTTTAATGTCTTCCAGCGTGATCTCTTCCTCCGGCCTCGTCGGGTCGCGGAAACAGTCACACATATTGCAATGGGCATTGCATCGATAGGTTACGATGACAGTGCCGTATAAAGTTCTTCTCGCCATATAAATCCTCCACGATTCCTCTCGGATCACAAGGCAGGCAAATAGGCCTGCTCTATCATTTTACCACAATATTCCTCATTTGTATCAAATTTTATCTTTTTGCAGTTTTCCCGGTATGCAGCACACAACTCCGGCCGCTCCCACAGCTTCTTTATTTTCTCATACAGAGCCTTCGCATCCCCCGCCGGGAACAGTTCTCCGGTCACGCCGTCCTGTAACAGTTCCGGGATGCCGCCTAAATCGGAAGCGATCATCGGCGTCCCGTATGCCTGCGATTCCATCACGGAAAAAGGGCAGTTTTCGTACCACTCCGAAGGATACAGGCTGAAAGCCGCCCCTGCAATTAGCTTGTGTAAAGCCTCTCCCGTTACAAAGCCGACGTTCCTGATATTTTCCGCCTGTGCTGCGTTTTCCAGAAGCGGTCCCGTTCCCGCGAAAACAAATGACACTTCTGTTAGTTCTTTGCAGACTTTCAATAAAGTCTTTACACCCTTTTCTTCCGAAAACCGCCCGAAATAAAGCACATACCGCTCCGGCAGCTGCTTCTGTACGCTGTGGCATGCCCCATCATCCGCGCGCTCAGCAGCTTCCGCGCTTTCCCGCACATTTCCCGCCGCTGCCACGGCTTCCGGTATAAAATTATACAGCACAAGCGTTTTATCCGCAAACAGGTGATTCGTATCAAGCTTTTCCTTCATGAACCTGCTTGGACAGATAACCGCATCCACTTTTGCATAAGTCCTGCGCCACCGGTAAAAATCCGCTTCCAGCGTGCCGAGGACGCTTCTCGCCCTGGAATTATGAATACACCGGTTCTTCGTACAATTTCCGAAACGGCCGCCCCGGCAGGCAAAACACAATGCCCCCGTAGAAGGAATCATCATCATATGGTTCGGGCACACCCACTGATAGTCATGAGCCGTAAAAACAATACGGAGCGGTTTTCCGCTTTTTTTCTCAAAAGCCCGGACTTCATCGATCACGGAAGGCGTAATCTGAAAATTGATATTGTTCAGGTGCACGACATCCGGTTCAAAATCCTGCAATACTTTCCTGATTTTTTTTCTCGCCTCGACAGAATATATGATTTTAAAAGGATACAGGAGCTTTGCCAGTCCCCCTGCGTGGAAATCCATATCGGAAGTGTAACTTTCCACGCGGTTTCCCACGACTCTTCCCTCGTGCTCCATCCCAAAATACTGTACTTCATGTCCCATTTTCCGCAAGGTTTTTCCCAGACCGAAAATATAGGTCTCAGAACCGCCGTTTGGATGAAGAAATTTATTGACCAGTAAAATTTTCATGACCTTACCTCTGTTCAATGTGTCTTTCCATGACCGTCCACGCTGTATGTCCGCAGTGTTCGCTCCACTACATCATCCCAATTATACTTTCCACAGATAAAATCGCAGCTCTCCCGTTTATAGTTTTCCACAATTTCGGGATGGTCCAACAGATATTTCAGTTTTGTCCGCAGATCTTTGACATTTCCTTTTCGGAACGCAGCGGCTTTATCCTCCACGACTTCCGTATTCTCACAGATGTCGCTTACCAGACAGCAGTTGCCATAGCTCATGGCCTCCAACAGGCTGAGCGCCATACCTTCCACATCGCTTGGCAGAACAAAAACGTACGCGGACGAAAAGAGTTCCGCCAGAACTTTTCCCTGCACAAAATCCGTCATGATAATCCGTTCATCCTCAGCGGCCATACGGTGAATCTTCTCCATGTAATCGACCGCATGGCTGTTTCCGCCGGCAATGACCAGTTTTTTATCCGTATCGAGTCCCCGGAACGCTTCTATCAGATAATGAAGCCCTTTCTCCGGAACGATTCTCGCCAGAAACAGAAAATAGCCGTTCTCCTGCAGACCAAATTTCTCCCTGATCAGCTCCGCCGGCTCCCGCCCCGGACGCTCGATGCCATTGGGAATGAAAACGGTGTCTCTTCCGTAAGTATCCTTGAAATATTTCTGTACATTTTCCGACAGAACAATGACTTCATCCGCATATTTCGCCGCCATCTTTTCGCCGAATCTGATCACAAAGGAAGCAAACCGTCCCCATTTCGCCCGCTGCCAGTCCAGTCCATGAATCGTTGCTACGACCCTTTTCCCGAACAGCTTCGGCAGCCAGAGCATGGCACACGGTCCTTCCGCATGATAGTGCAGTACATCATAGGGCCGAAAAAGCGCCCGGACAGTAGCAAAAAAAGAATAGACGATGGCATTCAGCTTACTGCTTCGAAAAGTCGGAACGATTCTGATCCGAATCCCCTTATAATATTTCCTGTTCCCCCGGCCATATTCTTCATCATATTTTTTCCCCGAGACATGATGCCCATACCGGTTATAGGCCTCCACCTTATGACCCATCGCCGCCATTCTGACGGCAAGCGCTTCCACGACGATTTCCACACCGCCTTCCCGCGAAGGAATCCGCTTGTGTCCGATCATGGCAATCCTCAGCCTGCGATGTTTGTGTTGGACGCTGCAAACGTCAGCACAAACCCGCGGCTGAAAGAATGCGATTCTTTCAGTCTTTTCCATCGATTCCCGGCAGACATGATACAGAAAGGAAAAGTTCGTATTCAGGTAACGCGGAAGCATCCGCTTAGGATCCTGCATGATTCGGAATACCCATTCCAGACAGAGTTTCTGCATCCATAACGGCGCACGTTTCACCGTTCCGGCCATGAAATCAAAAGCAGCGCCGACGCCGAGCATCAGACCGCTCACCCTGTTCTTGTGCTCATACATCCAGATTTCCTGTTTCGGTGCGCCGAGTGCGACCCAGATAAAATCCGGTTTCGCCGCATTGATGCGCTCTACGGTCTCCCTGTCTTCCTCCTCGCTCAAAGGCCGGAAAGGCGGCGCATACATACCGACAATCCGCAAACGGGGATAAGCCTTTACGAGCGCCTTCCGCAGCTCCGCCAGCGTATGCTCTGAACTTCCGTAGAAATAATGGGTATATCCCTTTTCTTCCGACAATTTCAAAATAGCCGGCATCAAATCCGGTCCCGGCACTCTTCTGGCGTCCCGGTATCCCCTTCTACGGCTCACGATAGAAAGCGGCTGTCCGTCAGGCAGCGCCATCGCCCCTCCGTTCTGTATCTTCCGGTAAGCCTCATCCCTGTAAGCCATCACGGTCGTATGAACATTGGACACGCAGATATAATCGCCCCGGAGATCTTCCAAATGCTCCGTAATATACTGGATGGTCTTCTCCATCGTCGTGACATTTATATTTGTTTTTAATATTGTACAATATTGTAAATCCTTATTCATATTGATAACCATGCTCCCTGTCCGCTCCGGCAGACGCGCTCTTAAGCCTGTTCCGTTTCTTTCCTGCAAAGGCAGATTCCTACACACAGCAGATATCCCGCCAGAGAACCGAGCAGAACGCTCCCCACATAGTATCTTGCCGTCTCCAGCGCGACCGCATTCCCCTCTATGATCTGCATTTTCGTATCGGCATCCACATAATTCATAATACAGTAGCCCTCATATGCCGGGTCATCGGCACTTTCCAGATATTCGGAAGTCTCAAACAAACCGTCCGTATACATCCGTTGAACAACATATCCTTTCGGCGCTGTATACAGGATAGCGCACAAAAGAACACCAACCGCCGCTCCTGCAAGAATTCCCGCTGTGATCTGTTTCCGGCAGGATTTCCACAGCCCCGCCAGCCGTTTCGGCAGTTTCCCGAAGAATATCAGAAAAGGGGGAACCGGCACATCGATTTCCCGCCGCAGCGACGGAAGAAGGCAGTACTCCTTTTCTCCTTCTTTCTGTCGGTATAAAAGTTCTCCCAGAAAAAGGAATGTAATATTCTTAAAAGAAGTGTTAAACAACAGCTGCTCCGTAAATCCCGCCATCAGAAAGCTGATGACCATCACCGCTTCCCTTGTCCTCTGCTTCCGGCAGTCATCCGCAATCAAAATCAGATAGGCGGCCATGAACATTAAAAATGGAATGAGGCCGTAATTGATATAACACCACACATAAGAACAGTCAATGGCGCCGAAAGGCAGCTTTAACAACGCGATCTGCGCTCCAAAGAGGCTCATAAATTCCGGCGCCATGAACTGGCTTGCCAGAAAAATACGCGTGTTGAGAAGAGAATCCAGTTTCAGTATCCACGGCGCTAATTGCTGCGCTGCAGCCTGCCTTGCATAGATAGAAGGCAGCAGGAACGAAAACAGCACACAAACCGGGAGTATCAGATTCACCGCAATTTTTTCCCACAGACAAAATTTCGGCCGGAACCGCACATAAAGTTCTCCCGCGAGAAAAATTGCCACGATACCCAACCCGGTAAAGCTGACGGAATAGAAAAAGACAAACACATTTCCGAACATCAGCAGTACAAAATGCTTAAAACTATATTTTTCCGCCAATTGATAGACGATAAAAGCGCAGATCATAAAATAGGTAATATGCAGAACATTGGGATGCGTAGAACCGAGGCTCCAGCGGAAAATATGTCCCAACCCCATTTTCTGATGAACGCGGTATATCGTATGTTCCAGCCGGAAAAAAGAAACGATGCCGAGCAGAACCGTGCATATCGTCCATACCCATAATCCGGCATACATCACCTTTTTCAAGGAGATGTTCTTCATCCCCAGGATCATGAACATGATAAAAAGAATGCCTTTTTCCCGAGACTGGACATAAACAAGCGCCGTCAGCAGCAGCAGCGCCGTCACAAACACCCACTGCCGTTTCGTATAAGGCGTGATCAGAATCTTCAAAAGCGCGCAGAGAAAAGCCGGTATGATCAACAGTAAGAACAGCTTCTGTCCGTCATAAAAGCCAAATCCCTTTGTCACGGCTAATATAAAAAAGAATCCAAAATATAAAATTTCTTCCAGTGATATTTTTTTCGCTATTTTCTCGTTCACGCATCCTCCCCGCCGCCATTTGGCGCACAACCGTCTCCCTGCCTAAAGCGTTTTTCCCTGCGGCGTGATCAACGTCCATCCCGCCCAGAGTTCTTTCATCTGCTCCGGAATACAGATCTGTGTATTTTTATGGATAGAAGGCCTTATCATGACTTTCGACTCATAGGGATTGAGTCTGGCCCCCCAGAAACTGAATGTACTGTTGGCACAGATATTGTGTCTGCAGGAGCTCATCAGCATCATATCATAAATGCTGTTCTTCCCATTGTTCCAGTCTATGATCTCACTGGCCTCTTCCAGGTAATGCTCCCGCACATAAGGAATGTCATCGGAAAAAAAGAAAAACGCAGCCTGCGGATACTTTTCCTTCAAAAAGCCAATCGCAGCCCGATAATAATCATTCGTACAGATTCCGCCGAAAACAGGGCGGTTCGCCGCATCGAGGTAGTCTCCCCGGCGGATATGCACGCTGACGGATTCCGTTTCCTGCATCTTACGGATCATTTCCCTGTTCCTGTCGGATATCTCAGAAGCTCCTCCCCTCGAAGGAGCGCCGCCGTCCGGAACGGGCGCCTTGGGAAACCGAATCTCCTGACGCAGTTTTCCCAGAATATCCGCATAATATTTCTCACAGGCCCAATATCCCACCAGATATTTATCGGTGAATGCAAATACCTGCTCATGATACATATCGTTTTCCATAAAACAGGGATTGGAAGCGGAAAACAGCTTTCTCTTGAGTTTTGATGCCGCCTTTTCTTTCTCTTCCCACAATCTGCCAAGCACACTTCTGATTTCTTCCGGCGCGGCCGTCCGATAAGAAATGCCCTCCAGATAATTCAGTTCCAGTTCCCGCTCTGCAAGAACAGATTTCTGCACGTCCGCATTCCGAAACCATGAAATATCCAGCCGGACTTCTTTTCCCATGTTTTCCAGTTTTTTGTACAGCGCATATTGCTGCATCTGGTTCCCCAGACCGCCCATGACTCTGATAATGATCATGATAACCTCCATGCCACAATCTGACATCTTAGAAAATCTTCATTTCCTAATTATATAGAAAATGCGCCCTGAAAACAAGGCGCAACTTCATTTTATGTTATTTATGCAGTTTTATTCCTGAAAATCAGTACAATACTGATAATCTCTTCCCGCGTTGAATGCCATGATCATCAATTCGATGTTCTGTGCCGTATATAGCCGGTACTGGAAGAAATATTTCATTGTATTAACAAAATCGTCGATTCTTTCTGCCCGATCCGGTAAAAGCACCGTATCTTCCGGTTTTTTGAACAACTGCGTACGCAGAATTTCACCTACGGCATCTTCATTCACATAGACCAGATCATCCGCATTCTCCGTATCCAATATCTGCAGCGGTTTATGACGTAAGAGCCAGAACGATGTATAAGCCATGATTTTTGTATCATTGACCAAATCCATCCCCTGAAAATCTTTCAGTCGATAGATATCAACGAAATAATCTACAATGACATGGTCTAAAATAGCAGGAGCAATCCGCACTCTTTCCTCCAGCCTTTTCCTTTTCAAATATGCCGACAACAATTCATAAAGACAATGATAACGGCTTTCAATCTTTTCTTCTCCAAATTTTTCAAGGATAAACTGATATCCTTCGTTCGGCTCTTTAATATCCAAGATAAGTACATCCTTTCTGTGCCAGTCTCCAGTCCATCATCGCATGACCGCAAGAACCCATATAACGGTTCAGTTCATATACCAGCAATTCTTCCGAACCGCCCGTAAAATTTTCTCCGTGATTCATTAAATGATTCTTGGGGAATTCCCCGGATTTAATCCGTTCCACCAACTGTGTTCCCAGTTCCCAGCCTCTACTCTCCGATTTCATCGCAATCCTCCTGTTTATCGACAAGCCGACTTCTGAACTCCCTGAAAATATTATCCGTTTCCTCCAGCTTTGCGATAATTTCATCAATACTATCTATATGCTCCGATAATGCAGTCCATACATTCTCTTGCCCGCTGACAACAATTCCCTCTTTATCATACACACTCTTCATAGTATCATTCAAAATATCAGAAAGATGTGTCAAACGATTCAAAATTTTGGATAGCTGAACTAACGCATCATGCGATCGGTTTTCTTCTTTTTTATATACATAATTATGATCACATTCACTCCACGCCTCGTCATAAATTGTCCGTAACTGAAGTTCTATATATGTTCCCCTGTACGAAAGGATATAATGAATACCCCGATATCCTATTGCCTTCAGTTTAACATATAGCCCCTCGTTCTTATATTCCTGAATGGGATCATTCTGTGCGTAATATACTTTAGGCCATTCTGCCTGAAAACGTTCTCCCGTACGATGTTCCAACAACGGATTTGCTTCATATAGTTTCTGGTCCAACAGCGGAAACATTTCCAAAATCTTACGATGAACATCGAGCCATTTCCCACGATAATTAATAATCAGTCTTATTCCGACCAAATCTGTGATGATTCTATCATAATTAAATTCATTCAGGTCATAATACTTACTGTCAAAAGCTTCTATATTTTCCCGCCGCTTATCGATTACTTTACAAAGCAAGCTGTCTTTTCCCTTCACACGTCCGCTTTTTAAATATACGCCTTCTATCTGATTAAACTCTTTGATGCAGTCCAGTTTAACGGCTTCCAGATGCTTTTCCATCTCATCGTATCGATCACAAATTCCTTTACAGATTCGTTCTGTACAAGGTTCACGCTCTAAAATAATTTCTTCATATAAATTCAGTTCTGTTACTTTATTATTTAATTTTTTCTCAGTCAATAAACTTTGCCAGTATGCTTCCCACTCCATGACTTATCCTCTTTAGAATACAATGAAGTCAGTCTACCACATAAAAAACTTTGGGACAAGCCTTTAAGCAATTTTAGCACGAAACCAGGCGAATTTGTATCATTTTTTCGCAAAATTCTACAAATTATGGCTATTCCACTGCTGATCCAACTATATCTCCAACATCAGCACGACCCCCAGCGCCCACGGATAAGCATCATACCGCTGCGGATACTGGGAAAAGCCTTCGCACTCGCCCAGGCAGTCATATACCCTGCCGTTCTTGATGGATTTTCGGAGCGCATGAAGCCCCTTGTCGAGAACAATCTGATAAGCCTCTCCCTGAAGCATTCTCGTCTTAATGCCCTCCTGTAAGGCGAGACAGATCATCGCGGTGGCAGAAGTGTCCGCCGGACCTTCCATCGCCTGAAGCTGCCAGGAAAAATAACCGTCCTTGCGCTGCCATGCGATGACCACATCGATCAGGCGGCAATACGATTCCTGTAATCTGTCCAGACCATAGACTGCCGTCATGCACCTCGTCATACCGCGCAGAAGCCAGCCTACCGCCCTTCCCCAGCCAATAATGCCATATTTCATGCCCGTTTCCACCTCATAGCCATGATAGGGAAGCTCCGTCGTCGTATCGATGCCGTAAGCGAGGAAATTCGCAATCTGAGAGACCGCCAGCTCCATGCCCTCATCCTCTCCGTAGACTCTGCCGTACTCATACAGAAAAGGACAGGACAAGCCGACCGTATCGACATAGACATGGTTATTTTTCTGTTCCGCGCGGTAAGGAAAACTCCCAGTCTCGTCCGTCGGATAAGAAAAAGCATACTCCGCCAGTTTATCGACAGCCTTCCGGTATTTTTCCACGTTCTTTTCGCTGATCATGCCGTTGGCTTTCCGGCTGTTCTGATATTCCTCCAAAACAGCGAGAAATACCTCTCCGGCAAGCAGGTCATCCAGATAAGAAACCGGACATTTCTTTTTCTCCCATCTGGCAAAATAAGCCGATAGCGCCGTTTCAATCCGCTCAACTACCGCTTTTGCTTCTTCACTTTCTTCTCCTGTAAGCTTCTGCCTGCAATGCCATAAGCCCGCCGCAAGAAGTCCCGTCGGCCAGAAGATCAGATCGTCCGCCGGAATCTGCCGTCCGAGCATATATTTCTTCAGGAACATCTCCACTCTTGTCTTCGTATTCCACAAACCATACGACAAAAGTTCCTCACAGGCTGTCCCGATCAATTCCATCTTTGCTGTGTCCATTGATTTTTCCTCTACTTGTTCTTTCTCACTACCGACCACAGATACGCAAATTCCTCCGTTTTCCGGAACAAACATACAAAAACCAGGTTATAGACTACCGTAATGATTCCTGCCATCAAAAGAAAAGTCAGCACATTCACCTGAGAGAGCAGGAATTTTTTAACAGGTATCAATATTAAAAGAATCCCCAAAATCGTACAAATATATTTGAATGAATCCCTAAAATAATCCCAGACGCTTCTTGAAAAACAATCCCGATAAATAATCACAGGCCGGATGAGATTGGCCATGACGCCTGAAACCACCGTTCCGATATAAACGCCGGCAAGCCCGATATATTTCGCGCCGATAATGGAGATCACCAGATTGACGCCTCCCTGAACAAAAGACAGGTACTTGTCCTGCTCAAAAACCCCCGCCGCAATCTTATAATTCAGCAGAACGACCCTTCCGCCCTTAAAATAAAAATCAATTAAGATCAGCGTCAGAATCGCCTGTCCCAGTTTCCAGCTCTCATCCAGCCAAAGCCCGGTAACGAGCGGCGTCAGCAGCAGCCAGAATCCGACTGCGGCAAATCCGTAAAGCCAGCAGGCAAAGAAACGATATACTTTAAAAACACTGTACTGTTTCTCTTTCGACTCCGTGGCGACAAGATTTCCAAGCCCAGAGATAACGGAATTAAAGATCAGATTGATAAAATTGGCGCCATAAGTGATCACATAGTTATAATTTCCGACAAATCCGACCGAAGCTACATCGATAAAATAGGTAATGATAATACTGTCTGTCTGTAACCTGGCAACATCCCCTATTTTATGGAACATCAACGCCTTACTCTTCGTGACGACAATATCCGTTTCCTCTTTCGTCAGCTTTTCCACTTTCCTGTCACGCAGATACGGATACAGATGATTCAAATAAATGCTGACGGCAACCTTCTGAAGCAGTTCAATAACCGCATGAGCCAATAAATATAAGAGAAAGCTTTTCGTCACATAAAGAACGACAATCTGTACGCCGACCGTAATGATCTTCGTAATTGTTGTGATATTAGTCTGAATATAATCCTTTTGCTCCGCGTTGACAAGACTATATTTATAAGCCACGAAATAAGTGCTGACCGTATTGAAGAGAAATATCAGGTAATAAATCACCAGTTCCCTGACCGCGAGACCGTCCCTGCTCTCGGCTTTGATCAACAGCGGCAGAAAAGGCGTAATCGCGATTCCGATAACGGCAATCACGCACGCGATCGTCAGATATGCCTTTTTATATAGCCGCATATAGGATTTTATCTTCTCCCTGTCGCGATTGGCAACCGGCTTATATAAACTGTAATTTAAGGCCGTTCCGACACCGAGTTCCGCCAGTGACAACACGCTCAGAATGTCCGCATACAGAGTATTCACGCCGAGCAGCGTCTCACCGAGCACCCGGATGAACACATCCCTCTGCCAAAACCCCAGAATCAGAATCATAAAATTACTGATATAACCGAAGAAAATATTCTTCGCCGCCTTCTGTACTCTGCCCATTTCGTTCCTTTACCGCTTTCTTTTTTTCATCAGACCATACAGACCGATATACAGCTTCGGAAACCTTTCAAACAACTTGATTTTCAGCCGGTATCCCCCATCCAGCCCCGCATAGGCGCCTTCGATTTCCAGCGTTTCCTTTACGGTCCGTCTGCACTGTTTTTGCAGTCCATCATACTCTTTCCGCTTTCCGGCAGGCAGACAGGCAAGCTTTCCCATCGTCAGCATACAGGAAACCAACAGGATTGAAGCTGCTTTCTGCAAAATCTCCGGTCCATAGGGCGCTTCATCCCCCTTTGCGTCTGCTGCCGCATTTCCCGAACGCACTTCATTAAGAACGTACTGCCAGCACCGTATCTGGTCCATATCCGAAGCCCGGAAAGGCCGCAGCATCGCACCATTTGCATTATAATAATAACAATATCCGGGATATTCGCTGCAGCTGATAACTTCCGCTTCCCGCGCTGTCTCCCAGAGGAACAGCATATCTTCTCCAATGGTATAATCCTCTTTGAAAAAATGCCCTTTCAGCAGTTCCCGCCGGTAAAGCTTGCTCCAACAGCGAGTGTCCTGCTTCAAAATACCTTCCGCCAGAAAATCTTTTCCGGCAACCAGCCTTTTTTCATATGCCTTCTCCTGCGGTCTTCTGGCTTCTTCCCAATCTCTGTCGGAACAGCGTTCAAAACCGCAGCCCGCGATTTGAACGCTTTCCTGCTGTATCTCCTCATATAGCCGGGCAAGGCAGTCCGGCTGCAGCCAGTCATCCGCGTCCACGAAAAAAAAGTATTCTCCCCGCGCTTCCCGAATACCGGTATTTCTGCCATAAGAAACGCCCCGGTTCTCTTTGGAATGAAAAACACGGATCCTGTCATCCCGCTCCCGCCATGCTTCACAAAAAGCGAGCGTCCTGTCCGCGGATCCTCCATCAACTAATAAAAGCTCCCACATCGTATAAGTCTGCGCCTGAATGCTCTGCACGCATCTTCCGAGATAAACTTCTCCGTTATAGATTGGAACGATAATACTGATCAATCCCTGTATCACTTTGTTACCTGCTTCCATAATTTCCGAATCTCATCTCCTGCCTGTACCGCTTTCGCGCAGTATTCCGGCATGATTTCACGCAGTCTCATGCGAATTGCCTCTTCTTCCCCCATCAGCCATTCATAGGCACGGATGAGCGCATCCGGCTCCTGAAGTGTCTGAACGGGAATTACATAATTTTCTTCGCTCCCGAACAGGTCCCTGGCGATGCCAAGCGCCTTGACCGAATAACCTACGACTAACGTCGGCACGAAACTGGAGTATGCCGCTATCGTCGCGTGCGTCCTCGCGCCAATGAATGCCCGGCATCCGGCAATAATATATTTCAACTTCCCGCAGGGCATATCGGGCAGCAGCATGACCCTTTCATTTTCTTCATAACCCTGATAAAGTTCGGCAAGCGTCTTCCTGTCGTCATTGTTTTTCCAGATAACATGGGGAATGAGCGCCACACGGTTCGCCGAAGTCCCTAAGATATGTTCGATCAGTTTCCGATAGTTCTGCACGGTAATGCCCGGTTCTTTCTCATGGCTGACGATCATCGGACTGATGTTGATGCCAATCGTTTCACCCGCCCGGAAATTTTCCGGCATCGATGTTTTTTCCGGCTTTAAAGAAAAGGCAGGGTCGGGAAAGAACTTCACGTTCTCCGTGATGCCCGCCTCAGAAAGCGCCTGCATCGTAATGGACTCCCGCGGCGTAATGAGCGCATACCGTTTCATGTCCTCAACAACTTCCGGTTCCTTCAACAACTCCGGTTCTATGGAACAGCCCCACAGAACGGTCTTTGCTCCTGCCCGGCAAAAAGTACGGTTCGCCAGAACCGCTTCCTTTTTAGAAATTTCATAGCAATACATATCGCCGCCCACCGATACATATAACGGCGCCTGCTTTTTCCCGAGAATGTCCCGGAAGCGATACCGCATAAAAGACTCCGGGTCATGGAACAGGGACCGCCAGAGATAATACCATACATGCGCGATGAAATGCTCATCAATCTTCCGCTCCTGTAAAATATCACACAGCCCGTCTAACGAGTAGAACTTATCTTCTTTTTCACTGTTCGTCACAAGCAGTTTGGGGAGTTCTTCAAGCATATGACAGGTGCTGTTCACGATTGCTTCACAGCCATGGTTCCCGCTTCCCCCATGCAGATACATCACTAATTTATTTTCCAAACTCGTTTCCTTTCTTTCATCCGTCTATTTCTTTCTGTCATAAATCCGGATGATTCCCCGCAGAATCCGCAGAAGCAGCTTCTCCGGATTCTGCATTCCAAGATACAGAAGCTGGTTGGAACGTTCCCTGACAGAAAGCGGTGTATTCAGCACGCGTCCCCGCACCTTTTCATCCAGAAAGATTTCCCGAATATTCCGAATATAGCCCTTATCGGGATTGCGCAGTTCGTTCTTCATGACGAGCAGCAGCATATAGCAGTATTCTCTTTCAATCGCTTCTTTATTATCCCGAATCCCTTTTTCTTCCGATACCGTACACAGAAAATGGCGAAGCCGTTCGAGTCCTTCCAGCATATTCGGCACATAACAATGCACCATGGAATCCCCCACATAGCGGTAATGATAGAACAGCGCCTCCTCCATGATCACAATCCTGGCGCAGTCTAACATTGCCGGATACACGAGATTAAAATCCTCTCCCATGTGGATTGCCGTGTCGCAGTATTTTTCATTTCCTTCAAAAACAGACTTTTCATATAATTTCATACAACGGGATATGGGAACCGTGCGCTGCTCGTTCCCGATCAGCTTGTTCTTAATCTCCCGTTTCAGCTTTTCCCCTTCGTAAACGCCGGGTGCGGCAGGACAGACTGCCGGAAGGGTCTGATGTTTCTTCTCCAAAATATGATTACAGCACACGATTTCGCCTTTTTTCCCGATAAGATGCTTTACCATCTCCCGCAGCATTTCCGTTTCCACATAATCGTCGCTGTCAACGAAAACATAATAATCCCCGGAAGCTTCCCGCAGACCCGTTAAAGATGCCGCCGTACAGCCGCCGTTTGTCTGGTGGATGACCCGCACGCGCTCATCCTGATCCGCATATCTGTCACAGATTGCACCGCTTCCATCCGTCGATTCATCATCGATAAGCAATAATTCCAGATTTTCATAAGTCTGCAGCAAAATGCTGTCGATACACTGTTCCAGATAGTCATGAGCGTTATAAACCGCCACAATGACACTGATCTTGTAATTTTTCTTTTTCATCGATAATCTATGCCTTTCCCTCAAGCTGCGAACTATCCGCACGCTTTACGATAAATCTTTTCCAAATTCCGCAAATGAATCTCAAGGCTGTATTTCTGACTGGCAGTCTGCCGTGCCCGCTGTCCATATAAACGGCATGATTCTTCATTCCGCAAAAGAACAATGACGTCCTCTGCCATTTTTTCGGAATCGCCAGGCTCTTCCAGATAACCGTTTTCTTTATTCGAAATCAGCCGGGGAATCCCGCCGACCGCCGTCGCTACGATACCCATACCATATCCCATCGCCTCGATGACCGCCATCGGCATCGCTTCATGATAACTCGGGAAAAGAAATACCGCACTTTCCCGCAGCAGCTTTTCTTTCTCTTCTCCCCGCACCCAGCCTGTGAATCTGACGGAGGGTAAAAGTTTTTTCTTATCAAAAGCTTCTCTGACCTGCTCTATCTGTCCATCTCCCGCCATGACCAGCCGTGCCTGAGGACAGGCCCGGCAGACTTTCTCCAAAATACCGGCCATATCATAGCTGCCTTTATCTTTCTCCAATTTCCCAAGATACAAGATCTGACTGCGGTTTCTCCCAGTATCATAAGGTTCCTTTGGAAGAATACAGTAATTTTCCAGAACATCTATCCGATCGCCGGAAACGATCCTGGCAATCTTTTCCTTCCATTCCTCCGACAGTACGATCAGGCGGCTGCACTTTCCATAAACCTTCCGCACAAGCTTCTTTTTCCTTTCGGAAGCATTCTCATAAAAGCGCCCTATTTCTGAACCATGAATATGATTAATGACCGGAATCCGAAACAGGCAGCTCATATAGATGAAGGGCATTTTCCGGTAAAAACTTGGCCCAAAAGAAGAATGGACATGCACAATATCGGGCCTTTCTCTAAGCAGCAGTCTCAAAAATCCGAAATATCCGCCGAGTGCCTTGAAAAACTTATCCGCCTTGCTTCCGTCACAATAGGATTCCACATAATGGACCGTATGCTTTTTCTCCAGGTCGGAGCCGCGATATCCATTCACCACTGCTGCAATTCCGCCCTTCACCGCCGCATTCGGCACAATCATACATATTTTCATCTCTACCCTCACATCTTTATTTAGAGCCTTTTCCGGTCAGAACGACCCATACGGTCTGAAATATAATCTTGATGTCCAACCCCAGCGTCCAGTTATCGATATATTCCAAATCCAGCTTGACCACTTCGTCGAAGTCGATGATCTCGCTCCGGCCACTGATCTGCCACAGGCCGGTCAGCCCCGGCGTCATACTGATACGCCTTCTGTAATGAGAGTTATACTTTTCGAATTCGTCTTCGGTCGGCGGCCTCGTTCCGACCAGGCTCATGTCGCCTTTCACAATATTATAGAACTGCGGCAGTTCATCGATGCTTGTCTTACGGATGAATTTCCCTACCTTCGTGATACGCGGGTCATTCTCCATTTTGAACATCAGACCCTGCATTTCATTCTGCGCTTCCAGCTCCTTCTTCCGCGCCTCCGCATCGATATACATAGAGCGGAACTTATAGATTTTAAAACGCCGTCCGTTCTTACCAATCCGTGTCTGTGCAAAAAAGACCGGGCCCGGAGAGTCCAATTTAATCGCCAATGCGACAAAAGGCGTCATAACCGCCGTAATGAGAAGTCCGGCCAGTCCGCCGGCGATATCGAGCAAACGCTTTAAGAACATCCTTCTGTAATCGAAATGATTGATCGAGTATGTCACCACCGTATAATCCGCAAATTTTCCGACATAGACTTCCTTCTGAGGCCTGTCGATGATATCGATATTGTAATGGCAGGCAATTCCCATGGATTCCAGTTCATAAATAATGTATTTCACATATTCTTTATTTTCTTCCGGCAGATTGATAAATACTTCATCAAGCGGCATCTGTCTTGCCATTTCAATGACATTGGCGCCGTCCGCCGTTACTTTAACGCCGTCCACGATAACGCCTTTCCTGTCCACATCCACACAGGCGAGCGCCACGATCTCGTAATTGATATCCAGAGACTTCTTCAACTGACCGACCGTCTTGTTAAGCACCGCGTCTTTGGCAATAATCATAATTTTGACCTGATTGGACTGGGACACGAAATAGGCCCGCAGTATTTTTTTCGTCAAAAGACGCATCAGCCAGACCAGAAAAATGTCCAGCACCATAAAATAACCCCAGACAAGTCTCGAGAAATCAATCCCCCTCTGGATGACGAACAGTACACAGGAAAACGCGACCGCCATAAATAAATTAAATTTCAGGACCGCAATGAACTCCACGAAAATACCGCGCTCCAGGAAATCCCGGTTCCAGTCCAGCAAAAAACTGTAAATGACACAGAACAACAGGAAACAAATATACCCCATAAAATGAAGATCCGGCTCCATCACCCGGCTGAATTTATGATAACGCAGCAGGATAGCAATCATATAAGAGATTGTAATACTCAGTAAATCTACGAACAGCAGACAATAACTTTCTACAATTTTCTTTTTACGGCTCATAGTATACCTTTCCGATTTTCATGTGGCAGTTCAGCCCCAGGCCTGACAGCGTGTAGTTCCTTTGGCGGCACGCTCTCGCTCCGCGAAAAATCGCAACAGATGCTAAGCTCGTGAAGAACCTCGCTAAGCACTGGCGTTTTTCCAGGGCCTCCGCAGGAACTACACGCTGTCAGGCCTGGGGCTGAACTGCCACATTTTAACAGTAGATAATATATCACTTAAGCATATCATTTTTCCGGAATAATTTCAATCGCCGGATATCAGAGTAACAGTTCCACTGTCCGGCCGGGCGGCGTATGGTTCCTGCGGAGGCACGCTTTCGCTCCGCGAAAAATCGCAGCGGTACTAAGTTCAAAAGGCGCAAGCGCCTTTTTCGCTAACTACCGGCGTTTTTCCAGGGCCTCCGCAGGAACCATACGCCGCCCGGCCGGACAGTGGAACTGTTACTCTGATTCCGGGAAGAAATAACTCCCCATCATCAGCAGCAGGAAATTCCGCCCGACGTAAACGGAGAACAAATGCGCCTCCATCACGGAATAGACCGCCAGCACCGTAAAGATGACCAGCCCGAAAGCATCTTTTTTCCTGCCGAACTGCCACAAAAGTGCGGCACATGCAATGCAATATAAAATGCCGGGAACGATGCCGTAGCGGTAAAATAATTTCACCCAGCCCATATCGAAATAATAGTCCATATTATCCGGGCAGGAAAAGGCCGACCACGTCTCTATCGTCCCGTCTTTTCTTGCGGAATTGGTCAGCGACTTGATCCTTCCGTTCATGAACCTGTCAGCCTGTAACAATAACCGGATATGGCCGTCCGACGGCTCTACTTCACTATACACATAATGAAACCATGCTTCCCTTACCTGTCCGGCATTCGCCGAAGCATCCACCGAAAAGCCGACACACAGCATAAAGACCAGAAAGCCGCAAAGATAGGAAATCTTCTTTTCCCGGAAAAACTTGCAGTACGTCATCACAAAAGAGGCGAGCAGCAGAACAGTTGCCACAAGCAGACTGGTCTTGGAATCTGTCAGACCGTATACGCCGATATTCAGCAGCATCAGAAAAAGATACCCGTACCATTTCAGCCGTTCCGCATATCCATAAATCCCCATTGCCAAAAGCATCAGAAACATGCAGGAAAGTGCATTGGGATGCCCCATTCCCAATGTATACCTCGTCTCGATACTGTTCTGTCCGTAGAAAACATTCCACTTTCTTCCATAATCAGCAGTAAGGCCCATCTCTCCATATATGCCCGTTACCGCCAGAAGAACGATGACCGCACAGCCCGCGAGCGTCACATAAAAAGCATACCGAACCATCTGCTTTAACGGAATGCCCTTGCAGGCTGCCACAAAGGTCACGATGCGGATAATATCATTTTTCCCCGTTACTTTATAGGATATGAGGGCGATCAGTTCCATAAAAGCGATCAGACACCATTCTTTCCATGTATACGCCGTACTGACCAGTTTCAGAGCAAAAAGCAGAAAGGTAATGCGGAATAAAAGACCCTCTACGGGATTTATGTAGTTGCTTTTATCGATGACAACGATGATCAGCTCAATCGTCAGGCTGATATAAAAAAGAATCTGCGGTATCCTGCGTTTCCACAGGATATCATAAAAATTCCGAATCCCCATGCTAATCCTCCATTCCTGCTCATCTTCTCCTTAATTTCCCATGCAACTTCCGCAAGACCTGCTTTGCCGCAAGCATTGCTTTCTTCCACCGGATTCTGCTCTCACTGACGGGCGGAGCCAGCAGATAATCGTATTCCTGCATGTGTTCCCGCAGATAGACCGGATAGGATTCATCAATTTCCACCCGGATAAAACGGGCATCCCTTCCGAAAATATCCTCCCCGCAGAGAAGCCGGTCCACCGCTTCCGTCAAGAAACGTGAAGTATTGTATTCCTGATGTGCCGCCGCCTTCACCTTATCGCCGATGCGCTTCGCCACATCCTTCTCCCCATTGCCGCCCATATAGCCGAAATGCCAGCCGCCGTCCGCCACACGGACGCTCCGCACATCCTGCACGGATACCTCCCGCAGAAAAACGATGCCTTCTTTTGGCAGATTTCCGAAGCTGCAGACCTTCGTTCCAAGCCACTGTCTCCTGGAGACTCCCGGAAATTCTCCGGTAATCGAAAGCAGACTGCCGGAAACTTCTTCCATATTCAGGAAACAATAGAACAGCCTCTGTGCAAAATGATAGATTTTCGACGCGTCAAAATGCGCAATAACCTCTGTCAATGCCTTGGGATTCGGAATCTCATCCACATCGCTGAAAATGATGATATCCTCCGGCTCACAGTCTCCCATCGCCCGTATCAGCTGATTTTTCTGAAATTTATCCCGTTCATGAGTCGTTACGTCCATCGGGGAATTTTCTACCGCCACATATAAAATCTTATCCTCAAATTCCGCAAACATCGCCCTGTTTTGTGCAAAAATCATCGGTTTCGGCTCTCCCGAAAAGGTCACGGAGGACTCTTCTATCACAAACCTGTCCACAAATGGCGCCAGCACCTGCAGCCGAAGCTTCAAAATATCCAGTTCATTAAAAAACGGAATGCAGTCATAAATCATCCCCATACCCTGTCCTTTCCTCAGCCTTATGTCTTTTTCCGAAACCGCCGGTAAAACAACAGCGGCCTGATTACATCCTTCACTTTCTGCCAGCGCACCTTCCACGGATTTTTGAACTGCGGATACTGTGCATTTCTTCCCCGCCATTTATGGAACAGAAAAGGCTTTTCGATGTCCATTACTTCCGGAATCATGAGCTCATGTCCAAAATATTTCGCGACTTCGATCGGTGCAAAACGCATTCCCGCATCTTCGATGACATTTTTATATTTACAGCACAAAAAGACATCTTCGTTATAACTGCCGTCCGCCAGCCTTTCCCATTTCAGGCCCGCTTGTTTCGGAAATGCCAGCAGTTTTCTGCTCCGAATGGAAACGCTGTTTCCCACTCTGCAGATTTCTCCTTTTGCATCCCGGTAGTCATGTTCCTCCGTCGGAAGCGGCCACGGTGAGCCGATATAATCATACGCCAGAAATTCATCCCGCCAGCTCTCCGGATGCACCACAAATCCGTCATAATGCACGAGCAGCACATAATCCGTATCGATATGCTCCGCCAGTTCATAGACCATCTTGTAGTTAAAGGCATCGATATCCTTTAACCTGGATGTATGCTTATAATGAATCCCTTTCGGCAGGAAGAGAGGTTTTCTATGCGTGATCAGTACCACTTCCCCGAATTCAATTCCCCGCATACTGTATTCAATCGCCTTTATTGTCTCATAAAGGTTGACGCTGGTCATCGCCGCCAGTGTGACATTCGGAAGCTTTAACTTTTCTGTCTGCATGGCCTTCATTCCCTTCTTACGCTGTCTTTGTGATAATATCCGGAGACTGCCAGATTCAGCCAGTTATCCTCATTCGGTGTCAAATCCTCAAAATCGAACAACGCAGGTCTTGCGGAAAACGGCTTCACCACCACATCTGTTACTGTTTCATCCATATATAACGCATACCGCTCCATTGCCTCTTCATAATAGACCGCCGCATCCCCGTTTGCCAGTGAACGCAGGGCCGAAATTCCCGTATAGGTATTTTTATTCGCAGTCAGCGTCCACACGAACAGAACGAGCAGGATGAAAAAGACCGTCATCCCGTTCCCGGCTTTTTCCAGAAACAGCCCGAACGCATTCCCGGCAGACGCTTCCGCTATATCCTTCTGACTGACAGACCGCCCCTCTCTGACGGCCTCCTTCCCGCTGCCCCGATGACTGAGCCATCCAAGCCAATATGCCGTCACGAAGAACAGACATAGATAATAGACCATCTGGATTATATTATCCACTCTGGACAGCCCAACCATACCGACCGCATACAGCGTCGGCGTGAACATCGCCGATAAAACACAAAAAGCACCCGCCGTCACCCATACGGGATGTGCGAAGCTTCTTTCAGACTTCTTTCCGATCTGCCACAATACGGGCAGAAGCGCGGACCAGATGAAAAGGACAAAGACATTCGTCCATCCTATCATAAAAACCGCCGCATAGTAAAAAGACAAAATGACCGCAGGAACGGCCGAATACCCTACATCTGTATCCAGACTTGCCCTCACTGCATTTCCCGGAGCCAGTATGTTGCATAAAAAGCCCGCTGTGGACGTCAGGAACGGAAGCAGGACATAAAGTGTTTTCCCGCGCTTTTTCCCATATGCAAAAGCAAGCAGAAGCGCCAGAACGATCTCCGCCTGGAGCGCCGTCACAAGATTGCCGCCGCCAACGATCAGGCCGAGCAGAACTGCCGGAATACACCGAAACAGCATCGCCTTCTTCTTTTCCGCCCATAAAATGCCCGATACCAGCGTCAGCATCAGGAACAGTAAAGATTCCATCAAAATATAATGCGTCGCGCCATTATACCAGTAAATTCCCTCAAAAGGCGCTTCCATGACCTGATAGAACATAAAAAGCAGCAGGAACATCACAAACGATGCCTTCCGGTTATCGCTGCCCAGCCATTTCACCAGAATCTGCCTGCCAAACAGGAAGGCGGACACCGAGAACATGCCGATCATGATGACCGGTACGATGAAAGCCGCTTCATACCGGAAATTCATCGGACAGACTGCCATGAGAAAACAGGATACATAAGTTCCCTGCCAATTCACAAAAAAGTCTTTCGTCTGTCTGACTGCCGTCTGGACAGACTGCCACAGGGAGCCGGTTTCCATCCAGGTATCGTGGACACGCATACCGTAATTGTAATCATCAATACACATCACATTATATTTTCCGAGGGCAAGCAGGGGAATGACCGACAACACGAACAGAACAGCCGCACCGGCCGCCATATTCCGCATGGAGATACCATTTACGGCAGCAGCCAGCCGTGTGCCGCATTTTTCGGCTGCAGCAATTATTTTTTGATAATTTTCCCGTATCTTCTCTTTGCTCATCGGCTGATTTTCTCCTTTATGCGCCTTTTCAGGCCGCGGGCGATCTTTGCACAATACGCTTTACCGTAAATATATTTTCCATGAAGTTCCATGCACTTTAACCGCATGCCTTCCGGCCGCCCATTCAGGTGGGCATACTTGCGGGAAGTTCTTTTATACTGCTCCAGTTCTTCCCTGCACTCCCGATCGGTAAAGACTCTGCCTTTCCGGTCCATATAATGCCAGCCTTCGTAAATGTTCTGCTCCGATGCCCAGTAACCGTCGGATACATTATGCCTCGCCCAATATTTCGGCGCCAGTATATACTGAACCGTATCGCTCGTAAATGCCGGAAAATAGGCAAACGAGGAGTTGGCGAGCAGAAGATATCTCGCATTTTTCAAAATGCTGTAATCCTTCGCCAGATCGAAGTTATAAGCAGGAATTCCCGGTAAAAATTTATTCGCCTCTTTCACGTCATTGGTAATGATCATAAATTCCATAGCGGGATTGACCTTCCGCATCTGTTCCATGCCCTGAAGCCAGTATTTTTTACGAAGATACAGTTCCGGTGAGCCCATATAATCGCTGCAGCGAAGGTGCAGGATACATAGATTCTCCCGGCTGTATTCTTTGCAGTCATATTCCGGCTTCACAGCCAGCCATTTCTTAATTTCCTCTTTGTGACGTATAAAATAGTCTTCCGCCTGAAAATTGCCGTAAAGCAGCGTATCGTCCTCTACTTCAAACAACGCTTTATCCGCATCGGTCACATATACGCCATGGGCCAGATCATGCCTGGAATTACCTGCAAAAAGCCTGTCCTCTTTTTCCTGAAAAATCTTATGATAGTCTTCTTTTCGGGAAACTTCGCCATAATCCAAGTCCATGAAATAGAGACCACAGTCGCTGTGCATATTATTGGCAAAATGCTCCGGATCTAAAACGCTGAACTGGTATCCCTTATCCAGCGCTATACATCTGGTCGTCACATAGAAAAATAACTGGTTTCCAAGCCCGAATCCTTCCTGTGTTTCAATTCCTAACATTTTATGCAAACCATACCTTTCTTATCAACCTAGCGTACTTTCCACAATCTTCTCTCCGTCAACCTTATAGATAACATCGCATTTGGCAATCGTATTCAGCCGATGTGCAATGATGACCATCGTCTTTCTGCCATGGAAGCTGTTGACCGCATCCATGACCGCCTTTTCCGTATCATTATCGAGCGCGGAGGTCGCCTCATCGAAAACAAGGATTTCCGGGTCATGATACAAAGCTCTGGCGATACCGATACGCTGCCGCTGCCCGCCGGAAATTCTGACACCTCTGTCACCGATTTTCGTATCCAGCCCTTCGGGCAGTTCTTCAATAAATTCTTTTAACTGCGCCTCTTCCAATACTTCCCAAATTCTGTTTTCGTCAATCTTATCCGCATCGATTCCAAACGCGATATTATCCCGGATGGACTCGTCCACCAGATAAATCGACTGCGGAATATAACCAATCTGTGCAAGCCAGGACTCATAATTGTCAAAAATGCTCCTGCCGTCACAGATAATGGCTCCTTTCTGCACATGCAGAAGGCCG
Source organism: uncultured Lachnospiraceae bacterium (assembly GCA_910579395.1). GTDB lineage: Bacteria > Bacillota > Clostridia > Lachnospirales > Lachnospiraceae > UBA3282. The sequence goes on along the minus strand of CAJTUC010000003.1, from coordinate 104,824 downwards.
AGCAGAATATCCACAATGGTAGATTTTCCCGCGCCGGAAGGTCCCATGATGCCGACCGACTGCCCTCTTTTTACTTCCATATGGGCATCCGTGAAAATATTTTTATCCGTTCCCGGATAAGCAAATGTAATATGGTCGAGAACGATCTTATCCTGTAAGAACAGCCTTTCTTTTTCTTTCTTTTTCCCTTCCTGATCATAGCCCGTAACACTTCCGTTCACATCCTGCTTCATGCTCTCGTTCAGATTTTCATACAGATAATCCAGACAGGGCTGCGAATAAGCGATCTCCGACATATAGGTATTAATGCGGTTGGCGCTCGGCATGATACGGATAGCCGCAACTGCGAAGGCGGTCAGCTGCGGAATCAATACCTTGATATCTCCGCCGCCGAGAATATATACCATGATAAAAGCCAGCATACTGACGATGAAGATCGTTTCGATCAAAAGTCTCGGCAGATTATTCAACACCGCATAATTTCTTGCCACATTGGCGCCGATGCTGCCGCTCTCATAATAATTTCTGACAAAAAACTCCTCCCGGTTCAGCACTTTGACATCCTTGAGTCCATAAATGGACTGGATGCGCCACTTGGCAATTCTGGACTGAATCTCCTGATTTTTTCTCCCGATCGCGTTCAACCGGGGCTTTAAAATTTTCGACAGCAGTAACGTCAGGCCCAGGAATATCACGACAATAAAAAGGGTCATGATCGGACTGACGACTACGAGGACGACACACAGGAACGCCGAAACAACGATTTCCGTGATCATTTGTATCAAAACGAGAATCAACTGGAAAGCGCTCGGAATATCGCTGTCCGTCAGACGAAATACGGTCGGGATATCCGCTCCCAGATATTCTTCATAGGGTCTGTTCAAAAATTCCCGCATCACGCGGCTGATCATCCGGTTCCTGTTTCTCGTAACGAATGTATTCTGCACATATGTCTGAAACAGTAGATACGCATTTTTGACAACGAAAAGAACCATCATGGCCGCCAGCATCATGATGATGATCCGATTCCCTCCGTCCTGCGCCATATCCGGTACTTCAATATGCAGAATTCCCAGAACTTTACCGATGATTTCATTCTGCGCTAACGCCGCCGGGTCCATAATCCCCTGAACCACCGGAACCATCATGGAAACGCCCAGCGTCTCCAACAGACCGCCAATCAAGATCAGGACGCCAAGCCCGATGAACTGCATCTTCTGTTTTCTATCAAAAAGATAACCGATCTTCTGAAGCATCGTTATCTTCTTTTTATCCTGAGCCTGTTCCTTCATCTTTCTTCTCCATTCCGAAGCGTTTTACGCTACAAATTCTTTTTCCTGTTGGACGCCTGCATCACGCTTCTGCGCCGACCCGCACCATATCGGTCCTGTATACGTCCGTACAATCCCAGCCGTTCAGCCATTTCTCCGGCGCAATCACAAGCTTGTCCGGGGCATCATTCAAATAAGAGGCCCACCAGCTAAAACTGCTGTTCGCCAGAATATGATGCTTGCACCTGCTCATCAGAATGAGCGTCTCATAATCCTTTTCGCCGGGCAGCTCTATCTGGACGATTGGAAAACCGCTATGCTTTTTTAGCTGTTCCGCCGCCCATTTTCCGTCGTTGGTAAAAAGATAGAACGTACAGCCCGGATATCTTTCCGCGGCTATTCTCACGGCTTGTTCATAATACTGTTCCGTGCAGATATTTCCGTACAATTCCTGATTCTTGGGCAAAAGATAATCTCCTCTGCGCACATGAATGCTGACGGATACGCCGCGTTCCATCTGCTGTAAATAGCTTTCCGCCTGCGCGGACAGGCCGTAACCATTCTCCCGGTTCTTTCTTACGCTTTCCAGGCTCAATTCTTCCCTTAATAATTCTGTTACATCCGGAAAATATTTTTCAGACTGCCAATATCCTTCCAGATAAACATTATCCCACTCAAAAATCTGCGGTTGAAAGCGTTTGCTTTCTTCAAAATAAGAGCGGCTCTGTCTGCCGAACAGCTTCCTGCGCACTCTGGCCGTGAAAGCCATGGAAGCATCCGTCATCTCTATGATTTCCCGGCGGGATGCCTTTTCATAAGTAACGCCGAATGCGGCAAGCGCAGGATTCCTCTGTACATCCTCTTTAAAGCCTGCCTCATCATCCATTTTCACCGTTCTGCCCATGCTGATGAGCTGTTTATAAAGCGCATACTGAAACATCTGATTACCGAGCCCGCCGGCCATTTGGATGATTATCATACTGTTCTTCAGTGTCCTTTCCTCTTCGTTTTGATTGGAAGAATTACTGCTTCATTGATGCACATCACGCACCAATACAGCTTCGGCGACTTCAAAAACAAATCCATCTTCCTTTTTTCATTTGGATTTGCGATACTGCACCGATAAATCCGTTCATAATCGCCTCTGTTCCTATAAATGATATCTGTGATTTCTTTCAAATACTTCTTTTTATCAGGCTCCCTGCCTTTCTTTAGCTGATTATAAAAAAGCAATAGCCTTTTGTATACAAAATAATCATGAATATCCGCCAAATCCCGTCTGCCCAGTTCCCGTAAAAAGCTGCTCCGCTCCCAATAAGCCGGTATCTGATCCGTAAAGGTACGGGAATTAATCTTCACATTCATGATACTTCCTTCTCTGTCTATTATATAATTATAACAGGCACTGTCAAGGTAAACGCATCTCGCCGCACCGCTCAGGGCCTTTGCAGAAAACACGATATCCTCATACCATTTTCCGACCGGAAATCTTAATTTATCCAATAACTCCCGGCGGTACAGCTTATTCCACGCCGCATTCTGGATATCATATTCTTCCCGTTCTTCCACATAATATTGCAGAGCCTCCTGTCCTTCAAACACGACGACCCGGTCCACGGAAGCATCCTCGACCTGTTTTCCATAAATCCGCCTGTACCGGCAGACTGCCATATCCGCCTGCTGTGCAAGCGCCGCACCGAGCATTCGTTCATACATATCCGTATCAATCCAGTCATCGCCGTCCACAAAGCCAATGAAACTTCCTTTCGCAGCCTCCATCCCGACATTTCTGGCATCCGCGAGTCCGCCGTTCTTCTTATGGATGACGATGACCCGGTCGTCTTTTTCCGCCAGCCGGTCACAAATCTGTCCGCTTTTATCCGTAGAACCGTCATCCACCAAAATAACCTCCAGATTCCGGTAAGTTTGATTCAGGACAGACACCACTCCCCGTTCAAGGTACGGCGCGATATTATAAGCAGGTATGATAACCGAGATCAATTCCGACTGCCGCTCAGGCGGAATTGAAGGATATTGGTAGTTGGGTAGAATCTTCATATTATAATGTTGCTCCTTTTTAAAGTTTCACTATGGGGCAGGACTCTGCATAAACTGCAGAAACATCAGCACATACCAAATCTGCTGACGCCATATGCTGTGCTCCACAAAATCTTCCCACATCCGGGATACCGCATCCGCTTTTAATAACTGTCGTTCTTTAATCCCCTGCCGATCGAGAAGTCCTTCTGCCCATTCCCGCAGTTCCGGTTCTTTCAGCCACCTGTGCAGTGGAATCGCAAAGCCCGTTTTAGGCCGTTCCACGAGTTCCCGCGGTACATACTTATATAAAATATCACGCAAGATTTTTTTCGTGACATTCTCCTGCTTTTTATAAGAAATCGGAAGTGTCCACGCAAATTCCAACACATCCTTGTCCAGCATCGGCACCCTCGTTTCCAACGAAACCGCCATTGAAGTGCGGTCCACTTTGGTAAGAATATCATCCGGATGATACATCAGCATATCCATCAACATCAGATTGTGCAGCGGCTCCGGTAAAAGACCGGCCGGATAAGTATCCATGACCGTCTCGCAGCTCCTGCCGTTCAAAGCCGATGAAGCCAGTTCCCGCCGCACCTCCGGCGCAAGCAGGTCGATTCCTTCCCCGATTGCGGAACGCCTGTACATATCCTCTGCGCCCGATGCACCGAGCAGCCTGGCCCTTGTCACAAGAGAACCGTCCTTTCCCCAGGGGCCGTTCAAAAGTGCCGCGCTCGCCGGTTTTCTGATCAAAGCCGGTATTCTGGCCGTTTTCTGCCAGATACGCTCGATGGACTGATAGGTCTGGTAGCCGCAGAAAAGTTCATCGCCCCCGTCTCCGCTCAAAGAGACTGTCACATGCTCTCTCGTCATTCGGCTGACCAGATAGGTCGGTATCTGGGAAGAATCGGCAAAAGGCTCACCGAACATCGCTCCAAGCTTCGGGATTACCCGCTTTGCATCCTCTTCCGTAATATACAGTTCCGTATGCTCCGTTCCAAGATGCGCCGCAATCTTCCCGGCAATTTCCGCTTCATTGAACTCTTTCTCCCGCATTCCGATGGTATAACTTCTTACACTCCTGTCACTTACCGACTGCATCAACGCGACGATTGTCGAACTGTCAATTCCTGCAGATAAAAAAGCACCCACCGGCACATCAGCCATCATCTGCCCGCGAATGGCCTCTTTCAAGCGGCGTTCTAACTCTTCAGCCGCTTCCTGTTCGCTCCCCTGAAAAAGATGTGTTTGTCCATAACATGCGATATCTTTCATGGACCAATATGTCGAAAGCTCATAGTCTTGAAACGGCGCTTTTATTTTCAATATTTTCCCCGGTTCCAGTTTATAGAGATTCTCATAAACAGAATATGGAGCCGGTATATAACCATAGCGGAAATAGGCTTCCAGAACGCCTTTATTGACCGGATTCCGAAAGTTATCCAGACTGGAGATTGCACCAAGCTCCGACGCGAACACAAAAGTCTTTCCCACAAATCCGTAATAGAGCGGCTTTTCTCCCACTCTGTCCCTTGCCAGAAATAACGCACGCTCTTTTTTGTCATACAAAGCAACAGCGAACATCCCTTTACTCATTTTCAGCGTTTCTTTCAGTCCGTATGCAGAGACTGCTTCCAAAAGCACTTCCGTATCGGATGTACCTCTAAAAGCAGTCACCCTTTTTTCCCGTATCAGCCTGTCCCTGATGACCGGATAATTATAGATTTCGCCATTGTAAACAATCACATACCGCCCGTCATGTGACACCATCGGCTGTGTACCGTTTGGTGTTAAATCAACAATGGCCAGCCGTCTGTGTCCGAGCACGACCTGCTTATCTTCCGATGCCCAGACGCCGGAAGCATCCGGTCCTCTGTGATGCAAACGCTCATTCATTTTTCCAATCGCTTTGCGCCAGTCAAAATCTCCGTTACAAAAACCAGCAATTCCGCACATCGCTACGCCTTTCCCTTTCGCACTGATAACCATGATTCCGCTTCGCAGAATCTCAAAATCCAAACTCAAATAAAAATCATCAATGGGAAGAACGCCGCATTTCAGGCGTTCTTTCGTGTGAGAAAGATTTGCCTTCGGCAAATCGTAGAACTTCTTGGCGAAGCACCCTCTGGTGCAAGCCCTAGAAGTTCTTCTCACACTATAATCCGTTCAAAATATTCCTGCCACAGTCTATTCACCCGCTCCGGCGCGAGACGTTCCTGTATTTTATGAGCCTCCATACCAAGTCTATCCGCCAGTTCCTTATCCGATAACAACTTATCCAGCGCATTTTCCAGCGCCTTCTCATCACCTGCCGGGATGATCAATCCATTCACCCCATGCCGGATCAGCTCCTGCGTTCCGCCGCTCGGCACATCTGTGGCGATTACCGGAAGCCCCAGCGCCATTGCTTCGATCAACGCATTGGAAATACCTTCCGAATACGATGTCAGCAAAAACAGCGCCGCCTTTTCTATTTGATCAGCCACATCGGGAATCACACCCGGCAGAAAAATTCTGTTTTCCAATCCAACGGAACCGATTAATTTCTGCAAAGCCTCCCGCAGTTCTCCTTCTCCATAAATAGTCAATGTATACTCCGGGTATCTATCCGCCAGTGCCGCAAACGCACGAATCATCATTTCATGATTCTTATTGGCATCCAGACGTCCGACCGATACAATTCTCCTGTCCCGTTCTCCCTGAAATCTCTTCCGCATGAACAGAGGATTTAAAGAGTTCGGAAGAATAACAGCCGCTTTCGATACCTTCTCTGAGAAAAAGCTTCTGGAACGTTCCGTTTGTAAAATAACACCCGATGCGTATGGAAACAGTAGATTGGCAAGAAACTTCATTACCCGGCCCGGATATTCTTCTTTTGCCTCGCCAACTACGGAAACGACAGGCTTTGTCCTGGTAAACATGGTCGTCACAATGGTCATAAAATTATTTTTCCCAACACAGGACAATACCAGATCGGGCATTTCTTCTTTCCAGATTCGATGAAGCTTGCGCACTCTCCGCCAGAAATTAACGAGCCTGCTCCCGGTCGTCTCCTGCGGTGTAATATCGGAAATAACCCTCTTAATCCCATCAGCGAGTGCATATTCTTCCGCTTTCCGATACTGTGTTACCATAACGATATGATAACCCCTGCTTTGAAAATATTCTGCCAGATTGACAAAAACCCGCTCCGCTCCGCCTTTATCCAAAGAACCGATATAAAATGCAAGCTTCCTTGCATTTGCAAGTTTTCCTGCATTTTTTTCATTTTTTTTGGTTTTTTTTCTTTTTTTGTTGTTATTTAATTCATTTTTTTGCCCGTTTTTTTTCATTTATTGAATCACCATTTAATTTCACACCTATTTTCTGCGCTGATTTAACCATGTGTACCATTGCTGGAACACAAAAAACGACCATGAAAGTTTTGAATAATTTGCCCCTGTCGCCGGCCCTGCATCCCCGGTCTTTACATAGCTGTGAATCAGTTCAGAAGTATAAGCCGCATCGAAAATTCCCTGTTTTTCCAGGAAATCATAACTGCTGTAATCTAACAATTGTTCTTTTAACGGACCGCGCAGCCATTGGTCCAGCGGAACGCCGAAACCGACTTTCGGTCTTTCCAACAATTCTTTTGGAATATAATCATAGGCAATTTCTTTCAAAATATGCTTCTTGTCACCGGACGCATATTTGTACCGATGGGGAATCCGGTATGAGAATTCCATAACACCCGTATCCAAAATAGGACATCTTGACTCCAGCGAATATTTCATAGAAGCCCGGTCCACCTTACAGAGAATATCTCCCGGCAGATAAGTATCCATATCCAGCAGCATCCTGCGAATCTGCCAATCTTTTACCCCATAGCTGCTCTCGGTCAAATAATGGACCGGAAGAGATGCTTTGTCCGGCACTTTTTTCACCATAGCGTTCGCCTTCACAATATAATTTCCCGCGCCGAACTGGGTCTTACTCTCTTTCTCCCTGTTTCCCGCAATCACACGCACCCGGAAGGGCAGCCGCTCCTCCAGTTTCGCCTGCTTTAAGCCGGGAAGCCCGCAGATACCGTGTACCATACCGCCGAGAGCGTCCAGTTTCTGCGCCTGTCTGACATTTTCATAAATATTGTAACCGCAGAAAAATTCGTCCCCTCCATCGCCCGACAGAGCAACCGTCACATGTTCACTTGCCAGCTTGGAAACGAGCATCGTTGCAATCTGGGAACTGTCTGCAAAAGGTTCATCATAATAATACGGAATGCTGTCCACCAGCTCGAACATTTCTTTTTCATCGATATACAGCTCCGTATGGTTTGTACCGAGATATTCAGCTACCGCCTTCGCATATCCGGCCTCGTTATATTTCTTTTCATGAAAACCGATGGAAAAGGTCTTGACCGGTGTATCGGAATGTGCCTGTGCGATCGCAGTCACCAGAGAAGAATCATATCCGCCGCTTAAAAAAGAGCCCAGCGGTACATCCGAAATCATGCGCATCGTCACGGATTTTTCGAGCAGCTTCTTCAGGCCGCTTTTAGCCTCCTCGTAGCTGTCCACGGGCTGCTTCGCACATTCCCGGTAGACCTGACCGATATCCCAATATTTCCACGTCGTAATTTCTCCCGCATGAAAACACAGAACACCGCCCGGCTCCACTTTATAAACATCCCGAAAAATACTGTCAGGGGCGTTGATATACTGTTGGAACAGATAACGGGATAACACTTCGGCTCTGATCTCTTTCGGAAATCCAGGATATTCCATAATGGGTTTCAACTCGGAAGCAAATACGATGCCGTCCTCCTGCCTCCAATAATAAAGCGGTTTCTTTCCGATTCTGTCACGGAACAGATAGATACTGCTGTTTTCCCTGTCATAAAGAGCGATGGCAAACATTCCATTGAATCTTTTCACACAGTCCGTTCCCCATTTCAGATAAGCGGCAATGATGACCTCCGTATCGCAGCTGGAGCGAAAAGGATACTCCGATAACTCTTCTTTTAACTCCCGAAAATTATAAATCTCTCCGTTATAAACGACGGAAATCCGCTTATCCGCCGAGTGCATGGGCTGATGCCCCAGCTTTGACAAATCCAGGATCGATAATCGTCTCTGTGCAAATCCTACCTGATATCCGCCGGCTGCCTCATATATTTCTTCCCCACTGTCATTCGGCCCCCGGTGATACATCGTATCATTCATTTTTTTCAGTTGTTCCAGTCTGATGCCTTTTTTCCTGACATATCCACAGATACCGCACATATATGACCAAATCCTTTCCTCAATGTGAAGAAGGTCCGCTTTGCGAACCATAGAACTTCTAGCGTTGATATTTCTCAATAAAATAATCCTTATATTCCCCGAAATCCTTGCATTCCTGATCGATGGAATCGATTAATTCCTCATATTTCTCCTGTACCAGCGCGCGATAATTGTTGAAGTTATTATAGCCTTCCTTACACCAGGCAAAAGGATGCGTCAAAATCTGCACTTTATCATGTCCTGTAATGTTCTTTTCATCCGGATAACCGTAACGCCAGATATGATTTGCATCCGACATATATTTTACTTCAACGGACGTATCCTCCGTAATCTGCTCGGCAAAGGTAAAAAAATCATCCTGATAGGCATTGATGATGCCGTCCAGTTTGATATTCTCCCGAAGCACATCTTTTGACGGCCTGTGAATGGAAAATTCCCGAATGGCAAATCCGAACATCTCGCTCAAAATCTCTATTTCCTTCCGAATCCGTTTACGGATCTCCGACATGTCCGTCATGCCGTTTAATGCAAAATGCAGGCCGATATGCTGTCCCCGCTCGTGCATATCCTTGATCATATCCATATTTCTCTTGGAAAGAATATTGTAAGAATTATTTGTCCACTGAAAAAAATAAGTGGACACAAAATCCATGCTCTGCTCTACCCGCGCAAGTTCATATGCCCTCTCCACGCTGTACTCCACATCGTGGCGCATGATAATAAATCTGTCCTTTCCCAGCGCATCGGCATAATTGGCATGTCTGCCCGTTGCTTTGATAATCCTGATAATCTCTCTGTAATCGTCAAATGAAAACACTTTTATCCTCCTCTTTGCTCCAAAACCTATCTATAATCTTTCCGGCCCCCCACTTAGCCGCCCTGACGAGCGTATTTTCACAAAGGAATGCAAGCATAAAACTTACGGCCAACGTGCATACTGCCAGTTCAAGCAGATTCGGCAGATATGCCGTTTCCGAAACGTGCGGCAGTATATGGTCGAACAGTAAATCCCTGATCGGATTATGTATCAAGTAAACCGCAAAGGAATATTTCCCGGCTTTCATGATCATATGCTGAATAAAATCACTCTTCCTGCAATAATTTCTTTTCAGTAAAAAGAACATTGCACAGGAGATCATCGTAAACGTGGGCGCCAGATCATGAATATTGGAAACCAGACCAAATCGCTTCTGTATCATGGAAATGATAAAGCATACTCCGCCTGCCGCGATAATAAGATTCTCCTTCTTCGGTGTATCGATCACTTTTTCCAGAAAATAACCAAGCATAAAATAAAAAACCCAGCTGCCAAAAATATACTGCCATGAAAAATGCAGATTCACATAGGGCGCATAAGAACATATCGAATTAAATAACAACCCAAATGTAATAAGCAGCCATATCTCACCTTTGTTCAGATTTGCAACCATCTTATTCAACAGAGGCGCCAGCAAAAGCAACCCCAGCAGCGTATACAAAAACCAGTATTCTGTTCCGCCATAATCATAACAGACATTTCTGACATAAGTTTTCCAAAAAGAGATTTCCCAGAACCTGCCGCCATATTCCCAAAGGCTCCTCAAAAACATATACACAAGAATCGGAACCAGAATATTTGTCAGTTTCTTTCCATAATACCGCTGGTAATCCGAAGCGGTCCCGCATCTTACTGCAAGCGCAAATTTTCCGCTCAACATAAAAAACAGACTGTTACAGGTAATGAAAAGGAGCGTCAATCCATCGTTCAGCCAGCGTTCTCCGGCGGTATCGATAAATCCGCCCATAGAACCGCAGCAATGGAACATGACCATAAAAAGCATTGCACACACTCTGACCTTCTCGTATTCTATCTTTCGTCCGCCGGCTGCCGCCATCTTTTCATCCTTTCCCCATATTATTCACGACCTGCGATATCCGGGCCGACGCTGCTGACGTCTCAGTCCCCGTCTATTACCGCATAATCCTCATTGGTGATATGCTCCGCAATGACCGCTCCCGCCTCCCGGCTCTTTACAAGCCACAACGCATAGGCCTCATCCCACGAAGCATAAGTTTCGTTACCCCTTTTGTCCGTAAAACTGTAGTTTTCCAGCAGATACTTCGCCAGAAACGCCGTACACTTCTCCGCGCCGACTGCGTTCGTATGGCTGGCATAATCGGCAAAATCTTCTTCAAAAACAATCCCGATCTCATCATAATAATTGTTCATATTCAGGAAACGATAACCCGCTTCTTCCACGATTCTTGCCATATAATTGAACATCTGCTGCTCCTCCAGGCTCTCGCCATAAGGAGAAACAATAAATAATGCCTGTAATTTATTTTCCTGTAAATATTGCAGCAAATCCCGCAAACAGGTTTCCTGTTCTGCCGGAATCGGAAGTTCCCCCTCCGCACCCCCGGCTTCCGGTCTGGCCGTCGGCCCTACCTCGTCTTTGATCTGAAATCCTTTTAATTCACTTTTCTTCTCATATCTCCAATTCTTCCATTCCGAAGAGAATGCGAACATCTTCCAGTTCGTATGATATTTGAATAAATCAATATAATAGCTTAGCCGGTCCTCTGTTTCCGGCACAAGCGCCCGAATCGTATCCACACGGTTTTTCGAATACTTCAGATTATCCGTCACGCCCCGCGTATAAGCCATATTTTCGGAAAGCCCTTCGTCTTCCATCGTATACATACGCATTTCAAAAATATAAAGAGAAGGTGACTGCGTTTTCTCAGCCTCCTTTACCAGATATTTCATCGCCGCCGGCCTCTGTACATTGGAAGAAAGCGGATAGGCCGCAATCCCCGTCTCCCCCCACAATTTCGGCGTCGAATAATACGGAAAGACCGGACTGGAACCAATCATAACAATATCGAGCGTATCCTCTTTTTCCGCGTAAAATCCTGAAAATCGGTCTTTTACATCGCCATTCGTCCGGACAATATAGGAAACCGGAATCAGCGCCAGAAGAAAAATTCCTATAAAAACTATACTTTGTATCAGCTGCTTACGAGTCATTCGCCTTCTCCATCCCTGCTCTTATCCTCTCTATTATATACGCAGTTGCCTAAAGTGGCAAGTTACGCTCCGTCCCATCGCTATTCCGTTCCGCAGGATACCTGCTCCTTGCCCGTTACTCATTCATGCGTTTTATGGATTCCTTGCCATAATACTCCGCAATTCCGATATTCACCCAGGCAGTCTCATCCTCATCAAAATAGAAGCATTCAAAGTTTTCAATATATTCCGGCATCGGCAATACGACATTCGCTTCCTCGCAATTTTCCAGATAATCATAGATGGATACGCATTCTTCGTAATAATTCCGATACGTTCCGTTGTGCATCAGCTCCGCCACCGTGACGATGGAAGACTCGGAAATTTTCTCCGGGGAAGACACAAAAACGGCAAACAACACGACGAACAGAACGGCACAGGCTCCCCGGTTATCCCGCAAGTCTGCCCACCGTTCCAGACAACAGCCAATAAACACCGCAAAATTCAAAAACGAAACGACCAGTACCACATCCAGAATAAAACAGCACCGATTCGGGAAAAGCGGTCCCGCATAGCCCACCGCAACGGGGAGCGCAGTCACATAACCCGTCAACAGCGCCAGAATACTGATGATACCATATTTTTTCAGGATTTTCTGTAATCTGGCGGACAGATAGATTCCTATAAGAATCATTGCAACGAGCATCACGCCGAACATCGTCTCTTTTGTCAACCGCTCCGTCTCCGCCCAGACATTCTTGACCGCCCATTTTACTGACTTTACCAGCATGAATCCCTCTCCGCCGCTATTCTGTGTATGCCTTGAAAAATTCCCGGGCGCAATGACATTGACCACCGCCCCGATGATTCCGACGACTGTTACGACAATATTTCTCACTGAAATTTTATGAGAAGTCAGATAGAAACCAAATGCTAACAGCAGCACAATGTAGCACCCTGTCCCCGTTACCGCAAGCGAACCACCCGATGCACAGAAAAGAAAGAACGCAGAGCAAATAGAAAATACCAGTTTCTTTCTCCTGGAATAACAATTGTTATTTTGTAGGAGAAAAAACATGATTCCAAGCAATGCAAAAGAAAAGGGAATACTGTACGCTACCGCGCCGGAATACCAGAAAAAGATTTCCGTAAAGATTTCTGCATCCAGAACGGAAAACAGTACAATGGAAAAGACTGTCAGACGAATCTGAGGCATCTTTTTTTCTTTTAAAATGAAATCAAATGCTGTCCAGATAACACCAAACAGCGCAGCTGCAAAGAGCAGTACATTCAAGATCATGACAGCCTTCAGCTGCGGCAGGCCAAAATTGTTGATCGGCGATAAAAGTGCCTGAATGAACATCGCAAAATAAGTTCCCTGCCAGTCCAGATAAATTTCCTTCATATACTGCAGCGATGCCGCGAAATATTGGAAAAAGGGAACATGAAATGCACCGACCCTGACGCCGTGGGTAAAATCATCTCCGAGCAGCACCGTATATCCGGCGCTTACCGCGATGACATAAACCATAAAGAAAATCGCAAAACAATTTACAGCGATGACCGCGCCCTTTCCATATTTTTCCCAGTTCATTTTGATTTTCCTCCTGACTATTATCTGCCGCACAGCTCCTCAATATAATCCCGCCACTGTTCGAAAACGGCTTCTCCGTTTGCCCGTTCAGCGATTTTCCTCGCTTCCATGCCAAGCCTTTCGGCAAACTGCGGCTCTTCGATCAGACGATTGATTCCCTCTTCCAATGCTTTCTGGTCTTTGATCGGAATCAGCAGCCCGTCCACTTCATTCGTCATAATGGTCCTCGGTCCGCCGCATGGGCAGTCGGTCGCCACGATCGGCAGGCCCAGCGCCATCGCTTCCATCAAAGCATTCGGCAGGCCTTCCCAATCGGATGTAAAAGCAAAAAGCGCTGCATCCGCAAGGTCTTTTTCCAGCGTATCGCTGGCACCCATCAAATGAATATAGTCCTGCGCCTTATTTTGTGCAATCAATGTTTCCAGTATTTCTTTCGTGCCGTCAAAGGAATCTCCGCCGTAGATCTTCAGATCATACTCGGGATGTTTCCTGTGCACCTCAACGAATGCCCGGATGAGCATAGGCTGATTCTTAAAGTCTACCAGACGTCCTGACTGCACGACAGTCTTCGTCCGTTTCTCCGGCTTCGGCACGCCGATATATTTCGGATTGATCGGATTCAAAATAATACGGGAATTTTGCTGCAGGCGCGGAGCAAAAAAATCCCGTGCGCCTTCTGTCTGAAAAACACAGCCGTCCGCCCGAGGAAAAAGCAGGGGAATCTGTATTTTATCGGACAACTCTTCATAGTGTCCTGCCGGGTCGGTCCGAATGGAGATCAGCACCGGAATTTTAATGAAATAAGCCGCCATCAGTCCGCGATATAATGCCTTTCGCGCAAAAGGTATCAGAATATCCGGTCTTTCCTCTTTGATAAAATCTTTCAAATATTTGATACGAAGCAGAATTTGAAGCAGATGTGATTTTTTCTCATCGCCCTCCCGCAGGCCGACGTGCACGCGCCGAACCCGTGAATCCGTTTGAAATTCATTTTCCCCGTACCATTCCGTCGCAATCAGGACCTGATAGCCGTTTTCCGCAAACTGGTTCGCCAGATTGGTGACGACCCGCTCCGCTCCGCCCTGTTCCAGACAATTCAAATGAAACGCAATTTTCCGCATACATACACCCTATTCGCTTGAACGTTACGGTTCAGCCGGCGGCCACGGAGCATATACAGTTCCTTTGTCGGCACGCTCCCGCTCCGCGAAGAGCAGTAGCGGTACTAAGTTCAAAAGCCGCAAAGCGTCTTTTTCACTAAGTACCGACGCTCTTCCAGGGCCGACGCAGGAACTGTATATGCTCCGTGGCCGCCGGCTGAACCGTAACGTTCAAACAAACCTATTTTTTTAAAAACTCTGATACAAAAATGCCGCCGTATCGTAATTTCCGCCATAAATGCCGGTGATCAGCAGCAGCAATACGATTCCGTAATAACAGGACCAGCGGAGCAGCACAGGCTTTTCGGCCAGATACGTCCGCATATCCTTCCCCTTTTCTTCCCATATCGAAACAGCCAGCCAAATCAGCAATGCCGCAAACAACAACAAAAACTCATATTTGCTGAGTCCATAAGAAGTTACCGTTTTCGACAGCAGCGCCCGCAAATCGAGTCGGGTAAAGAATGCCTGAAAAATCATTCCCGCCTGTGCCAGACTCTTGCTCCGAATCAGAACGTCCGCCGCAAAAACAATCAGCCAGGTCCTGACCATGCAGAAGAACGCATAGCCTTTTCCCTCTTTGATATGGAGTTTTTGCTTCCAAACAGGATATTTTGTGTCCAATAAGAGGGAAAGACTCATAATGACGCCATAATAAAGGCCCCAGAGCATATAACTGACAGTCCGTCCATGCCAGACCCCCGTAAAGAACCAGACGAGCATTGTCCCGATGATCGGCACAACATGCCTGCCCAGACCGTTCCATTTCTTTTTACAGGCTTTTCCAATCTTACGCCCTGTCCCGGACATAACAAAAGAAAACATCACATAATCTTTGAACCATGTTCCCAGTGTAATATGCCATCTGCGCCAGAATTCGGCGACCGATTTGGAAAAATAAGGCCGTTTAAAGTTCTCTGGCAGCAAAATATCAAAACTCTCGCTAATTCCCATCGCCATATCGATATATCCTGAAAAATCCGCATATAGTTGAATCATATAGAAAACAACAGCACAGGCAAAAATACTTCCCGGTACAACAGATACATCGCTTTCAAAAACGCTGTCCACAAAAATGCCGATCCGGTCCGCAATCACGAGTTTCTTAAAAGCGCCCCAAACGAACCGCTGTATACCCAGCAGCGTCCGTTCGTAATTGAACTTGTGCACTTTCTCAAACTGCTCCTTTATCGTTCCAAAACGATTGAAGGGTCCCTGTGTAATGGCCGGAAAATAGGACAGGAACAATAGTATTTTCAGAAAGCTATGCTCTACCTCACAGTTTTCCCTCCCCGCATCAATAACATATCCCATCGCCGTCAGCGTATAGAAAGAAATGCCGAGCGGCATAATCAGTTTCTCCACAAAATCCGAAGAAAATCCGGGTATCTCCTGAAGAACGGGCAGCGTCAGCACCGTATATTTATAAAAAAAGAGCAGACCCAGATTGACTATAAAATACAGAATCTGCATCCTTTTTCTCTTCTTTGCAAATACCTCTTTAACGCACTTTTTCTGCTCTTTGCCGGCACATGTTTCCAACGCCTCTTTCTGCCTTGCAAAACTTTTCTGCAGCGAAAGACCGCAGCCGTATGTGGTCAAAGCAGTCACAAGCAGCGCTGCCGGAATTCCTTTAGAGCCGGCCAGATAAAACAAAAGACTCGCTGCGAGCAGTACATACCACTGCATTTTCGAAGGAATCAGATAATACAGCGCAAAAGCCAGTGCCCAGAGTATGATAAAAGAAAGGGATAAGAACTGCATTTACTCCTCCAACAGCTTTCTGACCAATTCGATGATCGCTTCTTTATTTCTGAAATTCTCTGCTATAACATATTTTGCATCGATTTCAATATCAAATTCATCCTCCAGGTCACTTACCACATTGATGACCGTGAAAGAATCGATAACACCTTCTTCCATCATGCTGTCACCGTCATAATTCAACGCTTCTTCACAGTGTTCTTCCAAAATTTCCAAAATTCTCTCTTCCATGGGAATTCTCCTTTTCATGTTCCTTTTTTATAACAATCGATATTTTATTTTCAGCAAAGCATCCGCCCCCAGCGGCAGAAACAAAAAGCTGTCCGCCTGTCGGTTATCACTCCCGCCTACCTTCCGATACCGCAGAACTTCCGCCCTTTTCCCATCTATGACCGTCTGCGCCGGCGGAAAGATGCCATTCTTACCGTAATCCAGACTGCGCAGCAAACGGTAGATATGCTCCGGTTCCTCCGCCATTTCAAAAAAACCGTCTGCAGGCACTTCATAAGAACGATACATCCTCCGTCCCGCGTCAAAGCCCTGTTCTTTCGTCTCCGCCTGCTCTTTTAACACCGCATCAAAGCACTCAATGAAGGCTTCGCAGGCGATCGCCATCAATCGCTCCGCCAGTTCGTAGGCTTTTACATCAGCATCAACCGCACAGCGCTTTTGTATGATGATGTTCCCTTCGTCTACTCCCGCCGTCACATAGTGCCAGGTGATGCCCGTTTCCTTTTCTCCCATGAAAATGACCCAGCTCGGCGCATTACGCCCCGGATATGCAGGAAGCAGTGCATTGTGAAAATTGATGATCGTCAGATTTTCCTTTTCCACCAGCTTTTTCGGAAATAAAAAGTTATTGCTTGCGCTGACGATCAATGTTCTCTCCGAAAACGAATCAAAATAGGCCGTAAGCTCCTTTTTATCTTCTATCCGCGCAAAAGGAATACCGTACTCCATGCAGAGTTTCTCCGTAATGCTGAAAGAATGCACTTCATGCTCGATAACTTCCAGCTGATAACCATATTCCTTCCGTCTTTCTGTTACATATGTTATTATTTCTCCTGTTATTTTACCATAGCCGATGATGACTACCTTTTGAAATACCGTATCGCCTTTCATGCCGCACCTTCTCCAACAATTTTTCCAGACAGTATTCTCTTCACATCTATAACAATTCCTTCAATTTCACCCTGTCAATCTTGCCGTTCGCGTTAATCGGCATTTTCGGCAGCGAAATTACCTTATTCGGCAGCATATATTCGGGTATCAGCTTGGAAATCTGTCCGTTGATATAGGATTTTTCCAGTTCTTCCTCCAGAAACAATACGATTTTCTGCTTCTTCTCATCATACAGACAGCAGCAGAGAGAAATTTCCTCGAGCGAAGACACTGCCGTTTCAATCTCACCAAGTTCAATTCGGTGTCCCATATGCTTGATTTGAAAGTCTTTTCTGGACAGATAAATAATCTCGCCATATTCATTATATTTTACCAGATCACCGGTCCGGTAGATTGTCTCCGGCACAAAAGGATTCAGCGGATTCTGCACGAACGCCTCCCTCGTTTTCTCCGGATTATTGTAATAGCCCATAGAAAGAGAAGTTCCTCTGACACACAGTTCACCGATTTCATCTCCCGCCACCGGCTCATCTTTTTCGTTTAATACGAGAATATCCGTATTCGCCATCGGAATGCCGATGGGGAGCGGTTCGTCGTCCGAAAACTCCCGGTCAACGATATAATAAGTACAGGCGTCCGTTATTTCCGTCGGCCCGTAAAGATTCGCATACAATACCTCCGGCAGGAATTTCCGCCAGATATTCAGCTGTTTGTTCGGCATCACCTCACCGCAGAAAAGCACGCGTTTCAACGTATCCGACAAATCCACGTTCCGAAATGCTTTCAGCTTCGCCACAACGATGAGCGCCGACGGAACCCAGAAGATCGTGTTAATCTTCTTCTCTTTCAGATATTCCAGCAAAAGCACCGGCTGCGCGAAAAGGTTCTTCGGAATGATGTAGGTCGCCGCACCGCTTTTCAGCGTACTGTATATATCCAGAATAGAATTATCGAAATAGAAAGGCGCCTGATTGCCGAAACTGTCTTTTTCCGTGATGTCAAATGTCTCCGTCACCCAATCGATATAGTCGATAACGGAACGGTGCGTGATCGTCACGCCTTTTGGCACACCGGTGGAACCGGATGTAAACAGCACATAGAGCAGGTCCGTGTCAACGCCCCTGCGCCTTGCCGCCTCTATTTTTTCCTCACTGACAGCAGCATGGCTGGCTTCCTCAAACAACAGAAATCCGCCCTGATATTCGTAATTTGAAAAAGTTTCTTTTAACGCCGCGGTCGTAATGACCAGTGCCGGATTCAACACTTCAAGAATTTTATTGACGCGGCTCGCCGGCATATCGACATCGATTGGAGAATAGAAATTACAGCTGTAAGCCGCACCCATAAAAGAGACGAGCACATCCACGCCTTTTTCCATATATACGACAACCGGCTTTTTGAACAGTCCCCTTTCGAGCATCTGCGTTGCAAGAGCCTTCGCCTGTCTCTGCAATTCTCCGAACGTGACCGCTTTTCCTTCCTCCGCATAAGCGGTCTTATCCGGCCATCTCCCGGCGCTTTCATCCAACCAGTATGTAACGTTAGCTTTCATCGTAGTTCCTCCAAATTTACACTCATGCTGCCATCTGCGGCTTGCTGCCACGCTATGGCAAAACTACCGGGAAATAAGTATCCGGCGTTTTTTCCGTTTTCACATGATACAGATCATATAAATCGGTCATTTCAAGACCGCTGCCTTCCGGATTATAGGAACCGTACAAGGCAATGCCTTTCTCTATGGCCAGATTCTTCATGCGTTCCTCTACCTCAAAAGTAATCTGAAATGCTTCCTCCGATTCTATGTAATCATACAACATCGGCGAATAAGGTGGCAAGTATAATATTACTTCCACATTCTGGCGCTGTAGATAGTCTATCAGATCAGTGAGCAATGCCATGCTCCCTGCATCAATTTCCTGATAGTCCGTCATCCGGTAAACAACGTGTGTTTCCATCGCTTCTTCCGTCAGGGCAATAACCTCTTCAGGCTGCACATCCCGAAGCGCCTTCTGATAAGAGACGCTCCCGTCATAATGTTTCGTATACAGCTCCGTCTCCCAGTCTTTCGTATAAGATACTGCAAAGCGCTTTCCTTCCGGAAGACAGGTAATATTATAACGGAAATAATCGAGCGACAACCATTTGTCATGATGTTTTCCTGTATTTTTCAAACGTCTGGAACTTTCTCCGGCCGTCTCTTGGCCGTCTGCTTCCCGCCCGGCCGCCTCATCCATATAGCGCGCATATTCTTCCAGTTCCAGCCACCTGTCATTATCGTGTGCTGTGTTGAACAAAAAAGCATCTACGCCGATGATCATCGTTTCGGGCAGATGGCCGTTCCGTGCAAGAATTCCCGTTACTGCCCATAAATCGTAAATCGTAGCCTCGGACAGTCCCGCATTATAGAAAGAATCCGTATCGAACATCGTATGTTCAAAAGTAAACACCCTGCTGGAGCCGATGACCACGACTTCTTTTGCATCTCCCTGTCTGTTCAGACAGGCCAAAAGCAGGCTCCTGTCATTATAGCCCGATTCCTCCAGGCCGACAACATTCTGTTCTTCCTCTATCATATGTCCGCCGATTTCATCATAAGTAATGCGCAGATATGCGTAAGAATCAACATACCAGTTCACTGCAGTCACCATCAGAAGCAGCGGCAGAAGAAAAAGAACCGCTTTACACCACTTTTTCATCGGCTGCCTCCTTCCCGCAGGCCGCCCTGCCTTCCCGAATGCCAAAGCTATAGCTGAACAGAAAAGGAAGCGTTATGAACATCCCATAAATATAACGGAATTCATTATAGACCGGCGTCGCCAGAAGCAATGACAACAGCAGCATCAGCGAAGGAACATAAGGCATCAGATTTTTCCTCTCGTACACCGCATAAGCAAGGCCGAAGAACATGAGCCATGTATTCAGTCCGAGACTCCATACCTTATTGAAAAAATCCTGAACCCCCTGCAGATATTGGCCCATTGCAAGGCTGTCGTCATAGGTAAAAAACTTTCTCTCAGCCGTCACACCGAAAGGATTATCGACCATAAAATATTCGCCGTACACATATTGATAATCCCTCACCCGATATGCCCAATATCCCATCGTCTGACGCACTTCCGCCACCATATACTGCAATGGATTCCGCAGCCCGACGCGAAGCCACAGTTTGAAATACTCCCATTTCTGTTCTTCGACAGCCTGCTGGTTTCCTTGCTCACGTATCAGGTTCTTCACAGGATCAAACAAATAAGGGTTATAGGCCTCTTCCAGCTTGTCTGTCGGAACGACCTTCTCGATCATCGCCACTTCTTCTTCCGTCAGTTCTCCGCCCTTTAAATAAGCACATGTAAGATGCTGCGCCGGCATCGCCAGTCCCTCAATCGTATCGGGCGGCTCTACCTGCAGCGCATTCAGCACAGGACCATGATAAATCAGATAACAAACAAACACGAGGGCAGCACAGACATATTTCCGCCTTGCCGCTTTTTCCGTCAGCCTCCGCTTGAAGCAGTCGGACGCCAGTAAAATAACAGTCGTTCCCATAAAAATAAAAATACCGTTGCTCCGCAGTAGACAGACAAGAAGCCCTGATGCAAAATACGCGAAATGCCACAATTTCCCGCCTTTTCCGGAAATCTTTTCCTCACAGGCGGAACCTTCCAACGCTTTTTCCCCGCAAATAGCGTACTCCGCAGTCGTCCATGTATAGAAGAACATCGTTGCTGCAAAAAATTCATCTTTTCCCATGCAGATTGTCAGCACTGCATTGAACGGAAGCACCGCATAGAACAGCAGGGCAATAAATAACCACAACAGACGGGTCCCCCGCTTATAAAGCCGGTACAGGATAAAGGCAAACACAAGCGCCATGACTGTCATCTGCCAGAATGTATAGAACGCAAGCCCGCCCGTGATCGTACCTGACAGTCGATAGCCAATCCGAAAAAAGAACTGTATGATCATCGTATGAAAATAAGGATGATGGTTTGAACGCGGAACCATGCCCAATATCTGCTCCGTCTGCCATATCGCATCGTTGTTGAACCAGGTTGGATAATACATCAGAAAAAAAGGCAGATAACTAAAAAAGCAGAACAAAAAGAATAGCAGAAAGATATACCATTTCCCCTGTCTTTCCCGCTGTGCCGGCACCTTCGAAAGCAGCGGCACCCTTTTCATCAAAAGCTTTCTCTGTGAAATACCGTAACACAGGAAAAGCAGCAGCACATAACTTACCAGTAGCCACAGCAGAATCCTGCCGATATTGTGGAGTGCGCTGAGTTCCGATGCCTTCTCCAGATTGCCCAGTATGATAAAAGAAGTATAGAGAAATGCAAAAGGAATGACAGAGAAAAACTGCCATTTAGAAGGTAATTTGATTTTATTCTCTGTCTGTGTCTCCAACAATAGACCGGCCTCCTTCGTATTCGGGTACTGATACCATGCGTTTCCGTCTCCCACAGATTATTTTATCGGCGTTTCCGCCCAACTGCACATATTTGCAATATAACTTTCTGCTGTATAATCTCCGGCACGCTTCCTTGCCATTTCCTGATAATGCGTCATCCGATCTTCGTCCTTTAACAATGCGATGATCTTTTCCGCGAGCCGCCGTTCTTCTTCCGTAATATTCTGCGGGGAAAAGTCCGCATCCGGGCTCATATTCGGCACCAGAATCCCGTATTTCTCTTCAAGAATCTCCCGCGGACCGGTCATGCAGTCCGTCGCGACCACCGGCACACCGAGCGCCATCGCCTCAACCAGTGCATTCGGAAAGCCCTCATTATAAGAAGTCAATACATAAAGCGAACTGCGCTTCAAATAGGGATAGGGATTTTTTTTCAGCCCTGTAAAGCAGACCGCATCCTCGACACCGAGTCCGGCTGCCAGTTCTTTATACTGCACATACTCCCCCTGTCCGATGATCATCAGCTTCGTATCGGGAAGCGCTTCGTGTATGATCGCGAAGCTTTTGAGCAGATGCCAGAAGCCCTTGACCGAATCTTCTCTTCCCATGGAAACGAGAATGCGGCCCTCTTCCCAGGGAAGTGCCGCCGCTTCCTGTCCGGCCAGCGATTCAATTTCCCGCATGTCAAAGGGATTATGAAGTGTCACGGCCCTGGTGCATCCGTATTTTTCTTCCACTTCACGACAAATGCGTTCCGAACAGCAGATGACCCTGTCCGCTTTTTTACAGAACCATTTGATCTGCCCTCGGTTATCCATGTCCATATAACTTCGGATGCCGAGCCATTTCTCCGCTTTCCCGCCGGAAACAATATTGGCAATATTAGCCGTCGGCCCGAAGCTGTAAGCGATATCGGTCCCTTCTTTTTTCTTGAGCTGATGAATCTTACAGGCCCGCCTGATCACATTCCACAGCTTTGCAAACTTTCCGGGCCTGCTCGCAAGATGCAGGTCGATCACCTCGAGCCCACGGATATCGTATGCAATCTCTCTGGAATCGAAAATAACAATCTGTATCTGAAAATACGGCTGCAGAAGTCTTGCCGTCGCAACGCATACTTTCTCGAATCCTCCCTGATGCAGCGCCGGGACGATCAACATCATTTTTTTCATGTGAGAATATCCCCCGGCACCAATTTCGTCTCGCACTCATACCTGTCGATCAACAGGGAGCCGTCTATGGTCCGTACCACCGGCTTGTCATCGAACACGTCGATGACCTCGCCCGGCGCATAGGCCGAAAAGTCAATCATTTCGTCGAAAGGATGTGCCTCCCATACGGTCACTTTCCGTTCTCCAAGCAGCGCAAAGGCTCCCGGAAAAGGCGCCGCCACGCCGCGGATCAGGTTATAAATATTTCTTGTCCGCTCATGAAAATCAATTTTCCCGTCCGCCGCCGTACGCTTCGTATACCAGGAATCGAAATCTTTTGAATCAGTGCGGATAACAATATTATCCTCTTCATAGGCCTTTAACAGCTTACGAATCAGATTTTTCGAACAGATCTGGTTCTTGTACTGAGCCGTCCTGATATCATCATGAGGCGTAATGGAAAACATTTCCGTCGCAAAGATATTCGGACTGTCCGCCTTTTCATCATAACGGAACAGATTCAGATTAAATCTGCTGTCACCCAGAATAATCGACCAGTTGAGCGGCGAGCGCCCCCTGCCAAAAGGCAGATAACCGCAGTTGCCATGAAATCCATAGATGCCGTACCGAAAACGCTCCAGTACCGAACCGGGAATGAGCCTCTGCCATCCCATGGAAATACCGATATCGAATTCGTTCTGCGCTAAAAACGTCTGCGTTTTCTCGTCCGTCAGAAAATAACTGTCCGCCTCATGCACCGGAATCCCATACTTTTCCGTCAGAACAGACAACCCCTTATAACCGGCGATCTGATTCTTCTTCGTCACCTCCGGACTGATCGTCATCACCAGATTGACCGGACAGATATTATGATGAATAAACTCTACAATATTCTCCGACGTATCCTTCACCCCGAATACAACAACTTTATATTTCATACGTTCTCCTGTTCCTCTCATCAATATAGCAATCGGGCCACTCCAAATTCTATAAATTTTCTTTATACCACGCAATCGCCAGCGCAATCCCCTTCTTAAAATCATACTCCGGGTCATAGCCGAGCAGTTCTCTTGCCTTCGTAATATCCGCATTAGAATCCCGGATATCACCTTTCCTATCAGGTCCGAAATTTGGCTCGATCTTCTTACCGAGCGCCTCGCATAAGTCGTAATAGATATCGATCAGAAATTCTCTTCCGCCCGCACCGATGTTATAAGCCTGTCCGGCCGCTTCGCCGGAAGCAAGGCAGGCTTTCAGGTTCGCCTCGATGACATTATCGATATAAGTGAAGTCTCTCGACTGTCTGCCGTCGCCGTTGATCGTCGGGACTTCATCGTGCATGAGTTGTCTGATAAACTTCGGAATGACCGCCGCATACATGCCTTCCGGGTCCTGACGGCGGCCAAATACATTAAAATACCGCAGTCCATAGGTATCCAGCCCGTACAGTTCTTTATAAAGCCTTCCGTATTCTTCATCCACTTTTTTCGTCAGTGCATAGGGAGAAAGAACTTTTCCCTCCTGCCCTTCTTTCTTTGGCAGTACCGGGTGGTCGCCGTATACGGAAGAAGAAGAAGCATACACAAACTTTTTAACGCCGTTCTGTCTGGCCGCTTCCATCATGTTCAGCGTACCCCTGATATTAATTTCTTCATATAAAAGAGGCATTTCGATACTGCGCGGCACGCTTCCCCATGCCGCCTGGTTCAAAACATAAGAAGCGCCGTCTGACGCCTCCAGGCAGGTATCCAGATTCCGGATGTCTCCCTTGATGAACGTAAAATTCTCTTTCGCGGTCAAAGGCTCGATGTTTTCATATTTTCCGGTCGAAAGATCATCCAGGCAGCGGACCGTATATCCCATATTCACCAATGCTTCGCAAAGATTGGAACCGATAAAGCCCGCACCACCCCCTACAAGAAATACACTTTCTTTGTCAAATGTAACATTCTGATATCCCATATCTATGACCATCCCTTTCTCTTTCTCTTCACTTCACCGCTCCCGCGGCAGAAAATCACAAAGTCTTCATTCTACACTTCCAGTCATGCTGTAACAGACGGCACAAACAATTCATGCAGAATGGCCGCCAGGTGTGTTGGCTTTTAGAGCTTCTCTTCACACTGTGATTATATACTAATTCTGCCCAATACACAATATTTTCATAAATAGATTGAATATGGCTGTGAAATGTAATACACTTATCTTAAATTATGGAATTAAATCAATCAGCAATGATCGAGGCGAATTCAATGAACTCCAAAAAAATAGATATGACCGCCGGTCCTATCATGAAAAATGTATTCCTGTTTGCCATACCAATCATCTTTGGCAATGTCCTGCAGCAGTTATACACTACCGTTGACACACTCGTAATCGGAAAATATTGTGGAAAAACATCTCTTGCCGCCGTTGGGACAAGCTCACAGCCGGTAGAGGTTTTTCTTTGCATTTTTTTAGGGATTGGCTCCGGTGTTTCTATTTTGGTATCCCAAAGCATCGGTTCAAAAGACAGCAGGCGGATAATCCATCTATGTAAGACATCCGTATTTTTCATTTTTGTATGCGGTATCCCGCTCTCCGTACTGGGCTATCTCGCTTCGCCTTTTCTCCTGAAGTTCATGGGAGTTCCGGCGGATACCTGGAATGCGGCGCTCACTTACACGCGCATAATCTTCTTAGGCACCATCGGCAGTCTTGGCTATAATATGAATGCTGGTATTCTCCGCGGCATGGGCGACAGTAAGGCATCTCTCTGGTTTCTCATTGCATCCGGTATTGTAAATGTTATTTTGGACATCGTTTTTGTCGCTCTCCTGAAAATGGATGTGGGCGGCGCTGCACTCGCGACTATTATTGCCATG
Source organism: uncultured Lachnospiraceae bacterium (assembly GCA_910579395.1). Taxonomy (GTDB): domain Bacteria; phylum Bacillota; class Clostridia; order Lachnospirales; family Lachnospiraceae; genus UBA3282. Next base: position 79,200 of record CAJTUC010000003.1, on the reverse strand, counting down.
TTCGTTTCATGGTGCATCAGTATTTTGTATATCCGAAATAAATTCCGCGAATTGGATTTCCCTGTTTTTTCTCTGCATTTTTATGCGGCGGAATTAAGAGCCATCCTGACGATCGGACTTCCGATCGGGCTGAATAATTCTCTGTATTCTTTCGGGCATATGGCCATGCAGACGATGATCAACGCACAGGGTTCTACCTTTATGGCAGGGCTTTCTGTCACCGGCAGAATCACGGGCTGCTCCAATATCGCCATTACGGCCCTTTCCAGTGCGGCAACCACTTTTTCCGGGCAGAATTTCGGTGCACGGAATATTGAACGGTTAAGGAAAGGTTATATAAAGATACCGGTTGTTTCCGCTATGATCACGCTCGCCTTTGGTTTATTCTTTATCGCTGTCAGAATGCCCATTCTCAGAGTATTCTCAGCGGATACGGAAGTCCTGATGTATGCCAGCCGCTATGTTATCATCACCCTGTTATCGCAATGGATGTTTGCCCTGTTCAACGGTATCATGTGTTTTGTCAACGGCGTCGGGCTTGTAAAGTACACAACTGTCATCAATCTGCTGATGCTCTGGGCTGTCCGCATTCCATCCGGCTATCTTATCATGAAATTCTTTGACGGTACGTTTATCATGCTGTGCTTCCCGATCAGCTTCGCGTTTGGCATGTTTTGTATGATCGGCTATTACCTCTTTTCCCCGAAATGGAAAGCAGTCATTCAGCAGAAGTCTGTCTCCTGAACAGCGGGCATCCGGACATCCATTCCACTCCCACCAGAAAAAGCGCCATATAGAAAAGGGAAAAACCATAGATCATATACCGCGACAGGCACATAATCGTCAAAGAAGTGGCGCATACATTGGCTGCGATAAACAGAAGCGCCAGCCCCATCACGCGGACAGCGCAGCTTTTTTTGTCTTTCAGAAAAAGATATACGCTAAGTCCGGCCGCCGCGGCATAAAGTGCAAGCGCCACCCAGTTAATCCACTTATTCACTACCGCAATGCTCCGAATGAATCCGTTCCGGCAAAGCAATAAATAATCGTACAGCCATTGTCCGAAGCATGCCGGCAAGAGCCTGCGCAGCATCACGCCCGCCATTTCATCGGACATACTGCTCTGCTGGTAATAATTCACCTCACCGAGTCCGAAATAATACATGGACAGATTGCTTTCCAGCACCTGAAATTTCAAAATATCATGATGGTCTTCCAGATAGGCCGCCTCGCCCTCCGGCGCGTCTTCGGCATAGCGGTAATTCGCCATCAGTGCATCCGCCTCTTCATAAAAAGTATCGAAGAACTGCCGCTCAAGGCTTCCCTCTTCGAAAACTTCACCGTCTTCTCTGTCACATGCGTAAATGACATTTGTCAGCGTATTGACCTGTCCATAGGTATTTCCCATGAAATAGCCTGTCACAAAATAATTATAAGTATGCACCGTCAGGTTCCGAAGTCCAAAGACACATAGGACCGCCAGTACCGGCAGAAGCATCTTTTTATACTGTTTCGCTCCCAGAAAATGCAGAAAAGCAACCACCAGCCAGATTAGAATCGTCGTCATCATCTGGCCCCGCGTCATCGACAACAAATAGGCAAATACCAGACTCCACACCATATCCGCCTTTTTGCCTTCGAAGATCATCCGAATCGTAAAGAGCAGGAAGAACTGAAAAAGCGGAATGCAGAGCGCTTCGCTCATAATGGAGTTTTCCAGAAAAATACCGAACGCCGAGACGTACCTCGTTACAAGATGCGGCATCAGTTCCAGCACAAGAAGCACAAGTTCTCCCGCCAGATTCAGGGAAAACTTTTTCTGCAGATATTCTATCAGAAAAAAAATACTGCACACTGTCAAAACATTCTGTACAATGACCGCAAGCACAAGCCCTGTCTCCGGCCCTGCCAATACTCTGAAAAGAGCCAGAAAAAGCGGATACAAAGGCTCTCTGTGAATGTGCATCGTAATATATTGCTCGGAATCATTATAGACACCGACTCCGTATATCGCGAACATTCCCAGAAAAAATGCCAGAAGTGCTATGAATATACCGATTGTTCTCGTGCGGTCTTTCGTCACCTGTTTCAATCCCCATACCTTCCCTTTATGCGTTCAAATAAAACTGCTCATACCATTTCGCCTGTGTCCGTACATCAAAATCGGCGGCCACAATCTGCTCGTATCTGTCCGTCCGCTCATATTCCCGGTTCGCGAGCACATATTCCGCCCATTTTACCGGGCTTTCCGCAATACTTTTACATGCTGTCAGCTCCGTAATGACCGTCTCCTTTGCAATCGTATCCGATATCAGACAACTCAGGCCCGCGCTCTGGGCCTCTATGACGGTTCCGGGAAGCCCTTCGAACCTGGACGGGAATACAAAGAAATCCATCGCCTGATAATATTTCCACGTTTCTTTCTGATTACCGGCAAAGATCGTTTTATCCGCAATGTCAAGCATCTCCGCCCGCTGTTTCATTTCCGCCATGCGCTCTCCTTCTCCCAGAAGGAGCAGGACCGCGTTATCCTGCCTTCCCGCAATCTCGGCAAAAACCTCCAGCAGATATTCATGATTCTTGGCATAGTGAAATCTTCCCACATGGCCTACGACAAATTTACCCTCTAACGAAAGTGCACGCCGCATTTCGCTCCTTGTTTCCTCCCGATAACAAAAGGGCCTGACGTCAATGGCGTTCGGTATGATCTGCACCTTTCCCGCCGCCACATTCTTTTCCCCAAAAACAGCCTCCCCCGCAAGTCCCGAACAGGCAAACATCCTGTCGCATTTCCGCGGCAGGGGCCTGCGGAGCAGACGGGTGAGCGCTCCTTTTGCCCCTTTATCTACGCCCGCGCTCCTTGCGTGTGCAATCGTCATGGGAATCCCATACTTTTTCGCGATTGGCAGATAAATGGCGGCCGTACTTGTCATATGTCCATGCACCGCCCGAAATTCATGATGATTCGCAAAAAAATTCTGCAATGCCTTTCGATAAGCAAAGATATTATATAATCGAAAACGGGGAACGCGGTAAAGCCGCCCTCCCAGCATTTTGATTTCCTCTTCGTAATAACCCTGTACGCTCTGGTGCACCAGAAAATCGAACTGTATCTTCTCCCTGTCGATGCACCGGTATAAGTCCATTATCCGGCTTTCGGCACCGCCCAGACTGACTCCGCCGAGCACATGCAGTATCCGTATCGGTTCTTTCATCGCAGCACCCTTCCTCTCAAGTTTCATATACCGGACATCTTATTCCGCTTTCCAAAAGCCCCCATCTGCGTTTATCACTGCCGGATGCGGCCCGCAAGAAATTTTCCCTTTGCCAGCAGATATTCTATGATTCGTCCCGTAAAAGACCTTTTCACAGGTTCCGTTTCCAGATATTCCGAATAGGAAATCATATTCTTTCCGTATTCGTCAAAAATACTTTGATACCGCTCTTTGTCTGCTTCCGTCAGCGTATTCGAATGAAGCACCAGCGTTGTTATGCCGTCTTTCTGTTTTAGGCTGCTGCGAAGCAGGAAAGAAATCGGATAAAAGGTAAGCCCTTTATATGTGTAAGGAGCCTTTCCGAAACCGTCCGTCACTTTGGTGATTCCAAGCTCCCGCAGCGCCCGCAGCGTATTTTTATCATAGGAATGCGCCGGTGCCATGAACAGATCGGTATCGATGCCCTGCTCTTTCAGCTTCTTTTTCCCGAATGCAAGCATCTCTTTCTGCTTTTCATAAGGAACTCCCGCGAACTCGGAAAGATTGTTCAGCGGGAGCAAACCGCCCTTCTTCGTCGTATAGAGGTGATAACAGCCATGTATGGCAAAGGAATATCCTTCCGCTTTCAACTTCCGCATAACCTCATAGAAATCCTCATGCGGATTCCCACAATGCAGTTTTTCATCCCGGCATTCCGGCACAATACCAAGTAACGGCGTAATGCCCGCCTTGTCAAATAGTCCCTGAAAAAACCGAAAATTCTCCCAATTCATATCGGGCGTGATATCATCCATTCGAACGGCAATTTTTCTGCTCATTTCGCCTCTCATCCCGCCGCCATCGGCGGCACTATAGTCTCCAGTACTGATAATCTTCCGTCAGATATTCTTCTCTGTTCAGCAGTCCTTTGATATCCACAAGCACCTTCTTGGCATTCTCTGTTTTATAGAATCGATTCAAATCCGCCTTCCCAAGCTTCTTAAATTCATCATGGGCAACGGCGATAATGACCGCATCCATATCGTGAATATCTTCCAGCTTACCAAAGGTCAGACCGTACAGTCTCTTAGCCTCATCCGCATCCGCGGCCGGATCCACGACGAGCGGACAGATACCGTACTCGCCCAGTTCATTGTAAATATCGATTACTTTCGTATTTCTCGTATCCGGGCAGTTCTCCTTGAAAGTAAATCCGAGAATCGCTACTTTTGCAGTTTTGACCGGAATATCCGCTTTGATCAGATTTTTTACAAGGCTTTCCGCCACATATTTTCCCATTTCGTCATTGATACGCCGGCCGGCCAGTATGATTCTGGAATGATAGCCGAGTTCTTCCGACTTATAGGTCAGATAATATGGGTCAACGCCGATGCAATGACCTCCTACGAGACCCGGCATAAAATTCAGAAAATTCCATTTCGTGCCCGCAGCTTTCAGCACGGCCTGCGTATCAATATCCATCTTATGGAAAATAATAGAAAGTTCATTCATGAACGCAATATTAATATCTCTCTGGCTGTTCTCGATGACCTTTGCCGCTTCCGCTACCTTAATGGATTCTGCACGGTAAACACCGGCATCTACGACAAGCTCGTACACTTTTGCTACCGCGTCGAGTGTTTCCTCATCCATACCGGATACGATCTTGGTGATGGTTTCCAGCCTATGTACTTTATCGCCCGGATTGATACGTTCCGGTGAATAACCGATTTTAAAATCGACACCACACTTTAAGCCGGATTCTTTTTCCAGAATCGGCACGCAGATATCCTCTGTTACGCCCGGATACACTGTCGATTCATAGACTACGACGGAGCCTTTTGTCAGATTCCGGCCCAGAATATGGCTCGCTCCCTCCACCGGAGACAAGTCCGGCGTATGGTCGCTCTTAACCGGGGTCGGTACGGCTACGATATGAAATTTCGCCTCTTTCAGCTTTGAAGCGTCCGCGGTGAACTCCACCGCCGTATTCCGGATGACTTCGTCACCGACTTCCTTCGTCGGGTCAATACCGCTCTTATACAGGTTAATCTTCTCCTCATTTAAATCAAAACCAACGACCTTGACCTTTCTTGCAAAGGCTACCGCGATTGGCATTCCCACATAGCCGAGTCCTACAAGTGATATTTTTTCCTCGCCCTTTACGATTTTTTCATACAGATTCATTGCTGTCTTATCTCCTTCCTGATTCGCTTGTTCTTTATTTTTCTATTTCTATTATGCCAATACTTTCTTCACTTCATCCATATACGCCGCCGTCACCAGCTCCCTGTCAAACTCTTTCTCCATCTTCTCACGCCCCGCACGCCCCATTGCGGCACGCTCCTCATGGGACAGACGTAAGAATTTCTCCATCGCCTGAATCAGTTCTTCCGTATTACCGGGCGTAAAACCGAATCCGGTCCTTCCCTCTTCAAAAGCTTCCATACACCCGCTGATGTTAGACGCAATGACGGGCCTTCCGGTAGCCGCCGCTTCGATCAGTGCATTGGACATCCCCTCATGGAAAGATGCAACAACGATTGCACTGGCATCCGCCAGATAGGAATGCACCTGGGTGTGAAACCCGAGCTGACGGATCACGCCTTCTTTTTCACATTCCTCTAACATCTCCTGGTAGTCTTCGTCGCAGTACCCGAGAATATCAAAAAAAACTTTATCGCCGTGCAGTTTCCGGGCAGCACCCAGAAATTCCAGAATGCCCCGTTCCTTCATGACACGGCCAACGAACAGAAAATGGGTTTCGTCCCGCTCAGGATACGGCTCGTAAGGGTGTCTTGGCAGGCTCACGCCGGAACCCATGACCATTCTTTCTTTTTTTCCCATAATGCCGAATTTCTGGAAAATAGAACGGTTCTCCTCATTCTGGAAAAAGACGCACGCCGCCTTTTTCAGACCCGCGCGATACATATGGATGATCAGCTGCAACAAAAGCCCTGTCCTGTCGAAAGCCCCGCCCAGCCCGGTAATCGTCGTTATATAGGGGATTTTCAACCGCCCCGCACAGAAACCGCCGTATATATTCGGCTTAATCGTATAGGTAACGACTAAATCCGGCTTTAGTTCCTTCATCATATTATGATACGTCCGGTACAGTTTCAAATCCTCGACCGGATTGATTCCCCTGCGGTTAATGGAAGTCTGAATGACCTGACACCCTTCCTCCGTCAGTTCTTTCGTCTTTACATCGTCCGGCACGCTGACAAAAACCTGATTTTCTTTTAAAAGCGCCTCCACGAACTCATTCCGGAAATCAAACAGACCGCCGGAAGAATTGCCAAGAATCAATACTCTGCCCATATCTGTATTCCCTCATATCTAGTGTACTGTCTCATTGAACCAGGAAAGAAGCAAGTCTTCCATTCTTTATCCTTTATATTTGTAATTCCACGCCATTCATATCTTTTATGGCGATTTCGTTATATTTCATCATGCAGACCGATTCCGGGTATGCCCCGATTGTGACCGGATTCTCTTCGCCTGCCAGATTCGCAAGCACCTGCTTGGGCATATTCACGCCGCATGCATAGGCATGCGGATAACCCCCGCCGAAACGAGGATTCACTTCTGAAATATAATAGGTCCCGCCTATTTCGAAAATATCGATATCGATCATCCCGCGGAAACCGCATTTTTCCACGAAATCCTTTAACATGGCGAATAGCTTCTCATCTTTGAACGATACCGATTTATCCGTTTCTCCTGCCCGCATCTTTATCTTCTTTTTCACAAAAACGGACGTGCATCTGCCAGATATCATATCAATATAAACATCGGCGCCATATTCCTGCCCATCCATATATTCCTGTATCATCAAATCGTCATACAATCTGAACAGAAGATCGATTTCTTCCCGGCTGTCCACCTTGCTGATATTGATGCTTGCGCTTCCCTTTACCGGTTTCACAAAAACAGGATAGGAGATTTCTCCCTCTTCCACCGCCTGATAGAAAGCTTCCTTTTCCACATAACATTTTCCGGTAGGAATCTGCATTGCACACAGCATTCGATACATTCGGTATTTATCCAGACAGGTCTCCACCAGATCATAAGGAGAAATGATCGGCGTCGTGCCGATTGACAGAAATTTGTCTTTCTCCTTCGCCAGAATGCTGAGTTCCGGGTCAATCAGGGAAAAAACACCGTCTATTTTCTCTTTCTGACAGATTTCCAGAATGCTCTCCAAATAACCGGGGGCAGTTATCCTTGATACGAGATAGAATTTGTCCGCATCATAAACGGCCGGCGCCAGATTACTGCAATCGGCTGCCACGACTTTTCCTTCCGCTCCCACTTCTTTCTTAAAATACTGTACCACTTTATTCCGCGTCCCCGCGCTTAATATCAGGATATTCATCATGAGCCGCCTTTCTGCTGCTTACTCCGGTATATATCGAAATCCTCCGTCGTCTGCTCCGCGCCTGACAGAATTCCCGAACGGTTCAGAACCTTGCCCACGGTCATTCCAATGATTTTCACATCCATCAGAAAACTGCAGTGCCGCACATATTCCAAATCATATGCAAATCTTTCTTCCCATCCGATGCTATTCCTGCCGTTTACCTGTGCCAGTCCCGTCAGTCCCGGCCGCACATCATGCCTGTGCCGTTCTTCTTCCGTGTACCAGGGCAGATATTTCACGAGCAGCGGTCTCGGCCCGACCAGACTCATATCTCCTTTCAGGATGATGAATAATTCGGGCAGTTCATCCAGACTGGTCGAACGAAGCATTTTCCCAAACTTCGTAAGCCGCTCTTCGTCGGGCAGCAAATCTCCTTTTTCATCCCGCTTATCCGTCATGGTACGGAACTTGCAAAGCGTAAAGATCTCCCCGTTCCTGCCCGGTCGTTTCTGCCGGAAAAAAACAGGACTCCCCAGTTTCACCCGCACCAGAATACCCAAAATAAGAAACAGGGGACTCAGGATAATAATTGCTGTGAGTGAAATGACAATATCGAAAAACCGTTTTATATATCTCTCATAAATCATCTGTTTCCCATCCATTTCCGCGCAAACCATCAATTGGGAGAATGCCGCTTTTTAGGCATTCTCCAGCGTGAGAAAGATTTGCCTTCGGCAAATCGTAGAACTTCCAAGTCAGCTATGCTGACTTTGCGAAACAGCCTTTGCTGTGAGCTCTAGAATTTCTTCTCACGCTACCTTCCGAAGCATTTTCTGACAATGCCAATGATCCGTTCCATATCTTCCACCGTATTTTTGATATCGCTTGGCAGACATAAGCCTCTTGCAAAAATATCGCTGCCAACACTGCTGCCGTCCCCGTTATGCGGCACAAAATCACATTCTGCGAACACAGGCTGCTCGTGCATCGGCTTCCAAATCGGCCTGCTCTCTATATTTTCCGCATCAAGCGCATCCATGATCTCATCCGGCGTCATACTGCTGCTTTTGGCAATCGTCATGCAGGAAAGCCAGTTATTCGCATCTCCATCAGGATTCAGAGGATTCATCGAAATTTCAGGAATATCCGCAAAGGCTTCCTGATATTGCCGGTAAATTGCCTGCTTACGCGCTTTATGTTCCTCCATATAAAGAAGCTGCCCTCTTCCGATGCCCGCCGTAACATTGCTCATTCTGTAATTGTAGCCAATCTGGGAATGTTGATAGTGTCTTGCCGGATCCCTTGCCTGCGTTGCCAGAAAGAGCGCTTTTTTAATCGCTTCCTCATCATCGGATACCAACATACCGCCGCCCGAAGTCGTGATGATCTTATTGCCGTTAAAAGAATAAATGCCGAATTTGCCAAAAGTTCCCGTATGGCGGCCCATATAGGTACTGCCGAGAGATTCCGCGGCATCTTCTATATAAGGCACATGATGTTTCTCGCAAATCGTCATAATTTCATTAATTTGGGCGGGCGTACCGTACAGATAAGCGCAGAGAACCGCTTTCGGATGCGGATATTTCTCGAACGCCTTTTCCAGCGCCAGAGGCGACATATTCCAGGTATCAGGCTCTGCATCGATAAAAACGGGAGTCGCTCCCTCGTATACAATCGGATTACAGGTCGCTGAAAAGGTCAGGTCCGATACGAATACCACATCGCCCGGCCCGATATTTAACAGTTTCAGCGCAAGATGAATTGCCGCCGTACCGGCGCTCAGTGCAGTCGCATAACCCGCTCCCGTATAAGCCAGCATTTCCTGCTCAAAAGCCGTCACATTCGGCCCGAGCGGCGCTATCCAATTGGTATCAAATGCTTCCTGCACAAATTCCTGCTCTCTGCCGTGCATGGTAGGAGATGATAAATAAATCCGCTTCTTTCCCATTTCTAATAACCCCCGTTGCCATTACCGCCATAATGATAGGTCGGCACAATTTTCTGAATCAGAGGCCTGATATCCGAAGTTTCAATCTGGCACTCGTCTTTTAACTCTTTTAACTGCTCGAAAAATTCCTGTTCATCCACTTCAATCGGTCTGCCAATATGAATCATACGGTTCGCAGTATCCTTCATTCCTTCTTCATCCATCAGCAATTCTTCATACAATTTTTCACCCGGACGCAGTCCCGTAAATTCTATCTTAATATCTTCGCCAACCCGATAGCCGGATAAGCGAATCAGATTTTCCGCCAAATCCAGAATCTTCACCGGTTCTCCCATATCCAGAATAAAAATTTCTCCGCCTCTCGCGTAAGCCCCTGCCTGTAATACAAGCGACACCGCCTCTGGAATCGTCATGAAATACCGGATAATGTCAGGATGGGTAACGGTGACAGGGCCGCCCTCCGCAATCTGCTTCTTAAAAAGAGGAATAACGCTTCCGTTACTGCCAAGCACGTTTCCAAAACGCACGGCCACAAATTCCGTATCGTAGTGCCTATTAAAAATCTGAATGATCATTTCGCAGATACGTTTGCTGGCTCCCATGATATTCGTCGGATTTACCGCCTTATCCGTTGATATCATGACGAACCTTCTTGCCCCGCTCATGGCTGCGGCCTGTGCGGTCTTAAAGGTTCCGAATACATTATTTTTAATTGCTTCCGTCGGGCTGTCTTCCATCAACGGCACATGCTTATGCGCCGCCGCATGATAAACGATATCCGGCCGGTATTGTGAAAATATCCAGTTCATCCGGTTCGTATTCCGTACGGATGCGATGAGCACGACCAAATCCAGCTCCGGATACCGCATTTTTAATTCCTGCTGCACGTCATAAACGCTGTTCTCATAAATATCGAGGATGATCAGCCGCTTCGGCCGATGCTGCGCGATCTGCCGGCTCAGTTCGCTGCCGATAGAACCACCCCCGCCCGTCACGAGCACTGTCTTGCCCTGCACATAGCCGAGGATTGAATCCATATCGACGCTGATCGGCTCTCTGCCCAGCAAATCCTCTACTTCAACATCCCGCAGCTTGCTGACGTTGACCTCTCCGTTTACGAGCTGATACATTCCCGGAAGGGAACGCAGTTTACAATTTGTGTCCTTACAGATTTCCAGAACATTTTTAATATCCGCGCGGGTAGCAGAAGGCATTGCCACGATAATTTCATCAATATTATAAATATCGGCACACTCCACAATTTTATCCCGGCCGCCGGCCACCTTGATGCCCTGAATATATTTTCCCCATTTGCCTTTATCATCATCGATGATACAGCGGATGACCATCGTGGAAAAATTGCTGTTCACGATTTCTTTGATAATGGCATTGGCAGCCTCTCCGGCGCCGACCACCATCACGGAAATCTTATTTTTTTTATTTTGCTGTTTGTGCTTGAGCCCCCTGAAAAAGCGGTACGAAAACCGGCTCGCAAAGGTACAGCTGATCAGCAGACACAGATACAGAAAATGGTAGCTTCTCGGAACTGCCTGCCCTGCCGACTTGAAAAACTGAAGACCAATACCGTTCATGACCGTCGAAACCACACAGGAAACGACAATATTCTGTAACTCTGTCTCCCCTGCAAACGCCCAGAGGCTGCTGTATAAACGGAAGAAATAGAAAATGACCAATGTCAACAAAATATTCAACGGTAAGAATCGTTCAATCGGCTGCATAAAATGCTCCGGTATCAACGCTATTTTTCCATCATAACGAATCAGAATTCCCAGATAACTTGCCAGGATAATGCTGATAATATCGTAAATAATCAAGGCCGTTCTTCGATAAAATAATTTTACATTAAATGGTTTACGCTTCTTTTCCATCTCCACTCGTTCCTTCTGCGGCTCGCCCCATATCGGTCAAAAGCGGCGCCAGCATTAACAACAGACAAAATGCAATCGGATTGCATGGATGAAATATCCACTCCGTCAATCCTGCTGCCGCAAATAAAATCAATAATGCAAGCGGCAGTGCACTGCATAACCTGTCATCTTTTCTCCTTCTATAATAAACTGTTGCTTGCACCAATGTGCATAACCCAAATAAAACAAATGCAATGCCCACCGGAATCCCATGGTCATACGCGGCCTGAAGATAAATATTATGCGCATGAACGACCAGATTGCCGTCGGGCAGCGTAATATACATATCATCATGTCCTTCCATGTTCAGATTTTCATAATATAATCTAAAGATATCCAGCCGCCCGTTGGCATAGGCTTCCGCATCGCTCTCCTGCTGCTCTTCTTCGCCAGACTGGACTTCTTCCGTCTGCCCGTCAGCTTCGTTTTCTTCCTCCTGTTCTGGAATCTCATTTCCCGAAAAATCCGCCGAGGCTACAAGCATCTTATCTGCCGTGGCTTCTCCTGCAGCCATGCAGTATTCGACACCGCTCTTCTTATCATCTTTTGCAGTTTTATACTGATTGATACACTCCTCGTCCGGAATTCCAAGCACTTTTGACTGGAATACATGAATAAACCGCCGGATTGTTATATAATAATTGGAATCCAAATCTCTCCCATGCTGAATCTCGCTCGGCAGTTCTTCTATGATCATCGTTTCCGGCTGCGCTGTTACCGCAGGAATAATACGCTGCGCCGTAAAGACCGCCGGAAAACAAAGAAGTACAGTGAAAAACATCATCGCTATTGCAATGAGCAGACTCCTGATTTTTTTCTTCATGCCGAGGCAGACGACCGGAATTACAATGAGCGCCGCAGCCGCCACTGCAAGATAGCCTGTCCGCGACAATGTAAAGACCAGATATACAGCAGAAATTCCAAAAACCGCGAGTTCCTTCCAGATACAGGAAAGTTTTGGCTCTCTCCGGTAACAGCCAAGCAGTTTCACAAGCGCCGCACATACCACCAACGATAAATAAACGGCAGAAATCGTCACTGTATGGAAAATAAACGGATAACGATAATACTGATAGAACATATACGGCCTGTGAAGCAGACAGTATCCCACCATCACCAGAAAATGAAGCAGGATTCCGTTGCAGATATTCTGAAGCAGCCTGTCCCTCTTTTCCCAAACCGCTACACGGACATAATACAGGCCAAAAGCACATACGAGATAAATCGGCCATCCTCTCGTATTCCGGAAAACGAGCAAAAGCGCAAAGAATACTGTCACTACTGCTCCGTACCAAAGACTGATATGCCGTTTTTCTGATATTCGTCCTGTCAGCAGCCCGTGCGCTGTGACGATAATGCTGCGAATCGTATTGAGAATCACGACACCGGCAATAATGCCGGCCCAAACGGTCAGCTTCACGACCTGTATTCCTTCTTCGGTTCCGGGAGATACCATATCCGGCGAAACAAGCTGACCCTGATAATAGAAATGACCTGCTGCCGCCGCGATGACAAGATAGAGCAGATTAATCCAATTAAGAAGTTCCTCCCGCTTATAAGTCGCAATGACCGCCAGTCCAAAATAAACTAACATCTCCCTGTATGCGATCATATGATGAATCTCATACAAGCCATTCATATAATGCACGCCTGCCTGAATCGCCATTGCCAGAAAGGCTGCCTGCAGATAATCCGGCCACCGGTCACGCAAAACAGACATCCCCATATCGTTGCTTTTGTGCACCCGCTTATGGCGGATGCCATAAAGCAGAATCCCAGCCGTAATCAAAATGCCGGCAATAAAAAACAGATTATTTTCCGCATAAAGCGAGAACAGCTTACAGGGCCATACCGCCACGATGCTACCAAGCGCCGCGATACTTACGACCGGCGTTGCGACCCGTTTCCATACCGTTTCCACCGTAAGCAGCCCGTTCCTGTCAGGATATTTTCCATAATATTTCCCAGTTACAAATGTGACCAGAATTCCAAACATCACAAGCAGGGCATCACACACCAGTGTTTTGCCCTTTCTAAGAGGAATCTTATATTCATACTCCGCTATGATATTATGCTCCGTATCTTCTACATTGCCATAATATAGCGTTCCGTTATAAATCGTACCGGATGTTTCCGTGTCTTCATACGCGACATAGAAGTCCGAAGAGATTCCCTGTATTGCATAATAATATTCTCTGCCGACTTCTGTCTCCTGATTGACCCGTATCGTACAGAATCCTGGCATTTCCTGCATATCATCCGTGGAAATGACCTGCTGCATCAGAATATTTCTGGAAGCATCCCGCAAAGTAAAATTGAACTCTTCTCCGGCGGATTCATTCAGAAAATATATCCGAATACTCTGAAGATGGTCATATTGGGCGACGAACATCTGCTCAACCACATATTCCTCTGTAATTGCCTCCGACTGCATGGACATCTGCCTGTTACTTCCGGAAACAACCTTCTCCGTTACGAGGCGAAGCGGCCACAATGCAGCGATGATGCAGAAACAGATCACCCAGACCGTACCGCAGACTGCCTGACGGCTATTGATAACCTTATTCATTTTCTATGAACACTTTCCTGATTTTTATTCTTTTATTTATACTCGCGAACCCGCGCCTGCAACGCTATTAATCATAATACCACATTTGTCTTTATTTTACAACTTAGGTAAACTTTTCTTCTTCCAGCATGACCGCAGCAAACAATGGCAGCCCGAACCAGAAGATTAGCACATATCTCGGCAGATAAGTCGGGCCGAGCAGCACTGTCAGCCAGATCAGAAATACCATGAGATACGGAATGATAATATGATACTTCTTCCGGTATATTACATAGCAAAATACAAAAGCAAAACACCAGAACAGACAGCCTGGGGAATAAATCATGGAAACAATCGGTATTTTCTCCTGCTCCAGCTCCAGAGACAGCCGTCTGTATGCCTCATCCAGCCAGGGAATCTTACTGGCCCTGACACCGGGCAGCTCCACTTCATATCCGAAATAGGAGCTCTCTTCATAAGTAAAGGTAAATACAGTATTCCCTGAATAAACATCGATGATTGTGTCTGGATACCAGAATCCATAAGAATTTACAAGCCATGCATTGATATAGGAAAGCGGCTTTTTCAGACCGATTTTCACCCATAACTCAGCATATTTCCATTTATCCGCATCATATGCCTCATTCTGAAAACGGTATTTTACCGGGTCGGACAATTTGGGATTATAAAGTGCCAGCGCTTCCTCCGGCAGGATTTCATGGAGCAAAGCGATTTCGTCCTCTGTAAAAATTTCCCTGTTGAATTTGTATGTTCTTGCAAGCTGTTGTATAGGCACGGTCAGGATTTCCTGATTCTCCGTGTCCTGCGCGTGCAGTACAGCCGCCAGGCTGCCGTTTATCAGAAAATACGAAACTACAACAGCCGCCAGAAGAAGTCCCATCTTTTTCAGATACTTTTTATGGTAAAAAAGAAGCACAGGTATCATCACCGCAAACGCATATATGCCATTCTTGCGAAATAAAAGCATTGTCAGTGCGCTGAGTACGAAAAAAGCCATCCCCGCCCTGGAAGCAAAAAACCTCTCTTCGGCAATCCCCATCTCCAACATACACAATAAGAGCATCAGCAATGCAACGGTAAAAATCGTGTCCTTCGCAGAACAGAGCGTGAACATGACGATGACCGGAAAAAAAGCAAAATAAAGCAAAGACAGAAAACGCGGCGTCTTTCCTATCTTCTTTTTCCGAAGATATGCGAGCAGACAGGTAAAACCGCCCGCCACAATACACATCTGCACGAGCATATAGCAGGCAATCCCCAGATTATAGGAATCCGTCACCTTATGAACGGCACAGATGATACCACCGAGCATTAAAACATGAACGAGCGGATGATGTGTCGTAAAATTCCTTGACGCCACCTGCAGATATTCATCCTGCGCATCATAGACAAAAAACCCCGGATAAACGGCGAGCAGTACCGGAAGCCAACAGAGCAGCAGGAAAAAAAAGGTCAGAATATCCGCATTTTTGACCGGCCTTTCCAGTGTTTTCGGCACTTTGATATACTGAGCAAGTTTTTCCTTCCGCTCTTCCATGTTTCCGAGGAAATTCCATGATTTACGGACAAAAATCGTAAAAAGACAGGTAAGCACGGGCAGCGAAATCCACAGCTTCCAGTCTTTGAAATCCACATTGCCGACCGCCTCCAGCCTGCTCCCAAAGAGCATCGCCGCAGTGAATGTAAAAGATAAAACGCCTGCCAGTTTCCATCCCCGCATATCGTGAAGGTCAATGGTATGCAGCGAGAGATTCATCGCATAGATACACAGAATCCACACGAATACAGAAAAAATGCTGTTCGTAAAAACAAGCGGATTTCCTTTCAGATTCAAAATCTGCGGAAAGCAAAGCGTTCCTGCCGTAGCGATGATAAAGGCAATAAGATTCAGTTTCAGTTTGATTCCAAATTCATTCCCGTTCATTGATACACTCTCTGACTACATACTGAGGAGAATTATTCATGGAAATATAAATTCTTCCAATATATTCCCCGATGATGCCGAGCATCAGCATTACAATGCCGCCGAAGATAACAACTGCGGACATGAGCGAACTGAAACCGATGACGACATTCGGATTGACCAGTTTCTTAATACTTGTATAAATTCCGTATAGAAAACCCATCGCCGCCGAAAAAGCGCCGAGGACCGTTGCAACCCGGAGCGGCTTAATGCTGAAAGCCGTGAAACCGTTGAACCACAACGTGAACAATTTCCCGACCGTATAACCGGAAGTACCGATTTCCCGTTCCCGGTGATTGACATCCACATTCGTGATCCTATTCGTTGTGCGAAGCACCAGACCGATGACATAGGGATAGGGATTACTGTACCGCAGCATTTCATCCACAACAAAGCGCTTTACTGCAAAATAGCTGGACAGATACAGTTCCTTCGGCTTGCCGATCATGACTCTTGCCATCCATTCATTCACCTTGCTTCCAAGGTTCCGAAAAGTCGAATGCTGTTTATGCTCATATCTGGCATAGACCGCGTCATAGCCCTCTTCCAGCTTCGCAAGCAGTTTTCCGACCTCATCCGCCGGCGTCTGCCCATCGTCATCCAGGCAGACTAAAATATCACCGCGCACATAATGAAACCCCGCCATCAAAGCCGCGTGCTGCCCGAAATTTCTGGCCAGATTTATGCCGCAGATATCTTTTCTCTCCGCACAGATACCGCGGATCACCTCAAATGTTTCATCCGGGGAACAATCATTTACCAAAATGATTTCATAACGGTATTTGGACAACCGTTTCATCGCTTTATCGATTTCCTCTACGACCCCGCCGATCGTTTTGGAAGATCGATAGCAGGGAATGACAAAACTGACTAACTGACTCATATCAATATCCTTTCCACAGACTGCAGCTTGCACCCCCGGCATTATCAGCACAGGCGCGAACCACAATTGTTTCTTATTTCA
This sequence comes from uncultured Lachnospiraceae bacterium, assembly GCA_910579395.1. Lineage (GTDB taxonomy): Bacteria > Bacillota > Clostridia > Lachnospirales > Lachnospiraceae > UBA3282. The sequence continues at coordinate 62,271 of CAJTUC010000003.1, read as the reverse complement.
TAAAAGACGACCGTTCTTTTCATACCGTCTATCACAACTTCTTCCTGCCGGTTTTCCATCAATCGAAAACCTGCGTTCTCATAACTTTTCCTCGCCCATTTATTATCCGCAAAAACCCGTAAAAATACCGTCCGAAGCCGCAATTCTTCAAAAGCCCAGGTAAGCGCGAGTTTCGCTGCCTGCGTCCCATATCCTTTACCGACCGCATCGTCTTCCCCGATGAAGATGCCGTATTCTGCACATCCCTTCTTCCGGTCGATGTCACGGAAATAAACGCTGCCGACCGACCGCTCCGAATCTTTCTCACATATGATGAACTGCACCACATGACCCGGCTCCACCTGCGTACGGAGCCAGTTCAGATGCCCTTCTTTCGTGAACGGCTTCTGGTATATGAAATTATGCCTGACTCTCTCTTTATTCCGCCAGGCAACAACCTGCTCCGTATCTGCCTCCTGAATCGGCCGCAGATAAACCACCCCTGCCAATGTCTGCACTGTGCTCTCCATTTGTCATTCTCCCAATTCCTTCAGTTTATAGACTGCATAAGTCCCTTCTATTAAATCTATTTCTTCTATGCTGACCGCAAGCCCCTTTCCGGCATAATACGCCGTGAGCCAATCGGTATCGCTGTCCTTCGATGTTACAAAATAAACATAATCATGATAGAGCAATCCCTCTTCCATCGTTGCAATTCCAAATTTCCCCAGCTTTTCACCGTAAAGAGGGCTCTTGCACAACCAGCCGCCCATAATGTCATGATTCGCCAGAGAATTATCTACATCCTGAAAAATCTTTTGGGAATAACCCACTGTAGAATAAACATCTTTAAAGTAAAAATTATCCGGATGCTCTCTGCAATACTGCGCAATCTTCAGACAGTTCACATGGGATATTTCCCTGCTCTCTTCATCCGCCATCACTTTTTTGACGCTGTGCGGAACATAGCAGATACACAGAAGTCCCAGCAGCACAAAAACTGCCGGTGCACCTTTTCGTCTTCCTTCCGCCTTTTCTTTACCCGCTTCCCGAAACTGCAGCCAGTTTCCTTTCATAAGCTGTATACAAAGCATCCCCAGAAGCAGCGCCGCCTCAGCCACATACAGCGAATGCGTAATGCGCTCCGGGTATCTTCCTCTGATCAGAATGAACATCCATAAAGCCATTCTGACCAATCCTGTCAATGCCAATTCCCATAGAAAAGTCCATCTGCCCACACCCGCGAACACGGCATAAATTCCGGCCAGCGCGATGCAGAAATAAAGTGCGATGACAAGCCTGCTATAGGGAACGTCCTCCGAATGCAGTGTACGGTAGATATAAAACCGGACCGTATCCGGTATATCGTCAAAGTATTCCGTATCCATGGACGCATACGCAGCAATCTCACCCATCAACTCTGCATTGATGCTTTCATCCAGGCCGAAATTATAATTAGAGAGCAGTTCCTGCTGTGCATCATTCAGGCCGATGGAACGCAAATATTCCCCATGCTCTCCGCTTGTGAGGATATCCAGATGATAATCATAAACTTCTGTCCTTTTATCAAAAAAGGTAAGAAACTGTTTCCACTCCCCGCTTCCATATGCCGCAAGATCAATTAATCTGCTGACGAGCATTCCGCCCAGGATACAGGCCAGAACGACGCCATATTTTATATAATTTTCCTTCTGAAAAAACTTCTCTTCTTCCACCCACCGAAACACCCCCGCAAGGCTGATAAACGGAAAAAGAAGCAGAAGCATCTCCGTCCGGAGCTGGTACGCCAAAACAGCAAGCAGCATCGAAGGGATATTCCATACAAGGAACTGCTTCACCGAAAATCCCCTCGGCGTCGTGAGAAAAAGAAATATCGCTGCAGCCGCCAGCATCGCGCTGATAAAGGTATAATGAAGCGCCGTCAAATGGGGCAGTATCATTCCCCACATAAACAACGTAAGAAGCGTCATACATCCCACTTTTGCAAGCAGACTATGGCAAAACCGCAACAGCCGCACACCCACGGCATACAGACTGCCCATCTGACAGAACAATAGAAAAATACCATACCACGGAAACGTACGGTACAGCCTGTAAAACAGACTGATAAACGCTCCAAGAACATATAAAGTCTGTACATTATGACCGTCCGGCATTCCAGTGTAGGCTCCCGACATAATATCACGCATAAAAAAATCATCGTTCAGGTCGTAGTAAAAACTGAAAAAAATGCTCAGCGCAGCTATATTGACCAGTATAGTCACCGCCGCGATAATATAGTTTCCGTACTTCTTCCAAAATCTGTGTTTTTCCACGAACGAATCCCTTTCCATGCCGCAATTCCGCCGTTTCTAACAGTAAAATGCCTTGACCTGTTCCGCTGCATATTCTGCCTCGTCCGCCGTCAGCTTATAGAACAGCGGAAGACGCAGAAGTCTCTCGCTCTCTTTCGTTGTATACTTGTCTTCCCCATGGAATCTGCCGAATTTCAGACCCGCCGGCGCTGAATGCAGCGGAACATAGTGTGAGGCCGGAAGGATTCCCTTTTCCTTTAAAAAGGCATCCAGCCTGCTTCTTTCATCCAAATCCTTCGTTTTGATATAGAACATATGCGCATTGTGCGTACAGTGTTCCGGGATATAGGGCAGCTCAATCTTCCCTTCTTCCGCAAGCGGCGAAAGCAGCTCTTTGTACTGATTCCACCTGTCCATTCTCGCCTGCGTAATCTCTTCTGCAAGTTCAAGCTGCGCATACAAATAAGCCGCGTTCATATCGCTTGGCAGATAGGAAGAACCATAGTTCTGCCAACGGTATTTATCGACCTGCCCTCTGTGATACTTGCTCCGGTCCGTTCCTTTTTCCCGGATGATCTCCGCATCCTCAATATATTTTTCGTCCCGGATCAGAAGCGCGCCGCCTTCTCCCATGCTGAGATTCTTCGTCTCATGAAAACTGAAACAGCCGAACTCGCCAAAAGTACCGAGCGCTTTTCCCTTATAGGATGCCAGGATACCCTGTGCCGCATCTTCCACGACTGCCAGGTGATGCTTTTTCGCGATCTCCATGATTGCATCCATCTCACAGCCCACGCCCGCATAATGAACCGGCGCGATTGCCCTGGTCTTCTCCGTAATCGCATCTTCGATCAACGTTTCATCAATATTCATCGTATCCGGCCTGATATCCACAAAGACCGCTCTGGCCCCGCGCAGCACAAAGGCATCCGCCGTAGAGACAAAGGTATAAGAGGGCAGGATTACCTCATCCCCCTCTTTGATATCCAGAAGAAGCGCCGCCAGTTCCGTTGCCTGCGTGCAGGACGGTGTGAGCAGACATCTCGCCGTTCCGGTCTGTTCCTCAATCCACTCACCGCACTTCTTCGTAAAAGGGCCGTCACCGCAAATCTTCTGATTCTCGATAGCTTCCTTCATATAGTCAACTTCCTTCCCCGTATAGGGGGGAACATTAAAATTAATCTTTATGCCCATTTTTATGCCTTTCTCACAAAAGAATATAAAACTTCCGATTTTTCAATCTATTGTAACACAGGCATCCGGTATTTTGCAATGATACGTTTATAACAGAGTTCTTCTCGACATTTATTGGAGATAATGTTATTATAATATTTACAAAAACCGCTAATGCAAGAATATGGGGAAATTATGTCTTATCGTGAACAAATTGCCGTAGAAATATATGAAAAAAATTTTTCACTTGAAAACTTAAATTGGATGTATCAAGAGGGAAGACTCCATTTCCCACATCCCAAAAAAGCCAGTAAATACCAGGATACGGTAGCCCATTTGATAGACGCAATTCAAATCGGCATTCCCATGCCGGTAATCTATGTTTCCGAATTGCAGAACGGCGATTTCCTGATTCTGGAGTCCAAGGAATGGCTGCTCGCCCTGTTGGTATACCTTCAGGGAACCTTTTATGTTCATGTGGATGAAATGCCGCCGAATCTCAAAAAATGTTTTTTTCACGAATTAAGTCAGGGGCTTCCAAAGCTGGCGAGCATGATTCTTAGAGCAAACTTCTTTTTCCGAATCATTGATTATCATACCCCCAGATATCTTCATATGGAGACTGCCCTGTTTCATGAAAAATGGAGCGTCGGGCAAGAGCAGAATATCAGGAATATTTTGTATAAAGAACATGGAATCGAGGCTTTAAATCATATCAGCAAAGAAATCCGCAGTCTTATTAACAACGCGCCGTCACAAAAAAGTTTCCTGAAAGAATATGAAATTCTGTATATGCTTCTTTTCTGGGGAATTTACAACAGGCTGTTACCGCTTGATGCACAGGACAACTATGGGGAACATGAGCTTTTGGAAATCACAATATTGAATCTCCATAAAAACTATTATAGCTGGAAAAGTTTTTTAAATATCATAGATGATATTACCGCCTTCTATATTGACCAACTCAATTTCATAAAAAAACCCGAATATCTTTCTGCTTCCTACTACAAAAACAGGAAGGCAAAAGCAAAGGCTTATGGATTAGCTTTATGCGTGTTTGATATGTGCCGGCGCAAAGGCAGCGACCCATTTTTCGCGTTTGACCGTTTTTTTTATGTATATATGCACGAAATAGAAGTATTACCTGTCACGCTAAGCGGCATCCGTTCTTATCTGACATATTTATGGGAGGAATTCATATGATCCATCGATTACAGATTAAAGGCTTCAAGTGTTTTGATGATGCTGATTTCAGCTTTAGCAATCTGACATTATTAGCCGGGAAAAATTCCATGGGAAAATCCACCGTCATACAGGCAATCCTTGCCATGATCCAGGACGGAAACAACCCTTTTATGGGTCCCTATATTAACATCGGAAAAATCAGCGAGCTGAAAAATAAATATGTAGGAAGCCAGGAAATCGAATTGACCATCAATTCCACTTTTTCAAAAAAAATATTCGACGATAAAACAAAGGTTGAATCTCAGGGCAGGCTTTCTGAAGAAGTTGCGGTAATGTATTTATCCGCTGACCGAATCGGTGTCAGGGATACCTATGAAACAAATTCGGATAATCCCGATAAAATAGGCGTTAGATGCGAATATGCCTATCAATACCTGGCCAAACATGCCAGCGATGACTGGAAAGAAAACATATTGGTCTATGATCCGGACGACAAGCTTACCTTTGGCGGGCAGGTAGACTATTGGCTCAAAAGAATATTGGGCTATACGGTGAGAGCAGAAGAAATCGAACGTACGGATTTAATCAGAGTTTCTTTTACGAACAACTGGCTGCGGGATAATATAAGGCCCAAAAACGTAGGAACCGGCGTCAGCTATATCGCTGAAGTTATCATCGCCGCTCTTTCCTGTAAACCGGGAGACGTTTTGATCATCGAAAATCCCGAAATTCACCTTCACCCTTCAGGACAGTCCGAACTGCTCCTGTTTCTGGCATTTCTTGCGGAAAATGGGATTCAGATCATTATGGAAACCCACAGTGACCATATTTATAATGGGGTTCGAAAGTGTATCTGCATGGATTGTATCGAAAATACAAAAGCAGCTGTTTATTTCTTCGATGAAGCCGACAACGGTGGAAGCATCCCTGTCAAAATTCCGTTGGATAAAGAGGGAAAAGTTTTGCTTCAAAAAGACGGTTTATTCGATCAGATAAAAAAGGACTTGGATATCATATTGGGGTGGTAAATGGATTTTATACTAAACGAAAAATCATTAAATGGACAATTTGAAAGCATCAACAGTTTTTTGGAATCGTTATCTTCTAATACCAAATGCTTTGCACTGATACGGCAGAATCATGAAAATAATATTACCAAAATTTCTGATTTCTACAAATGTAATATAACACCGAATAAGAAGATTCTGGATTTAAAAACAGAGCCTTGCAGCGATAAGCTTATGCGCTTTCAAATGCAGTTAGACCAGGAAATCCAAACCGTTCCCTATTGGGACGAAACCCCTGAGCATGATATCTCAAAGGCTTACTGCTGGAATGGTGAAAATGTCTCCGCAACGGCAATCGCAGAAGCGGCTAAGAGAAACATCCCGCTCCTGTCTTTCAAATCGGATTTCTTTACCGACTGTAAACTGGATGTTTCGCTCGAATCGGAAAAATACAGTATCGATTCTATCTATTCACCCAAATATTTAGCCAATCATTTTTCAAGAGAAATCCATCTTGATAAAGATGAATTTTTAAAAATCAGATATGAAGATACCAAAATAGACTGTACCTTTCTTGAGAAAAAATATGGTTCCTCCATTTTGGAAAAAAATGAATACCATTTATTACTCTCTTCGCTTGATAAATTTATCGAACTTTCGTGGACTGATATTGAAAAAGACGATGGACTGGAATATAAAAAGTACAAACCTTCCCCAAAAGAAAACTGGTTCAAAAACAGCCCTTTTCGCCGGCAGACCATTATGAAAATTCGTTTTAGCGATGTTTTAAGGGCATACGGATACCGCCATAACGATCGGTTCCGGCTGCTTCGCTTCGAACGGGATCACAAAAAAAGCGACAAAGGATAACAGGGGATTACCATTCCCCCGTACCTTTCTCTCAGCCTACTGGTAGACCGCATACCGCATATTGCAAAACGTCTCTTCATATCCATAGTCTTCTAAGAACTGTAACAGCACCGCAAGTTTCTCATCCGCATCAAGCGCTTCCGCATCCACGCCGAACCACTGATATGCCTCCGCATCTTCTCCCCAATAGGCCGCAATCGCGGAAGATACGATAACGACCGGACGGTTCCGTAAAACCTCTTCTTCACGCGGCCCCGCTCCCGATTCAGAGTGATGTTCCGCTTCGCCTGCCAATTTCTGCGTCACCTTTTCCATATCCTGTTCAAACTGCACCAGCCGAAACGAATCCAAATCCGGCCACGCGGTGGAGATTGCTGTCGGCATATCGAGAAAATAGCTAAGTCCCGGCACTTCCCCGTACAAAATTACTTCCCTGCCGGCAAAATCCTGCTGCTCTGCATACTCTGCCAAATCCATGAACAACTCCGCATTCTCCTGATTTGTATAGATACCTTCCACTTTCGGAATGCCCGTCAGAAGGGTATCTCTTTTTTCTCCCCAGACGCCGTCCAGAAAAACAAACTGTGTATGAAAGCCGATGCTTTGAACAAACACCATAAGGCCGAAGACAACGACCATAATCTTCCACGGCATATGAACGCTTTTCCTTCCTGCGAAAAGGAAGAAATCCCGGCATATCCATAGCGTAAAAGGCGCTGCCAGAAACAGATTATTGATATTCGGATACAGCTCGTTATTCCCGCCGAGCGGCGTCACAAACAGCTGAATCAGGACGATCAATGCCAGCACTTTATCTTCCGTACTCCGCTTTCTTCCTATGAGCGCCAACAAAGCGCAGACAACGGCTGCGATCAAAAACAGCACTGCCCACTGATAGATACTGCCATAATAATAATAATGGAAATCGAACATCCCCCGTCCCCAATAGAAACGGAGCAGCACGCCGCACACCGCGATGCACAGGAGCCGATAAAGCCATATTCCTTTTGGCGAAAGCGCCTTCTGCCCGAATAGAAATGCTGCAAAAATATAAAAAGCATACAGCAGCACGACACAGGCCGCGGCCGGCAGGAGCCATTTTATCCCCTCTAAATAACCGCCAAACATCCCGGTCAGCATAGCGGTCGGTTTATAATCCGTCGCCTTGTCCGTCATCGCAAACATATTCCGTACCATTTCCGGATAAGCGTTCACGCCGTATTTGATGCAAATCGTAAAATAAGGGACCCCGAAGCCGAGCAGATACCCGAACAGGCAGATTCCCGTATCCTTCGCCGTTTTGGCAAAAGTTCTTTTCCTGGCCCATGCACCATACCACAATGCCAGAATAAAAGCAGCCTGCACCACATTCGGCATCCGTACCGTCACATTGGCTCCCAGACAGATACCCGCCAAAAGCAGATACCGGAACTTCAGCTTCTCCTCATCCGTGCAGATTCCCCGGTACAGAAGCAGAACACCAGCCCCCATCAGCAGATAGGTCAGATAATTATATAAGATTACAGACGGACACCAGCACAACCCGATTGCAAGCATCTCCCCGAAAAAAACGAGCCACGCGGGCATCTTTTTCCGCAGCGTAAAATACATGAGCAATGCGAGTCCGGAAACAATCAGGCCCGTATAAAAATTCATGCCGACAAGTGTATTGCCCTTAGGCAGCTGCATCAAGAAATATCCTGCCGCATTCGCCAGATAAGTCGCCACCATCCAGGTTCCTTCCACCGTCGGAAAATATTGAAAATTCGTCAGGCTGTAAGAAGTGTCCACCACATCCAGCCCCTGATTAATTTTGATAAGGGGATAAAAAGCCAACAGAATGATAAACAGCCCATTTTCCAAAGAATTACGATATTTTTGATAAAATTTCTCTATGATGTCCAATCCGATCATACCCTCTTTCCCGAAACCACTTTATCAAACAGCCAGGCTCTGACAAAATCCACCAATATCCCTGCCAGAAAAACAACACAGACACACCACAGCATATGCGGCAGAAAAAGAAAACTTCCCCGCACCGTTTCCACCTGCAGCCAGTTCATCCACTCATACCGCACCAGAATATGTTCATGCAGGAGATATACACCAAACGTATAAGGCGCGATACGCCTGATCATATCGGCCGCCCGTCCTTCCCGAATCCGCATCTTTTTAAAGACGGAAAACAGCCCAACTGCCGCGAACAGACACAGCAAATGATTATATGTATAAGGCATTTCCGCATAATAGGCAAACGCTTTTACTTTATCCCCCAACAGCCCCGCCGCCGCGGATACCGCAAAAATACACACGCACGCTCCCACATACAGCCAGAATCCATGCTGTTTTTCTTCCAGCCACCGGCAGCCGTACAGGCGCAGATAAGCCGCAACGAAGAACAGGCACAAAAACCAGCCGTAATCATATCCGTAGCGGTCTGTCGCAAGCGAAACCGGCAGGACGGATTTTCCCGCAGAGAAAAAAAGCAGCAAAAAAACGATGACCTTCTGCAAAGTTTTCTTTTCCATCTTTTTGATGCCGGCCGCCAGAACCGGTGCGAACAGATACATAAATAAATACGCCGTCGCGAACCAGTAATGCTCCGTCTCAATTGGAAGAAGAAATCCTATCCAGTCATACAGTCCAAGTTCTCCCCATGAAATCATGCCGACACAGATCATTGCTGCCGGAACAATCAGCGAATAAAAAAGAATCTGACAAAGCAGCGACAGGATGCGTCCCGGCTTCCATTCAGATTCCACCAGAAAATAACCGCTCAACAGAACATAGCAGTTCACCGCCACAATACAGAAAGCTTCCACGAGCCATGCCGCATAATTTACCCCACTGTGACTCTCCGCATAAGGCGCGGCAACATTTCCTTTCACGAGATAGTGAAGGGCTATGATCATAAGCATTGCTACGATGCGGAGCAGTTCAAAGTTGGCATGGCGTTTTGAAGGCATATGGGTCTCCTGTTGTTCTGTTGATGTGGAGTTGAGGGCCGCCGACTGGACAGCCAGGGCATTTGTCCCTTTGGAGCCACGCTTTCGCTCCGCGAAGAGCAGCAACGGTACTAGGTTCAAAGTCAGTAAAACTGCCTTTTCACCAAGTGCCGGCGCTCTTCCAGGGGCTCCGCAGGGACAAATGCCCTGGCTGTTCAGTCGGCGGCCCTCAATTCCACATAACTTCTATTTTTTCTTAAAAATCCACAATTTACTTAAAAAATAATTCGATACGATAACGAGTACCTGTCCGATCAGTTTGGCGATATAAGAGTTCATGCTCAGTATATCTACAGCGAGGTACATGAAGCCAATTTCCAAAAATTCCGTCGCGATACGCGCGCCGATGAAAGACGAAAATTCTTTTAACAGGCTGTCCGCACTCTTGTTCTTACTTTTAAAAACGAAAGTACGGTTCGTCCAATACGCAAAAAGCACCGTCAGCATCCACGATACGGCTGTCGCTCCCAAATAATTTATATGCAGGATGGATTCCAGCACATAATATAAAACATAATTCAGTACAAAAGCAAGAAAACCGAAAATCAGGTAATTAATTCCCTCTTCGTACATTTTATATAAATCCCAGCAACGTTTTATCAAGGCCTTCATACCCGATATCCTACCTTTCTGTCAATCTGTCCGTCATCAGCGGCATAAACAATCTACGAAAATCTCTGCAGTACCGCTTTCCCATTCTCAATCCGGTATACCATGTCGCACTTTTCAATCGTCTGCAGCCTATGTGCGATAATGATCAGCGTCTTGCGGCCATGCAGGCGGTTAATGGATTCCATGATCGCTGCTTCCGTATCATTGTCTAAAGCCGAAGTGGCTTCGTCCAGAACCAATACTTCCGGATCCTCGAATAACGCTCTCGCGATGCCGATACGCTGTCTCTGGCCGCCGGAAATACGGATTCCTCTTTCGCCGATGCTCGTATCCAGACCCTCCGGAAGGCCTTTTACAAACTCATCAAGTTGTGCTTCCGCAAGGGCTTCCCACACTTTTTCATCGTCGATTTCTTCATCCGCATAGCCGAATGCAACATTCTTACGAATGGAAGCATCGACCATAAAAATTGACTGCGGGATATAACCGATATTTTTCAACCATTCCTGATAATGTTCCCTTACTTCCGTACCGTCTGCCAGTATCTCGCCGCTCTGCAGCCGCAGCAGGCCGAGAAGGATATCGACTACGGTCGTTTTCCCGGAACCGGAAGTGCCCACGATGCCGACGCTTTTTCCGATCGGTATCTCCATATCGGCATTGTCAAAAATCAACACATCCGTATTCGGATACTTATAAGTGATATTTTTCAATTCAATCTTATCCTTGATGACAAGTTTTTCAACGTCAATGCTCTTTTGATAAGTCTCCGCAGCATAATCAACATTTTCATCCTGTATTTCTTCCTGCAGGTTGTCGCTGACTCCCATAAAAAACGGCTCAAAATAAGCAATGGAAGTCAAATGATTATTGATCCTGTTCGCACAGGGGATCAGCCGCACCGCAACCAACGCGAGCAAGGTTAACTGCGGCATGATATCTACCGCTCCGGTTCCGCTTAAAAGCTGTATCATCATATAGAGCACCATGCCCGCGATTGCCACCGTCTCAATCAAAAGCCTCGGCGTTGCATTATACAGATTATAACGCTGCACCGCACTGACATAGCCGGCGCCGCATTGGGAATATTCATTGATAAAATAGGGTTCCCGGCAGGCGATTTTGATTTCTTTAATGCCCATGACGGACTGGTCTATCCACTTATACAATCCGCTGTAATAATCCTGGTTTTCCTCACCAGCGCGCTTCATGATTGGCTTTAATACACATTTGATGACGAGCAGGACAACGACCAGAAGCGACGTGACTGTAATGCACATCCAGACATCCGCTACAAGGCTTATCGCTACAAGGAAAATGAACACGATAATTTCACTGATCAGCTGCAGCAAAGCCAGAATCAAACCGTACATGTTGTTGACATCCGACGTAATGCTTCGCTGAATAACAGAAGTATCCGCATTCAGATAATATTCATAGGGCCGCTGCATGAAGTTGATCATCATTCGCCGGGAAGTGGCAAATTGATTGGTATATACAAATTTCAACTGCATCTTCTGCTGAAAAAACAGGAAAATATTTTTCACCACAAAAATGCCGACCAGCGATGACAGGACAAGAATCATCAAATCCCTCTTATTATCGATTTGAAAAACCTCACAGATGACCCGCAGATATTCGTGATTTTCCAACGCATTCTCTTCCATGACGACATTCATGACCGGCATAATGGAAGAAACGCCGAGCGTCTCCAGAATTGCCCCGATCAACATCATAAAAATCAGGAACACCATCGTTCTTTTCTGCTTTTGGTCCAACAGGACCATCAATTTCTTATATATTTTCTTCATGATACCACCATGCCGCTGCTTAGCTACCTCTAAGTTTATAATGAAGAATGCCCATACAAGGGGCATTCTTCGGTGCGAGAAAGGTTCGCAAAGCGAACCGTAGAACTTCTTGGCAAAACGCCCATTGGCGTGAGCCTTAGAAGTTCTTCTCACACTTGCCTTTTCCCAAACTTTACCACAATCGTTCCTATAAGTCAAAGATGCTCATTCTGCCTGTGCAGTTCAGGTGCTTCGTACTTGTCCAGAAAGTCTTCCCCCAAAAACAGAATTTCTTCTGCAAATTGAATACCACCAGGCACTGTAAGCACCGAAACCACTCTCTTAAAGCAAAGCCCCGGAATAAAATTCAGAATTTCCATCGGAAACATACCGCTCAGCACAATATGCTCCGGAAATTCTTTGACATAATCCAGCACGTCCCTCGGATGCGGCTTGATCAGCACCTGCATTTTCCGGCCGTCAATCTGTCCGTATTCCCGAATGATATCCGCGAAAATCTGTTTCCGAACATCCAGATCGCAAAGCGGTTCCGAAAGCACGAGCACCTTATCCTTTTCGCCGCAGTTCAGTTTCTGCTGAAGCTCGTCCATATTTTCGATAAAAAGATGAATCAGGATGTCTTTATCCGCTTCCGATAAATGTTCGACAAGCTGTGCCCTCGGCTGTTCGATATATTTTTCACAGGGAAAAGGAACCACACTTTTATCATTGATTTCCATATCCAGACAATATTTCCCGTATCCGTTCTGGATAAAAATCAGATCGTGGGCGGACATCCATGCTTTCAGCGCAAAATGTCCTTTATTGTCATATCTTGCCGTGTCATAGTACTGGATACAGTTCAAGCCGTCCTCTACCGCATGATAATGGATTTTCTTATAGCTCAGGTAATAGCCGATCGGATCCGAATCACAAAAGACATAAATATCCCGATATTCCCGGAAATCCACCGGCACATAGGGTTCCTGCAGCTTTCCGAGCAGTTTCGTGTATTTGATGCGGGCGAACATATTCAGAACAATATTCCCCTTGTCCTGATGGTATTTCTGAAGTTCAGGGAAAAAAACATCCTCCTTTTCATCGAACAGATATACTGTCTCAAAGAGCCCGCACCGCTTCGCCCGCTCCTGTAAATTGCCAAAATTATTCGACATCGTACTGAGTACGAGCGATGCCTGCCCCCGTTTTTCTTTTGGCAGATATAATTCTTTCAGACATGCCACATATACATGATAAAAGGTGTGGCAGACGTATATTCTTTCCTTCATGAGCATTCCCAATCTTCCCGCTTTTCAGGATTTCCCTTTTTCTTCTCTATATTATAGTCTCCGGTCTTCCGGCCGTCAACTCATTGCAGATCTTAGAGCGTGTTGAGGTCCGTGTAAATTTTTCCGGCACAATCAATGAAACAGGCGGCTGCATTTTTATGATCAAAAGTTCTGTTAAACACGTCTGCGATAATGCCGGCAATATCCTGCTCCGTATGGGCACAGGTAATCCTGTCGCTTATTTCCTGAGATTCAGAATCAAACTCATTATCAGGAGCCCCACCTGAAAGCAGCGAACAATAATTCATTTCATCAATATATTTCTTAACAATCAAATACTTTGTCATGTTTGGTCTGCCACCTCATAAAATTCTAATTAAAAATCTTAACCGATTATAACACATTATGGACGGACTATGTGAATTGAATAAAATGCTTTGATTATTTAAAAGAATTGACTTTCTTATACACATATGCAATACTATAAATATATTTATAGTAAACTGATTTATAGTATTAAAGAATACGAATCAAAAAATTACACAAGTTGAGCAAAATGGAGGCGCAGTATGCCAAGCAGTCCCAAAATTCCCAAAGAAACGATTCTGAAACATGCCTTAGAAATGCTGATACAGGATGGCTATTCTTCAATCAATATCAAAACACTGGCCAAAAAAATCGGTTGTTCTACGCAGCCGATTTCATGGCATTTTGGGAATATGGAAAACTTTCGCAGCGCATTGACAGAGTATGCTTTGCATTATGCGAACGAAAAAATGCTTTCTGCCTCGGAAGGAATGACTGCTTTTTCAAATGCAGGAATAGGATATATCGATATTGCCGTTGATGAACCTAACCTGTTTCGCTATCTGTATATGAGCGGCGAAAGCGGATATCACGCGGGCGGTTTTGATATTCTCACCACTGCTGATGCAAACTCCGTTATGGTAAAACAGATAGCAGAACAAGCGGGGATACCGGTCGATAAAGTGAAGGACTTTTTTAAGAACACCATCATCTACGCGCATGGACTTGCCTGCTTTATTGTATCCGGTTTAATCAAAGCGGCCAAAGAGGAACTGTATGCAATGGTCAATCAGGGAGCACATGGATTTATGCTGCAAGCCGGTTTTGATTTCCACAGAGAGGCTGACAATGAAAATTAGCGCAGAAGACATTACAAAAAAGCGAATACGCACCTATCTTTCCATCGTCTCTGGAATCTTATATATTCCCTGGATAATCGGTATGATCATACCGAGCCTTGGAGATACCATCTATACAATGATAAGTTTTCCGGTCGTATTCATGGGAACACCTGCGCTGGCTGTTTTTATTACCCGAAAGATGACGAAGGATACAGCACCATTGCATTTCAGTCCCAGGATTTTTGAGAATAAAAAGGCAATATTATTTTCAGCACTGCTTCCCGGTGCGGCTGTTTTTCTGGGTACCGTATTGTTCTTTTTGATATTCCCTGATGATCTGGATTTTCATGGCAGCTACATTTCGGAAACATACGGTGCATTTGGTGCACCTCAGGATATAGAACTGACAATTGGTTCTATGTTTCTTATCGGATTGATTGTTTACGCAATCTCAGCAGCTGCATTCCCGATATGGTATATGGCGCTTGGTGAAGACATTGGCTGGCAGGGATATATGCTTTTTTTGCTGTGCAGGAAAATGCCTGTGAAATGCGCCGTAATCATAAACGGCACATTATGGGGCTTAGCACATGCTCCCTTAATTTATTATGGAATGAATTACGGTGCAGATTATTTTGGTGCACCCTATACAGGAATATTTATGATGATTTTCGTAACAATCGTATTGGGAATATGGATGTCTTATATCACTTTAAAAACAAAGAACTGTATGTATGCAGCAATGATTCATGGCGCTGTTGATATTATCGGAGAAGCCGGCGCCTGGATATCATTATCGACCAAAAGCAGTCTGCTCGGTCCTACACCATCTGGCATAATCGGTCTGAGTGCTTTGCTGATCGGAGCGGTAATATTATTCTTTAAGATGCCTTGCGATTGTAAGTTACAGGTACTCAAATGATACAGAAACCCACCTTGAAGATATTTCTTATCGTTTTAAAAAAAGCGCAGGCCCTTCTTCCTGCGCTTAATATCTCTCTCTATCCGCCACCTTATCTAATGACACCGCAGCCAATCTTTTCACCGGAATTTCCGGAAGGCTGTGTTTCAAAATCATCCGGCATTCTGTGAATGATAACGCTTCTTCCCATGATTTCCGCTATCGTAAATCGCTTGTCATAAAATGAAAGCCAGGCGTATCCCTGATTTCCCATGAGCGGTATCATATCCCCTGCGTGTTGTGGATGCTCTTCTTTCGTAGGATTATAGTGATTTCCCGTATTGTCAAACGGCATTGTACAATCACCTTTTTCATGTATGTGCATCGCATAAAAATCTGACGAAAACTGTCTTGCTATATTCGGGAGTCCAAAAATTTCTGCCTCGACCAACACACCTGCATACGGCGTTGAATAAAATTTGACAACGCCGCTCAACTGCGGATTCTGCGCATTCCCTCTGATCCATGCCGAAGCGCTGGGATTTCCGTTCCTGAGTATATCTGTAAAAATCATTCCCGGCGTTACGTCTGTCATAATGATACAGACCTCCGTTATGCTTTTCCTTTATATTATGCCTGATTCTTTAATCGGTGTCTTGCGGACCGGATGCCGCCTTTTTTCATAACCCCAATAATATCCGCTCAAATTTTCAACCATCTTCATATGGTTTCCTCGCCAGTTCCAAATCCATTGTATAGTGCACCGTCATAATTCCGCCGTGGTTATTGATTGCAGAGTAGATTCCTTCAAAAAGATTTTTTCTATCTGCTTTATCTATTCTCATATGATCGGGATATGTCCGTAATAATGTCATATATTCATCAGCCGTAAAATCTTTCGTTATAGAATACAATCGATATGCAGTATCGACGAAACCATATTGACACGCAATTTCGGCTGATTTCTCTGCATCCTCTATACTAAATTCTTTTGGCGGCTCCTTTTGGTGCAGATATTTCAAATAAATTTTCTGAATTTCTTCCGTCATTGCCTTTCGTTCTTTGTCCACCCCTGCATGATAGGCAAAACGGGCAAATGCGCCGCCCGGCTTCAATAAATTATAGACCCGGTCATATCCATATTCCTCCGGGATCCAATGAAATGCCGTTGCCGCATAAATGAGGTCAAACGCGTTGTCACAACTGACAAACTCCTGCAAAGTCCGATTCAAAAAAGAAAAATTTGCATAAGCCGCATACCGCTTCTGCGCTAAAGCGGCTAACTGCTTTCCCGGTTCAATTCCTGTAAAATGACATTGTGTATCCAATACAGGCTGTGATGCCTTTCCTGTCCCTAATCCGATTTCAAGCACATAGCTGTCAGAATCGATTGCTTTATAACGGAAGATATCTTCATAGATTTCCTTTACATATGCAGGACGGCTTTGCTCATAATCTATGGCCGCATCATCAAATGTTTTTTCAAATGTTGACATTTTTTCCTTTCTCCTTACGGACCGGATGTCTAATGACCGTTTTCCACTTCTCCGGTGCGGTCTTTCTGGCATCGGTCAGATAAATCTCGTGATGTCTTCTCGCATCGGAGATATCCTCCACATATCCTGTCTGTTTTAAATATTCGTTCATGGCTGCCACAGACACCGGTTCCGTATCGAACGGCCCTTTGTGCAGTATCTGTACGCACTCGCCCTCATCAAGCGTCAGAAATTCCGTCAGGGAACAATCCATTTTTTTCTTCTCCGATGCCGTCCTGACTGCCCAAGCAAAATCTTTCTCCGTCACGAATTCCGGAAGCCGGATCAGTGAAATCCACTGAAAAGAATCCTTATCCCCATAATTTACGGTATCGGCATCCTCCTGCCACCACAGGCCCTCCAGCGGCGGAACGACATACTCATAAAACCCTTCCATTTTATAGTCCGATTTATAACTCATCTTTATCGTATATGCGACCGCGAACAGAATGCCGATTGCCTGTTTATAGGCGCCGCCTTCTTCGTTCGGATTGCCGTTTCCCCTGACCGCTATATAATTCGCTTTCGGAACCGTTATGATTTCCGGCGTCGTTTTGGGGGCGTAGAGGTCTTTATATTCTTTTTTAAAATCAAATGGCTTCATTTTGATAATCCTCCCTTTCCTGATACATAGAAGCTATTTTTTCTGCCTTTTCTTTTAATAGGTTCCTTGCCTCAATGGGCTCCATGATTTCAACATACTCGCCAAAGGAAAGCAAATACAGGAAAGTCCAATCACTGAGCTGGTATCTGAAAGTTACTTCCAATGTGCCATCCTCTAATTTTTTAATATACTGTTCCTGAAATTCATCATAGACTTTATACGCTATCTTTTCTGAAAAATGCAATCTGAATATGGGCGTATCGTCTTCTTCTCTGTAGACAGGATTCATGGAAAAATCCTCTGACAATTCACGGTCAAATGATTGCGGCGTTATTTGAAGATTCCTGATGCGGGACATTTTAAAAGTACGAATATCACATTTGCGCTTTAAATAAGCGACAAGATACCAGGCATGTGATTTGAAAACCATTTTCAGGGATTCGGCAATCTGCACGGTCACAGTCAGCTCCGCATTAAAATAAGTAAATGTGATGACATACTTATTGATTATCGCACGCTCCAGTGCAGTAATGCTGTTTCGTTCCTTTTCGGGGCTGCCCCAATAGGAAAAATCAATTTCCAACCATTCGGACTGCAGATTGTGACTGAACAATCCGGCAACCTTATTTAATGCTTTGTCTGCATCGGGATAATTTGACGCCTTTAAAATCTGCAATGCCTGTACAATAGGCTTTGCTCTTCCTGTGTGAAATAAGATTTATCCAGTGAAAAACCCTGCAATAAAGACAATCCGCCTCTATATTCTTTTTGCGACGTAATCGGCACACCCGCAATCGAAAGGATATTGATATCCCTATATATCGTTCGTGTGGATACGCAAAGTTCCTCCGCCAATTGTTTAGCGGTTATATTCTCATGGCTCAGCAAAAGAAATATCATTTGAATCAGTCTGTCTATCTGCATATCAATCACCGTGCCTTTCTTTCAATCTGAGAAGTTCTTCTCACACTTCCAGTCATGCCGCCTGCGACAGCACAAACAATCCACACACCATACGCTGACGCCGTCAAAATATCTCCTCACCCAAATATTTATCATGTGGAACCAGTATACACTTCTCGACAGGCATGAGCGCTTCAAATTCTTCCACTTTTTGCGGCTTGACCTGATAAATACAAATTTCAGTAAATGACATGTTGTTTCCTCTCTTTGCTTCCTGCCTAGTCATATTCTAACATCAGGAATATGACATCAGCATGTCGCATTTCTCTTTATCCTATCACGTCTTTCCATCATCTTGCAACCTTTCGCAAAATAGAGTAATATCATAATATAGAAATTTTCGTTACTATGAGCGGCTCCCAAGCCGTGAATACTAACAAATTTTCATCTGAATGATAAATATCAGAAAGGTAAAACACAATGGAAGCATTACAGACTCCCTATTTTATAATCGATGAAGCGATTCTTCAAAAATATTATCATATGCTGACAGACTCCCTGCGCCAAAGCTGGGGAAACTATCTGATCGGCTATTCCTTCAAAACAAATTCCCTTCCCTGGCTCATTTCCTTTGTAAAAAAGAACGGCGCCTATGCGGAAGTCGTTTCTGAGGATGAATATCTGCTCGCCCGCCACCTCGGTTATCAAAATCAGGAAATCATTTATAACGGCCCCTATAAGAGCGAACACTCTTTCCGCGAAGTTCTGCTCGCCAGCGGCTGCGTCAATCTGGATTCCCAATTGGAATTAACATGGCTCTCCCGGCTCGCTTCCGAATACCCCGGTCAAACCTTTTCCGTCGGTATCCGCGCCAACTTCGATCTGGAAAAAATGTGTCCCGGCGAGACAACAATGGGCGAAGTGAGCGGCCGTTTTGGCTTCTGTTACGAAAGCGGCAGATTTGCGGAAGCTTTACAAATGTTACGGCAGATTCCCAATGTGTCCGTCATCGGCCTTCATTTACATTCCAGCAGTAAATCCCGGAGCGTTAAGATTTTCCGATCCATCGCGCAAATGGCGTGTAAGTTACAGCAGGAATTTGATTTGTCCTTATCCTATGTGGATTTGGGGGGCGGCTACTGCGGCGGTATGGAAGGGCGACCAGAATATCCCGATTATTTTCCGGTCGTTGCCGAAGAATTATCCAGATGTTTTACGCCGGAAAAAACAAAATTAATCGTAGAACCGGGCATTTCCCTGATTTCCAAATGTACGACTTTCGTGACCTCCGTTTTTGACACGAGAGACATCAAAGGCACACGCTATGTTATGACAGACGGCAGCCGCTTCAATATCGACGCGACCATGATCAAGACTTCGCATCTTTTTCATATCATCGAAAAAGAACAGACGAGTGAAAGACCCATTATGCCGCAGCAAATCATCAGCGGCTATACCTGTATGGAATGCGACCGGATGTTTACCTATGAGAATCATCCCGAACTCGTGCCGGGCGACCAGATTATCTATGAAAATGTCGGCGGCTATACGATGAGCCTGAACCCACTTTTCATTCAATATTTTCCCGCCGTCTATATAAGAAGGAACGGCAGTCTCATACAAGTACGAAGAAAATGGACGCCGGAAGATTATGTACAGGGAACGACATTGATAGAAGATATGAAGTCATAGAGCTTGATACTTTTATGTTGAAAGAAAAGCATTTTCAACGATTGAATTTGAGTGTCTGCTGAAGCAGACAGATGGGAGTAAACATGAATATTCTGATATTAAGCTGCGGCACAAGAAATAAACTGATACGTTACTTTAAGGAACCCGGAAACGGTATTGATCGGGTCATCGGCACGGATTGCAGTGCCTATGCGCCTGCCCTTTACGAGACCGACGAACATTACCTCGTACCGCGTATGACTTCACCGGATTACCTCGATATCGTTCTGGATATCTGCCGGAAAGAAAAAATCGATGCCGTACTGCCTTTGCAAGAGGATGAATTGTTTCTCATTGCCTCTAACCGTGAAAAATTTACGAATGCCGGCGTTCTTCCCATCGTCTCGGAACAAAATATGGTGGAACTCTGCCGGGATAAATACGCCTTTTACCAGCATATGAAACGAAGCGGCCTGCCCGTGCTCCCCAGCTGTCTGAATCTGCCTGAATTTCAGAAACATTATGAAGCCGGTAAAATAAATTTCCCGGTTTTTATAAAGCCTGTCCGCGGATGCGGCAGTATCGGCATTCAGAAGGTGGACAACATGGAGCTGCTTTCCGTTCTCTGCAAATACAGCTCAGATGATATGCTGATTCAACAGTTCGCGGAAGGCGAAGAATACGGCGTTGACCTGTATGTCGATCTGCTCTCCCAGGAGCCCGTCTCTATCTTTACCAAGAAAAAACTGCGGATGCGCGCCGGTGAAACAGAAAAATCCGTTTCCGTAAAAGATGAAAAACTTTTTACCCTGATTCGAAAAACGGCGGCTTCCCTTTCTCTATCCGGCCCCGTCGATATGGATATTTTCTGCGTGGACGGAGACTATTATATTTCCGAAATCAATCCCCGCTTCGGCGGCGGCTATCCCCATGCCCATGCCTGCGGCATGAATTTCCCGAAGCTGATTGCGGCTAATGCTGCGGGCCAGAAGAATACTGCTGCCATCGGTGATTACGAGGAGGGTGTCTGTATGTTGAAGTATACGGATTTGGTGACGCTCAAAGTGTGAAGAGAATGGGAACCTCCTATTTGTTATGTTTGTGTATAATCCATTTCCCTTTTTTAGTCGGTCCGCTATGTTCAATGAGTCCGGCTTTTTTCATTTTATTGATATGATATCTTACTCCGCCCACGGACATGCCTAAAGTCCCCGCAATCGCGTTTATCGTGGTCTCCGGTTCTGCTTTCAATAAATCAATAATTGTATTGGAAATTTCTTTGTTAGTTTCTTTGTTAGTTTCTTTGTTAGTTTCTTTGTTAGTTTCTTTGTTAGTTTCTTCCGGCCCAACTTGCATTTGAGCCGCCCTTTCCATAGGTATAATTATTTCAAATATATTATCCTCTATAAATATTGGCGTTCCACCGGAATACAATTTCGTATACTTGTTAGTATTGCGCATTCCAGATCCCAATTCATCGGCATATCCAATTTCTCTAAATACTTTAGAAATCGGCGGATTCTTTGGAAAGGGTTCAAATTTATTTAATTGCAATTCACCATGGCCATGTGGCAAATTACTATTTCTGGTAAACATTCTATCTTTCTCTATAACAAATTGGGCCGTATAGGCATTGGAATAGTCCCTATGCGCCAAAATATTCGATATTATTTCTCTCAAGATCTTATCTCTTGCACTAACATTCTGGTCTCCATCCAACACAAAAGAATCATTCAAATGCTTCTTTCCAAATTCCATTAATTTTCTATAACTGTCAATAAGATTTGTGATAATAACTTCTCTGTCATCATATCGATCAATATTTTTTACACGGTATATTGCGTCTGTTTTATATTGCGGAAGTACGGACATGATTGTATTATCCTTGCCAAACAGCAAAATTGCCGCTAATGTAATCCCTTCTTTTCCTGTATCCGGATCTGTTAAAATCAATCCCGAACTTCTAAGAATTTCTTCTTCACTCATATTTGTCCATACATGATCATCAACTCTGGATACCGCCATTTTTTTCGCTTTTTGTATAAGTTCAAGATTTAAAAATTCCAACCCTAAATTAGAATATACCTTATTTACAAAAAAAGTACTTTGCTTTCTGGCATACATTTTATATACCAATTCTGCATTATCAGTAATATCTATATCCCCCTCATGAGTTCTATCCCATATACGACCATCTAATCGTCTTAATTGAGTTCCCTGAGTTCTTTTACTGTCATATGAATATCTCTCCAAATTTAGCAATACATGATTTCAAATCCATATCCCTACGCAAACATCCCCCACGCAAGCGGCGTCCCCCGCGCAATATCCCTAAGCGCACTCTTTCCCAGAACTTCCTCATAATACATCGTATGAAGCCCATATCCCGGCCGAATAGAACGCACATTCTCAGGCGTCAGCTTTTCTCCCGCCCGAATATCTTTTACAACAAACAGGGAACGGGAACCGTTCCGCTCCTTTTCCTGCTTTCCGGTCAAGCCGTATGCGGATGCACCGAGCGCTTTTTCTACGATACGGATGCTGTCTACCATCTCTTTGAACTCTTCCGGCTCCATGGAAAAGGCGCCATCCGGGCCGCCATCGGCACGCCGCAGCGTTAGATGCTTTTCTACCATTTTGATGCCGAGCGGCACAGCGCCAATCGGTACGACACTTCCCATTGAATGGTCGGACAGGCCGACCAGGCACCCATAAGTTTTGGCCAAAGTCGGAATCATTGCCAGATTGATATCCTCGTAGGGTGTCGGGTATGCAGAGACGCATTTTAAAAGCATTACTTCTTCGTTTCCTTCTTCCCGGCAGACTTTTAAAGCCCTCTCAATATCTTCCAGATGCGCGATGCCGGTCGCAATGATCACCGGTTTCTGCTGCGCCGCAATCTGACGAATCAGAGGGATATCGTTGATTTCATAAGAAGCTACCTTATAAGCCGGCATACCGCAGTTTTTCATGAATTCCACGGAAGGAGCGTCAAAAGGCGAGGAAAAGCATTCCATCCCAAGGCTCTCCGCAAGTTCCTTCAATTTCGGCTGCCATTCCCAGGGCGTAGACGCTTCCTCATAAAGTTGATATTCCGTCATACCATCCCACAGGCCGCCATGGTTTTGAAAGTATTCGCTATCACAGTCAAGAGAAAGGCTGTCCGCCGTATAAGTCTGCAATTTAACGGCATCGGCTCCGGCTTCTTTTGCCGCATAAATGATTTCCACAGCCCTTCCGTAATCTTTTAAATGATTGCCCGACATTTCTGCAACGCAGAATACCGGATGATTCTCTCCAACTGTCTTTTTCCCGATTTTAAACTCTTTTTTCATTTTAAAAACCATGCCTTTCTCTCAACCTATCATCTTCCGGTATTTCAGTTCCGCAATCTCCCAGTCATCCGGGTTGTCGATATCCTGTACCTCCAGCTCACTGACGAACATAGGAACCATATGCGGCAGGTCGGTAGTTCCGTATTCCAGAAAAGGCTTCGTCCGACAGCAGTAGAACTGCCCGCAGTCATGGTAATACGGCTCCAGATCCTGAGAACGTGTCCTGGCATATTCCGGCCATTTCATGCGCAGTTCTCCCTGTTCATTCAGGACTACACACCGCTGTGGCGGATAGGAAAATGCCACCACCGGCATAACGGAATCTGCCTTTTCGAGCATCTGCATTGCCTTCTGCAGCTTCTGCTCCGTGATAAAAGGTGCCGTTGGATATAAACAGCAAAATGTCTCAAATTCTTTTCCCTGCTCCCGATACCAGTTTAATACTTCCATGAGCACATCATCCGTTGACGCATAGTCTCCCGCATTTTCGCTGCTTCGCATGAAAGGCACCTTCGCCCCGGCCTGCCTCGCAATTCGGGCAATTTCTTCGTCATCGGTAGACACCATGACTTCCGTAAACAGCTCTGAATGAAGAGCTGCTTCGATGGAATAGGTGATAATGGGCTTCCCACAGAAATCCTTTATATTTTTATGTGGAATCCGCTTGCTTCCGCCTCTTGCGGTAATGATTGCAATGGATGATTCGTTCATTTGAAATACCTCCTTCGTAAAACAGCAAACGCCGCCGGTTATGCAAGAATTGCACCGCAATTCCCGAAACACAAACCTCCAAGTCTGCGTGACGCTGGGCGATAGTCCTGCGTCTATTATAGCATACCACACTTTTCTTTGCATAGAATATCCATTCATGATAAAATCAAACCAGACGCCTGCTTTGTCTTATCTCTTCTAAAGCAGGTAAAGCCCACAGAAAGGATTTTATCATGTCTGCTGTTTATTTTAGAACCGATGGGAACGAACAAATCGCAACCGGGCATATTATGCGCTGTTTATCCATTGCAAGAGCCTGCAGATCTCTTTTCATGGAAGTATCTTTTCTTGTCTCCGATGAAAAAAGTGTATCGCTTTTAGAAGAGCGCTTTGCCTCTCCCTCGGAATTTTCCATCATCTGCCTTCACAGCAATTATCAGGCTTTGGAAAGCGAACTTCCGTCCTTACGACCGCTTCTGAAGGATATGCCTCAAAATGCTTTCTGGCTCTTTATCGATTCTTATTTTGTGACGGAAACCTATTTGTCGGAACTTCAGAAGATTTGTCGTGTCGCTTATCTGGATGATCTGCTCGCTTTCGATTATCCTGCGGATCTGATTATTAATTATGATGTTGCACGAGAACCCGCCTGCTATCATAAAGCGGATTGCAAATTGACTGGCGCAGCTTATACGCCCCTTCGAGAACAGTTTCAAAATGTTTCTTATGAAGTAAAATCAGAAGTTCGAAATGTTCTGCTTTCTGCCGGAGGAACCGATGCATGCAATGTCATCGGAACACTGCTTCATAAAATTTTTGCCAAGAAAAACAATCATACCGCCGACAGCCATGCAGCATCTTCCGATCATTCCAAAGGCTTTCTGCCAAGCCTGAACTATCATGTTATCACAAGCCGCCTGAATTCCCATTTTCAGGAACTGGAACATTTAGCATCGCTTTATCCCACTATCCATATCCACACGAATGTACAGGATATGGCCGCTCTCATGTGCCAATGCGACCTTGGGATTTCTGCGGGGGGGACGACATTATATGAGCTTTGCGCCGTCGGCGTACCCTCTGTCAGCTTCACGACGGCGGATAATCAGCTGAGCGCCGTTAAAACTTTTTCGGATGTTCAGATCATCCCCTATGCAGGAGATGCCTGTTCTTCTTTAGAAGCAGCCTGCGATGCCCTGATAGCCTTCCTGACTCATCATAGAGATTCTTATGCAGAACGCAAAAAAAGCTCCCAGCGTATGAGAGCTTTTCTGGATGGCAAAGGTTCTTATCGGATTGCGGCCGCATTAGCGGATTTATGATGTTATTCTTTTGTTATTTCTGTTATACCAGAAGCCTTTATAGGTGTAAAGCGCTTCCGCCACCACCAATACCCTGTCCCCACTACCGTCAGCAGAGATATTAATGCCGCTATCAGGAACCCTGCAACCGGCCCAAACCGCACATAAACTTCATGCTCTTTCCCGTCCCCGTTCAGAATAACTCGGATACGATGATCATCTCCTTCAAGAATCTCCAATCTTTTTCCGTTCTCATCATAGGCCCGGTACCCCGCATAATTCAAAATCGGCATTTCCAGATAATTTCCTTCCGCATCCGCCGTATAGACCGCCACCGCCTTTGTTCCGGCTTTTCTGTAATTTGTGACATTAACATGGTCTAAGTCAGACACGAGCACACTCGTCATCAGTCTATCATCCGTAATCCCGTCAAGACGCCATTCATGCGGATAAAAAATACCAATATTAGCCGCCATTTTACTGTCATGACCTTTGGATGCCGTCGCCGCCGCACTGCTGTACGGCATATGAATATTATCCGTCGGAATGGTCTGCACCGTCAGCAGATTCAAGCCAATGAACAATGCGAAAATTAAATTTCGGTACGGTTTCAAAATTTCCGATTTGTCCAGCCAAAGAACACCCACAAATAAAAAACAGGTACAGGCAGGTCCAAGGAATCTCCATGGGAACTGCAGCATCGTCATAATGGAATCCAGGAATCCATTCTTACGCATCTCCATACTCGGAAAATATCCCGTTGTCATCCAGCAGAGAACTACACCCAGAATCAATAAAAAGCCCAGATATCTATCCAGCCTGGTCTCGTTCTTTTTCTTTTCACACACCAGATACAGCACACCGATTCCGATACAGCCAAGCAGCGGCAGGCCCAATGAAAAATACTGCTTATTATACAAACTGATGGACTGCGCAAAGTTGGACGGATTGATAGACTGGTCAAAATAACCGCTCCACCGCAAAAGTTCTGTTCCCAGTGATTCTTGAAAATAATAATAAAGGAAAGGAACAAGGAACCATAAATTCAGCAGCACAGCCATACCTGCTGCCTTTCCAATCTCGACATATCGCTTTTCCTTCCATACGTTCACCACATAAACCAGGCAGGAGATTACGCAGAATCCCATGACAAACATCACGCTCAATATGTGGCTCTGCAAAATACCGCTGAAACCGAGCACCAGAAAATACCATTTTTTCCTGTCACCGAGCAGAATATGATACATACCCACGATGACAAGCGGCCAGAAAGTGAGCGCCAGCGTCTCTCCCAAATCCCCTCTGGAGAAAATATTCGTAAAACGATATGGCATCAACGTATACAAGACCACCGCCAGAATGACCGCCCGGCGGGATTTTGATACCGACTTAAAAGCATAATAAGCGCACAGCGCCGAACCGAGATTAGCCAGAAAAACCACCATTTTATAAGATAATCCGATAGATACCCGGCAGATTCGCAGAAAAGCGCCAATATACAAAAATAAATACGGGTACATCGCATTGAGATAACCGTTCCCCTTCAGGGCATCAGGCATAATAATGGCCGGTATCTGCCCATCCAGAATACAGTCTTTGATTCCCTCCATCCGCGCCAAATGATAACACAGGTCATCGCCGTTATAAAGGTAGGTGGAAAACATCGGCGACATCGCCAACAGCGCAACGCCGGCGATAATACAGGCATCCACCAGCTTTTCCTGCGCGATGGGCTTCTGTAAATGCCTCTGATACAAAAAGTATCCGGCCGCATTCAGCAGCACAAACAGCAGAATCATAAAATAAGTATCTGTATAAAAAAAAGTTCTGGGTGCAAGTTCTAACCGCTGAATCGTAAAAGAACCTGTTCCTTCATAATTCAGCCTGACTGATAACTGCTTCGCATCCTTTGCCAACGTAAATTCCTGCGAAAAACGGGTCTGCGTCGGTTGCAATGTCCAGCCAGCGACCTTACTGCCCTGCTCCCACAATTCTACGGCATTTCCCTCCGTATCCGTTATATAATCAAAATTTATTGTGTATGTTCCACGATTTACAACAATCTGCGGCGTACTCGCCACAATGCCGGAACGCGCGACAGAATCCCTGATCACAAGCGCATTATTGGAATCCAGCACACCAAAAGAATATTGCAGTTCCGAGCCCAGATAAGCCAGCGGATTATCGCCTTCATTTCCAAGCCATAATAAAAAAATGATGCAGCATACACCGATTAAATATAGGACTTTCGATTTGGCTGTTATCTTCATGTAGTACTGTATGCCTCCTGTTTTCATATCTTTATACTGCTCCGCCCGCTTTAACGGCCGGCTATCCGCTTCCTGAAATTACGGTATCCCCATAATAATTTATAATATAATATAAACCATGCGGTTGAACGCATCTGCATCCCGACCAGTTTCTTTTCTTCTGCATGTACCCTTTCCCGATAATAAGGATTTTCCTGAAAATCCGGGAAACTTTGCTTCATTTCATCTCCCAGTGCTTTCACAAATCCATATTTTACAGGCTTCACGCCCTGCATATAGGTAAAAAGCGTATTCACATAAAAAAGAACCGTAAAATTAAATTCCATTTCCGCTCGATATTTTCCCAGATATTGATACTGCTCCGCTTCCTTCAGCATGAGCCGCCCGGCCTCCATACGGTCCTCACAACGCTTCTGTGTGATCGTATGTACCGTTGACGTATCATGCTGATAATAATAATACAACGGTTCCTCGATATATTCAAAATGCTTTGCCCGCAGCATCCAAGAATTTCCCAACGCATTATCTTCATAAAAAATGCCCTCCGGGAAACGGCTCGGATGGTCGATGACGATTTCCCGTCGGTAAACTTTTACGACCAGGCTGCCGCTGTCCACCAACAGTGACTTATATTTCTCCTCATTCAGAGTCCCTGTCTGCTCTTTTTTATTGTTATGCACGACCTGCCCGATTTCCATACTGTGCTTATCCGTCAAATGATAATCACAGCCGACCATATCCGCTCCGGTCTCTTCTCCTTTGCGAATCAGCCGTTCATAAAAATCCGGCGTGACCCAGTCATCGCTGTCAATAAACCCAATCCATTCACCCTTCGCAAGATCCATTCCGATATTCTTCGCACCGCCCTGCTTTTTATTGACCGCAGAATGAACTGCACGGAACTTCTCCGGATACCGCTTTTCATAAGCAGACAAAATCTCCATCGAAGCATCCGTAGAGCAGTCATCGACCGCAATAATCTCATAATCACCAATCGTCTGATGCACCAACGATTCCAGGCAATATTCCAGCTTGCCGTCCGCCGCCATATTATAGACAGGAACAATAATTGACAATTTCATAGTTTCCTTTCCCGGCGCTGTCTGTTGAACTGTCTCTGTCGGGCGCGGGTCTTGGGCGGGCATGGGCGAAGGGAAAAGATTTCCTCTGAGCGGCCCTTTGAAAAACGTCGGCACTTGGATTTCAAGGAGTTTACGACGCCGAAATCCTTAGTGTCCGCTACGCTTTTTCAGTGGAGCGGAAGCGTGCCGCTCAGAGGAAACTTTTCCCTTCGCCCATGCCCGCTCAAGACCCGCGCCTGACAAAGACAGTTCAACAACGCACCCTTTTACAGATGATAATACGCTGCAATCTTTCCAACTGCCTCGATGACGCTCTCAACATCCGCATCGCTCATCGCATAGTAGAGCGGAAGCGTTATGATCTCCTCATACAGCTTTTCCGCATTCGGGCAGATACCTTTTTGATATCCCAGTTTCTCGTAATACGGGAAGTAGTAAGTCGGAATATAATGCACGTTGCAGCATACATTTTCCGCCTCCAGCGCATCAAAAAATTTCCTTCTGTCAATGGAAAATTCTTCCGGTTTTATCCGCAGAATATACAAATGTCTCGTTGTATCCGATTCCGGTATTTCTTTCTGCACGAAAATCCCCGAAATTTTAGAAAAAGCTTCATTATAACGGGCAACAATTTCTTTTCTCCGACGGCTGAACATCTCCAGTTTATCCAACTGGCTGATCAAAAGCGCCGCCTGCATATCCGTTATCCGGTAATTATAACCGAGAACAAGCTGCTCATAATACCACGGGCCATCGGAAGGATGTTCCAAAAGCCTTTCGTCCCGCGTAATTCCATGGGCACGATACAGCAGCAGTTTTTGATAATATTCCTCGCTGTTCGTTAAAATAGCCCCGCCTTCCCCGGCGGTCACGGTCTTGACCGGATGAAAACTGAACATGGTCATGTCCGCAATAGAACCATTTTTTCTTCCTTTATATTCCGTACCGATGACATGTGCGCCGTCCTCGATCAGGACCAGCTTCTTTTCATGACAAATCTGTAACAACTCGTCCAGTTCCACCGACTGCCCGGTATAATCCACTGCCACGACTGCTTTCGTTTTTTCCGTCACACACTTTTCTACCGATGCCGGATCAATGTTATAAGTCTCTGCATTGATATCCGCAAAAACAGGCCGCGCACCGCAGTACAATGCGCAGTTTGCCGAAGCTGCAAAAGTAATCGGCGTTGTGATGACTTCATCCCCCGCACCGACTCCCGCTGCCAGACAGGCAATATGAAGCGCCGCCGTTCCATTGCTGCATACCACCGCATATTTCGCACCCGTGAGGTCACAAAGCTTTTTTTCAAGCTCCGCGATCTTGGGTCCGCAGGTCAGATAATCGCTCCGCAGCACGTCCACTACCGCCTGAATATCTGCCTCGTCAATATACTGATGTCCATAATAAATTTTCTGTTCCCTGACAGGGCTTCCGCCCTCGATTGCCGGTTTTTCCATGGTAATGCTCCTCCCTCTCAACCTGCGGTTTTTGACTGACGAAGGACATACATTCCTGTATGCCCTTCCTTTCCTGCCATCCATACTCCAAGTTCAACGTACGCATCTTAAAGATTTTTCAGTCTTTCTCTGATGTCTTCCACAGAAAGCCATTCTTTATTATTGTTGGAGCTATACGAAAAGCCATCTTCCACTTTCGTGCCGCTCAGATCGGGCTGCTGCCTGTTGTTCCATGTCATCTGCGGATACACGATGAAGTGCTTGTCATACTCATAGGTCGTCGCAGAATCTTCCGTCGTCACCATGATCTCATGCAGCTTCTCGCCCGGCCGGATTCCGACTTCTTTAGGCTTACAGCCCGGCAGCATCGCTTCTGCTAAGTCCGTCACTTTAAAGGAAGGAATTTTGCTGATAAAAGTCTCGCCGCCCTTTGCTTCAGCCAGCGCCTTGACCACGAGTTCAATGCCTTCCGTCAGGCTGATCCAGAAACGGGTCATCCTGAAATCCGTAATCGGCAGTTCCGTTACACCTTCTTTGATCATCTTATCAAACAGCGGAATAATGGAGCCGCGGCTTCCTGCCACATTTCCATAACGCACGATGGAAAAATTGACATCTTTATTCCCCACATACGCATTCGCCGCCACAAACAGCTTATCCGATACCAGCTTTGTACCGCCGTACAGATTCACCGGATTGACTGCCTTGTCCGTTGATAAAGCTACCACCTTATGCACGCCGCAGTCGAGCGCAGCGTCAATCACGTTCATAGCACCGTGGATATTCGTCTTGATTGCTTCATTCGGATTATATTCGCAGGCAGGAACCTGTTTCAAAGCCGCCGCGTGAACGATATAATCAACGCCCTCGCATGCCCGTTTCAGTCTTTCCAAATCCCGCACGTCGCCAATAAAGAAACGAAGCTTTTCTTTGTATTCGCTGAATTCATTTTCCATTGCCCACTGCTTGAACTCGTCACGGGAATAGATGATGATCTTCTTCGGCTCATAATGTGCTAATACATATCTGGTAAAACTTTTTCCAAAAGAGCCTGTCCCGCCCGTAATCAAAATTGTTTTATTTGTCAACATGAGTTATCCTCCAATTTTCGTTTTTATACCTGTTGTCCGCTTCAGCAGACATCACCTCAAAAGTATGAAATGAAACTTTCAAACTTTCATATCAGCCTTTAGTATAGCATAGGTCATTTCTGTTGGCAATATTACAAAAGCTTGCGTTTCCGGCCAAAAAACTGTAAAATAACATCAGCCAGATGCTGTCGGCATCTTGCTCAAATATTGCAGTCTAATTAAGAATGGAGGAATTCTATATGAGAAAATTTATCATGTTTGCATAGCACTGGCTATTGCATCTTGATGAAATCATTTGTCATAGCCATTGCTGTTCCCAGAAAAATATAAATCAGGGAGGCAAACATGGGCTATATGAAAGCAGAAGAAATTCTGCCCATTGAACTGATAGAGCTGATACAGCAGTATGTAGATGGTGAAGCTGTTTATATTCCCCGTAAAGCAGAGCACAGACAGGCATGGGGCGCGGGAACACAGATCAGGCAGGAGTTGTCAGCAAGGAACCGGAAAATCTTCTCCGATCATCTTAAAGGCATGAACACCGAAGAGCTGGCATCCAAATACTATTTGTCACCAAAAAGTATTCAGCGCATTATCAGAAGCATGAAAAAAACAACATAATCATAAAAAATGAGCTGTCAATTAAAAGGCTCATTTTTTATTCGATAAATTTATAAGGCGGCAGGCAATTCCCCGAAATGATATGCTATTGTAAACCGGATATAGGAGCGCGTATTCTATGAAAAGAGAAAATCCCGAATTCTATATGCAGAATCTAAAAAAATGGCTTGCCGAAACGGCCAATCAGGAACTGGGCGAACTCTGGAAGAAGAATCCGTCTCTTACAGTCACGGGCGTCGACTTATGCCAGGATATGCTCGATCAATTATTGCGAAAACACATCAAATAAAAAACGGAGGTCTAATATGGTAATTAAAAATTACAAGGACAACGATGCGTTAAGAAAAAGCTTTAACGAACTTGCCATGAAAACATTTGACATCAGTTTTGAGGACTGGTACCAAAACGGTTACTGGGGCGAAAATTATAATCCCTATTCCATTGTCGTAGACGGAAAAGTCGTTTCCAACGTATCCGTCAATCATATGAATTTTTTCTGGAATGGGGAGCGGAAATTTTTTATCCAGCTGGGAACGGTCATGACCAATGAATCCTATCGGAACCGTGGATTTATCAAACAGATCATGGATGAAATCGAACGGGATTATCAACAGAAAACCGAAGGCTTCTTTTTGTTTGCAAATGACAGCGTTCTCGATTTTTATCCGAAATTCGGTTTTCAAAAATCGGAGGAATTTCAATATGTCAGAGAAATCTCCACCACAGAAAAATCCGTTCCAGATCAAATGACGATCGAACAGATTCCGATGCAGGATAATACAGCATGGACGCTTTTAGAAAATGCAATACAGAAAAGCATTCCACACAGTTCTTTTGAAATGGCGCATAACAGCGAACTGATTCTCTTCTATGTCACAAAATATATGCAGGAAAATGTATATTATCACAAAGAACAGGACGCGTATGTCATCGCGGAAATAGAGGACAGCAGTCTGCTGCTTCATAATATTTTTTCTCCAGTTCCTGTCGAAATCGGACAGATTGTGGAGTCCTTTGGAAACGGTATTCAGCAAGTCAGATTGGGCTTTACGCCGATGGACTGCGAAGGCTATACCAGAGTACCGCTAAAAGAGGATGACTGCACTCTGTTTTTGAAAGGTAAGGAATTTGAGCGTTTTGCACAGGACGGACTGATGTTTCCTACATTGGCTCACGCGTGAATTACCAAATTGGCACCTCAGATTTTTAGAATGATGATACGAAATCATTTTGACTCAACAAAAAACTACGCGAACCGTTATTCCACGGTTCGCGCAGCTTTCCAATTACTGAGCATCTGCATCAATACCATAATAAAGAGTACCACATGCACCGCCAGAATGGCCAATGCACAGCTCACCTCTCCAAAATACAATAAAATCACTGTTGTCATCAGTTCAATAGAATAAAGCTGTTTCACCCTTCGCTTAAAATGAATCCTTTCATTTTCCGAAATCGGCTTATTGGCAACAGGCAGAGGCGCCTGCTTAAAAATGAAAGGAATCAATACTATTTCAGGTATCAATAATATCCACTTCAAAGGATTCATTAAAATAATATATTGTATCACCAATATAACACTGATCAGCATACCCGCCGAAAGGCAAAAACAGCCTAAACTTGTTTTGGCATGATATCCGCCCACATATCCTCGTATCAATAAATATGCGATGGTAAAAACAATAACAGTCTTAAATGCCTGAAATAAGACTGCAATTAATATGGTAACAATGATATTGATGCAGAATTCAATTAGTACCTGGTAGCCGTATCGATATATATTCCGTTCCTCTTCTTTTAAAGAACCTTTTTCTATCTGGCCGTCTACCAGTTTTTGTACCGCCTTTTCAAACATACTGCTTATTTGAATTTCCTGTACTTGTCTGCTTCAGCGGGGAATTCCGGCTGATGAAAATACCATGCGCACAGGAGCTGGGATGTCAACACTGTAAATAACAATGCCAGGCAATTCATTGCTCCCCAAAAATTTTTCTTCGACAACTTACTTACTGCTTTTTTCATGACGTTTCCTCCAATTCTAAAAAAAATTATATGGTATTTTCTATCATACATAATTATTTCCCTGAATTGTTAAAATCCGAAAAATTTGTCATTTTTTCAGAAAAATTTGCACCTGGCATTTATTTGCTGGTAATAATCGCGGGTAGTATTACTATGGATGTAAATTCTCCAGCTTTATAAAAATATTGTAAATATCCGCCATACTTCGCGGCCATATCACTTACATTCTGGATTCCGTACCCATGCCGTGCCTTCTCTTTTTTACTGGTCCACAACCTGCCTTCTCTTACTTCTATTTCCCCAACATAATTATTCACTATTTTTATAATTGAAAAATGATTTGCATTTTGTGTAAATAAACTGACTTTTATATATCCATTCGGACATTTTTCGGCCGCCTCTAACGCATTATCAAGCAAATTGCTGATAATGACGATTAAATCCGTATCCGCCATCTGGTCTATAGAAAATCCTGGCTCAATCACGATTCTTACTGAAATATTTCTTTTCTCTGCATCTTTCTTCTTTTCATTCAAAATAACGTTTAATAAACGATTTGGACACAGCATTTCTGCTTCTGTATTTGAAACTTTTATCTGTAATTCGGACAATATCTGCAAAACTGCCTTATTATCATTATCCGCCGCCATTTCACCGATTACTCTCATATAATGCCGGATATCGTGAAGAAAAGCCGCATGCTCCTGATTTACT
This sequence comes from uncultured Lachnospiraceae bacterium, assembly GCA_910579395.1. Classification (GTDB taxonomy): domain Bacteria; phylum Bacillota; class Clostridia; order Lachnospirales; family Lachnospiraceae; genus UBA3282. Next base: position 27,698 of record CAJTUC010000003.1, on the reverse strand, counting down.
TGCTCAATCTGGCCATAATGCTTTTCTTCCATTTCCAGCTTCGTAATCATTACTTCCTGCTGCTGCAGTTTCCAGATAGACTGCGAATACTTGTCAAATACATAATAGATAACAACATTCCCTATCAATGCCAGCATACAGCTAATAATCAATAAAGTCTGGGTATATCCCAATGAAGCAAAATCAATATTCAGGCGTGTTACCGTAACCATAATTCCAATCAATGATATAGGCATTATGGAATACCACAATGTGATTTGAAAATTTATTTTGCGATTATCAGAACTGTCCGCGCTTCTTTTTATGATACTATAAAAAACAAGCGTTAATAATTTCAGACTCAGCATTGCTATATTGACTGCAATTTGATTCGTTTCCACCTGGTTCATCGAAAAATCAGTCTGTAATGATAATAAAACAATTCCCAGAAATTCGCTACCAAGCATAATAATTACTGCCGTGATATAATAAAGAAATTTTTTGAGCAATTTTCCCTGAAAAAAGATGATAATAATAGACAGATAAATTGTAAAAGTTGCAATCATATTAATTGTCGTATTATTCAGAACATTGATTGCGCGTATACATGCGGCGACTCCTATTATCAATCCTACCCTGGTATTTTTCTTATCAAACAAAACCCTTAATTCAAAAAAAGCCGAAAAGAAATCAATAATTAAATAAGCTTCTAAAACGCATATAAAAATCTGTACTAGCGTAAATATAATCTCCATACTGACGACCTCTAATATTTTGCTGCTGCAAATCTGGCAAATACCTCTTTAAATTCATTTGCTCTCGCTCGTGAAAAAGAAAGATATTCCCCGGTAGTCAGCCTGACATAATGTGAATCTATAGATACAATATACGACATATTAATGATATAGCTGTTATGCGCCCTGACAAAACCGCAGTCCTCATCAAATATTTTATGAATGTCATTCAGCTTCATACTTGAACGCAGACTCCCATTTGGATAAGATTCGGCTAATGTGCCAATGACATGTACTATGCTGCATTCTTTAAATTTGGAAACATAGACAACCGACTCTGGATATACTCTGATTTTTTCTTTCGCTTTAGATTGGCAGATAATGAAAGGGGCTCTTTTCCTGTTCTTCATTTCATTTACGATTTCTGTCATCTCGCTTACCATTTCTTCTTCCGTATATTCTTTTAACAAATAACGGAAAGGATTTGCCTTAAACGACAAAGGAAATGGCTGTACAACACCCGAACAAAACACAAGCAGAAAATAATGTCCCATCGTCCGCATTTTCATCGCCGTTTCATACCCATCCATTTCCTCCATCTGCATATCCAGTATCACCAGATCATAATCGAAATTCAGGCTCAGACACAACTGCTCCCCGGAATAAAACTCATAGAACAACAGACTGTTTTCATCTATAATATTTGTTTTTAAAATGATTTCTTTTATATAATCAATATAATCTTTGTCATCCTCGCAGATTGCTATTTTGTACATTCCCTTTCCTCTGGCGTATTTACGGTTTATACCCTTACCTTCTTTTATGACCATATTTCAACATAACATCCAGAACATCATAAATCTGATTCTGCTCTTCTTTCGGCAGCCCCTCAATTTTTTTGATATATTCGGACATTCGTATTTCATACCCTTTATTCAAAACGCCTTCTAAAATCTCATCAGAAGTCGTATCTAAGGCATTCGTAATGTTCACAAAAGTCTCCAGCCTCGGAATCTTTTCTCCGCGTTCAATCATTCCCATATAAGAATTGGATAAGTCCACTTTTTCCGCCAAAGTCGCCTGCTTCCAGGACTTTGCCAGCCTTTTCTTTCTAATGTTCTCACCAACACTCATCCATTCCATAAAATCACACCTTCCAGTTGTTGTGATACACAATTAGTATATCCTCACAACACCGGTACCCCAAAGCAACTATATGGAAGTCATGGCAACCATTGGTAAGTCTAAAGTAAAGTTCAAGCCTTACTCATGAAAATAATATACATCACAATATTTTTCCTGATACCGCAATTCATATGCTGTCAGATTCGGATTGCTGTTCCGGATACGCTCCAGCTGTTCCTGTTTCTCCGCCGTATTGCTCAGATAAACGATCAGCTCCCCGCTGTCTGCAATGACCGCGTCCAAAATCGGCTCCGTATCGTTCTGACTTGCAAAATAGATTCTGTCATATTCAAAAAATTCGTCTGCACAATCCCACACGCACCAACTCTGCCCCGCATCATAAAGGCAGACGACCGGCACACCCGCCGCCGCTTTCTCCCTTGCAAAAGAAACTCTCTCCGCCGCTTCCGGATAAAGAAATACGACGCGTCCTGAAAACAGTCCGGCCAAACCGGCCAGCATATATAATATGGCTGCTGCCAAAACAATCTTTTCCCCAATGCAGTTCTTTTTATCGCCGCGCAGTTCACAACAGCAGTTCCATCCACCCCATATCGCTCCAAAAAGCAGCAGCACGACGATTCCATAAATCGGTGTCTGGTAACGGACAGATGTATTGCCAAGAAGCAGGGCAGTCTTAGATACTGCCAGAAAATAACCTGTTACGGCAAAAAACAACAGTCCATAGGCCGCATTATACTTCTTTCTTTTTCGAACCGTAAAGCCCACAAACACCGCCGCAATGATCAACAGTACAAGCAGCAGCAAAAGCGTCTTTCCAAATACATACTCATCCAACAATTCCCAGAAAAAAGAAATTCTTGTCAACGTATTAGAGAAATCAAAAAAATTGCTGGTCGCCTGCGCCCCCCGCTGCCCGCGGAACATCTGCCCGAGGCAGGAAGGATAAGTCAGATAAGCCAGCACGAACGCTATGGCTTGGCTGATGCCATAGAGGATACAGTTCCACAGATTTCTGTCCCGCCACAGAAGATAAACACAGAAAGCAAATGCCATAAAGAACCAAAAAATAAAATAATAATATTGCGTCAGAAATCCAAGATAAGTAACTGCCATCAGAGGAAGCAGAAATTTCCCGAAAGAAAGCTTCCCTGTCTGGCTATCCCGTCCTTCTTTGCACTCTCCTTCAAACTGCTGTTTCACCAATATTCTGTCATTCTCAATTACACTCACATGCAATATCGCGCACAGATATACGAATACCGTCAGCAGTGCATACATACGGATAAAGACAACACTGCTCATCGCTGCGGGTGTAAACCCATAAAAAAAGCAAACGAACAGGGACAACTTTTCGTTATGCCCCGTCACTTTCAGCGAAAGGCACCTCAGCAGAAACATACTGAGACCGAAAGCTGCCAGGTTGATGCCAAGCCCGAACCATTTGGAAAACTGTCCCGGGAAAAAGGAGCAGACCGTATGAAAGAGCCAATAGTAAACGGGTGGATGCACGTCCCAGGACTGCACCAGCCTTACCAGTCCATACTGAAATCCCTCTCCTTCCAGAACAACAAATTCATCAAAATAAGCCTCCCGTTCCATCCACGCACCGTCTTCAATCATCAGGCCATAGGTCCGCGCCGTGGAATAATAGGTATAATACTCATCCTCATGAAAACCCTGTTTCTGACAGCAAAAATAAACTGCCGTCAGCATCTGTATGCACCAGACAAGCAGGAAAAGAAATAAGTATATTCTATTTTCTTTTTTCCGAATACCTGTTTTTTCCATAGTCCAATCCGTTCCGCTCAATCCGCGTTCTTTCTTTTCCCCATATTCCTTCACTTTCCAATCCGCATCTTCCATCCATGAACCCGCCGCACCGTCTTCGGCGCCGCTGTCAGCAAAAGCAGATATGCCTTATTTTTCCTTGTCAGCCAGGAATTGCGTATGGTATCCCCGATATGCACTCTGAGATACTTTTTCACGCTCTGATAAAAGGCATTTTCTTTTTTCATCTGTGAAAGGGGAATATGCAGCATATAATCCAATCTCTGATACAGATTAAAACGAATCGCATATTCATGCAGCGCCGGATAAGCGCTGTCCACAAGTTCCTGCATTCTGTCCGCATTCTCCACGATATCGAGGAACACCCTCGAAAAACTGTCCTCGGAACGCTTTCTTGTCGTACTGTCGCTCCTGCAGACCACATGGTAGCCCTGTTTTGGCAATATGGCAATTCCTTCTATCTGCATCAACAGTTCGATCAAAAGCTTGAAATCCTCATTCAGTTCGCCTTCCGGAAAACAATGCTGTGCAAACAATTCCTTTTTCAGCAGTTTCGTACAGAAGGAACAATCACCCCGATGCAGTAACAGTTCTTTGATAAAAGTCTCCGAATCACAGAACCGCACCCTTTCCGGCGGTATGCAGACATCCGCCAGCCGGTTTCCGTTCTCATCTCTTTCGTCTCTGGAAATCTGAACGACCGGATAGTTTTTCTCCACGGCAAGTTCCGCCATCTTCTGATAGACATCTGCATCGATGTAATCATCGCTGTCCACAAAACCAACATAATCACCCGATGATTTCTGCAGCCCCATATTCCGGGCAGACGATGCGCCGCCGTTCTCTTTATGATATACACGGATTCTGCTATCCCGTTTCGCCAATGTATCGCATAACTGCCCCGTACCGTCCGTTGAACCGTCATCCACCAGAATGATCTCCAGATTTTCATAGGTCTGCCCACAAACGGAATCCACGCATCTTTCCAGACAATTCAAGGTATTATAAACCGGTATGATAACACTGATCTTCAAATTTTCCATACAAAACCTTCCTTCAGACCTCTCCGCGCATCATTGCCCCATACATTTTCCCTGGCGCAATGGCAGGTGCCGGACTGAGCGGCCCGCTGGATGCCGGAAGCAGTTTTCCTTCTGTCAGGCCACGCAGAAAGCGCTGCAGTTCTTCCGCCGCATGCTCCGCATTCCACTCCCCGACAATCGTCCGATATGCAGCAGAGCCCATTTGTTTCCGTTCTTCCCAGTGCTCAAACAGATCTAATACAAGCGCTTCCATCTCCGTATAGGAATCATTCGGATAAACAAATCCGTTCTTTCCATGCTGAATCAGATAAGGCGCTGCGCCGACCTGCGCATTCACCACTTCCACACAGCCGCTGTTCATTCCCTCATTGACGACCGCGCCCCAGCCCTCCAGATAATTGCTCGTAAAAAGATGAATATGGCACTGTTCCATCACATCCCTGACTTTATCCGGTTCCTGATAGCCATAGAATATAAATTTCCCCGACAGCCCGCCACGGCTTACCTGCTGCCTAATATCCTGCTCCAGTTCTCCGCTCCCAAGCATATGCACCCGGAAATCATAGCCTTTTTTCTGCAGGCATTCTGCAAGCATTACCACATATTCCGGGTGTTTTAACGGAATAAACCTTCCCGCCCACACAATCTGCAGCGGGCCGTCTTTTTTCATGGCTGCGAACTTTTCCTCCGTATAAATTCTTGTTTCCGGAAAATATCCCCAACGAAACATTTTTCCCGGATAAGCGCCAATCATATGAAAATCCGATGCGGCATAGGCGCCGGCACATAGCAGATATACGTTCTGTTTCCGATACCGGATATGTTCCTGGTATTTTGCCAAAAGCCCTCTCGGAGAAATAGCTTTCCACTGTCCCTCCCGATAGAGCCGCTCACTGATGCGTATCGTTATTTTCCCGGAACGCAGCCGTTCTGCAGCGATGTCTTCCCGCTCCGTCCAGCCAAGCAATACAACATCGCTTTCCGCTATCGCTCTGCGGCACGCATATTCATCCTCATAGAGACAGCGCACATAGGGGAGCGCTCCAACATCGACTTCCCACCCCATCATCACCCGTTCTTCTTCCATCGGCATCGTCTGCACAAAGCAGTAATCTTTCCCCAGCCGCTCATAAAGTGCATTGGAAAAAGGTATCTGGTGGTGATTGATATAATTCGATACAAAAGTTATTTTCATAGCTCACCCTATAATTTCCTGATAAATCCGTATCATCTTATAATAATTCTGGTCAGCGTCATGTGTCTCCCGTGCATGCCGTCTGGCATTGTCCGAATATTTCTCGGTGATCGCTTCTTTCGCAAAAATCTCTATGAGCTTTTCTGCCAGCCCTTCTACACTGCCCGCCGGATATAAGACCCCATCACCTCCGTCTATCAGAAGATTATGGATACCGCCTACATCTGCCGCCACACAGGGTACACCGAGCAGCATCGCCTCTCCGAGAGAGTTCGGAGAATTCTCCATCGCTGAAGGACAGACAAAAACATGGCTCTTTAAAAACTGCTCTTTCATACCGTCCTCATCCAACATACCGAGCATCGTGACTTTATCTTTCAACTGATTGTCTTTGATCAGCTTCTTCAAATATTTTCCATAGCCGGAAAGTTTCAGTTTGTCTTTTCCTGTATTGCTCCGCAGAATATTATTGCCCGCCACATAAATATGCGCATCGGGGAACCGCTCCAATACCGCCGGCATCGCCTGTAACAGATAATGAAAACCCTTTAACGGGTAATCGCCCTGACTCAAAAAAATGCTATATGGAATACAGGCATTCCGCTTCCATCTGTCCTTATAAAAACAACTCCTGAGCGTTTCATTCAAAAAATGATAGGTCGCTTCCGGATTAATCTTGGCCGCCGTCTCCCTGTCAAAATCCGTTCGGCCGGCCACATGCCCCGTCAAGCGCAGCGCCTCCTTTTCATACAGCCCCCTCTTGTAAAATTTTTTCTGCTGCTGTTTGAGGCCGTCCTTTCTGACCAAATCCCGGAACGTCGCCTTTCTCTGTATTTTCCCCGGCAGATCAGCCATATATGCTGCCGCGCAGGCAGAAACAAGCCCCTGCATTCCGATCAGCGTCCTTGCCGGATTCCGATAGGCGCGCACACATGCCAGCGTATGCGGAAATTCCGTTCCGAAAATATGAATCATATCCGGCTGAAAATTCTCGATAATCTCCTTCATTCTTTTTTCAATCTTACTGTCATATTGTTCCGGTGTATTCAAATTCTCTACAAACCCATAACAGGCACAGGTCTCATCCCCCGCAAGCACCAGTTCCCTGTTCATGTTTCCTATCTCTTCTGTTACCGGAAACGCAATCCCCAATGTGATCCTGTGGCGATGCTGCTCCTGTAACACCCTGTCCAGCACAGCAGTCAGCCAGCCCTCCCGATTGCTATATGGAAGTCCTAATTTTTTGGCGATTGCCGGAATCATAATATTGCATACCCAAAGCACCTTCATCCCTCAACACCTTACCCCTTCCCGTAAATTTTTTTCTTCAGTCCATTATAAAAACCGGATGTCACCGGATTCCTGGCAATCCAAGTCCGAACGGGTGCCAATGTCACCCACATGATCATCCTATATTTCCATACCTTCCCCGCAGGCATATATTTTCTGGCGATTTCCCTGTGCTCCACAGCAGAAATCCTGCGATTCTTTCCCGTTTCCGAAAATCCACCGCCCTCATAATCCGCAATCAGAATATCACCATATACAAATGACGTCTCCGCTCCCTTCGTAAAAAAGCACCAGAGAAACTGCTCATAATCCGCCCTGACACGATACTTCGTCTCAAAAGGATGGGCGAGCAGAAGTTTCCTGTCATAGAAACAGGCCTGGTGGCAGGGCACATTCCGATAACATCCGAAAGCATCCAGCCTTGGATTGGAAGCCACTTCACGCCCCGTCAGCCTCTCGTATATATTCCCATAATAAATGCCTGCATTCGCCGGATGCCCTGCAATCAATCCGGCTATCTCCTCCAATACTTTTTCATGATAGAATTTATCTCCGCAGTTCAGGAAATAAAGATACCTGCCTTCGGCCTCCTGCACCGCCTGATTCATGGCATCATAGATACCGCCGTCTTTTTTCCTGATCATCCGCAGAGACGGAAACTCTTCTGTGACCTCTTTTACAAAATCAAGCGAACCATCTGAAGAAAGTCCGTCTTTGATAATGACCTCATAATTCCGAAAAGTCTGCTCACGGATGCTTTCTAATGTCGTTCTCAATTTATCACCGGGATTCAAGCATACCACCAGAATTGAAAACACCGGCTCCGCCATGCTACCACCTACCTTTAATCAGTTTACAGCAAATAATTCATAAGCCAAGGCAAGAAAGATTTGCCTTAGGCAAATCGTAGAACTTCTTCACGAAGCAGTCCTTGCCGTGAGTATTAAAAAATCTTCTTGCCCTAGTTCATATCCGATAAAATATTCACCATATCATGAAAGAAAAAGCTTTTATACGGCAGAATCAACAGCCCATCGTCATACGCCCTGCTCATAAAAACAGCAAAATAAAGCACCGCCGCCGTGACCGTTCCCACCTGCAGAAGTTTCTTCCATCTGCCGTTCTCCGTTTTCCCGAGCAGCGCCGGCAGAAACAGAATATGGCTGATCGTCAGGTAATACCCGATACGGGAAATGATCGGCAGAAAAGAACAAAATACATACAATACGAGCGCGCCCAGGTTCAGATAAAAATAAAACTGCATCTTCCGATCATCCCGTATGCTTTTCCGGTAATAAAACAACGAAATCACAAGCACCGCAAGACAGCGCAGGATATTGATATAGCTCGTACCGCCTTCCAAATACTCCGTATCCTCATAAGTCGGATACAGAAATACGACCACCTTTAAGTAAAAATCCTGAAAGAAAAGAAATGTCGTGCAAAAAATACCGATGAGTGCAAGCTGCCATTTTTTCCATATAACGGATGCCAGAAAATACAAAGGCAGGATCACGAGAAGCGACTTGTGAAAAAAGCTTCCCAGGATTACCAACAGAATAAATCTGCCCCACTGTCTGCGTATGACGAACTTCATGGAATAAAGCGCAATCGCCAGTGCCAGATAATAGCGCACGGTACTGAACGTCTGAAAATAATATCCGAGCGCCATGAACAGAAAATACGTCATTGGAAACTCGTCGCTCTGCTCATAAATCGCCAGTAGAAACAATAAAATCGTCACAAAGGCATAAATCGCAAAAACAAGCAGATGATTCTCAAATCCCGATACTCCATAGACTATCCTTACCAACAAATTAAAACCGGGCTCCGTCGGCACATACGCATTTGAATTGACAAGATGCATGAACTCTACATATTTGGCATAATCATTTCCCACATTCTGTCTGCACGCAGACAATGCAAAAAGAATGAGAAAAACAGCCAACAGACAGACTCTGTTGCACATCTGCTGTCTCGTCACCCTATAAGGCAGCGTGGCCGGATGGCTCTCGACCATGGCCGCAAGCAGCACCGTTCCCACCGCGACTGTAAGATACAAGATCATGGTGATTCCCTTACCCTTCTTAATGCTTTTTCTGCGAGCGGATTCCCTCTTTCATCAGCCAGTATGCCTTTTTAAGCGGAATTTCCGCGCACATTTCACCCTTATTTTTAAGCAGAAAACGCAGGGAAAAGACCCTGGAAAGTTTTCCATACAGATAGTGATAGAGCACTCCCCTGTCCATAAAAAACTTCTCCGTAAATCCATGAAACCATGTAGATTCTCTCGGAATTTCTTCTCCAATACAGGCTGGTACGGCGTAAATTCTGAGCCCTGACCGCAGGCAGTCCCGCAGAAACAAACTGTCCTCTCCGTTACTATACTTTGCGCCGCCGCCAAACAAAAGAGAAAAGTGCACATTCGCCCGCCTAAAAGCATCCAGCTTCCCGGAAATGCTGTAAGCCGGATACCTCCCGTAATTGTACCAGCGTATCCGCTTCACCCGCTCATTCCAGTAAGTTCTTCTGTCAGGCGCCACCCGAACATTAAAAAGAAGCATGTCCGCGTCCGGATGTTGTGCATAAGCTTCCCGAATCGTATCCTGATATCCCTTTTCCAACACGATATCCTCATCCGAAAACAGACATATATCCGCATCCGCATGCAGCAGCGCCGTATTCCGACTGAGTCCGACACCCCGTTCTGCCATGCTGAAACTCTGTATCGGGCCGCCCTCTGTATTCCATATCCGATAATCATACGCATCGCATTGGTTCACGATGACAGCCCGCGTTTCCAGATTCATTTTCTCAGCCAATGCCCGGACATCCTGATTTACTGTAGATACCAGAACCTGAACCCCTAAAGGTGATTGTAATACCATTTTAATAACCTCATATCGGCATTCTGAATGAGAATGCCCGCAAGTTTACATTCCTGTAATGTCAGCTGCTCGATTCGATAGCCAAGCGTCGTCCTGTCCATTTTTCCATAAGGGACAGCTAAGAGCACTCCATCCGCCTTTCGCAGTTCTTCATATGTCTGTGCAGTTATCGTCTGGTTCTTCTCCAGGGCAAACATCGTAAGCGTACCGGTCTTTCCGGCTAGATATGCCCAGTTCTTCTCCAAATCCCTCTGCAAATTCTCAAGCAGCCTGTTTTCTCTGCTGTCTGTTGCTTTTCCCGCATCTTTTCCCTGTCCAAGACCTTCATTTGTCACGCCACCGGATACTTTTCTTCCATCTCCCGCTTCTTCGAGACAAAATCCCACAAAGGGAAGCCCCGTAACACACTTTAAATCGCCCGGCACATAAATTTTATCATCCAATACATAACAAAGCGCCATCGCAAGAAGCGCGGCCGCGAGCGCAAGCGCAAAACCGACTAACCCGGCCTGTAAAAGCCGTGGGTCTGCTGCCACCAGCTCGGCTTCCGTTTCTCTGTAAATCTGAATATCGTTGAATTCTTTCGCCTGCTTTCCAAGTTCCACCAGCGATAGATCGGTCGCTTTCAAAATTTCTGTTGTCCGTTCCGGACTGAAAGTCGTGACCGTAATCGTCAGCAGCCGCAGATCTGATAGAATTTCCGCCCTGGTCGCCAAAATGACCTCTTCTTCCGTATAATCTTCCGGCAGATGTGCCATCGTGCCATCCAGAATCGGCTTTGTTGCCATCAGGTCATTCCAGGTATATCCATTGTAAGCCTGATATATTTCTCCACTCTCATCCGGTGCAAAATCCAGATAAATTTTAGACTCTGCCCGATATTCCCGGTTGCTGTTCAGCACAACATGATGAAAAAGATAAATCCCCCCGCCAAATGCCGCACCAATGACCGCCGCAAGCACCGCAAGCCAGAATTTTTGCAGGAAAAGCAGAAAATATTTCTTACAGTCCATACCCTCATTTCCGTATTTCACGCCAACAATCACACCTTTCACATCTTCCTGGCTGTCGTCTGCCCGCTGTCCACGCCTTCCGTGCTTTCCGGCTTAAATAAAATCTTTAAGGTCAGCAGCATTAGTTTCAAGTCAAGCCATACAGAATAATTCTCAATATAAGTCAGGTCCAGTTTCAGCTTATCATAAGGCGTCGTATTGTATTTCCCATAGACCTGTGCATAGCCGGCCAGTCCCGCTTTTACTTTCATCCGGAAAACAAATTCCGGCATTTCCTCCGTATACTGCGCAATAATCTCCGGACGTTCCGGACGCGGTCCGATAAAAGACATATCTCCTTTTAAAATATTAAAAAGCTGTGGCAGTTCATCGATACGGACTGCCCGGATGAACTTACCAACAGGTGTGATTCTGTCATCATTCTTGGACGCAAGTCTGGCGACACCGTCCTTTTCCGCATCCACACGCATACTGCGGAACTTCAAAATATAGAATTCCTTTGCATTGATCGTACAGCGAATCTGTTTATAAAGAACAGGTCCCTTGTCATAGGCCTTGATCACTATCGCCGTGACCAACATAAAAGGCGAAGCAATGACTAACAGAATGAGCGCGCAGATAATATCGATGAGCCGTTTTACGATTCGTTGTTCCGCTTTCAGCGCATACTCTCTTGTCAGCAGAATCGGCGTATCAAACAAATGAAGCTGATCGGCCCCCTGTACGAGTACATCCGTTATTTTCGGCATCATATAAACACGAATGGATTTGCTATAACAATATTTCAGAAGTTCATTTCGCTCCAGCATCGGAATATCCCACAATACGATTGCTCCATAACCCGCCAGAATTTCCTTCTCAATTTTGTCCATTCCCTCGGAAATGTTCATACACCGGTTAATTCTATACTTGTCCTTTCTGGAATCGAACTTCGCCACAATGTCATTAATTGGACGTTCTCCATGCACGAGCAGAATTTCCCGCGGTGGAAAAACCTTGCGGTAAAGCATATTACAAACATATACCCATACTGCGGACAGCACGACCTGTATCAGCATCGTGGCAGCGATCGGCCTCGCATTTGCCAGCCAGTTCCGCATCAATGAAATCTGCAGATAAGAAATCACATTGACACCGATCAGTGAGAAAAACTGCGAAAAATAAACATCTATCGGCTTCAAATATCCGATTTTCAAGCCTCCATATGTGCTCGTAAAAAAATACAGCAACACGAAATAGACCAGGAACATCAGCATATGCCCCTTAAAATAATAGTTCAGTCCTCGATGCAGATGCAGATATGGATAATAATCCGTCATCCAGAAATAAGCATATACACTCGTATAAAGGAACAGGCCAATGAGCGGAAGCTCCGATATGATTAACCTCTTCAAAGATTCTATTCGTTTCACCTTAGCACCTCATTTGTGAATTTATATACGCCGAAGCGTAGCGCGAAATGCCCACAAACAAAAGCAGAACACGCTGACAGGAAGAGACAGTTTTTCTTCCCTGCGGTACAGATTCCAAATTCGCTTTAACGCCGTAAATTTATTAGAAGAAAGGCTCTTCGCCGGCCTTCTGTAAATAGCAAGCGTTTCGTTCAGGCCATACGCCGTATAACCATTCCGCAGAACTTTCCACCAGGTAGCTGTATCCTCGCTCGCCACGGCAGGCATCCGTATCAACTCTTTCGGAATCTTCGCCGTATCAAAAATGACTGTTGATGTAAAGATCACCGTTCTGGACAAAGCCTTCCTGTAAGTCAGCCGTTCCGGTACCTTTACGATTTTTCCGGTTCCCTGAGCCTTCTCGTCACCAAATTCGTAAGCGGTAAATGCAAAAGCCGCCTGCTTTTCTTTCATAAAGGAAAGTTCCCTTTCGAGTTTCTCCGGATGCCAGATATCATCCGCATCCAGAAAAGCGATGTATCTCCCTTTTGCACGTTCGATACCTGTATTCCGCGCTTTGGCCGCACCCTCATTCTTTTCTTTCCGGATTAAACAAATCCGCCCTGCGCCGCATGAATAAGATAATGCCCGGTCTGATTGTTTTTCTATTATATTCTGGATGATTTCCGCACTGTTATCGGGCGAATAATCGTCAACCAGAAGCAGTTCCCAATTTCGATAAGTTTGTTTCATAACCATCGCTATCGTCTCGGCAATATATGGCGCCGCACGGTAGACCGGTACGATAATGCTGACCATCTCTTCCATCAGATATCCTCTTTTACCAGATAAACGGGTCTGCGCTTCACTTCCATATAAGTCTTAGATAAGTATTGCCCCACAATCCCGAGACAAAACAGCTGTACACCGCTGATCAGCGAAATAATACAAACTAACGAAGGCCAGCCCGAAGTCGGGTCGCCAAACAGCAGTTTCCGGATAATCGTTACGGCAATCAACAGAAATGCCACAAAGCAGAATACGACCCCCATAATAGAGGCGATTGCCAGCGGCACGGTGGAAAAAGCAGTAATCCCGTCAATCGAATACAGAAAAAGCTTCCAGAAAGACCATTTTGTCTCCCCCTTTTTCCGCTCCACATTTTCAAACTCAATCCACTTTGTCTCATAGCCTACCCAGCCAAAAATTCCCTTTGTAAAGCGGTTATATTCCGTCATGGACAGAATCGCATCCACCACCTGTCTCGTCATCAGACGATAGTCCCTCGCACCGTCAACGATTTCGGTCCTGGAAATATGGTTCATCAGGCGGTAAAAAAGTCTTGCAAAAAAGGAACGGACTACAGGCTCCCCTTTTCTGGTAACGCGTCTTGTCGCCACAGAATCATATCCCTGTTCGATATACGAATACATTTCCGGCAGAAGCGCCGGTGGATCCTGTAAATCTGCATCCATCAGAACGACAAAATCCCCTTTGGCTTTCTGCAGCCCGGCATAGATAGCCGCCTCTTTCCCGAAGTTTCTGGAAAAGGATAAGAGATGTACGTGTTCATCTTCCGCCCGCAGCTTCTTGACCTCCGCCACAGTACCATCCTTTGAACCGTCATCAATATATAAGATCTCCAGTTCTATCCTCTTTTCCTCCAAAAAGGAACAGTTTCTCAATAATTCGTGGTAGAAATCGGCTATATTCTCTTCCTCATTATAACAGGGTACGATAACACTCAATAAACTCATTTCCATTCTCCGTCCATTGTTATTTAATGCGGCTGCACTGACCGCATTTTTACTCTATTTATGTCAACAGTATAGCATATCCGCGCAAAAGAGCGCAAGCCCCGCGGCCTGCGCTCTAAAAATTTACACTGCAAATTCCAGCCTGAACCCCACCGTAATTACAGCATATTCCCATTGCAAAAAAGGAAGGGCCCCAAGTCCCTTCCCGATATATCCCGTTATCAATTCACATCCAGATTTCAAACAAAGCCCTGTTCCAGACGCACATAGTCCGCCACCGACGCAATATATTCGCTGTTCGTCGGCCTGCTGTGCCCGACACTGTTACTGTATCCGAACAACCTTTTAAACAGTTCTCCGTTCCCCCGCTCCCAGGAAACTTCTATTGCATTCCGGATGGCTCTCTCGATTTTCTGATCCGTCGTTAGATACCTTCTCGCCAGATCCGGGTACAGCAATTTTGTTACGCTTCCGATAAGCTCCATGTCTTCCACGCACATACTGATCGCCGTACGCAAATATTGATATCCTTTCAGATGAGCCGGTATCCCAAGCTCCAACATCAAACCGGAAATCACCTGTTCCGTTTCCGGCTTTACCATCGTATTGCTCTCCATTGCATCATTCCCCTTTACCGCACAGTTTTATCTTACATTTTGGAAAAGCATATCATAATATGGTAAAAAATGTAAGCTGTTATTTATCGCCCAAATCTTCCAACGGAACAGTTCAGCCACCGTCCGCGGCGCATATGCAGTTCCTTTGTCGGCACGCTCTCGCTCCGCGAAGAGCAGTAGCGGCACTAAGTTCAAAAGCCGCAAAGCGTCTTTTTCACTAAGTGCCGACGCTCTTCAAGGACCGCCGCAGGAACTGCATATGCGCCGCGGACGGTGGCTGAACTGTTCCGTTAATACCATCCTCTTTACAGATACTGTGGTTTATTGCAGTCCTGCAATGCTTCCACAATCTTCTTGACTTCCTGCGCCCGGTTCTTGTCACAGACGAGCACCGCGTCTTCCGTCTCCACGACAATGACATTATCCAGTCCGATCGTCGTTACCAATTTGTTTTTCGCATAGATAATGCAGTCATGAGTATCAATATGAACCTGCTCTCCATAAGTAATGTTGCCATATTCGTCCTTTTCGTATAAGGCTTCCAGCGCGTCCCAGCTCCCCACATCGCTCCACCCGAAATCACCTTCCAGTACCAGAACCCTCTCCGCCCGCTCCATGATGCCATAATCAATCGAAATCTTCGGAATCTGCGGATAAACTTCCCGAATAATTTTCGACTCTGCGTCAGTTCCCATTGCATCTCCTATTTTCTGCAGACAGGCATAAACTTCCGGCAGAAGTTCTTCAAAATAGCGCATGATAACGGAAGCTTTCCAAATGAACATGCCACTGTTCCACAAATATTCTCCTGAAAGCAGATACTGTTTTGCCTTCTCTAAATCCGGCTTTTCAACAAAATGTCTTACCCTGTAAGAACCATCATCGTTCTTCGTCTCTTCATGGCAGATATAACCGTATCCCGTCGATGGAAAAGCCGGCTGAATCCCCAATGTAACGAGCGCATCCGTCTCTTCAGCAATGCGGAGCGCATCAGCAATCACCTTTTTATAAACATCTACTTTTTTGATGTAATGGTCGGAAGGCAAAATGCACATCACGCCATCACCATATTTGCGTAAAATCTCCATCGCCGCATAGCCTATACAGGCAGCCGTATTTCTCGCCTCCGGCTCCGACAAAACATGATCCGGACTCACCCTTCCCGATGTCGCCTCTAACATTAGTCCTGCCTGCGTATAATTCGTAACAACAAAAATATCTTCTTTCGCAATATTCCCTTCCAACCTGTCGATAGTCTCATTCACCATTAAGTCTTTTCCGGTCAGATTTAGAAGCTGCTTCGGTAAATCTTTTCTACTCAATGGCCAGAAACGGGTTCCGCCCCCGCCCGCCAAGATCACTCCGTATGTTTTCATATAATATCTCCGTTCGCTATTTCATTTACATTCTTGCATTATCAGCATTTTCTTTAAACCACTCATACGCCAGCCGGACGCCTTCTTCCAGCTCAATCCGGTGGTTCCATCCGAGTTCATGCAGCTTCGTAACATCCGTCAGCTTCCGCGGCGTGCCGTCCGGCATGTCTCCGTTCCAGACAATCTCTCCCTGATAACCGACTATCCTTTGCACCAGCTCGGCAAGTTCTCTGATGGTGATCTCTTTTCCGGTTCCGATATTGACATGGCTTTCCCCACTGTAATTTTCCAGAAGGAATACACAGGCATCCGCCATATCATCCACATACAAAAATTCCCGCAGCGGCGTTCCGGTTCCCCAAAGTTCCACCGTCTTTTCATTATTTACTTTCGCTTCATGAAACTTCCGAATCATCGCCGGCATGACATGAGAACCCTGCAAATCATAATTATCATAAGCCCCATACAAATTGGTCGGCATACAACTGATAAAATCGTCACCGTACTGTCTCTTAAAAAATTTGCACATTTCAAGTCCTGCAATTTTCGCTATCGCATAGGCCTCATTGGTTTCCTCAAGCGGCCCCGTCAAAAGTGCATTTTCCGGTATTGGCTGCGGCGCCATCTTTGGATAAATACAGGTACTCCCGAGAAATAACAGTTTCTTTACCCGAAAATCATGACAGCACTTGATTACGTTGCACTGAATCTGCATATTCTCATAGGCAAATTCCGCAGGCTCCGTATTGTTGGCGTTAATGCCGCCCACCCTCGCTGCGGCAAGAACGACCACATCCGGTCTCTCCGCCTCAAAAAAGGCCCTGACCTCCGCCTGACTGGTCAAGTCCAATTCCTTATGCGTCCGGCCGATGACATTTTCATATCCTTTTTCTTTCAAGTTTCTGACAATCGCGCTTCCTACCAGTCCCCTGTGCCCTGCCACATAAATTTTAT
Organism: uncultured Lachnospiraceae bacterium; assembly: GCA_910579395.1. Lineage (GTDB taxonomy): Bacteria > Bacillota > Clostridia > Lachnospirales > Lachnospiraceae > UBA3282. Next base: position 10,524 of record CAJTUC010000003.1, on the reverse strand, counting down.
CTGTCTTTTCCATTTCCTTTTCCTCTCTCTGATTTTATTTTGCATCATTCCCAATACAGACACAGCATGCTGCATCCGGAATCCGCTTTTATTGCTCCGCATATCGAAAACCGTCTCCGATACCATCTCCACGCAGCCGAATCTGCGCTTCTGCCGGCGATGACGGAAAACTGTCATATCCGACCCGATCCCCCTCTACCGGGCAATAAAAGACAACACCGTCTATCTCATAGCCCTTTACTTCATAATTATCATAGTCCTTCTGATACAACCAGTAATCATTCACATAGGAAGCGCAGACTTCTTTTCCAAAAGCCGCCGCCTTATAGACGAGAAAAAGACCGATTGAGAGCATACATGCTTTTTCCGCGTACTGCCCTGCCTTCCGTCCGCTCAGGCGGTCATTCTCAAAAAATTCCGTACATACATCGCCCCATACGACAGCTGTTGTCAGGTAGACATAAACACAGCCGTAGCGAATCAACGGTGAACTGAACAGCCAGAAAAGGAAACTGAGTGAAACAACGCCTTCCAATAAAAGTTTTCCCGCCCGCCCCTTCTTCCTTTGCACGAGCCACAGTCCAAAACGTATCACAAATACAATAACCGACAGTATCGCCGCCAGTACAAAAAGCTTATCCATGCCGCCAAGGCCGCGGAACCACGCAGGCATCCATTCTCGAATCGACATATCGAACTTTGTCACATCGCTGTAACCTCTGCCCCAGACCTGTATTTCTTTTGCGTCATAAGCCGCGATTCCTTTCGGTATTTTCCAGTCCACTTTAAACAGATCGAGTCCCGTAAACGGATAAACGAGCCAGCCGGACAACAATACATTCCGGATCAGATAAGGAGCTGCTGCTAAAATGCCAAGGCCGATATAAACCCCAGTTTCCTTCCATCGCTTTTCCCGTAAAAGCATTGCTGCCGGACCGCATGCGAGCAGAATGATCAGCGCCGCAGAAAGCTTTACGGTCATCAAAAATATCCCGAGCACGCACAGCATTGCATACGGAAAGACCGCTTTCTCCTTTTCTTCCATCAGGTCCATCCAGCGGATGACCAGATAAAAGGCCGTTAAGACCATAAAATAATCCGACGCCGGCGATATCATCTCATCATAGATCATCAACAGATAATAGACGCATGCTACCCTCGCGAAATCGGAAGGACACATTTTTTTCCTTCCAATCGCCTTTCCCAATTCCGTACAAATGAGTGCAACAACAAATGCGAGAAAACCGGCAGCGCAATGATAGGACTGCCCGCCCAGAAAGGCCATGCTGTAAAGCGCTGATAAAGCAAAGGAAGCGCTGTTATAAGCCAACCTGCAATGCAGATTGCCAAGTCCCTTCACGATACCGTATTCCTCAATCCAACGAATGCTCTGCGCATGGTACAGCGCGGTATCGTAATGCAGTATTCCTCTGGAAGCCCCATAAGCGTACAGCAGCAGCAATACAAATAGAAAAAAAACTTTCACTAAAATTTTTTTCCGAAAAGTGCCATCCGCCTCCGCCCATTTCCTGCAGAATCCAAGCTGCTTCCAATCCTCCCGAAGCCTTTTCCGGCACAGAAAAGCGATAAGCAGACAGATAGCAATAAGCAGCAGATTCGCCGCAAATCCTACCGGCCCGAAAATACTGAAAAACTGTGCATATACGGCCGCACCTGCCAGACCGCACATCACATGGCTGTCCCACTTTTTTACCCGGTAAGAACCGACCGTAGAAAGTCCCGTCAGAATTCCATATCCGAGCAAAAAAACTGTGACCGCCATATAAAGCCATATGAAAATAACAGCCAGCATAGATATCCCTGCCTTTCCTCGAAAAGCAGGATTTATTTCTCGCTCTTCTTCTGCTTTTTATTCTGATATTCTTTGCAGCCCATCCCTGCGATTTCCTTTAAATCAGCCTCCATCATCATCGCAACCAGCCCTTTAAAGTCTACCTTTCTCTTCCAGCCGAGTTCCTTCTCCGCCTTTTCACAGTTACCCCAGAGAAATTCCACCTCGGCCGGGCGATAGAACTCCGGATTTACATCCACCAAAAGCTTTCCGCTCTCCGCATCGAAGCCTTTTTCATTCACGCCGGTTCCTTCCCATCTGATGCAGATATCCAATTCACCAAAAGCAGCTTCTACAAATTCTCTTACCGTATGTGTTTCATTCGTCGCAAGCACATAATCATCAGGCTTGTCCTGCTGCAGCATCAGCCACATGCCCTCTATATAGTCACCCGCAAATCCCCAGTCGCGCTTCGCATTCATATTGCCGAGCGAAAGTTTTTCCTGCTTTCCCGCAATGATATTGGCAATTGCCAGTGTAATCTTTCTCGTAACAAAATTCTCGCCTCTTCTCGGCGACTCATGATTAAACAAAATGCCGTTACAGGTAAACATATTATAAGACTCTCTGTAATTGACCGTAATCCAGTAAGAGTAGAGTTTCGCCGCGCCATATGGGCTCTTCGGATAGAACGGTGTCTTTTCACTCTGCGGCGCCGTCTCGGGAATACCACCGAACAATTCCGAAGTGGATGCCTGATAATATCTACAATTACCGCCATTTACACGAATCGCCTCAAGCAGTTTTAAGGTGCTGACACCGGTCGCCTCCGCCGTATACTCAGGCACCTCAAAAGAAACACCCACATGGGACTGCGCCGCCAGATTATACACTTCTGTCGGGCGGATTTCCGCAATCAGGCGCATCAGATTGCTGGAATCCGTCATATCCGCAAAGTGTAGGAAAAATTTAATTTTATAATAATCCGACTGTATGATGTGGTCGATTCTCGATGTATTGGCAATGCTGTGCCGGCGAACGAGTCCATGCACTTCGTATCCTTTTTCCAGTAAAAATTCTGCCAGGTAAGAACCGTCTTGACCCGTTATTCCGGTGATTAACGCTATTTTCCGCATTTGTTGTCTCCTTTATCTTTGTTATTTCTTGCTATTCCATATGGGAGTATACTATTGTATAATACAAGTATCAATCTAAAATCTTGCCGCATAATGGTAAAATATTGCTGAAAGGATATCTTTATAAAAATGGCAAAATCTACCTCCGACCGTATTATTGCAACGCCCTCTTCCTATGCCAGGGAACATTATCTTTATGTGCAGGAAGTCGGTACGCTCCAAAGCCTGGAACCCCACATCAGCCGCAGACAAAATCTGAATTCATATCTTTTTTTCATCGTGCTGAAAGGGAGCGGACATATTTCCTATGATGACTGCCGTTTCAATATTTCTGCAGGCGATTGCGTGTGGCTGGACTGTACAAGGCCCTATTCCCATGAAAGCAGTGCCGCAGACCAATGGAGCCTCATGTGGGTGCACTTTTACGGAAAAGAAGCTTCCTGCTTTTATGACAGTTTCCTGAAACAATCCTGTCCGTTTTTATTCCGGCCGCAGAATACGATCGCTTTTACTGATATTCTGCATCATTTATATCAGATTCATTCCACAAAGCCATCCCTGTTGGAACTCTATGCCAACCGCTATCTTACGGAGTTGATCACATTATGCTTCAGTGAAAATCTGTCAGAGAGCAGAGAGCCTACTTCTATCTCCGAAAAAATAAAACAGGTACATGATTATCTGGACAAATACTATGCTGAAAAAATAAATCTGGAAAATTTATCTTCCAGATTCTTTATCAGTAAATTTCATCTTTCCAGAGAATATAAAAAAATATATGGCGTAACCATCGGAAATGAACTAACTTCCATACGCGTTTCCCATGCCAAATCCATGCTCCGCTTCTCCGATGATTCTATCGAAAATATCGCACTGAACTGTGGTTTTCAGGAAGCGGGCTACTTTATCAAAGTTTTCAAAAAAGCAGAGGGAATGACCCCTCTGGAATACCGTAAAAAATGGTAATCTCCGGTTTCTGAAAAAAATCTTAAAAAATATGATAACCCGCTATCATAAGCTGACAGGTAATAAATCCCGTAAGAATGCCGAGCAGAGCGCCCATCCACACCTGAAGCGGCGTATGGCCGACAAATTCTTTCAGCTTATCTTCTGCGGACATTTTCGTTCCCATTTCCCGGAACAACGCCATCATCTCATTGAGGACTCTTGCCTGAATGCCCGTCTCTCTTCTTACTCCCATCGCATCGTGCATGACGATGATCGCCACAATGACTGCTACTGCAAATTCAAACCCCCTGGTGCCATATTGAATTCCCGTTGCAGCTGCCAGCGCGCACACGGTCGCGGAATGGGAACTGGGCATGCCGCCGCTTCCCACCATCCGTTCCCATACGAGTTCCTTATGAATCATAAAATGTATAATGGTTTTCAATACCTGCGCCACAAACCAGCCCATAACCGCCGCGACAAAAACAGGATTCTGAACAAGCCCGCTTAAAAAAGTCATTTCAATTTAAACCCTTCATATATTTTTCAATTGCATCATGCCAGTCCGCAAACATGAAATCCGACGTCAATTTAAACATATAATTTTCCAGAATCGAATAGGCAGGCCTTGCCGCCGCTGCGCCGTATTCTTCTGTCGTAATCGCTTCCACCTCAGTCTTTTTCCCGGCCAGGCGGAAAATTTCTTCTGCAAATTCCGACCAGCTGCAATCACCCTCGCAAGTACCGTGAAAGAGTCCGTAATTTTCCGTTGGCAGCAAATAAGCTATCGCCTTTGCCAATTCATCCGCGCTTGTCGGCGAACCGACCTGATCTTTTACGACCCTGACCTTATCATGTGTCTCTGATAATCTTAACATTGTTTTTACAAAGTTTTTGCCGTCACCATAAAGCCATGCCGTACGAATGATAAAATATCTGTCCGCAAAGTCTTTGACAAAATTTTCTCCCGCCAGTTTCGTCAGCCCATACATTCCCTGCGGACCGACCGGATCAAATTCCGTATACGGTCTAGTCCCTTTCCCGTCAAAAACATAATCCGTAGATATATGAATCAGCTTCGCATCCGTCTCAGATGCCGCTATGCTCAGATTTCTCGCCCCAATGCCATTGATCTTATATGCTTTATCCCCTTCTGTCTCACAGGCATCCACTGCCGTGTGCGCCGCACAGTTGATGATCGCATACGGTTTTATTTCCCTAGCAAAAGCCATTACCTGATCGATATTTGTAATATCCAGTTCTCCCACATCCGTATTCACAAATTCATAAGTATTATCACCAGCATAAAGCTTATTAACGGCACGTCCCAGCTGCCCGTTACATCCTGTTACAATGATTTTCCTCATAATTAATAACCACGCCTTTCTCTCAACCTGCGATAGATTTACAATTGTTTTTTATCATATCATAAAAAAGCCTGTTTTACAACAATTACACATTCAAAGCAGTCACTTAGAAGCCATTCAAAGCAGGAACACATGCTCCTCATAATCTTCAAGAATATTTTTCAATGGGATTTTTCAATTATTTTCTAGTGACGGCGCTATTTTCTTATGATATACTAACAAAAATGGCTCCTTATGGGCCACGTTATATTGCAGGAAAAGTATTTGAAAGAGAGGATTAGAAATGAAGAAATTACAGGTAATTCTTCTTGTCGCTTTGTCTTCCACTCTTTTGCTGTTTGGCTGCGGTGACGAACAAAAAGAGCAAAAGCAAGAGATCGTAAAGCCTGTCATAGAAGAGGTGGACGAAGAACCTGTCGCAGACAAGCCGGAAGAAAATGAAGAACAACCGGAACCAGACGAACCGGAGGAAGAAACTCCGCCGGAGGAGGGCATGGTTCGCAGCCGCATTACAAATGAATGGGTAACGGAAGAAGTAGACAATACACGCCCCATCGCCGTTATGATGCCTAATACGAGAACTGCCGCTCACTACGGTATTTCCCAGGCTGACATATTATATGAATGCAATGTGGAAGGAAGCATTACAAGACTGATGGGAGTCTTTCAGGACTGGAGTGATTTTGACAGACTCGGCAATGTCCGCAGCAGCCGCGACTACTACATATACTGGTCCTTTGAATGGGATGCTATCTATATCCATTTCGGCGGCCCATTTTATATCAACGACGTAATCAACCGCCCCGATACAAACAATATTGACGGTCTTTCCAGCAGCAATTTCTGGCGCGCTAATGACACGGGCAACTCGACTGACAACGCATATGTCGATACGGAAGGCATTCTGGCGGATGTTAAGAAACTGGGATATAGTCTGGAATACCGTGACGGCTATTCAGACGGACAGCATTTTCAATTTGCACCGGACAGTGATCCGAATACATTGGAGCAATACAGCGATTCAATCACTGCCAATAAAATTGATATGTCTCCAACCTATCCGGTAACGAATTCTTATTTCGTATATAATCCGGATACAGGCCTGTACGACAGATTCCAGCATTTATCCGGTGCGGCAGACGGTCCACATATCGACAAGGCCAATGACAAACAGCTGTCCTTCAAAAATGTCCTGATTCAGAATACCTACTTTGAAGTGCGTGACCAGAAAGGTTATCTCGCCTTCCAGTGCCATGATACAACAAGAGACGGCTGGTATTTTACAAACGGCAGAGGCATTCATGTTACTTGGAAAAAAACCGCCGATTACAGCCCGACAAGATACTATGATGACGACGGAAACGAAATCAAACTGAACACCGGTAAAACGATGATCTGTATCGTAGAAGACGGGGATTCCTTCCTTGTAGATGACGTAAAATATTCTTCCAAGAACTAACACCAGACAACGACAACAGAGATTTACTAACATATGAAAAACGGCCGCTTTTGCATCTCACGCCAAGGCGGCCGCCTTTTTATTCTTTCGGAAAATCATCCTTCCAAAAATGCTTTTATCGTCCCATAATATGTCTCCGGGTCCTTCTCATGCGCCTGTGCATGTCCTGCTCCCTCTATAATGAGCAGTTCTTTCCTGCTGCATCCCGCAGCCGCATACAAATCTCTGGACATCTGAACAGATATTATATCGTCCAAATCCCCATGAATGAACAATATAGGCACATCACTGTTTCGAACAGCATCAATGGCCGAAGCATCTTTCAGATTATAGCCGCCGCGCAGGCGAAGCACCAAACAGGCCGTATCGACAAGCGGAAATGCCGGTAAATGGAACCAGTCCTTTATCTTCTCCCCAAACATCGAATACGCATCCGTATAAGCACAGTCCGAGATAACCGCATCAATCTTTACGGAAATCGTTTCATCTCCTGCCATCATCAAAGCGGTAGATGCCCCCATAGACTGTCCGTGCAGTATGATTCCGGCATCGGCGTCCCGCGACAAAATATAATCGAGCCAGAGCACACAATCGTAATGGTCCGTCCACCCCATCCCGATAAAGTCCCCTTCACTCTCTCCCTGACATCGCAGATCAGGCACGATCACATGATATCCCTGCTCATGATACCAGTATGCAAAAGGATACATTTCCTCCTTCCACCCCGTATAACCATGCAAAATAAGAACCCACTTATGGCTATCCGCCTCTGCCGGAAATTCTTCTGCAATCAGCATATAACCATCTGTAGTTTGCGCCGAAAGCTTCCTATGCTCCACCGTCTGCAGCCATTCCTCCGTCGCATTCAGTGTCAACTGACGGTTTACTTTAATATCCGATGTCTGCACCTGTGCCGCATAGCTTTCATCCGTAATCCGTTCAAAAGCCTCCAGCTTCCGCATAAAAAAAGGAACCAATGCCGCACTGACAAGGAAATTTACTAATAGAAAATACAGAAGGATAAGAACTACTGAAATTACGCATACTATGATCATAATTTTCTTTCTTTTCTTCTTCATAAGCCACCCGCAATTTTTATCTACCGATATGTATCCGATACCATTCTCCTAATTACATCATAACATATTTAGAGACAATTATATTCCGGTAAATTTCGGATAATAAAAAAACTCAAAAATGCAGGACTCATTTCGGATAAACGCACCGAACCGCATACACCCTGTTCCCATACAGGGATAATGGCACCAGACCATCCCTCAATGGATCCATACAATAATATTCTCCGGCCTCAGCCTTTACAATCAATACATAATGAAAATTTCCCAGTCCGTACATCCTTACTCTGACAATCGGATACTTTCCCTCTTTCAAAAGACTCGTAAGAAGTTTCTCTGTCACGCTTCCAAAAACCTCTGCCTCGTATTCTCCCGTATTCCGCAGATTATCCCATAAAAGGTTCCCCTCCGCATCAAAAACATTCTGCCCGGAAAACATCTCATTTAAAGAATACGGCGTTTTTTCATTTCCCATCATTGTCACCGCCGATGCAATACAACTCACAAGACAACCTGATTCAGCCAGCGTATACGCAGAATCCCCCATTGTTTCCGCTGCCCACCGCTCATCATCCTGCCTGTAAAACACAATTTTCGGATTGGATGAAATCATTTCTCCTGCATGAACAACCGTACTTCCCCTGAAACGCAATAGCATGAACCCAAGCACGATTATCACGATACCTGCAAGCAATACGATAACGGAGCATGCTCTCTTTCCCGTTTTCATTCTCATCTTTACTCCCATCTGTCTGCTCCAGCAGACACTCAAATTCAATAGTTAAAAAGGCTTTTCTTTCAGCCTTGCCGTCATGCCGCCTACGGCGGCATAAACAGAAGTATGATTCTAATATAAAGGCAAAAAAATATAAGAAAAACCTCGAAAAAACTTCCGAGGTTTTCAGAGGCGCAGACCGGATTTGAACCGGTGCGTACTGGTGTTGCAGACCATTGCCTTACCGCTTGGCTACTGCGCCATATCCAATTTTATCCTGAAAGAATTCCAAAAAATTCTTTCATCTCATATAATGACTCCGACGGGAATCGAACCCGTGTTACCGCCGTGAAAGGGCGATGTCTTAACCGCTTGACCACGGAGCCAATTATGGTGACTCAACAAAAATCATATTACCATAACCAGACTCATTTGGCAAGCATTAATTGCACTATTTATAATTTATTTTTTATTTTTCCAGTTCTTCGACCGGTTTCACCCTATTCTTACTTTATGCTTCGAGTTCAAAAAATATTCTTCCTGCTTACCATATCCAATCACCGGAATTCCCGGTGACTACTCCCTAAAACCAGCCAGAAGCCATTTTCTTATCCAGTTCACTTATCTATTCAGCTAAAAAGTCTACGATCATTTTCTTTTCTTCATTTGTCAATTGATTTATATGACCTCTGCCTTTTAACAAATATCGAATACTCTGCTTCCAGACTTTTTCAGCTTGGGGCAAAACTCTCGCAGCCGGAAATAAACAATCTTTTTCTGCAGCCATGACGAGAACAGGATTATGATATTTCTCTAAACTCTTGTAACTTTCATTTTGCGGCATAACAGATTTCACCTTTGCATTTTCAATACTGCAGCGGGCAGTTATCAAAATATCTTCCGTAAGGTTATCTTCTGTTACTGCCATTGGCAGGATACATTTGACAAACCAGCTTTTTTTATGGGTGAGCAGATACATAAGCATTGGAAAGGCCATATTGATACTTTTATATGCAGGCGCATTCTTAATGGCAGCTGGTACGAGCAATGCGCTGCGCTCAATCACTTCAGGAGCTGCACATATTGCCTTTACCAATATCCCCGCACCAAATGAACCTCCGAAACAAGCCATTTTATCAAACTCTAAACCCTTTATTACATTGATTGCCCATTTACCATAATCCTGATTGCGGGCCGATAAAGAAACCTCAGCGCTTTTACCGGGATGTCCTATTGTATCTACAGCAAAAATATGAAAGTCATGAAGCAAAAAGCTACAACATTTCAAATTATACGCGGTTGTTGCATTACCGCCATGAAAAACCAACAAGGGCTTTCCCATTAGATTACCACACTCGATTAAATGTGTTCTGCCAAAGGGCGTATCAATATACAGATCTTTATATGGAATTTTTAAATCCTTCAACTGTCTGTCATACAACTCCCATACGGCATTTTTAGATTCTTCATTCCGATAAATTGATTTCCTATTCTCTCTCAACAGCCTCACTCCTAAACCAAAACAAATCCAGAATAACTTTTGGGCAAAGACTGCACTTCCATTTGACCAATTCCAGCTTAATGATCAGTATAACACAGAAAAGTTGTAAAACAAAGACCTGTAAACATGAATGCTTACAGGTCTTACTTTGAATTATAATACCTCCCCGAGTAGGGCTCGAACCTACAACCCCGCGGTTAACAGCCGCGTGCTCTACCATTGAGCTATCGAGGAAAACTGTATCGTCTCACAAAGCTGCAAAAGGATCTTCGACCCTTCCACCTTCTGCTCTGCAAGACTATGAGGAAACATACCCTCAAAACCAAATACCAAAAATCTTCATCCGTTCTTTACCCGTTCCCTTCAACATGACTGCTCCTGCTCCCATCCACTGCTGTTCACTTCTGTGAACTGCTGCTGATGACTGCCCAGCAGTCTTCTGTTGGTCAAGCCCTCGACCGATTAGTATCTGTCAGCTCAGTACATTACTGCACTTACACCTCAGACCTATCTACCTCGTACTCTCCAAG